>JBGAPZ010000021.1:0-64488 GCA_044220975.1 Micropepsaceae bacterium | reverse complement strand
CAAAGCGCATTGGCGTCCTCGCGTTCGGCCGCCCAAAACAGCAGGTCGAGTCCCTCCTTGGGCTGGAACGGCGCGTCGCGTCCGACAAGGAGACGCAGCCCAGCCGCGGTGGCCGCGGGCGCCGAACCGCGCTTGGCCTCGGCGCGAAGCTGGTCAATCGTGGGCATGCTCATGTTCAAAGACCGGGTGGGTTCGATGCGGAATTATTGATTCTGCGAACTACGGCGCGCAGGTCAAGTTTTCCAACGCACCCGAATCCTGCTTAACGTCGCCTCGCCCTCACGCGGAGTCCACCGATGCTGACGCTTTACCAAGATCCCCGCTCCGGCAATTGCTACAAGGCTGTCCTGACCGCCGCCCATCTGGGTATTCCGCTGAAGACGGTCGACATCGACGTCACTGAAGGCCTGACGCGCAAACCGGACTTTCTGGCCAAGAACCCGAACGGTCGCGTGCCGACCTTAGAGTTCGATGATGGCCGCCACCTGCCCGAATCGAACGCGATTATCTGGTATCTGGCGGAAGGCTCACCCTTGATCCCGGTCGACAAGTTCGCCCGCGCCCAAATGCTGCAGTGGATGTTCTTCGAGCAATACAGCCACGAGCCCTACATCGCCGTCGCCCGCTTTTGGATGGCCTTCGTGTCGAAGGAACAACTGCGCCAGAAGGAACATTTGATCCCCGAATGGCACGCGAAGGGCAACGCCGCATTGGGCGTCATGGAAGGCCAATTGAAAAAACAGGATTGGTTCGTTGGCCAAGCCTACTCCCTCGCCGACATCGCCCTCTACGCCTACACCCACTGCGCCGAAGAAGGCGGCTTCGACCTGAAGAAATACCCAGCCGTCTCCGCCTGGTTGTCCAGGGTTGCGGGGACAAGCGGCTTCGTCCCCATGGGGGGTCTCTCGCGCTGACCGGAGCCACCGTGCTATCCACGGGCCAGGAAAATCAGCCAAGGGGTTCCTCACATGAAGACGTTTCGCGCTGCACTCATGCTTGGGTGCGCAATCGCTCTCGCCGGCTGCGGCGGATCGGATCAGAAGACGGCCGCAGGCGGTAAAGCGACAGCGGCCGACGCCGACAAGTTTGTTGCCGATCTGAACGACGACATCCGCAAAATGGCGCCTTATTGGCAAGCAGCCGCCTGGCTGCAACAGACCTATATCACCGACGACTCGCAGCTCATCAATTCGCGCGCGAACGAAGAATACCTGAACTGGCAGTCGCGCCGTATCGAAGAGTCGAAGCGCTTCAACGGCGTCGAAGGTATGAGCGCCGACACCGCGCGCGCGATTATGCTGCTCAAGAATGTCAGCGCGCCCTCACCAAGCGACACCGCGCTCCAGGGTGAACTCGCGAAAATCCTGACGAAGATGGACGCAAACTACGGCGCCGGTAAGTGGTGCCGGACACCGAACGACTGCCTCAACCTCGACGAAATCGAAAAAATTATCGACGATCCGAACCAGACACCGGCGGCGCGCGCCGCCGCCTGGAAAGGTTGGCAAGAAACCGCGCGGCCTATCCGCAAGGACTATCAACGCTTCGTCGAACTCGTGAACCAAGGCGCGAAGGAGATGGGCTTTGCCGACGCCGGCGAGGTCTGGCGCAGCGGCTACGATATGACCCCGGCGGAATTCTCGGCCGAGACCGAACGTCTGTGGGCGCAAGTAAAGCCGCTCTACAACGAGCTGCACTGCTACGTCCGCACAAAGTTGAACGCGAAATACGGTGACGCCGTCGTGCCGAAGACAGGCACAATTCCGTCGCATTTGCTGGGCAACATGTGGGCTCAACAGTGGAGCAATATCTATCCGCTGGTCGAACCTTACAAAGGCATCGCGAGCCTCGATGTGACATCGGCCTTGAAGAAACAACGCGAGGCGCTTTTCGCCGAACTGCGCAAGACCGAAAAGACCTCGACGCCGGTCGAGTTCGCGGAGGTGAGCCACAAAGCCGACGTCGCGATGTCGGTGAAAATGGCGCGGACCGCTGAAGACTTCTACGTCTCGCTCGGGATGCCGAGCCTGCCGGAATCGTTCTGGAAGAAGTCGATGCTGACCCGTCCGCGTGATCGCGATGTGGTCTGCCATGCCAGCGCCTGGGATCTAAACATGGCGGGCGACGTGCGCATCAAACAATGCATTGAGCCCACGGAAGATCAGCTGACCACGATCCACCACGAGCTCGGCCACATCTATTACGACCTGATGTACAACCCCCTGCCGCCGATGTTCCAAGGCGCAGCCCATGACGGCTTCCACGAAGCGATCGGCGACACGATCACGCTGTCCCTGACACCGGCGCACCTGAACAAGATCGGGCTCGTCCCGGCGCAGAAGCTGGATCCGAAAGCCGTCATCAACTCGCAAATGAAATGGGCGCTCGACAAGATCGTATTCCTGCCATGGGGCAAGCTCGTCGATCAGTGGCGTTGGAAGGTCTTCTCTGGCGAAATCAAGCCCGACCAGTACAACGCCGGTTGGTGGAAGCTGCGCGAAGAGTATCAAGGCGTCTCGGCACCGGTCGCGCGCACCGAAGAAGACTTCGATCCGGGTGCGAAGTACCACATCCCGGGCAACACGCCGTACACGCGCTACTTCCTCTCGTTCATCCTGCAGTTCCAATTCCAAAAGGCGCTTTGCGAAGCGGCGGGCTTCAAGGGGCCGCTGAACGAGTGCGACATCTACGGCAACAAAGAAGCCGGTGCGAAATACATGGCCATGCTTCAGGCGGGTGCTTCCAAGCCTTGGCCGGAAACGCTGCAGAAACTAACCGGCGGCAAGCAGATGGATGGCTCGGCGTTGATCGAATATTTCACGCCGCTGATGGGCTACCTCAAAGAACAAAACCAAGGCCAAAGCTGCGGCTGGAAATAACCGGAGGAAGTATGAAATTGCTCGGCGGAAGATTGCGCGGCGCGGCGTTCGGCGCCACGCTGGCGATGGCCTGCGCCTTTGGTCCCACGGCCATCGCGCCGACAGCCTCCGCCGAGCAGGTGCGAACGGCGCCCCACAACACGATGACGCCGTTCGTTTCGGACCGACAGCTCAAGCGCTATCTGGAACGGACACGACGTGGACGCCGGCAGCCCAAAATGAAAAACAATTACTCTGTCGTTCCACCGCCCGCCCCGCCGCCAGCGCCGATGGCCGCTGCTCCCGCCGATGCGGCAGGTGCGCCAGCGACCGGTGAAAGCATCACGAACACACAAGAGGCGGGTGTCGACGAAGGCGGCATCGTCAAGATGCACGGCGACACGATTGTCATCCTGCGCCGTGGCCGCCTGTTCACGGTCTCGACCGGTCGCGGCGACCTCAAACCCATCGATACGATCGACGCGTTCCCGCCGGGCACCAGCGGTCAAGGCGCCTGGTACGACGAGATGCTTGTCGCTGGAAACCGCGTCATTGTGATCGGCTACAGCTATGCGCGCGGCGGCACGGAGATTAATCGCTTCCGCATCGACGCGAGCGGCAACCTCGACTTCGAAGACGCCTATCACTTGCGCTCGAACGATTACTACTCGTCGCGCAACTACGCTTCGCGCCTGATCGGATCGACGTTGATCGTCTACTCCCCGCTCAGCCTGCCGTACGGCCCCACCGCCACGTTCGATTGGATGCCCGGCGTACGCCGCTGGACCGGCGACGCAAAGCGCCCGTTCAGCCGCATCGTCGGCGCGCGCCAAATCTATCTACCCGAAAATCTGCGCGACCCTCACAACGCCGACATCGATACGTTGCACACGGTGACCTCATGCAATCTTGAGGCAGTCGTCTTGCAGTGCAATGCGCAAGCCGTACTGGGCTCGTACAGCCGCACGTTCTACGTCTCCGGAAACGCGGTCTATGTCTGGGTGGGCAACAATCGCTATTACGCGGAAGAGAGCGGCAAGAGCCCGTCGGCCATGCTCTACCGCATGCCGCTGCGCGGTGGACGCCCCTCGGCTATCGGCACGCGCGGCAACCCCGTCGACCAATTCTCGTTCCGCGAAGATTGGAACGAGGGCATGTTGAACGTGCTCGTGCGCAGCGACGGCGGCGGCGACGCGATGTGGAATCCTGAGTTCTCGAGCGGATCGGTAGCGCTGCTTCGTCTGCCACTCTACGCGTTCGGTGACGGCGACGACGACGCCCGCCAGGCCTATTACCGCAAACTGCCGTCACCAAGCCGCGACAGCTACTACACGATGCAGAACCGGTTCGTCGGCGACTACGTCCTCTATGGCACCGGAAACAGTTGGGGGCGCCCGCAGGATTTCAGCTCGTTGCTGTTCGTGGCGCCGGTCCGCGGTGGCGAGGCGGCGCGCTTCGAACTCAAGCACGGCGTCGATCGCATCGAAGCGCTTGGTCGCAACGCCGTCGTCGTCGGCGCCGACGCCAACGACTTGCATTTTCAAGCCGTCGAACTCACCGCCCCGCAATCGCCGGTGATCGGCGACCGCTACACGCTGGAGCGCGCCGCCCAAGGCGAAACCCGCAGCCACGGATTCTTCTTCAAGCCGTCCGGTGGCGGCACCGCCGACGACGGGTTCCTGGCCCTGCCTGTCGCGCGCGCCGCACGGCCGGGCGCAAGCCAACTGATCGAAAGCTCGGCTGCGATCACATTCTTGCGTAGGGCAGACCGCCGTTTCGCGCCGCTGGGCGAACTTTTCGCCGACGACGGACACGTGGTCGACGATCAATGCCAGGCGTCGTGCGTCGATTGGTACGGCAATGCCAGGCCGATCTTCTTGCGGGACCGCACGCTGGCGCTAATGGGCTACGAGCTGGTCGAAGGCAACCTCACCGCAAGCGGCATAAAGGAAACGCGCCGCGTCAATTTCGCGCCGCGCGGCCGCTAAAGCCCCCGCGAATTGGCGATCGTAAATGGCAAAGGGATCGAGCGCGCATAGGGCTTGATCGCCTCCTGCACCGCCGCTGTCGCGACGAGCGCCCGCATCCGGTAGCGCATGTCGCTTTGATTGGCGACGGGCTTGATCGGATCGGCATAGAGCTGCGCCAACATAATCGCGGAAGCGCGCAGCTCCGGCTTCGCGAACATCGCAGCCAAAACTGCCGCGGCCTTATCCTTCTGGCCCGTGCAAACAAACGCGTCGAACGACTCCGCCGGGGCTTGATCCTTTATTGCGTCGAGCGCCGCGAGCGCCTCGTCACGCTTCGCAGTCCGCCCGATATCGTGCGCGGCACATACCGTCGCTTTCAGCACAGCCGGCGTGCGCGCCTCGCCTTCCAGCGTGCCCAACAACTGCAACGCGCCGTCGTCGTCGCCCGTCACGTCCAACACCTGCGCGATCGCAACACGAAGCGCGATCGAAAGCGACGGCTCTTCCTTCAACAGCGCCCGCGCCGTACGTCGCGCCGCCCACGCCTGTCCCAAATCCGCGTACGCATTGGCAATCTCGAGCCGAAGCGCCGGCCCCGCAGCCTTCTTTTCCCGACGCGCCTGTTCGACGGCGTGGAGCCCGAGCCGCACCGCTTCGTCGGCCTTGCCGATAACGCGAAGCGACCGCATCACGTTCAACCAATCCGTTGACGTCAGAGACGCTTGTTCCAGCTGCAGCTGCAAACCGCGCTCGACGCGTGCGACCAGCGCGCCTGGCGCCATCAATGCACGCACGCCCGGATGTTCCCAAAGCGGTTCAAACGCTTTGTCCGTCAGAATGACGCTCAAGATCGACGGCGTCTCCAACGCCTCCGTCTGCCGCGCCGCGTCTTCGACGCGCCGCTGACTGAGAAGCATGCCGATATAGCGCAGGCGCAAAGTGTCCGGCACGCGCTGCGCAGACGGCCCGCTGTAGCGGCCTTCGACCAAACGCACGATCAGTCTGTCGCGCAGCGGCACGGCTCCGAGCGACGACACGATGCTCTCCACAACCGCCGGGCGCAGGCGGTTGACCATGATGAAATCTTCTTCCTCAAGGTCGAGGATCGCAGCAGCAGCGAGGTCGTATCGTCCATTCGTCGTGAGGATCGCGACGAGCGAGGCCCACGTGTAACCGTTGGGGCTTGCGGTGTAGCGCTCGCGCACGACCTTCTCGGCGTCGCCTGCCTTGCCTAGCCCCGCAAGTGCGCGTGCCTTCAGATAAGCCGCCCAATCGCCATCCGTTGCGGAGAGTTGTCCGTCGTTCAAAGCGCCGGCCACGAGATCGAGCGCAAACGAATAGTGCCCGTCGTCGATCGCGCCTGCAGCCCGTTCAAGCCGCGTGTCCGCCGCAACGGTTTGCACCTTCGCTTGCACCGCGGCAGGCGCAGTCTTCGGTGCGGCCGGCACAGCCGCCGCCACCGACGTCGCGACAATCATCCAAATCCCAAGCACGCTGCGACGGTTCCCCAACCATTGCCCCCGTTGACGACCATAACAAATCTCAAGCGTTAAGCCTGCCCAAAGCCGTGCGGTCGACAACGTCTGTGGCTTCGCCGACACTATCGCCTGTGGCGCGAATCGGCGCCCTTTAGAGGGGAAACACACCATGGACATCGGTCGCAAAATGGCTGCCGAGTTTATCGGCACCTTTTGGCTCGTCTTCGGCGGTTGCGGCAGCGCCGTCATAGCAGCCGCATTTCCGCAAGTTGGTATCGGCCTCTTAGGCGTTTCATTCGCGTTCGGTTTGACCGTCCTCACCGGAGCCTATGCTTTCGGTCATATCTCAGGTGGCCATTTCAATCCCGCCGTCACCGCAGGCCTTTGGGCCGGCGGCCGCTTTCCGATGAACGAGATTTTGCCCTACTGGGCTTCGCAGGTGTTGGGCGCCATCTCGGGCGCCGGCATGCTCTATCTGATCGCCGTCAGCGCACCCAGCTTCGATCCGACAGCAGGCTTTGCCTCGAACGGCTTCGGCGAGCATTCGCCCGGCGGCTACAGCCTCGTCTCCGGAGCGATTGCCGAGCTTTTGCTCACGGCCATGTTCCTGCTGATCATCCTAGGCGTCACCGGCAAGAAGGCGCCCGCCGGCTTCGCACCGATCGCAATCGGCTTGGCGTTGACGTTGATCCACTTGATCAGCATCCCGGTTACGAACACCTCCGTGAACCCGGCGCGCAGCTTAGGTCCAGCCGTGTTCGCACCCGGCTGGGCGCTGGAACAGGTTTGGCTCTTCTGGGTCGCACCCCTGGCCGGTGCAATAGCGGCGGGGTTCTTCAACCGCTGGCTGAATGAGGAAAAATAGGCACAAATGAAAAAGCCGGTATGCGGCTGGGGAGCTGCGCATACCGGCTGTATGTTCACCAAGCACGAGGCAAAAGCGCCTGGCTTCTTCGAGTGCTGAGGACTTCTCGCTGTGTGGTCATCCAGCGCACGAGCACTATTGCAAACCGAAGCTTGCGCCACCCTTTCCACAGCGTGAAAAACACGTAAGGAAGTTAGACTTCCGACAGGGCCATAACGAAGACCAGGCCCATACCGACTGACAAAATCACCGAATAAACCATCAGCAACGCCAAAAACTTGAGCGACGTCAGCCACCAGCTTCGGCCATAGACCCGGTACATCGCCATCCAAAGATAGATCGCCAAGATCAGCCAGACGGCTCCCATGAACCCGGAGTCCCCGAGGATCGCGGCCGATAGCGTTAGCAGCGACAGCGCGACGAAAACCACGGTGTGGATGTGCGTCGAAAACACGAGATGCTCGATGAAGAAGACCCGCGGCCACCAATGCATCACGGCAAGAAGGAGCGCGAATATCGGAACCAGGAACAACATCAACCGCGGCAGCCAAACGTTCAAAGGCCCATTCAGCTTGATCGGATCTGAGAGCGCACGCTCGTAACCCTCCTGTACGCGTTTCGCTTTGGATTGAATCCAAGTCATCCACCCCGCCTCGTCGGCAGTGGCGTCCTTCGCGTCGACTTTGAGCGCATCTTCGGCGGCTAGTACGGTGCGCCGTTGTTCATCGGTCAGCTTGACGTGTTCGACCTGATCCGCCGGAACGAAGAAATCCATCGAGACGACCATACGCTTCTTGTCGTCTGTAATCGTAAGGCCGTTCGCCTTGTCGTTCTTCTTGAGCGCTTCCACCGCTTCCGGCGGAAGCTTGTCGAGCGATATGGTCTCCATTTTGAACGCGACCATCGCGATACCGGTTAGCTGCAGCGTCAGGAAGAACACGACCGACGCGATCACGAACAACCGGAACGGCGGCAACATCGACGCCCGTTGTCCCGCAACGTAGCGCCGGGTGAATTCGCCCGGCTCGGCGAACAAAAGCCAAAGCGTTCGAAACGTGCGCGAGTCGTAGCCGAAGACGGAATCCAAAAATTCGCCGAAGATCCACCAGATCGGCCGATGATAGTCCGACGCTTTCTGCCCGCAGTTCGAGCAAAAAGGCCCGGTCAACGCCGTCCCGCAATTGGCGCACTCTGGCATCACGGCCATATCGGCAACTCCCCCGCCGCCATTATCCACGCCAACCTGTGAATCGGCAAATTTCGTTGCGGGTAGCGTAAATCTTGGGCTCAGGTATTGAAGCGGAAGTGCATCACGTCACCGTCCTGAACGACGTAATCCTTGCCTTCCAGGCGGAATTTACCCGCATCCTTGGCCCCCGCCTCGCCGTTGTTCGCGACATAGTCGTCAAAGGAGATGGTTTCCGCGCGGATGAAGCCCTTCTCGAAGTCGGTGTGAATGGCCCCTGCCGCCTGCGGCGCGCGCGCGCCGGTATGCACGGTCCAGGCCCGTGTTTCCTTCGGCCCGACGGTGAAGAACGTAAGTAAGTGCAACAGCGAATACCCCGCGCGGATCAGCCTGTTTAACCCTGGCTCCTCAAGCCCCAAGGTGGACAAAAAGTCGTCACGCTCGGCTGCCGCCAACTGTGCAATCTCGGATTCGATTTTTGCCGAGATGACAACGAACGCAGCACCTTCTGCTTTCGCGCGCTCTTCGACGCGTTTCGAATACGCATTCCCGGTTGCCGCCGACCCTTCATCGACATTCGCGACATAGACGATCGGCTTGGCAGTCAAAAGCTGAAGCATCTCGAACACCGGCCGCTGTTCGTCGTTCACCTTCGCGAACCGCGCCGGTTTGCCTTCGCGCAACAGCGGCAGCACCGCGGACATGACTTCGAACTGAACCTTCGCGTCCTTGTCGCCTTGCTTCGCCTTCTTCTCGGCCGCAGGCGCGCGTTTCTCAAGACTTTCGAGATCAGCAAGCATCAACTCGGTCTCGACCGTCTCGGCGTCCGCCATCGGATCGATACGGTTTTCGACGTGCGTCACGTCGCCGTCGTCAAAGCAACGCAGTACATAAGCGACCGCATCCACTTCGCGAATATGCGACAGGAACTGATTGCCAAGCCCCTCACCCTTCGATGCGCCGCGCACGAGCCCCGCAATGTCCACAAACGTCAGCCGCGTCGGAATGATCTGCGCCGACTTGCCGACCCTGGCAAGCGTATCGAGTCGCGGGTCCGGCACCGCAACCTCACCGACATTCGGCTCGATTGTGCAAAACGGATAGTTCGCGGCTTGCGCCGCCGCCGTCTGCGTCAGCGCATTGAACAAGGTGGACTTGCCTACATTCGGCAACCCGACAATGCCGCACTTGAAACCCATGAGTATCAGTCCTTTGTTTTTTCCGGCGGCTTCGGTTTTGGTTCGCGCTGCGGCTGCGTAAGCAGCGTCACTTTGTTCATAAATCCGGGTCCATCCCCGTCTGCAATGAACGATGCCGCCTGTGCGACCGCGTCGAGTAACGGATCGAGCCACGCACGGTCGGCCTTCGTAAAGTTGCCCAGCACGTGGCCCGTCACGCGTTCTTTCTCGCCGGGATGCCCGATACCGATGCGTACCCGCCAATACTCGTTGCCGGCATGCGCCGAGATCGAGCGTAGGCCGTTATGTCCCGCGTTTCCGCCACCTTGCTTTACACGCACCTTCCCCGCGGCGAGATCGAGTTCGTCGTAGAGCACCCAAACATGTTCGATCGGGATCTTGTGAAACGCGACGGCGTCCTGCACCGCCGTGCCGCTCTCGTTCATGTACGTCGAAGGTTTCAAGATCAGCGCCTTCACTGAACTTGCTTTACCCTTGAGCGTGCCTTCGCGCACTTGGCCGCGAAAGCGCACACGCTGAGCCGCAAAGCCATGCGCCTCAGCAATCGCGTCCGCCGCCATGAATCCGATATTGTGGCGGTGGTTCTGATAGGTCTCGCCCGGATTGCCGAGACCGACGATGAGCAACATCACCTGAAGCCGTCATGTGCAAACGGCCGCCAATTCGATTTGGCGGCCGCCGCAATGCAATTGAGCGATCGCGTTTACTTCTTCGCGGCCGGAGCCTTCGGTGCCGCCTTCGCACCCGCAGCCGGAGCCGCGGCAGCCTTGCCGCCTGCGGCCGGAGCTGCAGCCTTGCCACCCGCAGCCGGCGCCGCAGCACCAGCAGCCGGGGCCGCACCAGCAGCCGGAGCAGCACCTGCAGCCGCATCGCCTTCCGCGGTCGTCGCAGCCTTGGTCTCCACTTCCGCGAATGCGGACGGTGCTGCAACGGTCGCGACCGTAAAGTCGCGGTTGCGGATCACCGGTATCAAACCTTCAGGCACCTTGATGTGCGAAATGTGCAAGCTGTCGCCGATATCCATGCCCTTGAGGTCCGCTTCGATGAACTGCGGAATGCGCTCGGACGGGCAGAAGAATTCGATCTCGTGACGCACGATGTTAAGCACGCCGCCGCGCTTCAAGCCCGGCGAGTCGCCGTGATTGTTGAAGTGCACCGGAATGAAGAGACGGATGCGTGCGCCTGCGACCAAGCGCTGGAAGTCCGCGTGGATCGGACGTTCCGAAACCGGATCGACCTGAACTTCGCGCGGGATCACGCGCATCTTCTCGCCCTCGATATCGAGCGTGAAAAGCGTCGAGGTGAAACGGCCGGTCTGAAAGTGCTTGGCGATGTCGCGCACGGCGAGTGTGATCGCCCGCGACTCCATGCCTGAACCGTAAATGACGCCCGGGATATCGCCGTTGCGGCGCACCGCGCGCGCATCGCCCGTGCCGTTGCCCGTGCGTGCTTTTGCTGAAATCGTGACTAAGTCTGTCATGGCTCCTGAACCCTTTCAGGGGCGGAAATGCCCCTTATCTTGTTCATTCCGCTGATCGGAAGAAGGCGCGGGGTGTAGCCGATGGCTGGGCGGAAGGCAAACCGCCGAAATGCCTCAGTCGAACAGGCTCGAAACCGAGCGTTCCTCTGCAATTCTCTGGATCGCCTCACCCAAAAGCTCGGCCGTCGGCAGCACCTTAATGTTGGGGCAGGCCTTGATAGCATCCGTCGGGGCGATCGAGTCCGTGATGACGAGCCCCTTAAGGGCCGACCCCTTAACTCTGGCGACCGCCCCGCCCGACAACACCCCGTGCGTGGCGTAGGCATAAGTGGCCTTCGCACCCTTGTTCATCAACGCCTCGGCGGCGTTGCAGAGTGTGCCTGCGGAATCGACGATGTCGTCGATCAGGATGCAGGTCCGCCCCGACACGTCGCCGATAATGTTCATCACCTCGGACATCCCCGCCCGCTCGCGCCGCTTGTCGACGATCGCAAGGTCCGCATTGATCCGCCGCGCAAGCAGCCGCGCACGCACAACGCCGCCGACATCCGGCGACACGACCATCAGGTCTTCGCCGTTGAAGCGTTCCTTGATGTCATGCTCGAAGATTGGTGCAGCGTAGAGATTGTCCGTCGGAATATCGAAGAAACCTTGAATCTGCCCAGCATGCAGATCCAGCGTCAGCACCCGGCTCGCGCCCGCCATCGTGATAAGGTTCGCCACAAGCTTCGCCGAAATTGGCGTGCGCGGGCCGGGCTTCCGATCCTGGCGCGCATAGCCGAAGTAAGGCACCACCGCCGTGATGCGTTTTGCCGACGAGCGGCGCAGCGCATCGATGCAGATCAGAAGTTCCATCAAATGGTCGTTCGCCGGAAACGACGTCGACTGCAGAACGAACATGTCCTGCCCGCGCACGTTTTCCTGAATTTCGACGAAGACTTCCATGTCGGCGAACCGCCGTACGATCGCCTTGGTCAGCGGCACTTTCAGGTATTCGCTGATTTGGTTCGCAAGCGGATGGTTGCTGTTGCCGGCGAGAAGCTTCATGTCGCGGTATCCAGGGGCTTGAGCGAACGAGCGTGAGTGCGCGCGCGGCTTGTAGCAACGCCCTTACCCCCTGGCAACGCATCTCACCCCTGGGTGGCGGCTGTAACCTGTTGAATAAGCTGTGCGATACCTTCCGCCGCAGCTTCGGCAGCGAACCCGGCGATCTCGCGCCAGGGTTTCGCGAGCCGCCCGCGCGGAACAGCGTTCTCTTGCGTGATGTTCCCAGCCTCTTTGCCGCTGGCATCGAGCACGCGCCACGTTAGCGTCACGACATCTTGGCCTGCCGGTCCAGCCACCACCTTGATGGTGCCCTCGATCTGCCACTGCGCCTTCGCTTGCGTCTCGCCAAGCGCGACACCCTTCAAGGGCAGAATACCCGAGAGCGCGCGCGCCAGCGCTTGGTTCCCGTCGCCGGGCGCACCTTTGACGGCACCGACCCAGGCAATCGGCTTCACCGCCGCCGTGATCGTCTGCGAAATCTGTGTGTCCGGACGCAGCAAGGCAGCATCGAGCGCATTCACCGTATCCTGCGCGACAATTCCCAAGTCGCTGTCGCCCAGCGTCTCCAGCACGGTCTTGTACGTGACCGAGAATTTTGCGCGCTGCGCACCATCCGGATCGGCGAGGCGCCAAACGATCACGCCCTGGTCGCCTTCCCGTTGCTGCTCCTGCTTCTGGTTACGCTTAGTGACAGGCTTCATCGGGGTCCTGATACGCGCCGCTTCGCCACTCAGCGACCACGCGCGCACGCTTGCCGAACTAAGCGCCGGGATGTCGCTTGCCTGCGCGAGTTCGACCACCCGATCGCGCAACGCTTTACCCCGCTCTTCCGCAAGCCCGCCCGGCACCGCAACGACAAGCGCCGGAACGCGGATCGCCTGCGCGATCATGTCGTCGTTGCGCTCTTTGCCTTTGAACGGCTGCGGGATCGCAAACGGATCCTCCATGCCCAGCGGCTCCGTCACCGACGAGCACGCCGCGAGCACCGCAAACGCAATGAGAGTGGCAAGACGCTTCATGGCTTCAACATGATGGCAGAAACATTGCGGCCGTAGTCGGTTTCGCCGCGATGTGTCGTGCGCCTGTACGAGAAATACCTATCATTGTCTTCGTACGTGCACATGTTGAGCGTCTCGACCGCACCAATGCCGGTGGCTCTGAGACGCGCCGTTACATAACCCGGCAGATCGAACTGCCAATGTCCCGCACGCGGCGACGGCACGAAGTACAGCGAATTCCCCGCGTCTTCTTCGACGAACCGCGCCTCGAACTCTGACCCCACTTCGTACGAGCGCTGCGAGATACAAGGCCCCACCGCCGCATGGATGCGCGAACGCGAAGCGCCGAGGCGCTCCATCAGCGCAACGACGGATTCAGCGACGCCGCCGACCGAACCTTTCCATCCCGAATGTGCGCAACCGATCACGCCGGCGCGATGATCCGCGAGCAAGATCGGCGCACAGTCGGCGGCCAGCACGCCAAGCGCGACACCGCGCAACGTCGTCGCCATTGCGTCCGCCTTGGGCGGCGTCGACCGCGGCCATGGCGCGGTCACATGCAAAGCGTCGGCGCTGTGGATTTGATAGAGCGTGATCAGTTGTAGTTCGTCCGTACCCAACCACGTCGCAACGCGTGTGCGGTTCTCGCAGACCGAGACGCTGTCGTCGCCCGACCCGTATCCGCAGTTCAATGACGCGTAAATCCCGCCCGACACCCCGCCCTGCCGGCCGAAGAATCCGTGCGCAACGCTCTTATCGATCAACACCTGCGATTGAAGCGGGTTCATGCGTCGGAAAAGCCCACAGGATGAAGCGCCGCCGGCGCATACGCGCACAGCACTTTGAACAAGCTGCCCATAGCTCCCGCCCCGGTCAACCTGGCGTACGCTGCATCGAGGTCATCGGCTTGCGCCACCGACGCCGATCGCTTCAACGCCCGAACCCGCACTTCACCACCCAACCGGTGCAAAAACGCGCCCTGGGTCGTCAAAGGCAGCGCAGTCGCGCCGCCGTCGACGAACGCGTCACGAAGCGCTGCGAAATCCACATGCGATGTCACATCCGCGTGACCAGGTTCCGCAAGGATGTCGGCGAAAGCATGCGCCTTCACAGCTTGCAAAGTATCACCTGCCGCAGGCCCCTCGAACCCGTAGTCGATCGTCAGCACTGCGCCGCCATTGCGCGCGATCGCCTCGCCGATCATCCGCGCGATTGCTGACCGCGCCGGCGACGTTTCGAAGATAGAGCCAACCGGCGCGCCGCGCACCGCCTCGGCAACGAACCGCGCGTCGATAGGTCCACTCGCGCCGAATGTCAGCGCATCGTCGGCAAGGCCCACGCAACGTTCGCTCCAACCGGCAGCGCCGCGCACCCATTGCCGGATCGGCAGCGCATCGAAGAATTCGTTTGCCACCACGATCAAAGGCCCACGCACGTCCAAGTCTTCAAACCGGTCGAGCCAGTGCGTAGCGACCGCCGCTTGCTGCAGCGCATCTTGCTGCAGCCGCCGCAGCGCTTCGCTGACCTCAATCATTGCGACCGAAACCGCGTTCAAGAATGCAGGCACGATGCGCGCGGCCCTAAGCGCATCCTTCATCAGCGTCCCACGTCCCGGCCCCAGTTCCACCAATGTGAACGTCTTCGGTTCGCCGAGCTTCTGCCAAACATCGACGCACCAAAGGCCAATGAGCTCGCCAAAGATCTGCGATATCTCGGGCGCTGTGACGAAGTCGCCCCGCGTGCCCAAGGGGTCGGCGCGGCGGTAATAGCTGTCGTCGCGCGCGGTCAGCACGACGCGCATGAACTCGGCGACCGAAATCGGACCGTCGGCGCGGATGAGGTCTTTCAGATGCTGCGCAACATCGCTCATGGCGTCTGCAGCGCGGGCCCTTTGCGGTAAAGCGAATACCAGAAGAAGAAAGCCGCGAACGCGAACATGAGGAGCGACAGCACACTTCCCATCGAGACGGCTCCGCCGAACAACGACTGATGCGCGTTTTCGCGGAAGAACGTCTCGACGATCCACCGGAACAAGCCGTACCCTGCCCACATGACGGCGATGCAGAGTCCAGGCCGCTTTAAGGCATCGAAGCGATAAATCATTACGACCAAAATCGCGAACAGCAAGGCGCCCTCAAGCCCAGCTTCGTAGAGCTGGCTCGGATGGCGCGGCGGGTTGCTCAGAATGGTCACACCGTCGGGCGCGCGAATTGCGGCACCGGGAAACACCATTGCCCATGGCACGTCGGTGACTTTTCCCCACAGCTCGCCGTTCACGAAATTCGCGATCCGACCAAAAAAGAGACCGATCGGTGCCGCGACCGCCACCAGGTCGCCCAAGGCAACCATGTCGATCTTCCGGGTTCGCGCGAAGAGCATGATTGCAAGCACAACGCCGATCGCCCCGCCGTGGAACGACATCCCGCCCTCCCACGTGTAGAAAATCTTCCAGGGTTCCGCAGAAAATTTGTCCCACTCGTAGATCAGGCCATAGAACAAGATGTAGCCGAGACGGCCGCCGATGATCACGCCGAGGGCCGCCCACACGAATAGATCGCCGATGTGATCGCTCGTCGCTTGCGGCTTACCGTTGAAGGGCGCCCCGGTCCACAGCCGCGGCGTCCGAATCAAACGCAGAATGAACCACCACGCGCCGAGCAACCCCGCGATATAGGAGAGCGCATACCAGCGGATGGCGATCGGCCCGATCTGAACGAGCACCGGATCGATTTCGGGAAACGGAATGACCGCCATGCGGCGCTTATCCTCAGCAGCAGCGCGAGACTTGCTGTTGACGCTTCGATGGTGTCAAGGCGGCCCCGATTCACCATCAAGAGTCCGATACGCTCTGTAACGGCACACCACGAGAGTTGAGTGCGAGGTCGAAGACTCGCAGGACTCGTATCGAATTACTTTTCTGACACGTCGCGTATCGATCTATCCGCAAGCGATCCCCAAATCGGATTCGCTGTCCGAACACAGTCCACATGAAGAATGATTCAGCCCACAGGGCAGACTCTTGCGCGCGATTCAACCTTTAGTGCACGCTTCCAGTCATGGGAGGTGCTTCGCGTCGGGCTACTAAATGTTGGAGCGTCAGTTTTCCAGGTCCGGAGCACCTTCCTGCGTACCCTTGCTAATTGCCCTTAAATGCCATCCCGCCGCCGGTACCCTCCGGCGGCGGGCTGACTCTGGGGGCCAAGATGAGGTTGGAACCAAGAGATGAGCTCACTGCAGACTCATACCGAAGTGACTCAAGGCAATCCGCTCGACTTGATGGAGCAAATCGCCGTTCAAAACGAATGGCTGTTCGATCGGGCGGGCGAGGACGAAATGCATCTCTCGTTCCCCGGCCAAAGCGAAGATCACCACCTTTCGTTCAGTTGGCGCCACGACGTCGAAACGCTGCAGCTCTGCGCGCAACTCGAGGTCAAAGTGCCGAAACAAAAGCGCCCCGAAGTCGCAGCGCTCATCAACATCGTCAACGAGCAGCTCTGGCTCGGTCACTTCGAAATGTGGCCCGACAGCGGCCAGATTATCTTCCGCCACGGCCTGCTGCTTCGCGGCGCCATGGCCGTACCGGAACAGTGCGAAGGCCTAATCGACGCAGCGCTCGAAGCCTGCGACCGTTACTATTCGGCCTTCCAATTCGTCATCTGGGCCGGTAAGTCCGCCGCTGAAGCAGCAGCCGCGGTGGTCTACCAGTGCCAGGGAAGCGCCTAACGCCCAAGTCAGCGCCCTCAAACGGCCGCCCCATCGTTATCGTTGGTGTCGGCCACATGGGCGGCGCGATCGCGCGCGGGCTCATCGCCGCGGGACTGGGTCCACGATTGCTGCTGATCGACCCAGCCCTGAAACAAGCCGACGCGCGCACCTACCGCAAATCGGGCGCGAAAACGGGCATCGACGAAGACCTCATGGCCGGTACGAACCCCGAGGCGATTGTCCTCGCCGTGAAGCCGCAAATGATGTCGCAAACCGCACCCGCCTACGCGAAGGCCGCGCGCAACGCGGTCGTCATCTCGATCGCCGCCGGCACGCAGATCGAAAGCTTGAGCCTCTGGCTCGGTGGTTCGAAAGCAATCGTGCGCGCGATGCCCAACCTCCCCGCCTCGATCGGCAAAGGCATCACCGCTGCCTACGCGACACCTTCGACGACGGCCGCACAACGCAAACTCGCCGATCGCTTGTTGACAGCCGTCGGCGATCTCGTCTGGTTGAACGGCGAAGAACTGCTGAACGCTGTTACCGCTGTATCGGGGTCCGGCCCCGCTTACGTCTTCCTGCTCGCCGAAGCGATGGCCGCAGCCGGTGAACGCGTCGGCTTGTCGCCCGCAGTCGCCGCGACCCTCGCGCGCAAGACGATCGAAGGCGCAGGCGCGCTGCTCGCGAGCAACCCGGCTTCACCCGCCGACATGCGGCGTTCCGTCACCAGCCCCGGTGGCACGACAGAGGCCGCTCTCAAGGTGCTTATGGCCGACGCTCGCTTCGAGCGCCTGTTGGCAGAAGGAATCGCCGCTGCGAACGCGCGTGGCTTCGAACTCGCCAAAACCCGCTAACGCACCTAAACTGCCGCCATGGCGACCAAACTTTCCCCAGAAGAAAAGCTCGTCACGGCAGCCCTCGCCGCCATCGAAAAAGGCGGCTGGAAGGCGCTTTCGCTGACGGCGTTGGCACGCAAGGCAAAAATTCCGCAGGCGACGCTCTACGAACTCTGCCCAGACAAGCGCGCGCTGCTGCAACTGATCGCCAAGCGCGTCGATATCGCGGCCTTGGAACGCGCCATCGAGCCCGACGAGAACATCCCGCCGCGCGACCGCGCTTTTGACGCGATCATCGGCTGCTTCGAGTCCATGACGCCGTTGAAGCCCGCGATCGCCGTCATCCACGCCGATACGAAAGGCGACCCAGGCGCGATCTTCGACGTTCTGCCCGCGACCGTGCGCAGTGCGTTTTGGATCGCCGACAGCGCAGGCCTGTCCACGACAGGCTGGCAAGGGTTCCTCATCACCCGCGGCATCGGCGTCCTCCTCGCCGAAACGCTTGCCGTCTGGCTCGAAGACGGCGAGGACTTGGCCAAGACGATGGCGCACGTCGACCGCCGCCTACGCCTTATCGAAGAATGGACCGAACGCCTGCAAAATGTGCGCGCCGAGGAACCCGCGGACGCCGATTGACGCGGGCTCCCGCCCGGGCCCATCTTCCCCTCCCCAAAGGAGACAAGACCCATGGCGAGCAAGAGCCCCTTCCCCGAATTCGATTTCAAATGGCCGAACTTCGATCAGGGCTTTTGGGACCGCTTCTCGGTGCCCGGTATCGACAACAACGCGCTGATGGAGAGCCAGAAGAAAAATTTCGAAGCGCTCGTCAAAGCGAACCAAAAAGCGGCACAGGGCTATCAGAACATGATGCGCCGCCAAGGCGAGATTATGGCTGAATCGATGCAGGCGATTCAGGAATCCGTGGGCGACCTGATGAAGGCGAACGACGGCAAGGACTTGCCGAAGAAGCAAGCCGAGATGGTCGAAAAGACGGTCGGCCGCGCGTTGAAGCACATGAAGGAACTTGCCGAACTTGCAATCGACGCCAACAGCGACGCGTTCAAAATCATGCAAGACCGCGCGAAGGAATCGATCGCCGAGATGCAAGAGCTCGCCGAGAAAATCACCGCCGGCCGGAAATAGCGCTCAGCCGATCTTCGCCGCCGAAGCGTCGAAGATCTCGATTGTGGGCGGCGTCGCGCTGAGCTCGCGTGCGCGCATCACGAAGGCGATCGACTCTTTAACTTTGAAGTGTGCCTGCAGCGACGTCGCGTCGGCCCACTTCTCGACGAACGTAAGTTTCATGGGGTTCTCGCAGTCGACGTGAATATCATGCGAGACGCAACCCGGCTCCCCGCGCGACCGGCGCGTATGCTCGAGTCCAAGCCGTTGAACTTCCGCAAACGTTTCCGGTTTCGCAACGATGCTGCCGACAACAATGATCATACCGGTAACCTGACAACGGCGCGCAATCCGCCAAGCTTACTCTCACCCAAAGTGATTTCGCCACCATGACCGCGCGCGATATCGCGCGCGATCGCAAGACCCAACCCGACGCCGCCACCCTGCGTCAGCGTGCGGCCGCTCTCCAAGCGGTGGAACGGCCGGAACGCCTCTTCGCGCCGGTCGGGCGGAATGCCGGGTCCATCGTCGTCGACCGCGATCTCGACCATATCGTCGCGCTGGCTTGCGCTAACCGTCGCGCGCGTACCGTAACGCAAAGCATTTTCGACCAGGTTCGTCACGCAGCGGCGCATCGCGTTCGGTCGCACTTCGACGACAAGACCGCCATTGACCGCAACCTCGACTGTCTTGTTCGGCGCTTTCGTTCCGACCTTCCGCTGCGCGCTTGTCGCAACGTCGCGCACCAGCTGTCCGATATCGGTGTCGGCAGCCCCTTCGCCCGCCTGGCCCCGCGCGAACGCGAGATATTCCTCCAGCATATGCTCCATCTCTTCCAAGTCGCCTTTTAGCGCCTGGGAGGACGGATCGTCTTTCATCATTGCGAGCTCAAGCTTCATGCGCGTCAGCGGTGTGCGCAAATCGTGGCTGACGCCGGCAAGCATATCCGTCCGCTGCTGTACGAAGCGCGAGATGCGCTCCTTCATGTCCAGGAACGCGAGCCCCGCGCGTCGAACCTCGGTAGCCCCCGCGGGCCGGAAGTCGGGAACGTCGCGCCCCTTGCCGAACGCCTCGGCCACATCAGCCAGGCGTTCAATTGGCCGTATTTGATTGCGCAGAAACAGGATCGCGACCGAAAGCAAGATTAGGGCCGTGCCCATGCTCCACAGCACCCACACATGCGTGTTCGTCGACATGACGCGTTTGCGGTCGGCCAAAACGTGCATCACGGCCCCGTCGAGCTGAATGCGAATATCGACTTGATCGTCAAGCGACTCCGAATCCACCCAAACCGGGCGCCCAGTGATCTTGGCAAGCTCGCGCGTAAAGGTCTGCTTCAGCACCTCGTAAGCAGGGGATTCTGTATCTGGAATCTTCTCCCCCGACTGAACAACCGGTGCCAATCCGAAAGACGTTTCCTTAATCCGCGCCGCTTCGGTGGCAAATTTCTCCGGCCCCAACGTCTCGTAGCTCTGCACGAAAAGCGCGATTTGCGCGGCAACGCCGCGCGAGATGCGCGTCGTCACGGCGTCCCACTGCCGGTCGAACAGCAAATAGGTGACGACGGCTTGCAGAACGACAACCGGCATCACAATGATGACGAGCGAGCGCCCGAACAACCCGCGCGGCATTGAACGGCGAAACCATCCGCGCGGCATCGCCCTACCCCACGCGATCAGGCATCAGCACATAGCCGATACCACGGACGGTCTGCAGATACAGCGGCAACTTCGGATCGTTCTCGATCTTGCGCCGCAGCCGCGTAATCTGCACGTCGACCGTGCGCTCAAGAACCTCGCCCATGCGTTGCGACAGGTCGGTGCGCGTAAACGTTTGCCCCGGATTGGCGGCCAGCACCCGCATCAACTGCAACTCCGCCGATGTGAGTTTCACGGGCTTGCCGTCGCGCACAAGCTCACCACGCTCGGGATCGAAACGGCAAAGCCCCAACTGAATGATCTGCTTCACGGCTTCCGTGGATTGCCCCGCGCGTCGCAAGATCGTGGCGATCCTGAGTAGCAGCTCGCGAGGCTCGAACGGCTTCGGCAGGTAGTCGTCCGCGCCGCGCTCCAACCCTTCGATGCGATCGCCGGCCTCTCCGCGCGCAGTCAATAGCAGGATCGGAACATTCGACGTCTCGCGAATGGCCTTCGTAAGCGAGAAACCGTCCTCGCCCGGCATCATCACGTCGAGCACGATGAAGTCGAAGTCGAGGCTTGTCATTAACTGCCGCGCTTCGCTCGCATCTTTCGCGGCGGTAACTCGATAGCCCGCCTCGCTCAAATAGCGCTGTAACAGGGTGCGGATACGCGTGTCGTCGTCGACGATCAGCAGGTGGTGCAGCTTGTCGTCGCCGTTGGGGGCCTCTTTCACGTCGCTCATCATCGCTTCGCAATCAGGCGCAACACGCCCGCCCGCTCCGTATCGGCTAGAAGCCCGCCCAGCACCTGCCGAAACCCGGCCACGGCTTCGGGTCCCGCCTCCCGATAGGCCTTGGCGAACCGCGCCCTCTGGAGGGCGGACAATTCACCCTCCACTGATTGGCCCTTCGCTGTCAGGCGGAGCAGCCGTTGCCGCCGGTCCGAAACACCTGCGCTTTGCATCAAATACCCGCCCTGCGTCAGCCCGCGAATAACCCGGCTGAGCGATTGTTTCGTGATCCCTAGGATACTCAGCAAGTCCGAAACGGGCATACCCGGGTGGCGCGCAACAAAATGCATCGCACGATAATCCGCATGCCCGAGCGCAAGCTCCTCCAGCCGCTTATCCATCGCATCGGCCATGCTGCGCCCGGCAAAGAAGAACAGCTCCATGCCGTCCGTCAGTTCTTCTTCGCGCAGGTAGAGAAGCGGCGCCTGAGCCTTCATCGAAAGTGCCCGGTCGAGGGTCATGCATATCGGTTATGGCAGATATGCGACTCACAATAGAGCCCACCCTGTACCGCTCGCAAGCGGGACGGCTATACTGGCGAAAACGCGCTTAACCAACGTTGGAGCCTTCGATGGCGCTCATCCCATTCGACGACCGCGACGGCCATATCTGGCTGGACGGCAAACTCGTGCCCTGGCGTGACGCCACGACCCATGTTCTCACCCATGGCCTCCACTACGGCTCATGCGTGTTCGAGGGCCAGCGGGTCTACGACAAAAAGGTCTTCAAGCTCGAACAGCATACGTCGCGCTTGTTCGAATCCGCGCGCCTGATGGGTTTCGAGATCCCTTACACCGAACAGCAGATCAACGACGCCTGCAAACAGGTGGTCGAAGCGGCCGGCCTTAACGACGCCTATATGCGCCCCGTCGCGTTCCGCGGCAGCGAGCAGATGTCGGTAAGCGCGCAGCAATCGAAAATCCACGTCGCGATAGCTGTCTGGCCGTGGCCGTCGATGTTCGACCCCGAGATCAAGCGCAAAGGCATCAAGCTCGACATCGCCCGCTGGCGCCGCCCCGCTCCGGACACAACGCCGTGGAAGGCGAAGGCAGCAGGCCTCTACATGATCTGCACGCTGTCAAAGCATGAGGCTGAGGCCAAGGGCTTTGCCGACGCCATGATGTACGATTGGCGTGGTCTCGTCGCCGAAGCGACCGGCGCGAACATTTTCTTCGTCAAGGAAGGCAAGCTGATCACACCTTACGCCGACTGCTTCCTGAACGGCATCACCCGTCAAACAGTTATGAACCTCGCCCGCGCACGTCAGATCGACGTCGTCGAGCAGTACGTTCAGCCGTCCGATGTCGCCGGCTTCAGCGAGTGCTTCTTGACCGGCTCCGCGGCCGAGGTGACGCCCGTCGGCTCGATCGGCGATTGGAAGTTCGAGGTCGGCAATATCACCCGCACGCTGCTGGACGACTATTCGAACTTCGTTCGCGGAAAACACACGATCTAGTCGCGCGACCAGCGTGCGGCGGCTTCATTGTCGCTGCCGCGCGCTTCCACCCAGTGCTCGCCGGATGCGCGCAACTCGCGCTTCCAAAACGGTGCCTGTGTCTTCAAATAGTCCATCAAGAATTCCGCCGCCTCGAACGCCGCGCGCCTGTGTGTTGCTGCCGTCGCGACAAGCACGATTCGCTCACCGGGCTTGAGTTCGCCCACGCGATGCACAACCGAAACACCCTGCAGCGACCAACGCGAGCGGGCCTCCTTCGCGATGCGCTCCAACTCGCGTTCCGTCATGCCAGGGAAGTGCTCGAGCGTCATACTGACGAGCTTCTCGCCATGGCTTTCGCCGCGCACGACACCGACGAAACTCACGATCGCACCGGCATCTTCCCGCTGCAGGCGCGCAATCTCCGTCCCCGGCTCGAAATCCTCACGCTGAATACGGACGGTCATCCGCCAGTGACCGGCGGAAAGAATGCAACCTCGTCACCTGCTTTCACGGGCGCGGTGAAATCGACGTGTTCTTGATTGAGTGCCGCGCGCACGCGCTTCATGTCGGCGAACGCATCGGCATAGCCGCCGCCGCGCGCCGCCAGCCACATGGCAAGATCGCCGATCGTACGTACCGTTCCCGGTAGATCGACTGCTTCCTCGCCGTGCCCGACCTTCTGCCGCAACCACGCGAAATAGAGCACCTTCACGACGGCCGCTCCGCTGTCCTCGGACGCGGCCGCGCATGCTCGCCGGACACGTGGCTCAAGTTCGCTTGCACATAGCTAAAGCCAGTGTAGATCGTCAGCACGGCCGCCGCCCATAATGTGAGAATGCCGGCGCGGTGCACCCAACCCCACACATGCTCGATTGCGGGCGCCACGATCAGCATCGCAATCGCAACAACTTGCAGAACGGTCTTCATCTTTGAAACGGACGACACCGGGACCTGCACCGAGATCGTCGCCAAGAATTCGCGCATACCCGACACAAGGATTTCGCGCGCCAAAATGATCAACGCCGGAATGATCACCCAGCCGCGAATGTCGTCCGTGTAGACGAGCATCACTAGCGCCGACGCGATGAGCAGCTTGTCGGCGATCGGATCGAGCATCTGTCCCAGTCGCGACTCGATGTTCCGCCGCCGTGCCACCCAACCGTCCGCATAGTCGGTGATCGCGGCGACCAGAAACAGCCCGAACACGACCCAGCGCCCCACCGGCATATCGATCCAGAACGCCGCGACAAAAAGTGGCGTCAGCACAATACGCGCGAGCGTAAGCAAGTTAGGAAGATGGTCGCCCATAACGCCACTCTATCAGGCATCAGCCCTTGTCGTGGAAGTGATCGTAGATCTTCCGCGCCATCGCCTTGGAAATACCCTTAACCGATTCCAGATCGGAGAGCCCAGCTGTCGTGACCGCCCGTCCCGAGCCGAAATGGTTCAAAAGCGCCCGTTTCCGCGACGGCCCAATCCCGTCCACCTCGTCGAGCGGCGAAGTCGCCAACGCCGCCGCGCGCTTGGCCCGATGCGTCCCAATCGCAAAGCGATGCGCTTCGTCGCGAAGGCGCTGCAGGTAGAACAGCACAGGCGACTTGAACTCCAAGTAAAACGGCTCACGCCCCACCATGAAGAATCGCTCGCGGCCCGCATCGCGATCCGGCCCCTTCGCGATCGAAACGAGCTTCACACCGGTAACGCCGAGCGTTGTCATCACGTCGTTCGCGACCGAGAGCTGGCCGGCGCCACCGTCGATCAGAACCAGATCGGGCACGGTCGCTTCATCCGCATCATCGCCCGCCTTCTCGTCGAACGAGACACCGGCTTCCGCCTGTTCGTCCTGCTCCTTCATCATCCGCTTGAACCGCCGCGTCAGAACCTCGCGCATCATCGCGTAGTCGTCGCCCGGGGTCAGGTCGACGCTCTTGATGTTGTACTTACGGTACTCGTTTTTGATGAAGCCTTCCGGGCCCGCCACGATCATCGCGCCGACCGCGTTCGTGCCGGAGATATGGCTGTTGTCATAAACCTCGATTCGCTGCGGCGCCTCGCTGAAACCAAACGCCGTAGCCACGCCTTCGAGCAATTGAATCTGCGTCGCGCTCTCTGCCATCCGCCGCGCCAACGACTCGCGCGCGTTCATCACCGCTTGCGCCATCACCTCGCGCTTCTCGCCGCGCTGCGGCACCAACACCTCGACGCGCCGCGCCGCCTTAAG
Source organism: Micropepsaceae bacterium (assembly GCA_044220975.1). GTDB lineage: Bacteria > Pseudomonadota > Alphaproteobacteria > Micropepsales > Micropepsaceae > SZUA-430. The sequence continues at coordinate 39,655 of JBGAPZ010000021.1, read as the reverse complement.
CGAAAGCGCTTCTTCGAGCAACGCTTGCTCGGCCAACTCGTGGCTGATGATGACGACCTTCGGCGGCTCGCGGTCGTCGTAGAACTGCGCGAGGAAGCTATTGAGAATCTCCGGTATCTCGACGCCACGATCATGCTTCGGGAAGTAGGCGCGATTGCCCCAGTTCTGACCCGACCGGAAGAAGAAGACCTGAATGCATGTGTGCCCGCCGTCTTGATACGCGGCGAATAGATCGGCTTCGTCGATCGTTTCCGGATTGATCCCTTGCTGCAGCTGAACATGCGCTAACGCCCGAATCCGGTCGCGCAAACGTGCAGCCTTCTCGAAATCCAGCGCCTCGGCGGCGGCTTCCATATCGCGCGAAAGTTCGCCCTTCACCTCTTGGCTCTTGCCGCGCAGGAAACCCACGGCTTGATCGACAAGGTGTTGATAATCCTCGATGGCGATCTTTCCGACACACGGCGCTGCGCATCGCTTGATTTGATGCAGCAGACATGGACGCGTCCGGCTCTCGTAGACGGAGTCAGTGCAACTCCGCAGCAAGAATGCCCGTTGCAGCGTGTTCAGAGTGCGGGTCACGGAATAGGCCGACGCGAACGGCCCGAAATACTCACCCTTCCGCGACTTCGCCCCACGATGCTTGATAATCTGCGGCGCGACGTGATCGCCCGTCACCAGAATGTACGGAAACGACTTGTCGTCGCGCAGGTGCACATTGTACCGCGGCTTCAGCCGCTTGATCAGATTGGCTTCAAGCAGCAGAGCGTCGACCTCCGAGCGCGTCTGCACGAACTCCATCGAAGCCGTGTTCGCGATCATCCTGGCAATTCGCGCCGGCTGGTCGAGCGGCTTCGTGTAAGCGACGACCCGTTTCTTTAGATTTGCGGCCTTGCCCACGTACAGAACGTCACCGTTCGCCGCCATCATTCGGTAGACCCCGGGCGCGTTCGGCAACCGCGTCAAATAATCGGCAATAACCGCCGCCCCCTGGGCCATCAGCCCGGGCGTATCCGTCGCGACAGTGTCCTGATCGTTACTCACGGCGGGCAAGATAGTGGCGAAGACAACGGCTGCAAGCGGAGACTCGTGCTGCCCCGCCCTACCCTTCCGCCTCGCGCTCGATTTCGACGCCCACGGACTGTGCCTCCGCCAGCACTTTTAGCTTCTCGATCCGCACCCGGGCGACCTTCACGCGCTTATCCGCAAGGCAATGCGTTGCGACCTTCTCGGCCAGCGTCTCGACCAGGTTCAGATGCCCGCCGGCGAGAATCGCTTTGATCCCGTCCACAACCGCACCGTAATCGACGACGTTTTCGAGCTTATCGTCGATATTGCCGTCCGTCTCCTCAACCGTCAGATCCAAATTGATCCGCACAGGCTGCATCTGCCCCTTCTCGCGGTGGTAGACGCCAATATTTGCGTTGAGTTCAAGATCGCGAACGAACACGTGCCGGATGCGCCTCTTTGCATCGGCTATTCGCAAAGGTTGAATCTTTGGACGTTCGCTCATCGCCTTACTCGAAGAATTTGTCTTGCGACCACGCGAGATGCTGGCCGCTGTCGACGACAATCATCTGCCCCGTAACCGCAGGCGCGGACATTAGATAGGCGACTGCACCCGCAATGTCTCCCGGTTCCGACGGACGTTGCAGCAAGGTTGCCTTCACGTGTGTATCGAAATTCGCCTGAGACTGGCGCTCGGCCTTCAACGAAGGGCCAGGCGCCACCGCATTGACTCTGATGTGCGGCGCCAACGCTTGCGCCAACGTTCGCGTCAGCGTCCACAACGCCGCCTTCGACACGGTATAGGACAGAAATTGCGGTGTCAGATTGACTACCTGCTGATCGATGATATTGACGATCCCGCCGTTGACGCCTGCCGGCAGTTGCTTGGCGAAACTCTGCGATAACACGAGCGGCGCCCGCAAATTCGTATCGAGATGCTTGTCCCAAGTCGCGCGCGTCGCCGTCTCAACGCGGTCGTCCTCGAACACCGAAGCGCTGTTCACCAGCGCCGTCAGGTGTCCGAGCGCAGCCGCCGCCCGCGGCACGATCGTCGCCACCTCAGCTTCGTTCGAGAGTTCGCCCTCGACCAACATCGCCCGGCGTCCGAGTTGCTTCACCTCACGCGCAACCGCCTCCGCATCCGCCTTGCTAGAGCGATAGTGGATAGCAACGTCATATCCCTCGCCGGCAAGCTTGAGAGCAATGGCCCGCCCAAGCCGCTTTGCTGCACCCGTAACAAGTACCGCGCTCATGGCTTCACAGGCGCTTGTTTGCCGTAGGTCTTGAACTTCTCGATCACTCGCGTCATCTCACGTCCCGACAAAATCCGCGGCCGCCCAATCTGCATCGCGCGCGCATACTGCGCAGCCAACGCCTCAAGTGCCGCAGCACGATCATACGCCTGCCGAACGCTCTCACCCAAGGCGATCGATCCGTGGTTGGCGAGAAGACAGGCACTGCGCAGCCCCAAAGCCTTAATGGCGAACCGCGCAAGCTCCTCGCTGCCGTAAGTCGCGTACGGCGCGCAGGCAACCTTCTCGCCCCCGAACTCCGCCACCATATAGTGGAACGCCGGAATTCCGCGATGCAGGCACGACAGTGCCGTGGCGTTCAGAGAGTGCGTGTGCACGATCGCGCCCACATCGGGCCGAGCCTTGTAGATCGCCAGATGCACACGCCACTCGCTTGACGCCACTCGCTGACCCGGCGCGACGCGCCCGTCCGCACGAACCTCGACGATGTCCGCACCGCGCATTTCTGTGTAGGCAATGCCTGTCGGCGTAATCAACATCCCGCCATCGACACGGACCGAGAGGTTGCCGCTCTTGCCCGGCGACAGCCCACTCGACGACATACGCTGCCCGACCGCGACGATTTCGGAGCGCAAATTTGGTGTCGCGCTGACCACGGCCGCGCGCTTCGAAAGCACGCGTGCCACACGCCGCCGCACCGCCGTGCGTTTCACCGCGCGCGCTCCGGAAAGAGATTGATCAACCCTTCACGCGTGGCTTTGGCGATGCCGCGCTCGGTGATTAATCCGGTGACCAACCGCGCAGGTGTTACGTCGAACGCTGGATTGCGCGCGGGGCTTCCAGGCGCCGTCAACTCGACAGTCAGCACGTCCCCCGCCGCCGACCGGCCCTGGACGTGCGTGATCTCGCGACCCGAGCGCTCCTCGATCTCGATCTGCTTTACGCCATCCGAAATCGTCCAGTCGATCGTCGACGACGGCAGCGCCACATAGAACGGCACGCCGTTGTCGCGTGCGGCCAGCGCCTTGAGATAGGTCCCGATCTTGTTCGCAACGTCGCCGGACGCGGTCGTCCGGTCCGTCCCCACGATGCAAAGATCGACGTCACCGTGCTGCATGTAGTGACCACCGGCGTTGTCCGCGATGATCGAATGCTTCACGCCGTGCGCGCCCAATTCGTAGGCGGTCAGCGATCCACCCTGATTGCGCGGCCGCGTCTCATCCACCCAAACGTGGATCGCAATGCCTTTGTCGTGTGCCATATAGATCGGCGCGAGTGCCGTGCCCCAATCGACGCAAGCAAGCCACCCGGCATTGCAATGCGTGAGCAGATTGACAGGCGCACCGTTTTTGGTCGCAGCGATGTTCTCGATTAGCTTCAAGCCGTGCCGCCCGATCGCCTCGTTTGTCGCGACATCGTCGTCGCAAAGCTGAGCGGCTCGCGCATAGGCTGCCGCCGCCCGACGCTCCCTCGGTTGATTGCGCACCGACGCCATCATCTCATCGAGCGCCCACTTCAAATTGATCGCGGTCGGTCGCGTCTTGACGAGCATGTCATACGCGCGCTCCAGCGACTCATCCGACGCATCTTGGCGCAACGCCATGCAAAGACCGTAGGCACCGGTTGCACCGATCAACGGCGCGCCGCGCACGACCATCGATTTGATCGCCTCGGCCGCCTCATCCGCACTCGCAAGACGCTTCGTCACAAACGCAAACGGAAGCTTGGTCTGGTCGATCACCTCGACCGACCACCCGTCACCCGCGACCCAAATCGTCCGGTAGTGGCGTCCGTGAATGTTCAATGGCCTTCAAACTCCACCAGGCTCAGCACCTTCTTGCCCAACTTCTCGAGCCGCCGCCGCCCTTTGAGCTCCGGCAAGTCGATGATGAAGCTGCAGCCGACGACGTTGCCGCCCGCCTTTTCGATGAGCTTGATCGCGGCTTCCGCCGTCCCGCCCGTCGCGATCAAGTCGTCGACAAGCAGCACGTTTTCGCCCTTCTGCACCGCGTCTTCGTGAATCTCGACCGTGTCGGTGCCGTACTCAAGATCGTAGGTCTGCGCGATCGTCTTCCAGGGCAGCTTGCCTTTCTTGCGCACCGGCACGAAACCGACCGAGAGCTGATGCGCGACCGCACCCGCGATAATGAACCCACGCGCCTCGATGCCCGCCACCTTGTCGATCCGCGTTCCGGCATAAGGCTGCACAAGCTGGTCGACGGTTGTGCGAAACGCGCGCGCGTTGCCGAGCAACGTCGTCACGTCGCGAAACATGATGCCGGGCTTCGGATAGTCGGGAATCGTGCGAATAACGGATTTGAAGTCCATCGAGGTTCAAGCCTTCTTGAGAACGCGGCCGGCGACCGCATCGAGTTTCGCAAAGAGAACGGGATCGCGCTTCTCCGGCGCCGTGATCAGCGCCGTGTCGAGCGTGTGCTCGATGTTGAGTGGCGACGGCGTGCGCTTCGGTCCGAGCTTCGGCGCGGCGCGCTTCAGCAACGTCCGCGCCCGTTCGGCGTTGCCGTTCAACACCTTGATCACTTGCTCTACCGTCACGTGATCGTGGTCCGGATGCCAGCAATCGTAATCCGTAACCATGGCGACAATCGCGTATGGAAGCTCTGCCTCGCGCGCAAGCTTCGCTTCCGGCATAGCGGTCATGCCAATCACACTGCAGCCCCAGGACCGGTAGAGGTTGGATTCGGCGAGTGTCGAGAACTGCGGCCCTTCCATCGCGAGATACGTGCCGCCCACGACATGCTCGATCGACGCTTCTTTCGCGGCGTCCGTCAACGCGCCGACAAGGCGTGGACACACGGGATGAGCCAGCGAGACATGCGCCACGAATCCAGGCCCAAAGAACGATTTCTCGCGCGCAAACGTCCGGTCGATGAACTGATCCGCCAGCACGAACATGCCGGGCGGCAGTTCTTGCTTGAACGATCCGCAAGCCGACACCGAAATCACATCGGTCACGCCGACGCGCTTCAGCACGTCGATATTGGCACGATAGTTGATGCTGGTCGGTGAGTGGACGTGACCCCGTCCGTGCCGCGGCAGGAAGACCATGTCGACGCCTTGGAGCCGGCCGAACAACAACTCGTCCGACGCCTCACCCCAGGGTGAGCGCACCCGCTCCCAGCGCGGGTTCTCAAGCCCGTCGATTCCGTAAACCCCGCTGCCGCCAATAACGCCCAGAACGGTGTTGGTCATCGCGCCCAAGTCCTCCGCAGGTGACGGCGGGGTTGTAACCGCCTCGTGCCCAAAAACAAAGGGCCGGCTCATATGGCGCCGGCCCCCGAAAATTCAAGACTGCAACGTCGTCAGTGGTCGATGTCCTTCCAAAGCTGACGGTAGGCGAGGAACAGCAACACCGACAGCAAGACGAGGAAGATCATAACCTTCACGCCAAGCTCCTTGCGCTCTTCCATCTTGGGCTCCGACGCCCAAGTGAGGTAGGCAACCACGTCTTTCGCCATCTGGTCGATCGTCGCCGCAGGATTGCCTGCGTCAGGCGCGTAAGTCACTTGCCCATCCGAGGCCAACGGCTGCGGCATCGCGATCTGGTGGTTCGCGAAGTACTCGTTGTAGTTCAACCCCGGCGTCATCTGAAAACCTGCCGGCGCCTCGGCATAACCTGTGAGCACCGAGTAGACGTAGTTCGCCCCATTCGGTCGCGCCTTGATGATGACCGAAAGGTCCGGCGGGTAGGCGTTGTTATTTGCGGCGCGCGCCGCGAGCTCGTTTGCAAACGGCGACGGGAAACGGTCGGCAGCCGTCGCCGGCCGCTGGATTTCCTCGCCCTTGTCGTCAAGCGCGTTGACCTGAACGCTCGCCGCAATCGCTTTCATTTGTGCGAGCGTGAACTCAGGCCCACCCGGTTGCGACAGATTGCGGAACGCCATCAAATGCATTGAGTGGCACGCCGCGCAGACCTCTTTGTAGACCTGATAACCGCGCTGCAATTGCTGGCGGTCGAAGTGGCCGAACGGCCCCTCCCAAGTCCACGTGACAGTCTTCGGCGCCTTCACCGCGTGCGCGTCTTCCGCCATCGCGTTGCCGGCAAAGCCGAGCGCTAAAGCAAGTACGGCCAAGAGTTTGAGTTTCATGATCGCCCCCATCACTCTGCCGCCGCGGGGACAGCGCCGCCGCTCTTCTTCGCCAACACCGCCTTCGAGATGCTTTCCGGCACGGGATTGGGCGTCTCCATAAGTCCGACAACGGGCGTGATCAGAAAGAAGTGGAGGAAGTAGTAAGCCGTCAGGAGCTGCGACAGGATCAGCTTCCCGATCGGCAACTCCACACCGAAGAAGACGAGGTTCGTGTCGTCCGCCGTCTGCGCACCCAGATAGCCAAGCAGGAAAATCACGACCATCAAGATCCAGAAAAACTGCCGCATGATCGGGCGGAAGTTGTTCGACCGTACGCGTGACGTATCGAGCCACGGCAACAACGCCCAAACGAGGATCGCCGTGAACATCAAGATGACGCCGATCAACTTGTCCGGCACCGACCGCAAGATCGCGTAGAGCGGCAGGTAGTACCACTCGGGCACGATGTGGGCGGGCGTCGCCAGCCGGTTTGCCGGAATATAGTTGTCCGAGTGCCCGAGCGCGTTCGGATTGAAGAAGATGAAATAGCTGAACACGATCAGGAAGACAGCAATCCAGAAACCGTCCTTGGTCGTGTAGTACGGATGGAACGGCACCGTGTCCTGCGGCCCCTTCACGTCGATGCCGAGCGGGTTGTTGTTGCCCGGAACGTGCAGCGCCCAAATATGCAGGACGACCACGCCCGCGATCACGAACGGCAAGAGATAGTGCAGCGAGAAGAACCGTTGCAGCGTCGTATTGTCGACCGCAAATGACCCCCACAGCCACTGGGTAATGCTTTCGCCGACAAGTGGGATCGCCGAGAAGAAGTTCGTGATCACGGTCGCGCCCCAGAACGACATCTGACCCCAAGGCAGCGTGTAGCCGAGGAACCCCGTTGCCATCATGAGCAGGTAGATCACGATTCCGAGCAACCAAAGCACCTCACGCGGCGCCTTGAACGACCCGTAATAGAGCCCGCGGAAAATGTGCAAGTAGACGGCCACAAAGAACATCGAAGCGCCGTTCGAATGCATGTAGCGCAACAGCCAGCCGTAGTTCACATCGCGCATGATGCGCTCGACGCTGTCGAACGCCAGCGTCTCGTGCGGCACGTAGTGCATGGCAAGCACGATGCCCGAGACGATCTGCACCGCGAGCATGAACGTCAGGATACCGCCGAACGTGAACCACATATTGAGGTTCTTTGGCGTTGGGAACTGCAGCATCGTCTCGTCGAGCAACCGGATAATCGGAAGCCGCGAATCCAGCCACTTCGTGAAGGCGTTCGTGGGTTTGTAGGAGTAGTTTCCGTGTGCCATGACCGCCCTCAACCGTGTTCAGCGACAGCGGCAGCAGGCTTGGGAGCCGCGCCGATCAGCACTTTGGTGTCCGTCAGGAATTGATACGGCGGCACCGCCAGGTTCTTTGGCGCCGGACCTTTGCGAATGCGTCCCGACGTGTCGTACTGCGAACCGTGGCAAGCGCACAGCCATCCGCCGAATTCGCCCTTGTTGTTCTTGTCGGGCACGCAGCCCAAATGGGTGCATGTCGCAACCAGGATCAGCCATTCCGGTTTCTGCACGCGGTCTTTGTCCGCTTGCGGATCGCGCAGCCCCTCAAGCGGCGTGTCCTCGGCAGCCTTGATCTCTTCCGGTGTACGGCGGCGGATGAAGACGGGCTTCTTCTGCCACTCGATGGTCACGATCTGTCCCGGTATCAGCGGCGACAAATCGAACTCGACCTCTTTCAAAGCCAGCGTATCGGCCGCCGGATTCATTTGATCGATGAAGGGCCAAAGCGAGGCGGCAAGACCGACCCCCGCAGCGGCCGCTGAGGCCACGTAGATGAAATCACGCCGGGTAACGTTGGCGTTGTCCATGGAATGCGCCAAGGTCGAAGCCCCCTCTGGGCACAAGAAAATGTGGGACGAAGAAGATGTGGTTTTGAGATGTGGATCCGTCGCGGTGACAAACCGCGCCGAACCTTCGGCAAGGCCTTGAATTCCGCGGCAAAATAGAGAGTCGCCCCCCTATGGTCTTGCGGCACGATGCCGCATAAATGGCGCAACGCTGCGTCGTGCAGTGGATCGTTTGGTCATCGATGCGCATCGCTCTCTTCCAACCGGACATTGCCGCCAACACGGGCACGATTATTCGGCTCGGCGCGTGCATGAATGTCGCGATCGACATCATCGAACCCTGCGGCTTTCCGTTCGGCGACGCGAGCCTGAAGCGCGCAGGCCTGGATTATCTGCCGCGCGCCGACGTCACGCGCCACGCATCTTGGGGGGCATTTCGCGAACAAAACAAAGCACGTCTCATTCTCGCGACCACGAAAGCGCGGAACGCGTACACCGCCATCGACTACCGCCCCGACGACACGTTGCTGCTAGGCCGCGAAAGCGCTGGCGTAACGGCAGAGGTCGCTGCACAGGCCCACGAAACGGTACGCATCCCGCTCGCAGACGGCATGCGCTCGCTCAATGTGGCCGTTGCGGCGGCGATGATCCTCGGCGAAGCTCTGCGCCAAACCGGCGCCTTTGGGGAAAGCCAGATATGACCATCGACCTTACGGGCGAGCGAAAAGCGCGCGCAGCCGCCTGGTTTGAGGAACTGCGCGACCGCATTTGCGCCGCCTTCGAAGGCATTGAAGACGACCTGACCGGTCAATTCGTTGACCGCCCAGCCGGTCGCTTCGAACGCAAAGTGTGGAAGCGCGACGCAGTCGCAGGCGGCGAAGCAGGTGGCGGCACAATGTCGGTCATGCGCGGCCGCGTGTTCGAGAAGGTGGGTGTCAACATCTCGACCGTGTACGGCACATTCTCCAAGGAGTTTGCGAAGTCGATACCTGGCGCTGCGGAAGACCCGCGCTTTTGGGCTTCGGGCATCTCCCTGGTCGCGCACATGCAAAGCCCACGCGTGCCGGCGGTACACATGAACACGCGCCACATCGTAACCAGCAAAGCCTGGTTCGGCGGTGGTGCCGACCTGACGCCGATGGTGCCGAACGACGATGACACCGCCGCGTTCCACGCCGCATTGCGCGCCGCCTGCGATCGGCACAATCCGACTTACTACAAAGACTTCAAGGCTTGGTGCGACGAGTACTTTTTCCTGCCGCATCGCGGAGAGCCGCGCGGCGTCGGCGGCATTTTCTATGACAACCTCGACACCGGCGACTGGGACGCCGATTTTGCCTTCACGCGCGACGTCGGGCTCGCGTTCTTGGACGTCTATCCCAAGCTCGTCCGCCGCCACATGAACGGCCCCTGGACGAAAGAAGAGCGTGAACACCAGCTGATGCGCCGCGGCCGCTACGTCGAATTCAACCTCCTCTACGACCGTGGAACCCAATTCGGCCTCAAAACCGGCGGAAACGTCGAAGCAATCCTAATGTCCATGCCGCCGGAGGTTCGCTGGCCTTGATGCGGAGCCAACTGGCGGCTATCGCTTGATGGTCAGCGGAGTCGCGTTCATGCAGTTTGTTCGCTTGGCTGTTGCAGCCACCTTTCTTCTCTTCGTTCCGCTAGCGCTCGCCGCCCCGACGAAAGTGCCGGTGCCCCCGCTGCTTCTCGACACCTACTATGGCGATTGGCAAGGCACCGCGACCGCGTCCAGCGAAACGGACGAAGATTTCCCGACATCGAAGCGCGACATCGCCGTCGCGATCAAAAAATCCGATCTTGGGGGCTTTTTGCTCAGCTGGTCGACACTGCAGCGCCAGAAGGGCAACCCGAAGGCGCCGCTCGAAGTGCTGAAATCGACAACCGTGGAATTCGTCCCCGCGCCGACGCCGAACACCTGGCGCGCGAAGGCCGAAAGCGACCCCTACAATGGCGGCATTCTTTACTGGGCAAGACTGGACGGCAGCGGCCTTGTAATCTCCTGCTTCACGATCAACGAGGACGGAAAACCCGAATTCCAAACCTACCGCCGCCGCGTGCAAGGCAAAGAGATGCGCCTGGAGTTCTCAAACGTGAAAGACGGCAAATTCGTCCGCACCGTTAAGGGCAGCCTGCGCAAACTGAAGGGCGGCTAGGGCTCGACCCGGACGAGCAGCGCCGTCGCATCGTCACTCTTCTTCATGCGCGGATAGCGTTCGCCGCCGGGATCGTCGTCTTCGATATGACGCAATTCGCGCGCCAGCGCTTGCAGCCCGATCGTCTGCGCCGTCGCGATCAACTCGCGATCGCCGTAACGCTGATAGTCCTCGACCAGCGCGTAGAATCCGTCCGTCGCCAGCAACACGGTCGCAGGCCCCGACAATGCGAGCGATGTCACGATCGCATGCGCACCGACCGCTGGATCGGCGCCCAACAGCCAGTAACCGGTGTTGGTGTTCACTGTGTTCCGCGCGGCACGAAGCTCGGGCAGCACAGTCGCCGGCCCTAACGGTTGGCCTTTACGCGATGCGATCATCTTTGCAGCGAGCCGCGCCTCGAACGCCGTGCGCGATGGGTTGGTCCCAAAATTGTGCACCTCGTCGTCGGCTGTCTCGATCAGAACCCGGCTATCGCCCACGTATGCGATATGAAGTCGCCCGGCCTCGACGCTGATCAAACTCATCGTCGTCCAAGGGAGCTCGTAACGCTCGCGCGGCGGTCTGCTCCGCTCTGCTTCGAACTTCGCGGTAATCCCCTCAGCGACCGTCGTAATCAACGCGCGAAGATCGCCACCTTTCGAACCTGCCTGCGCCAAAAACAAATCGCGAGCCGTATGCGAAGCCCAAGCCGCATCGCTCTTGCCGGGCAACAGGGGCGTCTCGCAAAGACTGGTCACGCCGTCCAGCACGAATGCAATCGAGGGCGTCGCCCCCATCGCATCTTCGTTCACCCGTTCGGCCGATCCGCCGATGCTTAAGCCTTCGATGACTGTGATCTGCGGCATAAGAAACCCCTCAAATCGTCGCCTGCACGACCGCCTTCAAGCGTTCAGCCAGGGAAAACGGATCATCGGTGAAGTCGCTGTCGATCCACCAAGCTTCGACTTCGCCCAAGACCTTCCCAACAAGCGGTCCGTGCGGCACGCCGGCCGCCATCACGTTCGAGCCGTTCAGCGGAAATACCGGCCGGACCCATCCATCGGCTAGCGCGAGCAGTGCTTGCCACTGGTAAGTGTTCGAAGCTTTCGGATCTTCCGCCCAGCGCAACCGCACCCAATCCTTGAACAACGACACGCCGAAACGATAAAGCGCGCGCCGCACTTCAAGGATCGACAGATAGGAGACGATCTTTGTGGGCTGACCCAGCATGTCGCTAAGCCGGTCCCGGTTGTCGTTCGAAAGCCGCCAGCGCGTGGCGATCTCGTCCGCTCGCGCCGTATCGCCGAGCAACGCGCCAAGCCTGAGCAACCCATCAGCCTCGAAGAACTGTTCGGCGTCGATCTCGCACAGGCGCTGAAACCGCGCGAACTTGAGTTCGCCGGGCAGCACTTCGCCGAGCACGCCCGACGCCGCCATGGCGCGCAGCACCGGGACCGGATGCTCCGCGCCCATCAGCTTCAACATTTCCTTCTGGATGCGCTCACCCGACAGCGTCTTGATCTGCGAACGCGCCGCAGCGCATGCCGCCAGGCCATCCGCATCGATCTCGCCCTTGCCATACCAGGCGTGAAAACGAAACAGCCTCAGGATGCGAAGATAGTCCTCCGCGATGCGTCGCGACGCATCGCCGATGAAGCGCACATGGCGCGCCTGAAGATCGGCAATGCCACCGATCAAATCGAACACTTGCCCCGTTTGGTCCGCGTAGAGCGCGTTCATCGTGAAGTCGCGCCGCGAAGCGTCTTCCGCCCAATCCTGACTGAACGCAACCGTCGCACGCCGGCCGTCGGTTGAGACGTCGCGCCGAAGCGTCGTGATCTCGAATGGCTTTTTGTTGGCAACCGCCGTGATCGTTCCATGCTCAATGCCGGTGGGCACCGCTTGCATGCCCGCGGCCACGAGCCGGCGCGTCACCTCGTCCGGTGTCAGCGGCGTCGCGATGTCGATGTCGTCCACCGGCACGCCCATCAGTGCGTTTCGCACGCAGCCGCCGACGAACCGCGCGGCGCCGCCGTTCGCGGTCAGCGCGTCCATCACGGCGCGCGTCTCTGGCGCGTTGAGCCAAGGTTGTGTCTGGATCGAAGCGGTCATCGCTCAGCCGTACAGCCGCTCATAGAGGTTGACCAGTATCCCCGCCGTCGCGCCCCAAATGTAATGCCGCTCGTACTGCATTGCGTAATACCGCCGCTCCCGCCCCTGCCAGGTCGCGGTCTCCTGCTTGTGATTGCGCTGATCCATCAAGAACGCGAACGGCACTTCGAACGCTTCCGCCACTTCCGACGCATCGATCGTCAACTCGAACCCATCGCGCACCAACGCGACGAACGGCTGAATCGCAAATCCCGTCCCCGTCTCGTAACGGTCAAGTTCCCCGCGCACCTCGACAAACGAGCGTGCCAACCCAACCTCTTCCTCGGTCTCCCGCAACGCTGCCGCAACCGCATCTAAGTCCTCATCGCCGACGCGGCCACCGGGAAAACTGACCTGTCCCGCATGCCGCGCCAGGTGATCCGCACGTCGGGTGAACAAGACGCTCAAGCCGGCCCGACGCTCGACGATCGGAATCAACACCGCAGCCGGACGCAATACGCGCTCGGGCGAATGCTCTTCCCGCATCCGGGGATTGAGATCGAAGTCCCCGCGCTTCGGCGCGTCCAAAGCCCCGCCAAGCGTCAAGCGCTCGGTCAATCGCTGACGCAAGTCCTGATCGATACTCACGCGTCCGGCGATCCCAACGAAAAGTCCACGCCTTCACTCCGCACGACCAACGCGCGTCCCGCCGTGGTCGCCCGTTCCTCGGCCATCGCAACGAGTTCGTAGAACACTGCGCGCGACACGCGTGCCTCAAGCCCGCCGCGCACATGAACATAGGGGCGTGGTTCGGTCCCGCGGAACGCGACCCGCAACGGATGTTCAGACCCGGCGATGACCTCGTCGCCCACGTTCGTCAAGAACCGCAGACGCCGTGCGTTCCCTTCACCTTCTGCATCGACGCGTACGGCGACGAACGGCGCGTCCTCCACCGTCAACCCAACCTTCTCGACCGGCGTGACCAGCACATACCGGCCGTCCGCTTCGCGACGCAGGATCGTCGAGAACAGCCGCACGAGCGCCGGCCGCCCGATCGGGGTACCGAGATAGAACCAAGTTCCGTCGACCGAGATGCGCATATCGATGTCGCCGCAGTCCGGCGGATTCCACTTGTCGATCGGTGGCAACTTGCGCGTGTGCGCAGCCTCGGCTTGGGCCTCCGCAAGCCCACGCAGGAAGTCCGGCGCGGGCGCACCCCAATGCATCGGATCCTGTGCCGAATTGGACATGTTAACGCGGGACCTCGCGGCCTTTCCGGGAGTTAATCCGACAGTTCAACTGATGTTGAGCATAGGACCTCAAGCCGTTCTGTCCATGGCCCAGGTTTAGCTATAACTCTGGGCGAACTGTGCCATAGAAAAGCCGTGCGCCCTGCGCGTTATCCAAACCTCGAACCGAAGGCTGCTTTAATTTGAGCAACCAAGCCCTAGAAACCTCTGACTCGATCGTTCGCGAAGTCGAACACGCGGTCGCGCGAATCGCTGCGGTCCGCGAAGCGATCGGCCGGGTAATTTTCGGCCAGCGCGCCGTTGTCGATCAGGTACTCGTCACGATTTTGGCGGGCGGTCACGGCCTATTGGTCGGCGTGCCGGGCCTCGCCAAAACCCGCCTGGTCGAGGCGTTGGGTATCGTACTCGGCCTTGCGACCAAGCGCATCCAATTCACGCCGGACTTGATGCCTGCAGACATCGTGGGTTCGGAAGTCCTGGAGGAAGCGGAAACCGGCCGCCGTTCGTTCCGCTTCATCAAGGGCCCTGTCTTCGCTCAGCTTCTCATGGCCGACGAAATCAACCGCGCGAGCCCGCGCACGCAATCGGCGCTGTTGCAGGCCATGCAAGAGCACCACGTGACCGTCGCCGGCATGCGCTACGACCTGCCGCATCCGTTCCACGTTTTGGCGACGCAAAATCCGCTCGAACAGGAAGGCACTTATCCCCTTCCAGAAGCTCAACTCGACCGCTTTCTCATGCAGATCGACGTCGGTTACCCCGACCTCGAAGCCGAAAAACGCGTACTGCTGGCAACCACCGGCGTTAGCGAAGAGCAGCCCAAAGAAGTCATCCGCGCCCAAGACATCATGTTCTTCCAACGTCTCGTCCGCGCGATTCCCGTTGGTGAAAAAGTGCTGGAAGCAATCTTAACTCTCGTGCGCAGCGCGCGTCCCGAGGAAGGCGGCGCACAGAGCATCAAAGATCACGTTGCGTGGGGTCCAAGTCCGCGTGCGAGCCAAGCGTTCTCGCTGGCTGTGCGTGCCCGCGCACTGATCGAGGGTCGCTTCGCCCCGTCGGTTGACGACGTGGTCGCGCTCGCGCCGCCGATTTTGCGTCATAGGATGGCGCTCAACTTCACGGCCCGCGCCGATGGCGTGACGATGGCCGATGTGATCAACCGGCTCACCGCGCCGCTGCAGTAAGCGCAAGCCAAGAGGTTCGAATGGCGAGTGTGGCGTCGACGCTCTTCAGCGGTTGGACCCAAACGCCCAAACGCGAAGCGGGTGCACGCGAACAGGCGGAGCATTTGGGCGCGCGCTTGCCGCCGCTTATGATCCAAGCCGAACGCGTCGCCTCGACGGTCGCAACCGGCGAACACGGCCGCAGACGTGTCGGCCAAGGCGAAGCGTTCTGGCAGTTCCGCCGCTACCGCCAAGAAGACCCATCCACCGCCGTCGACTGGCGCCAATCCGCGAAGTCGCAGCATTTGTTCGTGCGCGAGCGCGAATGGGCAGCAGCCGCCAGCGTCTGGATTTGGCGCGATGCCTCGCCTTCGATGCACTACAAATCGCACGTCGCGAAATGCACGAAGGTCGAGCGCGCCACCGTCCTTGCGCTGGCGTTCGCATCGCTGCTCATGCGCGGCGGTGAACGGGTCGGCGCGCTGGATAATCTGAAGCCGCCCGCTACCGGCAAGCCCGGCTTCAATCGCTTCGCGCTGCACATGGCGTCGCATATGACGACGAAGCAAAGCTTGCCGCCGTTGCTGCCCCTGCCTCGGTTTTCGCAGATCATCCTGATCTCCGATTGGCTCTCGCCGCCCGAAGGTGTGTTGAACGTCCTGCGCCACTACGGCGCGCTCGGCGTGCGCGGCCACTTGATCCAAGTGCTCGACCCTGCCGAAGAAGATCTGCCGTTCGACGGCCGCACGGAATTCGAGGACGTGGAATCGAAGACGCGCATGCTGGCGCGCCGTGCCGAGACGTTGCGCGATGCCTACCGCGACCGCCTCGCCGCGTTGCGCGCCGAAGTCGCTCAGGCTTGCCGCCGCCAGGATTGGACGTTCGCGACCCATCGCACCGACCGTCCGGCTCAAGGCGCACTGCTCGCCGCCTACGCCGCGTTGTCCGCCCATCGTCCGTTCGAGATGAGGTGACGGCGTGACGACGATCGGCCCACTTGCCTTTGGCGTACCCTGGATCCTCTTCGGGCTGATCGCATTGCCCGTGATCTGGTGGCTATTGCGCGTGACGCCGCCGGCGCCGAAACGCGTGCTGTTTCCAGCCGTTCGTTTGCTGCTCGGCCTTCAGCAGAAGGAAGAAACGCCCGCGCGTACGCCATTGTGGCTTCTGTTGCTCAGAACGACCATAGCCGGGCTCGCGATCGTGGCACTCGCGGATCCCTACCTGAATCCGCAATCCGCCGGCCTGAAGAAAAGCTCCGTCGTCGTCGTCGTCGACAACGGTTGGGCCGCAGCCGCCCGCTGGGACGATCGTGTCGGCGCAATGCAAGCCCTTGCCGCCGAAGCCGAACGCGACGGCCGCCCTCTGGTCATACTCCCGACCGCACTCAGCGACGCGCCTGCAATCCTGAAACTCCTTGCCGGCGCCGAAGCACAAGGTGCCGTCAAGGCCGTCGCGCCCCAACCGTTCGGTGTCGACCGCGCGAAGGCACTCGCTGCTCTCCAAAAATTGAACCTCAAGGACAACCCTGACATCGTCTGGCTGACCGACGGTCTCGAAGACGGCAGCGCGCGCGAATTCGCGCGGGGACTTGCCGCGATCGGAGCGTTGCGCGTCATGACAGACGACGCGCTCAACGCCGCGCTCGCGCTCACGCCACCAAAAGCCGAAGGCAGCGCCCTTGTCTTCCGTGTCGTGCGCGGAAAGGACGAAGGCGAGGTCAAAGGCACCCTGCGCGCGACCGGCGCGCAAGGCCGGTTCCTGGTAGCGCAAGAGTTCGTGCTCAAAGCCGGCGAAACCAGCACTGATGTGAAGCTCGACCTCGCGACCGAACTCAGGAACGATCTTGCCCGCGTCGAGCTCGCCGACAGACAGTCCGCAGGCAGCGTCGCCTTGATCGATGAACGCTGGCGCCGCCGCCCTGTGGGTCTCGTCTCCGGACAAACCGTCGACGCCGCGCAGCCGCTGCTTTCCGATCTCTTCTATCTCGACCGCGCGCTCGCGCCTTACGCGGAACTTCACCACGGCAAAATCACCGATCTCGTGAAAGCAGGCCTCTCCGTCCTGGTCCTCGCCGACGTCGGTCAGATCGTGGGCGCGGATAAAACCGCTGCCGCCCAGTGGGTCTCGAAAGGCGGCGTCTTGATCCGCTTCTCCGGTCCCAAACTCGCAGCCCAAAGCGACGACTTGATTCCCGGCAAGTTACGAACCGGCGGCCGGCTGCTCGATGGCGCATTGTCGTGGAGCGAACCGCAGACCTTGAGCCCGTGGACGGAAGATAGCCCGTTCTTCGGCCTGTCGATTCCCGCCGACGTCACGATCAAGCGTCAAGTTCTGGCAGAACCTGCCATCGGCACCGAAATCCTCTCCTGGGCGCAGTTAAGCGATGGAACGCCGCTGGTCACGGCCAAGCGCCAAGACAAAGGCTGGGTAATCTTGTTCCACGTCACCGCAAACACGTCGTGGTCGTCGTTACCGATCTCCGGCCTTTTCGTCGAGATGCTCCGCCGCACGATCGCACTCTCCTCAGGCGTGGCCGCAGACGATCCAAGTCTGACCACGGCTGGCGTCCCGCTTGCCCCCGCCGAGACGCTGGACGGCTTCGGTCGCCTCGGCCAACCTGCCGCTGCAGCCCTACCGATGCGCGGCTCCGATTTCGAGAAAGCAGCCGCCGGCCCCCGCCATCCGCCCGGTTTCTATGGCCAGGGCGGCGTGCGACGTGCGTTTAATTTGTTCAAGCCCGACGCAGCGTTGAAGCCGCTTCCTGCTCTGCCCGCGGGCGTCGACGTCACCACATTTGGCCTCCGGCAGGCGGTTGAGCTTAAATACGTCCTGATGGCGGTCGCGATTGCTCTGGCGCTCCTCGACCTCGTGGCAGGTTTGATCCTGCGCGGGCTGGTGGCGACGCCGCACCTGCCGCTGCGCCAAGCCGCCGCTGTGCTCGTCGCATTCGCATTCGTCGGCGCCCACGTCCACGATGCAAAGGCGAACGACGACTTCGACCTCAAAGCCTCAAATACCTACCGCCTCGCCTTCGTCCTAACCGGCGACCCCGAAGTCGACGCGATGAGCCGCGCAGGGCTCAAAGGGCTCACGCGCATCTTGAAGGAACGCACAGCCGCCGAACCGGGCGAGCCGATGGCGATCGACATCGAGCAGGATGAGCTCGCCTTCTTCCCGCTCATCTATTGGCCCGTGTCGTCGGCCCAGTCGCAATTGTCCGCGAACGCGCTCGCCAAGGTCGATGCCTTCATGCGCAACGGCGGCACGATCCTATTCGACACGCGCGATCAAGACACTGCGCTTCCGACCGGAACTGGCCACACTGCGAACGGGTCGCTGACGTTGCGCCGCCTGCTCGCAGGTCTCGACATCCCACCGCTTCAGCCGCTGGGACAAGAACACGTGCTCACCCGCGCGTTCTACCTTCTGCACGAATACCCCGGTCGGTGGGCGTCAGGCCGCGTATGGGTCGAGGCGCAACAAGCGGCCGGCGACGGCGCGCCTTCAACAACCGCATCCGATGGCGTCTCCCCGATCATCGTGGGCGGCGCCGATTGGGCCGCAGCGTGGGCGCAAGACGACAGCGGCCGCCCGATCGCAGCAGTCGTGCCAGGCGGCGACCGCCAGCGCGAGATGGCGCTGCGCTTTGGCGTGAACCTGGTGATGTATTCGCTGACCGGCAACTACAAGACCGACCAAGTCCACGTGCCCGCGATCCTTGAGCGTTTGGGTCAGTAGATGGCCCTCGATATCGTTTTCGTACCGCATCTGCCGCTCGTCATGATTCTGATCTTAGCGGTCGCCTGCGCCGCGCTCGTTGGCGCAAGCCTGCTGCTGCGCGCGCCCGGCGCCTGGTGGCGGGCGGCCGCGATGGTGGCCGCACTTCTGGTGCTAGCCAACCCCGCAATCGTTGAGGAAGAGCGCAAAGGACTTCCTGACGTTGCCGTAATCGTCGCTGACCAGACACAAAGCCAAGCAATCGGCGATCGCGCGAAAACCGTCGACGACACTGTGACGAAATTGCGCGCGAAGCTCGCGCAATACAAAGATCTTGACGTTCGCGTCATTACCGTCACCGAAGACCGCTCGGTTCAGGATGGCGGAACCTCCCTCTTCGGGCCGCTGGCAGACGCACTCGCCGATGTGCCGCCCGACCGCATCGCTGGCGCAATCCTCGTCACCGACGGACAGGTCCACGACGTGCCGACAGGTGCCGCCGCTAAGCTCGCCTACCCCATACACACGCTCCTGACGGGTGAACCCGGCGAACGAGACCGCAAGCTCACGATCGAGCAGGCTCCGCGCTACGGCATCGTCGGCGAACCGCTTACGTTCACTGTGCGCGTCGATGATTTCGGCAGTACCGCCCAAGCGGCGGCCGATCTCGAGGTTCGTATCGACGGCAAAGTCGTGCTGAACGAGACGGCCAAGACCGGCGAAGCGAAGGCGCTTGAACTGACGCTCCCGCATGGCGGCGAAAACGTCGTCGAAATCCAGGCCGGTGCCGGACCGAAGGAGCTTACGCTTCTGAACAATCGCGCCGCTGTCGTCACCACCGGGATCCGCGATCAGCTTCGCGTCCTCCTCGTCTCGGGTGAGCCGCACGCAGGCGAACGTACGCTGCGCAATCTCCTGAAGGCCGATCCCTCGGTTTCGCTCGTGCACTTCACCATTCTGCGTCCGCCCGAAAAGCAGGACGGAACGCCCGTCGACGAGCTTTCGCTGATCGCGTTCCCCACGCGCGAGCTGTTCGACGAGAAGCTGAACGACTTCAACCTCATCATCTTCGACCGCTATCAGCGCCGCGGCGTATTGCCGTTGGCATACTATGAGAACGTTGCGCGTTACGTGGAGAACGGTGGTGCACTGCTGGTCACCTCCGGCCCTGAGTTCTCCTCACCGCTCAGCCTCTACCGCTCGCCGCTGAACTCCGTGCTACCGGCCGAACCTGTCGAACACATCTATGAGCAGGGCTTCAAGCCGCGCCTGACGGCTGCCGGCGAACGCCACCCTGTGACGGCGGGCCTGCCCGGCGCCAATGTCGGCGACAAGGAACCCGCTTGGGGCCGCTGGTTCCGTCTCGTGCAGAGCCAAGTGCTGAGCGGCCAAACGTTGATGAGCGGCGCGGAGCAGCAACCGCTGCTCGTGCTCAACCGCGTGCAGCAAGGCCGCGTCGCGCTGCTGCTCTCCGATCACGCGTGGCTGTGGACCCGCGGCTTCGAAGGTGGTGGCCCGCAAGCTGAACTCCTGCGCCGCCTCGCGCACTGGCTGATGAAAGAGCCGGAGCTCGAGGAAGAGCGCCTGAACGGCACGATCAAAGGCGACCGCTTGATCGTAACCCGCCGCACGATGGCCGAGCGCGCCGCAACGATCGAAGTCACTTACCCCTCCGGCCGCATCGAGAAGGTCACGCTGTCGCCGACGGAAGACGGCGCCTTCTCCGGAACGGTGAAAGCCGAAGAGATGGGCCTCTACCGGCTGCGCGACGGCAACCTCACCGCCGTTGCAGCTGCAGGCCCGTTGAACCCGCGCGAACTATCCGACGTGCGCGCGACGGACAAAGTCGTAAAGCCCGTCGCCGACGCCACGAAGGGCGGCATCGCCTGGATCAAGCGTGACGGCATCCCAGAGATCCGCCGAACGCGGCCCGGACGCGCCGCAGCCGACGACGGCTGGATCGGACTGCGCGCGAATGAAGCCTACGCAGTCCGCTCGACGCGCCAGACGCCGCTGTTCCATCCAGCACTCGCCTTCGTTCTGATCATTGGCAGCCTCATGCTCGGCTGGCGTCGCGAAGGTCGCTAGCCCTATCCCCGTGCAAACGCCGCAATATCGCGCGCGGTGTCGTAGCTGATGTCCGGAGAAGCGATCGCGAACAGCTCGACCCCGTGCGTCGTACCCATCGCCTGACGGCCACGCGCCTTGACACCGTTCTTAAGCAGCAAGCGATAGAATCCAAGGCCCTCGTCGCGCAGCGGATCGCATTCGTTGACGTGGATGACGGTCGGCGGCAACCCCTTCACATCGTCGTCGCTGGCGAATGCGGGCCAAGCAAGCGGGTCCTTCGCGCGAAACGCCTCGATCCCATACGCCATGGCACCGCGGTTGTTGTGCAATTCCAGCAGGATGCCGTTGTTCTCAGTCGACGACGGGTTCTGCGGCAGTGGCCATTGCCCGGCGATATATGGGCAGAGTGCGTAGAGGCCCTTGATGATGCCGATGTCGCCGTCGCGCTTCAGCTTCAACCCAGTGGCTAGCGTCAAGTTTCCGCCGCCGCTTTCGCCAGCAACGATGATGCGCTTCGGATCTATGTTGAGCCGATCGGCGTGGCTCGCCACCCAGCGCACGCCCGACGCACAATCGTTCAGGCCCGCCGGAAACGGCGCGACCTCCAACGCCGACGACGCCGTCGCGCAATTGCGGAAGTCGACCATCGCGACGGCGACACCTTGCGCCGCAACGATCCGCCCCCACGCTTTGTACATCCCGTCGAAGCACGAGAAGTGCATCATCCCGCCGCCGTGCAGATAAACGACGCACGGCAAGCGCTCGGAGGTGTCCGGCCGGATGTATTGAATCTTGATCTCATTCCCATCGGGCTCTGAGCGGAACGTCTCCGTCGTGATCTTGAGCCCCTTCGACGGCGCGACATCTTCGCTGTCGCACGCCTGAAGCATCATCTTCACCATCGCCATCCGCGCCTTCGCGGTATCGGAATTTTCCTCAGCGAGCAGCACCTCGCGCGAAGCCACATCGCCCGGCGGCGCTATGTCCGGCGCCGCGCCAAGGAGTGCCTTGATGCGCGGATCGATACGCGGGTCGTTCGTAATCTTCGAAGCCATGAGCGTGGGACCTTTTGTGATAGCGATCCAGCCTTCTACCACGCAAAACGGGGGCAACCCACCCCTTTGTAACTTCGTATCTTTGTGTGAAATATCCTTCTTCCTACTCGGCTGAACCAACGCAATGCTCGAAATCTTCCTCGCCTCGCTCGTCACCTTCTTCGTCGTGATCGATCCGCCGGGCGTCATCCCGATGTTTGCGACCTTGACGCAAAACATGCCGGTTCCCTGGCGCCACAGGATGGCCTGGAAGAGCGTCCTGGTCGCGAGCTTCATCTTGGCCGGCTTCGCGTTCGGCGGCGAGTGGTTGCTCGACAAGCTCCACGTCAGCCTTGACGCCTTCCGCATCGCAGGCGGCCTGCTCCTCTTTCTGATCGCAATCGACATGCTGTTCGAAACGCGCACCCAACGCCGCGAAGCCCGCAACGCGAAGGTCATCGAAGAACGCCACACACATCCCGGCGAGCATGAAGACATCTCGGTCTTCCCCCTCGCGATCCCGCTGATCGCAGGCCCGGGCTCCATCGCCTCCGTGATGCTGCTGTTTGCGCAGCATGACGCTTGGGAGGGGCGCGCCGCGGTCCTGGCCGGCGTCGCAGCAAACCTCCTGCTGACGTTCGGCGCCTTCTGGCTCGCCGCCAAATTCTCTCACATGATCAGCGCCACGATCGCCGCGATGGTGACGCGCATCTTCGGCATCATCTTGGCGGCCTTAGCCGCTCAATTCGTCATCGACGGCATCAAGAACGTCTTCGTCGTGTAGCGGCTAACCCAACGCGCACCCAGCCGCAGCAACAGCCGTCGTGACCGCTTTGCGAACTTCACCGGCCATCGCCTCCATTGCGCCATCAACCAGCGACAAGCCGAGCAGCCGAGCAGCGTCGACCGGACCCGGCATTGTGATCCGCCCCGCAGGCTGAATCCGCGCAAAGCCTGCGCGCCCGTAATACGGCTCATCTCCAACCAAGATGACGGCGCGATGGCCAAGCCGCTTCGCTTCAGCGAGACTCGTTTGCATGAGCGCGAGCGCAATCCCTTGCCCCTGCCGGTCGGCCACGATCGCGATCGGCCCCAACATCAGCGCCGGCTGCCCGCCGATGACGACCGGCCAATAGCGCACGGTGCCGACAATCGCGCCGCCATCCTCGGCCACATACGACAACGCAGCAACGGGCAGTACGCCTTCGCGCAGGCGATAGGCGCTCTTCGCATAGCGACCTGGCCCGAACGCGGCCGCGACGACGGCATCGGCGGCGGCGGTATCGCCGGGCCCCTCAATTCGGATTGTGACCGTCACCTATTGGGCCGCCTTGGTCTCGCACAGCCGCGAAAGCAGTTTCAGCTGCTCTTCGTGCTTAGCCAGCATCTGCGCCAATTGATCTGTGCGCAACTGATCGAATTTTTCGTGCAATGCCATGATCTCAAGCTCGGCCTTCAGGTTCACTTCGTAGTCGTGCTGCGCGGTGAGGCGGTCCTTCGCCGCCTGCCGGTTCTGCGACATCATAATGATCGGTGCCTGCAGCGCGGCCACCATCGAGAGGAGCAAGTTCAGAAAAATGAAGGGATAGGGGTCAAGGGCGTGCGAGATCAGGATGATCGTGTTTAGCAACGCCCAAAAAACCAAGAACGCCAAGAACAGCATAATGAAGGTCCATGACCCCCCGAACTCGGCCACGCGGTCGGCCAACCGCTCGCCGAACGTGTCCTTCTTCGCCCCTTGTTCCGCTTCGAGGTCGCGGCTGACCACGGTGCGGTCGATGACGTGTTTCAAGATTCGCCGCTTGCGCTCCGACGCCGCATCCGCGCCCAGGCCGAGCTTGTGTTCCAGAGACTGGAGTAATTGATGCGTGTTCATGGGGTCCCTCAAGCGGTTCGATTCGCAACTTATAGCAGGCGCCGAAGATCGCCCTGGAATCTCCCCGCGCGCTGCGGTTAACGTGCGCCGCAACGGCAAATGATGGAGGCACTCATGGGAATCCTGACCGGAAAGGTCGTGCTCGTAACCGGTGGCGGTAACGGCATCGGCAAGGAATGCGCCCTTCTGGCCGCGCGCGAAGGTGCAAAGGTCGTGGTGAACGACTTGGGCGGCGGCACGACCGGCGGCGACGAAGGCTCCGCCGGTCCCGCCGAAACGGTCGTGCGCGAAATCAAAGCGGCCGGCGGTGAGGCCGTGGCGAATTCCGAAAGCGTCACCAGCCGCCCCGCCGTGAAGAGGATGTTCGAACAGGCGAAAGACACGTTCGGCGGACTGCATGCGGTGATCAATCCGGCCGGCATCTTGCGTGACACAATGTTCCACAAAATGACCGATCAGGACTGGGACCTCGTGATCGACGTCCATTTGAACGGCGCGTACAACGTCTGCCGCGCGACGATCGAACATTTTCGCGAGCAACAGGACGGCGCTTACGTCCTCTTCACCTCGACCTCTGGCATCATCGGCAACATCGGCCAAGCAAACTACGCCGCCGCAAAAATGGGCGTCGCCGGCCTATCGCGCATCATCGCGATGGAAGGCGTGCAGAAGAACGTCCGCTCGAACATCATCGCGCCGTTCGCCTGGTCGCGCATGATCGCGACGATCCCGATCAAGGACGAGGCCTCCGCTAAGCGGGTCGAACGCATGAAGAATTTCATGCGCGCCGATCAGGTGGCGCAACTCGCAATCGCGCTTTGCGCGACGAAAGACGTGACCGGGCAAATCTTCGTCGCCCGCGGTAACGAGGTTTTCTTGATGTCGCAATCGCGTCCTCTGCGCGGCATGGCGAAGATCGAAGGCTGGACGCCGGAAACGATCGTCAATCACGCTTTCCCCGCGATGAAACCGATGATGTACGACTCGGGCGCAACGACATCCGTCTTCGGCTGGGATCCCATTTGACCAAGACGTTCACCTACGACGCGCTCCCGCAAGAGCGCGTCCACTTCGGCAAATCCGTCCGCGAGGTCTTGGGCGACGAGGTTGAGCGCCTCGGCGCCAAGCGCGTGTTTCTAGCGACATCGAAGACGCTGCACATGCAGACGGGCGCGATCTCACTGATCTCGACATCGCTGGGCGCAAAGATCGCGGCGATCTACGACGGCATTGCCGAACACGCCAAACTCGACGGCGTACTCGAAGCTGTTCGCACCGCGCGCCAGGCAAAGGCCGACCTCCTTGTCGGCGTCGGTGGTGGTTCGGTCATCGACGGTCTCAAGGTCGTGCAACTCGCGCTCGCCGAAAACGTCGAGACAATGGACCAACTCTTGGCGCTCGCGAACAAGCGCCACATGAAACCGACACCTGTCCGCCAAATCGCAATCCCAACGACACTCTCCGGCGCAGAGGTCACGCCAGCAGGCGGCGGCACGGACGCCAGCCGCGGCCAGAAGCTCGGCTTCATGAACCCGTTCCTCGTGCCCCGCGTCGCTATCTACGACCCGGCGCTCGGTGCGCTCACGCCCGAATGGCTCTGGCTCTCAAGCGCGATCCGCGGCGTCGATCATTGTTGCGAAGGCTTCCTCGCGAAGAACGCGACACCGGTTTACGACGCCGGTCTAAGCCAAGCACTCGGTCTCTTTGCCACGTCTTTGCGCCGCACGAAGGAAATCCCCGGCGCCCCCTTTGCCCGCATCGAAAGCCAGATGGCGGCCTACTTGGCTTGCACGAACTCTTCGCGCGCAGGTTCAGGCGCTAGCCACGGCATCGGTTACATCCTGGGAGGCCGCTACGGCGTGCACCACGGTCATTCGAGTTGCGTTGTTCTCCCTCATGTTCTGCGCTGGAACGAGAAGACGACGATTGATCGTCAGACCGCACTCGCGGCATCGATGAAGCGAACCAACCTCGCCGACGCCGTCGCCGAATTGATCAAGGACTTGGGACTTCCCGCGCGGCTGCGCGACGTTGACATCAAAGAAGCGCAACTCCCCGCGATCGCTGAGGAGTGCGCCAAACACCCCATCGTTCTCTCAAACCCGCGCCCGATCACGGGCGCGGCAGACGTAATGGAAATCCTGCGCGCCGCGTGGTGAGCAATCAGCCCTGAACCAAACGCTGCCAATAAAAAGCGGGCCGGTACTCGTTGTACTTGGCATGGAACGGCAGTTGCTTGTGATAGGCCTGCAGCACGGCATCGTTTGAGTTCGCGACCGCGCTCTCGGTCTCGCCGATGATGCACGCGCGCGTCGCCGCGCTTCCCGAGGAAAACCCGAACGGCCCTGCATGCCAACAGAGCGCCCGCGCCCGACGCACGATCCGAAGCTGCGCATTGTCGAGTGCCCGAAGCGCCGGCGCGTCATGCGGCAGCAAGCCCGGTCCGTACGACACCTGGTCTGCCGCCGCGGCGGCACCCGCAACGGCCAACGCCACCGCCACAATCAAAGCGCGCATGGGGAAAGTCTCCGTCTTTGCCAATCTCGAATGATAAACTAGGCTCGCCAACCTGTCTCGCCCATGAACAGACGTTCACAAGCACGCGACGACCTGAGGAACCCTCATGCTGAGCTTCACCGACTATCGCAAACACGACGCGCTCTCACTGGCTGCGCTTGTCAAATCGCGAGACGTCACGCCGGACGAATTGCTCGATGTTGCCCTTGCACGCGCACGCGAAGTGAACCCGAAGATCAACGCGATTGTCCTTGAACACGAGGACGTCGCGCGGAAGGCCCTGAAGGACGGGTTGCCGCAAGGCCCGCTCACCGGCGTCCCTTACCTGCTGAAGGACTTGGGTGTCGCCCTCAAAGGCACGATTACGACGGGAAGCCTCAGCCTCGCGCGCGAGAGCGTCGCCGAAAGCGATTCCACCTACGTTGAGCGCACCAAAAAGGCAGGCCTCGTCATATTCGGTAAAACCCATTCGCCGGAATTGGGTTTAAGCCCGTCGTCGGAGTCGCGCATGTTTGGTGCCACACGCAATCCGTGGAACCTGAACCACATCGCCGGCGGTTCGTCCGGCGGCGCAGCGGCAGCAGTCGCGGCAGGCATCATTCCGGTCGCACACGCAACCGATGGCGGCGGCTCGATCCGCATTCCCGCCAGCTGCTGCGGTCTATTCGGTCTCAAGCCCACCCGCGCGCGCACGCCAATGGGCCCAAAGCGTGGCGAAGGCTGGGGCGGCGCCTCCGTCGGTCACGTCGTCTCGCGCAGCGTGCGCGATAGCGCGGCGTTTCTCGATGCAACGCACGGACCCGCACCTGGCGATCCCTACCCGGCCATCCCGCCGGCCCGCGCATTCCTAGAAGAAGTGAAGGCGGCACCTGGCCGGCTGCGCATCGCGCTCTGGACGAAACCACCCATACCGGCGGAGGTGCACCCGGATGCGCTCGCCGCCGTCAAAGAGGCAGCCAAGCTCTGTGAGAGCCTCGGGCACATCGTCGAAGAGGCGTCTCCCACGATCAATGGCATGGAAATTATGGCCGCCCAGGGCGTCGTGATCAGCGCAAACGTCGCCTTCACCGTAGACGAGGCCGCCGAGGCCTTGGGCCGCAAGGCAAGGCCTGAAGACGTCGAGCGTGCCACGTGGTTTCGCGTCGAAAACGCGCGCAAGACGGATTCCAGCCTCTACGCACGCGCAATGAACACGCTGCATGCGCTCGGTCGCACGGTCGCGAACTTCATGAGCGACTACGATGTGATCTTGCAGCCGACGTGCGCCGCACCACCGCTTCCCGTCGGCGTTCTGAACATGGAGCGCACAGACCTCGGCGAAATGTTCCGCGAGATGATCTCGTTCATCCCCTATACCGGGATCTACAACCTAACCGGCCAACCATCGGCAAATGTGCCGCTCTATTGGAACGCCGCGGGTCTGCCCATCGGCACAATGTTTACAGCCCGCTACGGCGACGAAGCGACACTCTTCCGCCTGGCCGCCCAACTGGAACAGGCGCGTCCCTGGAAGGACCGCCACGCACCGCTCTAGCGCCTCACCACGAAGTGCTCTGCGCCGCCGCGCCGCTGAGTTCGGCAAGCCGGCGGCGCGTGCCGCCGGTAGTTCCTTCCGGTAGCGCGTCGGCGGGAAAGAAACCCGTTTCTGCGATCTCAAGCAGCCGCGCCTTGCCGTCGATGTTCCGCCATTCACCCGCTTCGTAGAACAGAATGTGGTCGGACATCTTCTGCGCGAGACTGAGATAGATACCCACGAGCCGTGGCGGCGTCGTCGCTTCGATCAATGCCTCTTCGCGCAATTCGCGCACCGCGGCATCCAGCGCTGTTTCCCGCCGGTCGATGGCCCCACCCGGAAAGTGCCAACCCGGAGTATAGGTGTGCCGCACCAGCAGTACGCGCTCCGCCTCGTCGCGCACGATAATCCGTACACCAATCGTTAAGGGCCAGCGCCCGGTGCGCGCCAGTTTCGCGGCGCGATGGTAGACGTTGAATGCCGAGCCGACGATCCGGCCAAATCGCTTGGTCATGACAACTAAGCTTTAAGCGCAATCAGACCCTTCCGGTAAAGCGTTCCCTAACCCCTGGCAGTTACTGTGAACCGCAAAGTTGCCGGTAAGTGGGGAACGACCATGTCGATCGAACAAAAGCGCTCTGAAGCGCAGGGCTTGTTCAAATACGCGCGCCGCGTGCTATCGCCGAAGGAAGAGCCTGTGATGGAGGCGCCAGTCGAGCCCGTCGATATTCGCTCGGGCATCGACCGTGCGCTGCGCCAAACGCGTCGCGGCTCCTATGCCGTCGTCACCTTGGCCGAAGCGGCTGCGCGCGCCGTCTCGACGGTCGAAGGCACGCTCGTCGCGATCGACACGATCCATAATTTCCTATCCGAGGCTCTCGATCTGACGGCGGAAGCGCTGTCGAACCCGGATGCCACGAAACGCGCGATGGTCGCCGATCGTTACGAAGAATTGCGTTCGCGCATCGACACCGTCGCCGGCGGCGCCACGTTCGACAGCGTCAACCTAATCGACGGCAATCGCGGTTCGATCGAGGTGGTCCTCCCGGATGGCGGTCATCCGCGCCACGCCATCGGTCACATCACATTGGTCGCCGGCGAACGCGGCCTGGCCCTCAAAGCGCCATCCGAACTCTTCGTTTCGAACGACGAAATCGAAGCGGCCCGCATGTCGCTGTTCGCGGCGCGCCAGCGCCTCGACCGCGCGGCTGAGACGTTCCTAAACCAGGCGAGCGTCCTCGCGCCGCATCTGGGCGCTGACGCCGCGTAAAACCCTTTGACGACCGAACCCGCACCATCACTTTGGCTGCCGCTCCTTGCACGCGCTGCGGTCGTGCTGGGCGCCTTCGGATTCTCGATCGGAGTGGCGCTTGTCTCGTTTGTCGGATCCGACCGGCAGATTGAGCCCGATCAAACGCACACGCGCCCAACCTATGTGCGTCATCGTACCTGGTACATCACGCCGACTGCCGAGCGCGTGAACGAGTTCGTCGGGCCGATCGTCGTCGTTTCGTTTCTACTCCTCGGTATCGGCGGCATGACGCTGAACGCGCTCTCTGAGGCCGAACGCGACGAAGAGCGAAGGCGCTCTCGAGGGCCGACACCCACCAAGGGCTAGCCGTGTTGGTGCGCGTGATGATCGTGAGCATCGCGTGGCGCAACAACGCCGCCATGCATCTCCGCCCAAGCAACTCGAATTGTCTGCACACAAGCACTGACCGCAAGTAGCGCCATCACCGCGACGTTGCCGATCGCATCGTTGCGCGTGCAGAGCCAAACCGATCGCATATTAGCATCGCCCTCGCGGAAGCGGTACAGGAGCACCGCGACACCCGCATTCGCAATCAGCGCCAAGAATCCGATCACACCCATTGTAGGGGCGTTCGGCAGCGTGTCGCCCAGCACGTTCATTGTGGCCGCTCCGATCACCCACAAGCCGAACAAACCCATGCTGATCCCCTTCACGAGCGCTGCCCGTGCCCGCCACACGAGGGCCATGCTCAGTACCGAAAGGCTCAAACCGTAGTTCGCCGCATCGCCAAAGAAGTCGAGCGCATCCGCTTGCAGCGACACTGATCCCGCCGCAAGACCGGCCGCCGCTTCGACAGCGAACATCGCGGCGTTGACGACGAGTGCAATCCAAAGAACGCGCCGGTATTCGGGCGAAGCATTGGGTGACGGCGCGGGGCAGCAAGATTCCATGGGCGATTCCCTACTCAAGCCGCGAGTCTACATGCTACAGTGGCTGTAGCTTCAAGGACGAAGAAATGGCGCAAGACTTGACGATCGGCGCACTGGCGAAGCGCGCGGCGACAAAAGTTCAAACAATCCGCTTCTATGAGCAGGAAGGCTTGATGCCGGAACCAGCGCGCACCGAGGGTGGACAGCGCCGCTATGCGAAGGTTCACGCCGACCGCCTCGCCTTCATCCGCCACGCCCGCGAACTCGGCTTTCCGCTCGACGCGATCCGCGAACTCCTGGGGCTTGTCGACAAGCCCGATCAGCCCTGCGCCCGCGTCGACCGCGTGGCAAGCGACGTCCTGGCAGACGTCGAAGCAAAGATCGCGCGGCTCGAAAGCCTGCGCGGCGAACTGCAACGCATGGTCCGACAATGCCGCCATGGCCGCGTCGCCGAGTGCCGCGTCATCAAAGTCCTTGCCGACCACTCCCATAGCCACTGTCTTACAAGCGACCACGGCCACTAGGTCCTGCTTGCCGCCCGGTTCGCCATGACCTAGTGGTTGCCGGCACTGCGGAGGAAACATCATGTCATCGCCCCCAACCAACGCCGATCAGATCGCTTATTGGAACGGAGATGCGGGCGCGAAATGGGTTGCCCAGCAAGTGCGGCTCGATGCGATGCTGGCTCCCATCGGCGATGCCGTGCAAAAGGCGGCGACCGTGCAAAGCGGCGAGTACATTCTCGACGTCGGCTGCGGTTGCGGCGAAACATCAATCAAGCTTGCGAAACTCGGTGGCCGCGTTTTGGGCGCCGACGTATCCGCAACGATGCTTGCGCTTGCCAAACGCCGCGCGGCGGATGCGAAAGCGAACATAACCTTCGCCGAAGCCGACGCCGCCACACACAAATTCGACGCGCAGGCATTTGACCTTCTGTTCTCCCGCTTCGGCGTCATGTTCTTCGCCGACCCCGACGCGGCGTTCGCCAACATGCACAAGGCGCTCAAGCCCACAGGCCGCGTCGCGTTCGTATGCTGGCGCGATTGGCGCGAGAACGAGTGGGTGCGTGTCCCCATGATGGCCGTGCGCCCGCACGTGCCACCGCAACAGCAGTTGGGGCCGGAAGATCCGGGCCCATTCGCGTTCGCCGATCCGGCAAGGGTGCGCCGCATCCTGGCGAACGGCGGCTTTGACGCAATCACGCTGACGCCGTTCGACACAAAGGTCGAGATCGGCACCTCGCTCGATGACGCTGCGACCTATTTGCAGGAATTCGGTCCGATCTCGCGCGCATTGAGCGACGCCTCGCCGGTGCAGAAAGAGCAAGCGGCAAAAGCACTGCGCGAAGCACTGGCGCCGTACGCGAAGACCGCACCCATCACGCTGGGCGCTGCCGTCTGGATCGTCACCGCGAAAGCCTGATCATGAACCAAGCCGAGTTCAAAGACCTGCTCGCCCGTTTCTGCGACGCCGCCTCCCGCGACGACGCCAAGGCGTTTGCCGCCTGCTTCACAGAAGACGGCGTCTATCACGATTACATCTACGGCCCGCACGCCGGTCGCGCCTCGATCGAAGATATGCTCACGAATCTCTTCCACCGCGACGCCGCGAATTACGACTGGCGTATGTTCGACCCCGTCGTGAACGGCGACATCGGCTACGCTTGGTCGCTGTCCAAGTTCACCTCCACGATCGAGGCGTTCAAAGGCAAAGAGGTCGTGATCGACGGCATGAGCCGCTTCGTGCTCAAGGACGGCCTCATCGCGGAGTACCGTGAAAGCGTGAACGGCGGCGTCGCCATGGCCCAACTGGGCGTCGAACCCACCCGCATGGCCAAAGTGATGAACCGGTGGGCCGGCTGGCTGCGCGACCGGCCGGAAGTCAAAGCCTACCTGAAACGCTAGGCTTTTCCCCAAAGCCGCGCACGGCGTGCCGCCATGTTCAACGTCAAGTCCGTTGGCAATCGCGCCTGCCCGTTCTATCGCTCAAGATCAAAACCTCGACGGGATTCGACGCATGATCATGACGCTCCCCGACATCTTGACCGACAACGACATTGCCAAAATCGTCGACAAGCTGAACGCCATGCGCTTCGTCGACGGCACGACGACAGCCGGTTGGCATGCAAAGCTCGTCAAGAACAACCAGCAGATCGACCGGACGCAACTTGAGTATCAGCCGCTGAACAAGTCGGTGACTGAAGCCATCATGCGCAACGGCATATTCCGCATGGCCTCGCGTCCGCGGCATATCACGCCGCTGCTGTTCAGCCGCTATAAGGACGGCATGGAGTACGGCACCCACGTCGACGACCCGGTGATGTACAATCTGCGCAGTGACATTTCGTTCACGCTGTTCCTCGGCGATCCGAGCACCTACGACGGTGGCGAACTGGTGATGGAGACGACAGCAGGTGAACAGGCGTTCAAACTAAAAGCGGGTCACTTGATCCTCTACCCGTCGACAACGCTCCACCGCGTGACGCCTGTGACGCGCGGCGAACGCCTAGCCGCAGTCGGCTGGTGCCAAAGCTTTATTAAGGACGCAGGGCAGCGCGAAATCCTCTACGACCTCGACATTGCCCGCCGCGGCATCTTCGAAAAAGAAAAGAAGTCCCGCGAATTCGACATTCTCTCGCGCAGCCACGCAAACCTGCTGCGCATGTGGGCGGACGGTTAGTTCACCTCACTCCGTATCGAACTTAATCCCCTGCGCGAGCGGCAAGGCGTCCGAGTAGTTCACGGTCGCCGTCTGCCGGCGCATGTAGGCCTTCCAGGAATCCGAGCCGGACTCGCGCCCGCCGCCGGTTTCCTTCTCGCCGCCGAACGCGCCACCGATCTCGGCGCCCGAAGGCCCGATGTTGACGTTCGCGATACCGCAGTCACTGCCGGACGCGGCGACGAAGCGCTCCGCCTCCTGCATATCGCGCGTGAAGATGCACGACGAGAGGCCCTGCGCGACGCCGTTCTGCAACCGAAGCGCCTCGTCGAAATTGCTGTAGCTTAGGACATACAAGATCGGCGCGAACGTCTCGTGTTTAACGACATCCTTCTGCGACGGCATTTCAACGATCGCCGGCTGCACGTAGTAGGCGTTCGGATACTGCGCATCGAGCGCACGCGCACCGCCCGTCACTGTCCCGCCCTGCGTCTTCGCTTGGGTCAGCGCGCTTTGCATACCGTCGAATGCCGCTTTGTCGATTAGCGGCCCGACCAGCGTGCCGCTCTCGAGCGGATTGCCGATCTTGATCGCACCGTAGACCGCCTTAAGCCGCGCAACGAGTTTCTCGCGCACCGACTCATGCACAATCAGCCGGCGCAAACTCGTGCAGCGCTGCCCCGCGGTGCCAACCGCCGCAAACGTGATCGCGCGCTCCGCCAGCTTCAAATCCGCCGACGGCGCCACGATCATCGCGTTGTTGCCGCCAAGCTCGAGCAGAGACCGCCCAAGCCGCGCCGCCACGACCGGCGCCAGCGCCTTGCCCATGCGGGTCGAGCCGGTCGCCGAAATCAACGGTACTTGCGGGTGTGCCGCCAACTGCTCGCCGATTTCGCGACCGCCTTGGATCACGATCGACAGACCTTTCGGCGCATCGCCGCCGAACTTCGCCGCCGCGCGCTCGAACAATTTCTGCGTAGCCATCGCGGTGAGCGGCGTCTTCTCCGAAGGCTTCCAGATCACGCTATCGCCGCAAACAAGCGCGAGCGCCGCGTTCCACGCCCACACCGCGACCGGGAAGTTGAACGCACTGATCACGCCGACGGGACCGAGCGGATGCCATGTCTCCATCATGCGATGGCCGGGCCGCTCGGACGCGATGGTCAAACCGTACAGCTGACGCGACAGACCGACCGCGAAGTCGCAAATGTCGATCATCTCCTGCACTTCGCCCAAACCCTCTTGCAGGATCTTGCCTGCTTCCAGCGTCACCAACCGGC
Organism: Micropepsaceae bacterium; assembly: GCA_044220975.1. Lineage (GTDB taxonomy): Bacteria > Pseudomonadota > Alphaproteobacteria > Micropepsales > Micropepsaceae > SZUA-430. The sequence continues at coordinate 5,930 of JBGAPZ010000021.1, read as the reverse complement.
CAAGCGCGTCCTTATTGGCGCGCAACTCCTCGCCGAACAGGCGCACAAGTTCGCCGCGCCGCGGCGCCGGCACTTCGCGCCAATGCTTGAAAGCGACAAGCGAGTGCGTGACCTTGAGGTCGACCTCGCCGTTCGGGTTGTCGCTCATCACACGGCCGATTTCCTTGCCGTCGATCGGACTCTTCACGACGAGATCGCCGCGCGAAACGTCTTCCGCCGAAATGCCGAGCGCCTTCAGAACATCCGCAACCATCTTTGGTCCTCCGTTTAGGCGTAAACGCGGCCGAACCGGTTCGCGAGAAACGACTTCAATTCCGCCTGCTCTTGTCGCACGAAACCCTTTTGCGGAAGCTTGCCGGCGACCATCATGTCGACCATGGCGCATATACCGGCGGCAGTCGTGATCTGAATGGCGCTCATCAGCTTGCCCTCAAACTCGTGCGCATAGACTTTCTTGGCATAGCTTTCTTGCGTCAACTGCCCGTGCTGCTGGCCCGACACCGTAACGAAGACCAAAACCACGTCCTGATACGTGATCGGGATCGCCGTCTCCAGCACGTCCTTCATAATGTCGCGCCGTTGGCCCAAGCGCAGGTCGCGCACCAGCGTCTTGATGATATCGCGGTGGCCCGGATAGCGCACGGTCTTGTAGTTCAGATTCTCGATCCGCCCCTGCAGCGTTTCGGCAAGAGTGCCCAACCCGCCCGATGTGTTGAACGCCTCGTAGTCCACGCCGTCGAGCGAAAAGTGCTCCATCTCTTCCAGCGCCGGAACTTCGCGCAAGTGCCCGTCGACGATCGCCTCGCAAGGGTTGCAGTACTCGTTGATCAGCCCGTCCGTCGACCAGGTGAGATTGTATTTCAACGCGTTCGTCGGATAGACCGGCAATGCGCCCACGCGCATGTTCACATCGCGAAGGCTCTCGAACTTCTTCGTCATGTCGTGCGCGACGATCGAAATGAACCCCGGCGCCAGCCCGCATTGCGGCACGAAAGCGGTATCCGCCCCTTGCGCCAGCTTCTTAACAATCCGCGTGCTCTCCACGTCTTCCGTCAAATCGAAATAATGCGCGCCGGAATCCTTCGCGGCGCCCGCAATCACCGGCGTCAGGTGATAGGGCATCGCCGAAACGACGATGTCGTGTCCCTTGATCGCCGCGCGGACCGCCACGGGGTCGGCAACGTCCAGCACCATCGTGCGCGCATTCTTCGCCGGCAGCCGCTTCAGACTCTCCGCATCGCGGTCCGCGACCGTCAACTGATAGTCGCCCGTACCGCCCAGCATCGCCGTAATGGCGCTACCGATCTTGCCGCCACCGAGAAGAATGAGCTTGGTTGCCATTGGAATGCCTTTCAAAATCGGAAGAAGACGACGACCCTACCCCTGCTTTCCGCCGATTTGCAGCAATCAAACCGTCGAAAGTCGCTAAAGTGAGTGACAAATTAACGGGTAGACCGTCATATTGCCGGGATGGCAACGCTCGACGACACCGATCGCAAACTCCTGAACCTGCTCCGCGCCGACGCGCGCGAAAGCGTCTCGGCGCTCGCCCGCAAGCTCGACCTCGCCCGTTCGACGGTGCAGGAACGCATCGCGCGACTGGAGCGCACGAGCATCATCTCTGGCTACACAATCCGAAGCGGCGAAGACTTCGCGGAGCGCCAAATCGCAGCCCACGTGATGATCAGCGTGGATCCGAAGATGGCCGCAAGCGTGACGGCCGACCTAAAGAAGATGCCGGAAGTGCGCTCGCTCGCCGCGATCTCGGGCACGTTCGACATGATGGCCGAAGTCGCCGCCGAAACCACGGCGAAGATCGACACCATCCTCGACGCCATCGGCCGCCTAAAAGGCGTGCAAAAGACAATGTCGTCGATCGTTCTCAGCGTGAAGTTCGAGCGCTAGTCGGCCTACTGATACGCTTTCGTATCCTGCACGCGCACCACATACCCAGCGGCGCGCACGGCCGCGCAAATCGCGTCCGCGTGCGCGGGGTCGCGCGTTTCCATCGTGATCCGCAACTCCGCGCCCTTGGCGGGAAGGTCGGTCATCATGCGGTTGTGCACGACCTCGATGATGTTCGCGCCCGCATCGCCGACGAGCGCCGCGACCTTCGCCAGAATTCCCGGCCGGTCCTCGATCTCAACAGCAACCGTCAAGATCCGCCGCTCGCGCTGCAACTCGCGCAAGATCACGTTCGCGAGCAAACGCGGATCGATATTGCCGCCGCTCAACACGACGCCGACTTTGCGCCCCTTGAACATGTCCGCATGTTCAAGCAGCGCTGCAAATCCAGTCGCGCCGGCACCCTCCGTCACCGTTTTTTCGATCGAAAGCAAAAGCGCAATCGCCCGCTCGATCGCCTCTTCGGAAACAAGCAAGAAATCGTCGACCAGTCGCTTGCAGATCTCGCGCGTGATGACGCCGGCGTTCTTGACCGCAATGCCGTCGGCGATCGACTGCCCGCCGCTAATAGGTCCGCCACCGCGTAGCGCATTGTGCATCGACGGATAAAGCGCGGTCTCAACCCCCACGATCCGGATCGAAGGCTTCAGCGCCTTCGCCGCAGTTGCAATACCGGAGATCATCCCCCCGCCGCCGATCGGCACCACGATCATCTCAAGATCCGGAAAATCCTCGATCATCTCGAGACCGATGGTCCCCTGCCCCGCGATGATCTTCTCATCGTCGTAAGGGTGCACGAAGACGAGCCCTTCCTTCGCCGCAATCTCATTGGTCGTCTGCTCGCAATCGGAAAGCGCCATGCCTTTCTGCACGATCCGCGCGCCGTATTCCCTTGTGTGTTTGACCTTCACGAATGGCGCCGTCTCCGGCATCACGATCGTGGCCGGAATGCCGAGCCGCGACGCATGATAGGCAACCGCCTGCGCATGGTTGCCCGCCGACATCGCGATCACGCCGGCTTTGCGCTCGGCAGGTGTCAGCGACAGCAATTTATTCAACGACCCGCGATCCTTGAACGCAGCCGTGAACTGCAAATTCTCGAATTTGAGAAAAACCTCGGCGCCAGTCAGTTGCGAGAGCGTCCGCGACCGGTGACACGGCGTGCGCTCGACTTGACCCTTGATCGCCGCCGCCGCGCGCCGCACGTCGTCGAGGGTCACAGACATTGAGGTATGTCCTGGAAGGAATTGGTAGCAGCGGGGTGATTTGAACACCCGACCAAGGGATTATGATTCCCCTGCTCTACCACTGAGCTACGCTGCCATGCGCAAAAAGAGGGCCGGATGTAAGGCGCGACCCCGAACCCTGTCAAGGCAAACGGACGTTAAGCCGCGAGCGCGGCCTTGCCTTTCACGATCCAGCCGCCGCCAAGCATACGGCTGGGCTCATTCGCATCGTAAAGCACGCAAGCTTGGCCCGGTGCAACGCCTTCTTCATGAGTCAGAAGCTCGACCTCGACGCCTTCATTGGCGATACGAATTTCCGCACGCACCGGCTCGCGCGTTGAACGCACGCGCGCAAGCACCGCGCGCGGCGTAGTGTTCAGCGGCGCATCCAGCCAATTCATATCGCGCAAGTACACACGCTTCGTCGCTAGCGCCTCGCGCGGACCTACGACGACTTGATGCTTTGCCGCATCGATGCGGATCACGAACAGCGACTCGTGATGCGAAAGGCCAAGCCCCTTACGCTGACCGACTGTGAAATTGATCACGCCGTCATGCCGCCCGAGTACGCGCCCCGACGTATCGACGATCTCGCCGCCTTCGATCGCGCCCGGCTTTAGCTTGGCGACGACGTCGCTATAGCGTCCGTTCGGCACGAAGCAGATGTCCTGACTGTCCGGCTTGTCGGCGAGCGCCAAACCCATCCGGGCGGCGAGCGCGCGGGTCTCGCTCTTCGGCAATCCGCCAAGCGGAAAGCGGACGAAGTCGAGTTGCGCCCGCGTCGTCGCAAACAGGAAATAACTCTGATCGCGCGACGCATCGACCGCACGATGCAACTCCGGCCCGTGCGCGCCTTCGGCCCGGCGAATGTAGTGGCCCGTCACCAGCGCACTCGCACCCATGTCCTGCGCTGCTGCAAGCAAGTCGCGAAACTTAACGGTCTCGTTGCACTTGACGCATGGAATCGGCGTTTCTCCACGCGCATAAGACGCCGCGAAATCCTCCATCACTGAGGTTTTAAACCGCTCTGCATAATCGAGTGTGTAGTGCGGAATCCCGATGCGCTCCGCCGCGGCTTTCGCATCATAGATATCCTGCCCCGCACAGCACGACCCCTTGCGCTTCGGCTGCCCATCGCTCGCATAAAGCTGCAATGTCACGCCGACGACATCGAAGCCCGCTTGCCGCACCAACGCCGCCGCAACCGCACTATCCACGCCGCCCGACATAGCCGCGACGACGCGTGTCCGCGCCGGCTCACCGGGCAGGTTCATCAGTGTACGGATGTCGTGGCTCTGACTCATGGGGCCGCGAAATATAGACAGGCTGCCGGTCGAGGCAACCTGCCGGAACGCCGCTGGGGCCTTGAAGGCACGCCCAGTTCGCCTAGGTTTCAGGGCTTGGTGACAAAATAAATTTTGCGCGCAAAAGCTGGCCGACTGTCCCTAACAAACGTTCCAAACAGGAACTGTTCACAGAGCTTACTGAATCGCATCTGAACTCATAACGCCGCAACGCAAGAATGGGCTCAAACGAAGGCCGGATTTGCGCGCGCGTTCATACCTCTAAACGCTTCGTTGCCGTTGGCACGGGAGTTGCTGAGATCGGCACAAGGCCTGCGTAACCACGCTCAAAAACGTGGTTTTAAGCGGCTCAGGCGTAGGCTTTGCCGAAATGGGGTGTACTGAGTGTGGGAGCGCGTATTGTGATGAGCGAAGAACGGCAAGGCCGTGTTACCTACGTCATCGGGCCGGATGGTAGCCCGCTGACGATTGCAGATCTGCCGCCGCCGAACACGAAGCGGTGGGTCATTCGCCGTAAGGCCGAAGTGGTTGCCGCTGTGCGCGGTGGACTTTTGAGCCTGGAAGAGGCGTGCAATCGATACACGTTGACGGTCGAGGAATTTCTGGCCTGGCAGCGCGCGATCGACAAGTACGGTCTCGCCGGCCTGCGCACCACGCGCGTCCAGCAGTACCGCAACTAGTCCGTAGACGGACAATAACCTGAATTTCAGGGCCGGACGTGAGGCGCTCCTCACGCTTCCGGCCCTAGGTGTTTTTGCCGCCCGCCAGAGCGGCGCAACGAGTGTCTCGGATGCGGCGTGTTGCACCCGCGAACCGAACCAGCGGCGGTAACCAAGGCGCGCCACGCGAAACCCGCCGAAAATACCGTGGCAGCGCCGCCACAAGTCTAACGTTCCCAGACCACATCATCTCGCGCTCCGCGGGAATTCCGCTACTCTTTCGTCAACAAGCTCTGGGGAGGGCACGAGGCATGGAAACCGGCGGACTTCTAAATGGATTGACGGGCATCTTGAACGAGATGCTGGCCATCGTATCGCGCGTGTTCGGAGGCGCGGACACGATATCGTTATTGATCATGCTGGTCGTGGTCGTAGCGGCAGGGATGCAGCTCGGCGAATGGCGGCGCATCGTGCAAGTGACCGTAGGCGCGCTGGTGCTCTTCGGATTGGTGAAACTTGGCTACTCGATCACCCAGGGCGCGAACCCGGTGGCGCTGCCCACCACCGCTTGGAATGATCTGAAGGTCATGTCGGTCGGCGATCTCACGGTTTATTTTCTAGCGTTTGCCATTGTGATCACGGTCGTCCATATCATCCGGAATTCGGTCGGTTCTGGCGGCGGTGGCGGCGGACACGGGCACTAGCTTAAGAAGGTCAGACCTGACGCAACCGGCGGGGCAATTTTTGGGGCGCGCCGCCGGACGAATATTATGACAGTATCTGGGGGATAGCCGGGCTAGAGCGATAAGCCGCCCGGCGTTGGTGGGAACGCAAAT
>JBGAPZ010000020.1:0-65908 GCA_044220975.1 Micropepsaceae bacterium | reverse complement strand
CTTTGGGCGCTCGAAAAGAGGCGCGGACCATACTGGCCGACGCACCTTTCCGCAATCTCTACGCAGAGGCGCGGCGGTTTGCTACGGTTGGGCTCCAGGTTGGCGGAAATCGGGGGCTTCCGGTGAGATTGCAGTGGGCGGCGTGTGCGTTCGGAGTCGCGCTCTTGGCAGGGTGCGCCAGTGTCGAGGGGCCGGCGGTTCAAGGGCCGGGGGTTGCGGCGGCGCCTGCGCTCTCGTACCGGATCGTGCAGTCGCTGACGACGGAGGTCGGGCCGCGGCTCGCTGGTTCGCCGCGTGAGGCGGCCGCGCGTGAGTGGGCGGTGCGCACGCTCAAGGACCTCAAATTCTCGCGCGTCACTATCGATCCGTTCACGATCAAAGGTTGGGTGCGTGGCGCGGGCTCGGCCACGCTCGTCAGTCAAGGCAACCAAGAGCTTGCGGTGGCCGCACTTGGCGGATCGATTGCGACGCCGAAGGGCGGGATCACGGCGCCGGTCGCGTTCGTCGCTTCATTCGACGATTTGTTGAACGCACCACCCGGTTCCTACGCGGACAAAATCGTGTTCGTGAACGATCGCATGACGCGCGCGAAGGACGGCGCAGGTTACGGCATTGCCGTGCGCAAGCGGAGCAAGGGCGCGGTGGAAGCGGGCAAACGCGGGGCGCTCGCGGTCGTTATCCGCTCGGTCGGCACGGATTCGACGCGGTTTCCGCACGCGGGGTTCATGCGTTACGACGATACCGTAAAGAAGATCCCGGCCGCCGCCGTTTCGAACACGGACGCGGATCAGATCGAGCGGCTTTCCGCGATGGGCTTACCAGTGCGGCTAAAGCTCGTACTTCAGACGCGCGAAGTCGTCGATGCGCCGTGCGGCAATGTCATCGCCGATATCGTGGGCGTCGAGAAGCCGGACGAGATCGTGCTGCTGGCGGCGCATCTCGATTCTTGGGATTTGGGAACGGGCGCGATCGACGACGGGGCGGGTGTCGCCATCGTGGTGGCGGCCGCGCTCAAAGCAGCGGGACCCGACTTGAAGCCGAAGCGCACGATTCGCGTGTTGCTCTCAGGCTCGGAAGAGTCGGGCGTTCACGGCGGCGAGAACTACGCGAAGACGCATGGCGCGGAGACGCATGTTGTGGCGACGGAAGCCGACTTCGGGACGGGGCGCGTGTGGCGGTTTTCGTCGAAGACGCCCGAGGCCGATTTGCCGTTCTTCGACAGCGTGGCCGCGGGGTTGCGCGATCTTGGGGTCGAGCGCGGGAACAACGCATCTGATGGCGGGGCGGATATCGGAGCGCTTGCCAAGAAGGGTGTGCCGGTCGTGGGGCTGACCCAGGATGGAACCACCTATTTCGATTATCACCACACGGCGAACGACACGCTCGACAAGATCGAACCCGCCGCGTTGGAGCAGAACGTTGAGGTCTACGCGCGCGTTGTGCGCGCGTTTGCGAACCGGTGAACTAGTTCGGTGTGGCGACCGGGGCCGGACTCAAGAACTCACGCACCGCGCGGGCGGACTGGTCCGGCACTTCTTCCATCGGGATGTGGCCGACGTTGTCGTACTCGATGAGCTTCGAGTTCGGGATCGCACCGGCATAAGCCTCGCCCACATCAGGCGGGACGAGCGTGTCTTCGGCGCCCCAGAGAATGAGCGTGGGCGTGGCGATCTTGGCGGCGTTGTCTTGGATGAAGGTGTCTTGATCGGTTTGGAAGCGTTTCAGTGTTGCGGCGCGCGTGCCCTCGCGGCGGTTCAGTTCCCAGTAGCGGTCGACCATCGCGGGCGTGACCAGTTCGTCGTTGAAGATCGCTTTCTTCAGGCCGTCTTCGAACAGGCTGCGCGGTGTCACGTAGAGCATGATGTTTTGAATGATCGGCATGCGGGCAAGGCGGAAGCCCAGGCCTGGATCGCGCGGCAGCGCCGAAGGCATGCCGCCTGCGTCGACCAGAATGAGGTGCGTGAGGCGCTCAGGGTGTTCGATCGCGAAGCGCGCGGCGACGCCGCCGCCCATCGAATTGCCGGCGAGCGCGAACGGCGCGAGCTTCAAGGCTGCGGTGAATTCGTAGACGAACTTCACCATGCCTTCTTGGCTGTAGTCGTCGCCGGGGACGGGACCGGTCAGCCCGTGAGCCGGCAGGTCGACACTGATGACGCGGAACTGATCGCCGAGTGCGGCCACCCACGGCTCCCAGGTGTGGAGCGACGCGTTCGAGCCGTGCAGCAGAACGAGCACGGGGCCTAAGCGCTGGCCTTGGTCGCGGAAGTGGACGTTGGCGCCGGAGGGGAGCGTGATGAACTGCGATGCGCCTTGGCCGTATTTGGCGACGAGCATGGCGGCTGGAACATCGGGGTCGCGGAACGCTGCAAGTAAACCCGCGCCCAGGATCGCGAGGACCGCGATGAGGATCAACAGCCCGCGAAAGAAACGCATGCTACCAGGTCCCACTCTTGCGGCGGCCTGTATCGCCGCCGAGCCAATCGTCGTCCGCGTCGGGGCCGGGGTCGTCCGGCGCCCGTGGCGGGCCATTGAAGATGGGCTCGTCTCGCGTGGGGGTGACATCGCGCATAGTGTCGCTGGCCGCGCGTGCGGGCGGGCGAATGTCGTCAACTTTGAGCGCGTCGCGGTAGAGGACGTTCGGATTTTCCACGCCGCCCGCGTAGGCGGCAGCGGTTTCGGTGGGCGACATGGTTTCGACCGTGCCGCGGGAACCAGACTGCCAGCTCAGCGCATCGAACGCGCCGCAGCTGACGCAGGTCGCCGCCCAATCAGCGTGTGTGCGGGCGCATGCGGAGCACGCCCAATGCGCATCACGAGGTGCGCGTTGCGCGCGGGTGGTCCATTCGCGGGCGGCGAGGCTTTCCTCACTGCCGAAGCCCTGTTCTACGTCGGCCATCAGCAAGCAAACGCGCGCGACGGGGAAGCGTTCCGCAAGCGGGCGCAACGTTTCGCGGGCCTCTTCGAAGCGGCCGGCGGCGAGCGAGACGGCAGCGCTCAAGATTTGGCTTTCCGGGTTTTCCGGATTCATGCCGGCGAGTGCGGCGAGACGCTTGCCGCGCGCACTTGGAGGTTCTTCGGGTTTGAGCGCGCCATAGGCTTTCGCAAGATCGGGATGCGGTTCTTGCGCCCAAGCGGTTTCGATAAGGCTCGCCGCCTTCCACTGCCGGCCTTGGGCAGAATAGTGCTTCGCGGCGATCAGCGCTGCGGGCGCGAATCCAGGTGCGAGCGTCAGCGCTTCTTGTGCACGCGCGAGCGCACCTTCGGCGTCGCCGTTGCGTTCGGCGTCATTTGCGGCGGCGGCCGCCAAGACGGCACGGCGGCGGCGCGCGATGCCGGCGTCGAGCAATTTTGCGCGGACTTGGCCGTCCAATGCGGTTGCGGCTGGGCCCCAGGCGGCTTTCGCGGTGTTGAGATCGAAGAGCGCGTTCAGGGCCCAGCGGGTGCGCGGGCGAAGCGTGAGCGCGCGGTTCGCGATGTTGATCGCTTGCTCACCATCGCCGCGGCGGGTGGCGGCGATGTAGAGACCGCGCAGACCCAAGAACTCCGTCTCCTTCGACTGGAGCATCTGCGTGAAGTAGCGTTGTGCGCCTTCGTCGTCGCCCTCGAGCTGCGAGGCTTGGGCGGCGAGCAGCATCGCGAGCGGCGATTCGCCGACGAGCGAGATCGCCTTCTTCGTTTGGCGGCGGGCTTCTTCTTCATCACCGGCCGCGACCGCGACGAGGCCGCGGGTGATTGCCGTGAAGCCGCGACGCCTGCGGCCGCTTGCGCGCCAGCGGAAGAATTCTGCGGGCGCGTCGACGAACGTCATGATGATGCGGTAGGCGATGATGGTCAGGAACGTCAGACCGACGACGGCTGCGATCGCCACTTGAATTGGAATGCGCGCTTCTCGGTTCGAGAGCGCGATCGTCACCACGCCGTCAAGGTCGGCGACCCAAGTCACGACAGCGACCATCACCGCGATCAGGAGGTAGAACCATAAGGCGCGGATCATCTGCGGGCAGACCTCATGGCGTCGGCGTTTGCGGCACGGGCTGGTTGCCAGTGTCGGTCAGGGCCGCAATCGCGCGGACGTTGATGTCGGCAAGCGCGGCTTCGAGCGCGACACGGGCTTTCGCTTGTGTGAGCCACGGGCTCAGCGTGTTGCGCGCGACGCCGCCGATGGCGCTCAGTTCCTTCACCGCAGCGGGGAGGTCACCGGCCTTCAAGCGCACTTCCCCGCGCGCGAGCCTGGCGTCGGTCGAGGCGCCTTGGGTCTCGCCCACGGAGCGCACCGAGACAAGCGATGTGAAGTGCGCCAACAGGCGGTCCCACCAGGTTTTGCCTTTCGCCGCTTCTTCGGCGTCGCGGGCGGCATCGGCGAGATTGCCAAACGTGCCGATCATCGTGCCGATCGTGGGGAGGCCGTTCTCTGCGATAGGAGCGATTTCGGCGACACGCTTGTCGCCGGGCATCATCGCGGCCACGACGTCGTATTCGGTTTTGAAGGGGCCCGAGCCTTGGCTTGCGCGCATCAAGTTGGCGACTGCGATTGCAAGCGAGGCGCGGCGCGCGAGTTCGAGAAGATCGGAGCCTTCGAGTTTCACGAGACGTTTGTCGAGGTCGGCGAGCTTTTCGGTTTTCGCTTCGGCGGCTGCAAGGCGTGCGGTGAGGTCGGCGATTTCTTTGCGCACGTCCGGGGCGGACGCGACTGCTGGGATGCCGGGTCCTATGGCGGCGCCGGGTGCGAGCGTTGTGCCGATGGCCGCTAGATTTCCGCCGACCGCGCCGGCGGCGAGGGCGGTCTCGATCGACTTCTGGCGGGTTTCAAGTTTTGCGACCCGGTCCTTCAGCGTTGCGACATCTCGGCGGCCATCCTTGGCGATGCTGGCCTCCAGTGTGGCGACGCGCTCGGGCAGGTTCCCAGTCATGTCGTCGTCGCCGCCTGCGGGCCAGAAGCGTGTGATGAGTGCGCCGGAAAACGCGGCAACGACGAGCAGCAACAACACCCACAGCGCGTCACGCCAATCCTCGATCAAACCAGCCCGCGCGGGGCGGTCGGGTTTGGGCAAGGCAGGTCTCATGTCGGTCGTGCTCATCGGGTTTCCGGCTTTCTTACGCGCCATAGGTTGCGGGGACGTTTCGCAGTTGGCGCCCTTAAGGCGAGCGGGAAGCTACTGGTGCGATCCTCGGGCCTCAAGGCGCGAGGTTGGCCAACATTGCTTCGGCCGTCGGTTCGGCGGCGATGCGAATGTCGCGAAAAGCGAGCGGCAGCAAGGCGTTGGCGACGGCCGCGCTCAGCACCACGGCCGTCACGCTGCGGCAGGCGGACGCAAGGTTTTCCGCCTCGATCAGCGTCGCAAACAGGGTTGCGGTGCGGGGCGAAAAGAACGTTGCGACGTCGACGAGGCCCGCCGCCAGTTCGGTCGTCAGTGCACCCGACAGGGCTTCGGCGGCGCGGGCCTCGTAGATACGCTCGGTGCGGGCCGCGAAACCGGCGGCGGTCAGGCTTGCTTTGAGGTCGCCTGCCGTGACTGTGCCCGTCAGGTGTAAGATTGTTCCGGCGGCGGGTTTGAGCGTCCGTTGGATGTGGCCGTTTAGCCCTTCGACGCCTTCGCCAGCGCTTTCGCTGACGTTGGCGAAGCCCAAGGCCTTGGCCTCGGCGGCTGTGGTGGGGCCGACGGCGATGACGGGGATGTTGCGTTCGGTCGTGCGGCGCGCTGCGGCGCGGGCGCCGTTTGCACTCGTGAGTGCCAGTGCTTGCACACCCGCGAAGTCGAGCGTCGGGCCGTCCAGGTACGCGATGTCGATCAAAGGTTCGATGATCGTCGTGTGGCCCAGCGCGTGCAGGCGGGTGGAGAACGCGACCGCGTCGGCTCTCGGGCGGGTGACGAGGATGTGCACGCGTTCAGTCTTCGAGGAACGCGCGGCCAGCGCGGCCGAGCAGTTCGCGTCCGGCATCGTCGCCGGTTTTCTCGGCTTGGGCCGCCGTCGTCACGGTTTCGATGCGCGCGACGTCGTGGCGGATCCGGCCGTCGCGGGACACTACGCTGCCCTTGAACGTTATCGTGTGGGGCCCAAGCCACGTTGCGAGGCCCGCGATCGGCGTGCGGCACGAGCCGCCGAGTGCGGCTTGGAACGCGCGTTCGAACGTAACGGCGAGGTCGGTGGCGCGGTGGTTGGCGCGCGCGAGCAGGTCGCGGGTCCTTCCGTCGTCCCGACGCAGTTCGATGCCGACGGCGCCTTGGGCGACGGCCGGCAGCATTTCGTCGTTAGAAAAGACCTGCTTCGCGTGCGCTTCAAGACCGAGGCGCCTCAAGCCTGCGAGCGCGAGTACGGTCGCTTGTGCCTGACCTTCGTCGAGTTTGCGCAAGCGCGTATCGACGTTGCCGCGGAAGTCGACCAAGCTCAGGTCCGGACGGAGGTTGAGGAGCATCGCGCGGCGGCGGACGGAGCTCGTTCCGACGACGGCATTTTTAGGCAGTTCGTGCAGCGTTTTCGCGTCGCGGCTGACGAACGCGTCGCGGGGGTCCTCACGTTCGAGGTGGCAGGCGAGCGTCAGACCTTTCGGCATGACGGCCGGTAGGTCTTTCAGCGAATGGACGGCGCAATCGATGGTGCCGCCCAGGAGTGCTTCTTCGATCTCCTTCGCGAACAGGCCCTTGCCGCCAATCTCGGCAAGCGGGCGATCCTGCACGCGGTCACCGGTGGTCTTAAGGGGCACGATTTCGGTGCGCGCCGCGGCTTCGTCCGCGCTCCAGCCGTGCGCGTGGGCGAGCGCCGCAATAACCATATTGGTTTGGGTGAGCGCGAGCTTCGAACCGCGGGTGCCGATGCGCAGGCGAGTTTGCAAGCTGGAAGGCCCTGGTGTTGGTGCGTTTTTTGTGCGGGCGGGACCCTAGCGGTCTTGCGCGAAGCGCGCTACTCCCGGCGCCATGCTTACGGTCCTTGGAATCGAAACGTCTTGCGACGAAACGGCGGCGTCCGTCGTGCGCGGGCGCGCGCCTGGACCTGGCGAGATTCTGTCCAATGTGGTCGCGGGCCAAGTGGCGGAACACAAGCCCTATGGCGGTGTCGTGCCTGAGATCGCCGCGCGCGCGCATGTCGAGGTGCTGGACCGGGTGATCGAGCGGGCGTTGACGGACGCCGAGGTTTCGCTTGCGCAACTGGACGGCATCGCGGCGACGGCGGGGCCCGGGTTGATCGGCGGGGTTGCCGTCGGGTTGACCACGGCGAAGGCGCTGGCGCTGGCTTCAGGCAAACCGTTGATCGCGCTCAATCACCTTGAGGCACACGCGTTAACGGCGCGGCTGACGGCGGGCGTCGCGTTTCCGTTTTTGCTGCTGCTCGTCTCGGGCGGGCATTGTCAGCTGCTTGTCTGCGAGGGCGTGGGCCGGTTCACGCGACTTGGCACCACGATCGACGACGCGGCCGGCGAAGCGTTCGACAAGACGGCGAAGCTGCTGGGCTTAGGCTTTCCGGGCGGGCCCGCGATCGAGGAAGCTGCGCGCGGCGGAAACCCAAAGCGGTATCGCTTTCCGCGGCCGTTGTTGGACGACGATGGATTTGACTTTTCGTTTTCGGGATTGAAGTCGGCTGTGCGCCGCGTCGTCGATGACGGCGATATGCAAGAAGCCGCGGTGCGTGACGTCGCGGCGAGCTTTCAAGCGGCCGCCATCGATGTGTTGGTCGCACGTGCGCGCAAAGCGATGCACACGATGCATGCGCGCGGGATTCGGCGTTTGGTCGTCGCCGGCGGCGTTGCAGCGAACAAAAGCTTGAGCGCGGGACTTGCCGATGCAGCACGCAGCGAACAGTTCGAGCTCACCGTGCCGCCGGTCGCGTTGTGCACCGACAATGGCGCGATGGTGGCATGGGCGGGGCTTGAGCGGCTTGCACTCGGGCTTGTCAGTGGTCTCGACTTCGGTGCGCGTGCGCGCTGGCCGTTGGACGCCGCGCGTGCGGGCATCGCTGGCGCAAAAAGTTAGAGCAGCCGTCTGGCATCTTGGCGGCTTATGTTGGCGGCTGCGGTGCAGACTTCGACCGGGATTTCTCGCGTTCCCTTGCGGGTTTGCAGAAGTGCCGTCGACTGATCGCCGGTTTGGACGAGATTGGTGTCGAGGTTGCGGCCGATCTGAATGATGCAGGCTGCGTTGTTGTCGCCCGACTGCGCGATCGTCGTGGTGTTGCCGCGGCCGAGTTGGCGCACTGTCGCGCTGTTGCCGGTGCCGTTTTGTGCGATAGCCGACGCGAGGTTCCGGACCGAACTGCGCGATTGCGGCGAGGTTCGCGCTGCCTTGCTGATCGGTCGTGGCCTTGTTGTTCGAGACGATTTGGCTTGAGCTGCGAAGTCTCGGATGATGTCGGCGGCGGTGGCGCGGCGCGCGTCGGCGGCATCGCGATGCTGTTCGATCTTTGCTTGGTTCTGCTGCGGGATGGGAATGCGTGCGCCATTGCCGGCGAAGGCTTCGTTGGCGGCAGTTCCAGCCATGAGCGCGAAGACGAGGGCGGCGGAGGAGGCAAAACGCGACATCGGGTGATCCTTTCGATCGTCGCGTGTAGGCTAGACCTGCGCTTCTGAATGGCGTCCGGCGGCGGCATTCATGGGTGCTTTACCTGCATGACGCCCGTCCCAAATAGGAAACGGGCGGCTAGGTCTTTCGACCTGCCGCCCGTTTCGGGGCGAACTGTCTCACGGGGAGGATTAGAGCCAGTTCAGCGTATTCACCAGGAACGCCAGGCCATATGCGCCGAGAACGAAACCGGCGACTGTCGTCGAGATCTGGGTCACGAGGTTTGTGTTGTTCGTCATGGAAGTCTCTCCTTTGAAATCTTGGGGCGGGGTGTCTCCCGCGGTGATCTCTATGTAGAGGAGCCCTGATCAGAAATCAATGAATGAAATCGTTTTTGTTCATTCGTCACGCAGAATGCGACGTCCTGCCGCAGTTTGTTAACCTATGGGTCAGGTCAGAGATTAACGAGAGTGTCGGGTTTCTGCGATTCTTGCGCCTTGCGGGGCAGTTCGCGGCCTGCGCCGCCGTCGTCCAAGCCATTCAGTAAGAGGTGAAGGACCCCTTCAAGCTCTCTCTCTAGACGGTCGTAGGAAAGCTTTGAGTGCAACTGCGGGTAGCGGAACTTCATCGTGGCGGATTGGAGCATTTCCGCGGTGAAGACCACGTCTTCTATAGAGAACTCGCCCGAGGCGTTTCCGGCAGCCAAGATCTCCGACAAAAGCGCGCGATGAAGGGCCAAAATCCGGTTCGCGAATTGGGGGCGCTCCATCGAGATGACGCGCGCCATCTCATAGATTTGCTTGTCGAATTCGAGCTGTTCGTAGGTTAGCCGCATGTCGGCGAAACAAAAGTCGCGCAACCGCTCTCTTGCGGAGCGGCCCGGGCGGCGGAGAACCTCGCGAAGCTTGGAAATTGCTGCTTCACCAGCTTCGGTGCTGATCGCCTCTGCGATGTCCAGTTTGCCTGGAAAGTACCGATACAGATTGCCGGGGGACATGTTGCAGTCCGCGGCTATCTCGGCCATCGTCGTTTTGGCGTAACCGTAGTGCGTGAAACGCTTTTTCGCCGCTTCTAGGATGTTTCCTCTAACGGTGTCTTTGCACAACATTTGTGCGCAGAATGTATACGTTCCGAGTAAATATTCAACAAAACATTCACTTGGTGACCCAGGTGTGATTGGAAAGCGGGCAAGTGCCTCGGGGATAAGCCACATCGGCGTCGTCGGCGCCGGGGCATGGGGCACGGCCCTGGCGCAAGCGTCAGCCAGCGCGGGACGCGCGGTGACACTTTGGGCCCGGGAGGCCGAGGTCGTTCGCGCCGTTTCTACGGTGCACGAGAATTTACCTTTTCTGCCGGGTGTCGCGTTGAACCCCGCGATCGTTGCGACGGATGACGCGACCGTGCTCAGGGACGTCGATGCGATCTTGCTCGTTTCTCCGGCGCAGCATCTGCGCGCCACGGTGCAGATGATCGCGCTTCATGCGCGCTCGGGCGTGCCGGTTTTGATTTGCGCGAAGGGCATCGAGCGGGCGACCGGCTTGTTGATGCCAGAGGTCGCGCGCGCGACGGCGCCTTCGATGACGTTCGGCATGTTGTCGGGACCGAGCTTTGCGACGGAGGTTGCGCGCGGTCTTCCGTGCGCGGTGACGCTTGCCCTCGATGATGCCGTTGTTGCCGAAGACGTGGCGCGTGCGATCGGCACGTTGGCGTTCAGGCCTTACGTCTCAACGGATGTCGTTGGTGTTGCGATCGGCGGCGCGGTGAAGAACGTGCTCGCGATCGCCTGCGGCATCGTCGAAGGGCGCGGGTTCGGCGAGAGCGCGCGCGCGGCGCTCACCACGCGCGGCTTTGCGGAGATGACGCGGTTCGGACTGGCGCTCGGCGCCAGGCCCGAAACCATGGGCGGATTGAGCGGGCTTGGCGATTTGATGCTGACGGCGTCGAGCGTGCAGTCGCGGAATTTTTCTTTGGGCGTGCGGCTTTCGCAAGGCGGGCATGTGGAAGACGGCGGCCCGCTGGCCGAAGGGGCGGCGACGGCCGAGGCTTTGGTGCTGCGCGCCAAGGCCGCTAATGTCGAGATGCCGATTGCGGCTGCGGTTGCCGAGATCGTGGCAGGCCGCGTCGGCGTAGACGCTGCGATCGGTGCGTTGCTGTCGCGGCCCTTAAAGAGCGAGCACTAGACGATGCTGTTTGCGTTGATTTGTACGGACAAGCCGAATTCGACGGCGGTGCGCTTGGAGGCGCGGTCGCGTCACCTCGCCTATATTCAGTCGCGCCTGAGCGACGTGAAGATCGCGGGGCCGTTCGTGTCAGAAGATGGGACGACGATGCTGGGCAGCATGCTCATTCTCGACCTTCCCGATATCGAGGCGGCGCGCGCGTTTGCGGCGGCTGACCCTTACGCGCAGGCGGGATTGTTTTCGAACGTGGATATACGTCCTTGGAAGTGGACGGTCGGCGCGCCGAAGGAGTGAGGGTATGGCTTACTGGCTTTTGAAGACGGAAGCGGAAACGTTCGGCTGGGAACATCAGCTGAAGCGCGGCGCCAAGGGCGAGCCGTGGAGCGGCGTGCGCAACTTCACCGCGCGCGACAATCTTCGGCAAATGAAGAAGGGCGACCTCGCTTTCTTCTATCACACGGGAAAAGAGAAGGCCGTCGTCGGCATCGTGAAGGTGATCAAGGAGGCATACCCCGATCACACGGCGGAAGAGGATTTTTGGTCGATGGTCGATGTTGTCGCCGTGGAGCCATTCCCGACACCGGTGACGCTCGCGCAAGTGAAGGCGGAGCCGAAGCTCAAAGACATGGCGCTCACGAAGTACTCGCGCCTCTCGGTGCAGCCGGTAACGGACGCTGAATGGAAGCTCGTTCGTAAGATGGGCGGGTTCAAGAGCTGATGAAGCATGCGGGCGAGGCAGCGCTCGATGCGTTGGAGCCGTTGCTGGTGCAGTTGCGGACATTGCCGCGCTTGAAGGAGAAGAAGCGCGGGACGTTCTATGTGGGGGCGAAGGCGTTCTTGCATTTTCACGAAGATCCTGCCGGGCCGTTCGCGGACCTGAAGCCATCGCTCGACGGCGACTACGCGCGGTTTCGCGTGCGGACCGCGGCCGAGCGGGCGCGGCTCGTCGCATTGGCGCGGCGGGCGCTCGCGTGAGCGGTGTCGTGTTGTGCCGCGCGGATGAGATTGCCGAGGGCCAAGCGCGCGGCTTTTTGATCGGCGAAGGCGCTGGGCGGCGCGACGTGATCTTGGTTCGGCGCGACGGCGAGCTGCGGGCTTACGTCAATGCCTGTCCGCATCAGGGCACGCCGCTCGACACGTTTCCGGATCGGTTCTTGGATCATGAGGGGCGCTTGCTCGTATGCTCGACCCATGGCGCGCGGTTTCGCGTCGAAGACGGGCTTTGCGTCAGCGGTCCCTGCGCCGGCAAGATGTTGCAGGCGATCGTTTTCACCGTTGATGACGGCGCGGTTGTCGTCTGATTATGCCGCTTCCATGAACGCGCGGAAGTCGCGGGTGAGTGCCTTCGTTGCGGCCTCGACAATGCGTTTGCCTTTTTCCGGCGTCGCTTGGCTGGGGTCTGAGCCGATGCGGCCGTCGGGGAATTGGCGGCGGTAGTCGTCGGCGTCGCGGATCGACCCGTTGGGTGCGATCTTCGGGTGCATCTCGACCTTTTTCTGTGCGTCGGGGTAGGCGAAGTAGGTGACCGACACTTCCGACGCCGTCGCGTGGCTGCCTTCGCCGACGGGGAAGAGTTCGCGGCAGAGTTCGCCGACGCCTGGGAGTTCCCACCAGTTGCGCAGGAAGAGGCGGATCGGTTTGCGGTTCGATCCGGCGCGGCCGAACGAGAATTCCGAGTAGATTTCGCTGAAAGCGCTGTTCACCGGCGCGATGTTGCCGCCGTGGCCGTTGAACCAATAGATGCGGTCGAAGCCATGGCGTGTGAGCGACGTCGTCCAGTCCTGCATGGCGGCGATCATCGTCGAGGGGCGGAGCGTGATGGTGCCCGGAAAGCCCAAGTGGTGCTGCGCGGATCCGACGTTAAACGTTGGACCGACCAGGATGCCGCTTTCGTCGCCGGCGGCCTTTGCGATCACCTCGGGGCAAATCGCATCGGTGCCGAGCAAACCGTTGGGGCCGTGCTGTTCGGTGGAACCGATGGGCACGATGAGACCGGTCGATTGCTTCAGATAGGTCTCGATTTCCGGCCACGAGGACTGATGAAGTTGCATGGTTTTCCTGGCGTTTTTTGGCTGCGCGGGGCTAGGGTTAGCGCGTCACGCCATTCAACGCAAAGAGCCCACCTCATGACCGCAAAGACCGACGCGAAGCCTGGGCCGTTGGCCGGCATCCGCGTGATCGACCTGACGCAATTCGTGCTTGGGCCTTACGCAACGATGACCTTGGGCGACCTTGGCGCGGATGTGATCAAGGTGGAAGAACCGTCGGGCGACCGGCAGCGCAACCAAGGCAAGGCGCCGAAGTCGGACAAGATGGGACCGATGTTCGTCGCCTTCAACCGCAACAAGCGGTCGGTCGCGGTCGACCTGAAGACCGACGAAGGCAAAGCGCAATTGCGCGCGTTGGTGCGCACCGGCGACGTCTTCATTCACAACATGCGGCCTGAGGCGATCCGCCGCTTGGGCTTCGGCTATGGCGAAGTCGCAAAGCTCAAGCCCAACATCATCTATGTCGAGGCGATCGGCTATGGCACAGGCGGCGCGTACAACGGGCGGCAGGCGTTCGACGACTTGATCCAAGCGGCATCGGGCGCGTGCGATTTGCTGCCGCTCTACGACGGCAACAAGGAGCTTCGTCCGTTCCCCTCGATCATCGCCGACAAGACGAGCGGGCTGTTCGCCGTGATCGCGACTTTGGCGGCGCTGCATCATCGCGAGAAGACGGGCGAGGGGCAATATGTCGAGGTGCCGATGCTCGAGGCTTTCACTGGCTTCATCCAAGCAGAGCACATTTGGGGCAAGACCTATCTCGACCTGCCGGGCAAGTTCGGGCACGCGACGACGATCACGCCGCATCGAAAGCCGTACAAGACGAAGGACGGCTATCTGGTGGTTTTGCCGGCGAGCCGCGAAGGGTCGGTGAAGTTTTTGGAGCTGGGTGGGATTGCCGACGCCTACAACAGCGAGCGGTTCCTCGCGGCGGGCGACGGCAAAGCGAGGGTCAACGTCTATTACGACATGATGCGCGAGGCGGCGGCGACGCATACGACCGATGAATGGATGGCGCTTTGCGCGGAGCATCACATTCCGGCGATGCGGGCGAACGAGACCTCGACCTTGTTCGACGATCCGCACTTCAAGGGCGTCGGATTTTTCGAAGAACGCGAGATCAAGAGCGAAGGCCGGTACCGGACGATGCGGCCGGCGCTCAAGTTCTCGAAAACGCCGTGCGCCATCCGGCTGGACCCGCCGACGGTCGGCGAGCATACGGCGCAGGTGTTGCGCGAAATCGAAGGATCGACGTAGGGTTCGCCCGCCAAACGAGGAGACGCGTTCCCCATGTCCGACCAACTTATTCCCGTGACGGCCGAGTGGGTGAAGCGCGCGTTTGTCGACAACGCGAAGTATCTCGATCTCTACAAGGCGTCGGTCGCGGATCCGGTTGCGTTTTGGCGCGAACAGGGCAAGCGGGTCGATTGGATCAAGCCGTACACGAAGGTGAAGAACGTCTCCTACGACGCGAAAAACTTGTTCATTCGCTGGTACGAAGACGGGGCGCTGAACGTGTCGGCGAACTGCATCGACCGCCACTTGGCGAAGCGCGGCGACCAAACGGCGATCATCTGGGAAGGCGACGACCCTAAGGATTCCAAGCACATCACGTATCGGCAGCTGCATGCCGAGGTTTGCCGGTTTGCGAATGTACTGACCGCGAACGGGGTGAAGAAAGGCGACCGGGTTACGATTTATCTGCCGATGATACCCGAGGCCGCCTACGCGATGCTTGCCTGCACGCGGATCGGGGCGGTTCACTCGGTGGTGTTCGGCGGGTTTTCGCCCGACAGTTTGGCCGGGCGCATCCTCGATTGCGCGTCGACAGTCGTGATCACCGCCGACGAGGGGTTGCGTGGCGGCAAGCCCATTCCGCTCAAGCAGAATACCGACGTCGCACTGACGCAGTGTCCGGACGTGAAGCGCGTCGTCGTGGTGAAGCGCACAGGCAACAAGGTGCTGATGCATGGACCGCGCGATGTTTGGTATCACGAAGAGGCGGCGAAAGTGTCGAGCGACTGCCCGCCTGCCGAGATGAACGCGGAAGATCCGATGTTCATTCTCTACACGTCGGGCTCGACCGGTAAGCCCAAGGGCGTGTTGCACTCGACGGGCGGCTATCTTGTCTTCGCGTCGATGACGCATCAGTACGTGTTCGATTACCACGACGGCGACGTCTATTGGTGCACGGCCGACGTCGGTTGGGTCACGGGGCACAGCTACATCGTTTATGGGCCGCTTTCGAACGGAGCTACGACGCTTATGTTCGAGGGCGTGCCGAACTATCCCACCGTCTCGCGGTTCTGGGAGGTGATCGACAAGCACAAGGTCAACATCTTCTACACGGCGCCAACGGCGATCCGTGCGCTGATGCGCGACGGCGAGGGGCCGGTGAAGAAGACGAGCCGTGCGTCGTTGCGCCTGCTGGGCTCAGTGGGCGAGCCGATCAATCCGGAGGCTTGGCTTTGGTATCATCGGGTGGTCGGTGACGGCCGGTGTCCGATCGTTGACACGTGGTGGCAGACGGAGACGGGCGGCATCTTGATTACACCGTTGCCGGGTGCGACCGATTTGAAGCCCGGATCAGCGACGCGGCCGTTCTTTGGCATCGTCCCGCAAGTCGTCGATGCGGAGGGCAAGGTGCTCGAGGGTGAGACGACGGGGAACTTGGTTCTGGCGGATTCTTGGCCCGGGCAGATGCGCACCGTCTATGGCGACCATGCGCGGTTCGTCGAGACGTATTTCAAAACCTATCCGGGAAAGTATTTTACGGGCGACGGCTGTCGACGCGACAAGGACGGGTACTATTGGATCACGGGCCGCGTAGACGATGTGATCAACGTCTCGGGGCACCGGCTCGGTACCGCCGAGGTCGAGAGCGCGCTGGTCGCGCATGCGAAGGTCGCGGAGGCTGCGGTCGTTGGTTACCCGCACGACATCAAGGGGCAGGGCATCTACGCCTATGTGACCTTGGTTTCGGGCGTGGCGCCGAGCGAGGATCTGCGTAAAGAGCTCGTCCAATGGGTGGGCAAGGAGATCGGCGCCATTGCGAAGCCGGATGTCATCCAATGGGCCCCGGGTTTGCCGAAGACGCGGTCGGGAAAAATCATGCGGCGCATCCTTAGGAAGATCGCGGAGGGCGACACGTCAAATCTCGGCGATGTGACGACGCTCGCAGATCCCGCTGTTGTGCAGGATTTGGTGGCGAACGCGAAGCGCTCGGCGTAAAACGCTCGGCCATCTTGCAGCGGAGATTTCGATGCCGGCCTTTCAGAAGAACATCGTGCCATACCTCACCGTCAGCGACGGGAAGGGTGCCATTGCCTTCTACAAAAAGGGATTGGGCGCGAAGGAAATCATGAAGATGCCCGCCGAAGACGGGAAGCGGTTGATGCACGCGCAGCTCGAGATCAACGGACATGTCGTTTATCTCTCCGACGACTTTCCTGAACATTCGGGCGGCAAGGCCAACACGCCGCAAGGTTATGGCGGCACGCCGGTCGGCATGTTCATTCAATTGAAGCTGCCCAAGGAAGTCGACCAATGGATGGCGCGCGCCCAAAAGGCAGGCGCGAAGATCAAGATGCCTGCGGCCGATCAGTTTTGGGGTGACCGCTTCGGCGTTATCACCGATCCCTTCGGCCATTCTTGGCAGTTCGGCGCGCCGTTGCCGAAATTGAAGAAAGCTGCGCCCAAGAAGAAGTCGAAGGGCAAGTAGCGGATTGCGCCGCTTTGATCTGATCATCGTCGGCGGAAGTTTTGCGGGTCTTGCGTGTGCGCGCACGGCGGCGTTGCGCGGGCTGAAGGTCGCGGTGATCGAGCGCAAGCGCGATCCCGGCGAAAAGGTGCGAACGACCGGCATCCTCGTCAAAGAAGCGGCTGAGGAGATGGATGTTCCGGCCCACCTCACGCGACTTGTGCGTGGGGTGAGGCTTTACGCGCCGAACGGCAAGTTCACGGACCACGCGTCGGCCGGATACTATTTTCTCACGACGGATACGCCGAACCTGCTGCGCTGGATGGCGGATGAGGCGACGCGCGCCGGTGCCGAGTTGATGCTTGGAGCTTCGTTCAAGCGCGCCGAGCAAGACGACGATGCGGTGACTTTGCCTGAGCTTGGGCTGTCGGCGCGCTTGCTGATCGGCGCGGACGGGGCGACGTCGGCCGTTGGGCGTGCGTTCGGGCTCGATGCGAACAGGCGCTTCCTCGGTGGTGTCGAGTTCGAGTTGGAGCCGGAGTCAGCGCTCGATGGGCGGTTCTTGCACTGCTTCCTCGATAGCAAGCTTGCGCCGGGTTACATTGCTTGGGCGGCACCCAGTGTCGGCGTCACGCAGGTGGGACTGGCTGCGCGCCATGGGGTAAGGCCCGACGCGCGCGCGTTCCTTGAGGTCTATCGCAAGAGGTTGGGTTTGCCAGAGCCCCGCATTGTGGCGCGGCGCAGCGGGCTTATCCCTGCGGGCGCGACACTCGGCCGGACGCATGTCGGGCGCGTGATGTTGATTGGCGACGCTGCCGGGCACGTGTCGCCGCTGACCGGAGGCGGGATCGTGCAGACGTTGCGGCTCGGACGGCGGACCGCTCAGCTTGCGGCCGATTGGATCAATGCGGGGGGAGAACATCCAGCCTTAGCGCTGGCGCGCGAGACGCCACGCTTTCGCACGAAGCTTTGGCTCAGGTGGATGCTGGACCTCGCACCGCCGAACTGGATGTGGAACTTGGCGCTTGGGACCGCACCGTTTCGCGCTTTCGCGCAAACGATCTACTTTCATCAGCGCGGGGACAATGCTCCAGCCGCCGAAACGCCCGATGGCACACAAGAAACCAAGCCCTAGCCCCAAAAGGAAACCGCCCCGGGTTTGGCACCCGAGGCGGCAAATAGGATGACCCTTTGAGGTGCGGCTTCTAGTTCTGCGACGGGGGCGGGGTGCCGCGGTCGTGAATGTCGAAGATCGCGAGGCAGAGTTCGGCCAGTACGCGCAGGGCGAACACACCGATGACAACCCATACGACTGCCGCGCCCATGTCCCAAAGGCCCGTGAAGAAGCCTTCGGTGAACAGTTTGCCGAATCCGCTCAAGAAATAGATGATCCCGAGGATCGGGAGAGCGAACAAGCCGATCCAATAGATCGGTTTGATGATGCCGGGCACGATTTTCTTGTCGAAGCTGAAAAGATCGCCGAATTCCATAGGAACCTCGCGTTGCCGCTTACTGCCAGTTGGGCCCGAAGCCTTTCGGGTGCACCCCACCTATGCCCTCTAAAGCGTTTTCGGGTCGTAAACGCAATGCGGTAAGTCGGGAGAGTGACTCGAAAGCCGCACCCCGTGCGTCGTGTCCCCGCACCAAGGCGGTAACAATGCCGCGCCTTGATTCCGCTGGCGAAATCGACTGGCGGGTGGCTTTGCTAGGTGGTTATAAGGTGGCGACGTTCGCCCCAATCGCTGCCCCTCAAAAGCCCTCGAGAGCCCGCCCATGCTTCGCTCGTTCGGCCTGCGCGAGAACTGCCTAAGACGCAACCTGACGTGTACCGGTCAGGCGGTGGAGCCGATCGTCGTTCCGCAAGAGTCGCTCTGGGTCGACATGTTCGATCCGACGCCGCAAGAACGTGAAGCTGTGAAAGCGGTTTTCGGTTTCGAACCGCCGACACGCGACGACATGGACGAGATTGAGATCTCAAGCCGCCTTTATCACGAAGACGGCGCGACGTTCATGACGGCGCTGGTATTGTCGAAGACAGAATCGGCCGATCCCGAGTGTCTGGGCGTGAGCTTCATCTTGGCGGGCGAGCGTCTTTTGACGGTACGTTATTCCGAGCCGCAGCCCTTCAACACGTTCGCCAACCGGGCCGACCGGCAGGCAAATCTTTGGCCGCGCGGCGATCTCATTCTGGCAGGACTGCTTGAAGCTATCATCGACCGCACGGCTGACGTTCTGGAGAAGGTGGGGGCGGACGTCGAGGTTCTGTCGAAGCAGGTGTTCCAGCAGAACGGCGATAGCCCGGCGCGCGATTATCAAAAGGTCTTGGTCAGCCTCGGCAACCGCAACGATCTTACATCAAAGGCGCGCGAGAGCTTGATCAGCCTCGGACGTTTGCTTGCGTTTCTGACGCAGACGATCGAGATGAAGTCGGCGAAGGATCTGAAGGGCCATGTGAAGACCATGACCCGGGACGTGCAGTCGCTGGCCGACCACACGACGTTCCTTTCGAACAAGATCACGTTCTTGCTCGACGCCGTGCTCGGCATCGTCAATATCGACCAAAGCCGGATCATCCGAATTCTGTCCGTTGCGGCGACGGTGTTTCTGCCGCCGACCTTGTTCGCGAGCATTTGGGGCATGAATTTCAAGCATATGCCCGAGCTTGAATCGACTTACGGTTATGGGTTCGCTCTCGTCACCATCGTGTTGTCGGCCGTCGCCCCTTACGTGTTCTTCCGTTGGCGCAAGTGGCTGTGAGAGATCGGGCGGTCGATCTCAAGACGTCGTCCCATCCGCTCCTCGGCATTGCACTGAAAGTCGCAGCGACACTCGTCTTCATGTTCATGGCGGTCATCGCGCGGGGGTTCGGCGATACGTTTCCGGTCGGCCAAGTCGTGTTCTTCCGCTCACTGTTCGCGTTTGTGCCGATCATTGTCGTGATGCTCGTGTCCGGTTTGCGAATGGTCGACTTGGCGACGAAGGCGCCGTGGTCGCATGCGCGCCGGGCGACGAGCGGCGTGCTTGCCATGTTCACCTATTTTTCGTCGCTGAAGTATCTGCCGATCGCGGATGTGACGGCGATCAGCTTTGCCTCGCCCTTGATCGTGGTGGTGCTTGCCGCGTTCATCTTGGGCGAGACCGTGCGGCTCTACCGGTGGAGCGCGGTCGGTGCCGGGTTTGTCGGCGTGCTGATCATGGTTTCGCCGCATCTAGGCCAGGGGCTTTCGGAGGCGGGCGCGTCCACCGGTGTCATACTCGCATTTACGAACGCGTTTCTTGTCGCCTTCACGATGATCTTTATCCGGCTGATGTCGGGGAGCGAACCGGCGCTGGTAATCGCTTTCTATTTTCAGCTGGCATGCACGCTGGTCAGTGCCTGCACTTTGCCGTTTGCCTGGGCGACGCCTTCGAGCAGCGAACTCTTGCTCCTTGTCACACTCGGCATCTTGGGCGGGGTGGGGCAGTTGCTGATGACGAACTCGTACCGGTTCGCGGAGGCATCCACGCTCGCCAATTTCGACTATGCGGCGATGATTTGGGCGATCCTGCTCGGCTGGCTGTTCTTCAGCGAGCTGCCGGCGTCTGCCGTCTATGTGGGGGCCGTCATCGTGATCGCATCCGGGCTCTTTATCGTGTGGCGCGAGCGGCAGCTTGGGCTGCGGCACGCAGAACCCGTCATCGAGACCGTCTAGAGCTTGCGTCCGAACAGGGCCTTACCGTCGCCGTCGCTATAGAAGTCGATCAGCGTTCCCATGTGGGTGAAGCCCAACGCCTCATAGAGTTTGCGGGCGGCGGCGTAGTCATTGCGGGTCGATGTATCGATGAACATGTGGGTTGCGTCGAGCGCCCGCGCGGCGGCGACCGTTTCGCCGAGGAGGTCGCGGCCAAGTCCCTTGCCTTGCGCCATCGGCGAGACGGCGATCCAATAGAGGTCGAAGCGGTTGTCCGTGCCGTCGATCGGACCGAAGCAGGAGAAGCCTTCGAGACGGTTGGGCCCATCGGCGAAAAGGAAATGGTAACCGGCGGATTGGCCGCGTGCGAGCGCGGTTTCGACGATTTCGACGGCCCAGCCGACTTCGGTGCCCGAAAAGACGCCGGTTGCGGTGACGAGTTCGCGAACGGATTCCGGATCGTCCGGCTGCGGCGTTGCACGGAACTTCCGAGCGGTCATCCCGCCAACAGTGCGGCGTCGGTGATCATGCGGATCGCCTCATGCGGGGCGATTTGCGCGCGGCCGGCGGCGGCCATGAAGCCTGCGTCAAGCGACAGGTCGGGGTTTGCGTTGACGTCGATGACAAAGGGATTGTTTGCCGTGTCGATGCGAAAATCGACGCGCGCCCAACCCCTGAGGTCGAAACCTTCCCAGACCTTGAGGCTGATCTCTTCAAGCTCTTTGAGCAGTTTACGATCGGCGGGTGAGAATTCGGCGCGGCGGATCGTGTTTTGGTACTCGAAACTCTGGTCGTCCCACTTCGCTTTGTAGTCGATGATCCTGTGCAGATCGGTGCCGTAGTTCTGGAACACGATCTCGGCCGAGGGGAGCACACGTGGGCCGCTGGGTGTTTCGACCATCGAGACGTTGAATTCGCGCCCGTCGATGAACTCTTCGATCATCCACTCGATCTTGTGTTCCATCGCGAGTTCATGCGCGCGCGTGATCGCGGCAGTGGTGCCTTGGACAACATTCGCTTGGGTCAGGCCGAACGAGGCATGCTCGTGCTGCGCCTTGACGATCCAGGTACCGCCTTCGCCGGCGGGCAGCGTCTTTGGTGTGCCCCAGCGTGGTGTGGGCACCTTCAGGAGCTGAAGAATGTGCTTGGCCAAGACCTTGTCATTCGACAGTTCGATCGCGTGCGCGGGACAGCCCGTATAGGGTATGCGCAACTCTTCCAGGTAGATCGGCGGCACATGGATCAGGCGGCTGGTACCTGAGACCGATTCGACCAGGTTGAAGACGCAGTCCGGCTGTTCTTCGTCGACGACGGTCTTGAATGTCTGAGGCAGATATTCGAAATGGCGGATCGTGTTCGAATAGCCTAAGCGATCGTAATGCTTGGCGAGTTCACGCGCAGTCGAAATGGTCGCAAGGTTATCGTCGGGCTCAAGTTCCTTGAGCTCCGGGACAATGATCAAGATGTGCGGCGCGTCGTTCATCCGGCCTCGGCTAACTCGCCATCGATCGTTCGGGGACCCGCCGCCTATTCAGCGGCGGCTGCCCGCGCGACTTTGCTACGCCCAAGCGTGCCGCCTGGGTCGGGATAGCGGAAGATTTTGCCTTCGAAGTTCCTGAGCAGCAGGTCGTCGCCGTTCCGGCCCGCGACTGCGTCCGGCGCCAGCAGGATCTTCCCGCCACCGCCAGGTGCATCGACCACGAACATCGGGCACGCATAGCCCGTCGTGTGACCGCGAAGCGATTGGATGATCTCAAGCCCTTTGTGCACAGGGGTCCGGAAGTGGCCGGAGCCCTTAATCGGGTCGCACTGATAGAGGTAATAAGGCTTGATGCGCATGGTGAGCAGACCGTGCATCAGGTCGCGCATCACCTTGGCGTCGTCATTGATGTCTTTGAGCAGCACCGTCTGCGAACCGAGCGGGATGCCGGCATCGGCCAGACGGGCGGCAGCTTCGCGCGTTTCGGGCGTGATCTCGCTCGGGTGCGTAAAGTGGACGCTCATCCACAGGGGATGGTGCTTCCTCAACATCTTCACGAGATCGCGCGTGATGCGCATTGGCAGCACGGCCGGGATTTTCGAGCCGATGCGAATGAACTCGATGTGCTTGATCTTGCGAAGACGGGTCAGCAACCAATCGAGCTTGTCGTCGCCGATCGATAGCGGGTCGCCGCCAGAGAGAAGAACGTCGCGTACCTCAGTGTGCGCCTCGAGGTACTGAAGTGCTTTTTCCCACTGCGAGGTCGAGAAATTGTACTCGCCACCCGGATTTCCGACCATTCTCGAGCGCGTGCAGTAGCGGCAATAGGTCGAGCAGAAGCCGGTCGTCAGGAACAAAACGCGATCAGGGTAGCGGTGCACCAAGCCCGGCGCGACCGTGTCGTGATCTTCGCCTAGAGGGTCGTCTTCTTCCCCGGGTAGACGCACGTATTCATCGTTGACCATGATGTGCGTGCGGCGGAGCGGCTCCGACGCATCGGCGTGAGCCATCAGGCTTGCGTAATAAGGTGTGATGCCGACGGGCAGCGAGCCTTTATGGCTCAAAGCCGCGGATCTTTCGTCTTTCGACAGGTCGAACATCCGCTCAAGTTGCTCGAGCGTGCGAATGCGGCTGCGCGCTTGCCAGCGCCAGTCGTTCCAATCGTCGGGTGTCGTGCCCGGGAAATTACGTTTGTAGAATTCACGAGCCTCGGCGCTGACCGGGAAACGGTTCGCTTTGCGTGCCGGCGTTGCGGAATCGGTTTGAGGCGGGAGGACTGAAGAGGCGGGAGGCGGGAAGAGGAGAGAAGTCTGAACGCCGACATCGGTGCCGGCGGGCGGACTTCGTTCGATCACCTTGCGCTTTGTCGGAGGCCTTAAGTGCGCCGCCGTGTTGGCGCCCTTTACGAAGGTATGCACTGTCATAGGCAGCTCTGACGCCCCTTAGTTGGTCGACTGCTTTCCCCGAAGTCCGCGCGCAGCCAGCGCTTTCCCCAACCATTTCGAATCATGCAGCACGATTCGTTGATCGTCAAATAGATCGGGTGAGTAAAGAATGGATTAGCGATGGTCGTTCGCGTGATGGAGTGTGTATTCGAGGTGCGTGTTAGTGAAGTAATCGCATATTGACACACACAACGAGAATCTAATCGCGCAATTCTTCTCTAGGCGAATGCCCGTAATCGCACGACCAAGCGAAATGTCACTCGCCTCCGATACTATTTTTATTCCGCGCGAGAGCGATCGACTGGCGACGCTTTGCATTAATCATTTGCGATGTTGGTGCGAACAGTGCGCATGCGTTCGACATGCGCAAAACGATGATTTGAGTCGAATCAGCGATTGTCCGTAGACGGACGATCAAAATATTTTGGAAAAAGAGTCGAATCGACCGGTCCTTTGAGCGCGAAGAGGAAAAAAATGCGCTTTCGTTTCGAATCGAGTCGCGTTTCAAGCGTTCCGATGCGCGTCGACGATGCGAATGCGTTCGTGATGACGCTCACATCGCTTCTTCGCGTGACGAAGAGCACGTTCGCGGTCTCGTTTGAACGCAAGCGGTGCGACACTTCGTACTCATTTCGCGCCGTTTCGCTCGGCCACATGCGCAGCGGAAGCTTTTTTTCGTTTCTGTCGCGCGTGTAATAGAAGAGCGAGGCCATGTCCTCGCGATCGTCGCTCATGATTGCGTCGTACGGGCCGGAGTTTGCTGCCGAGACGATCGTTCGGCCTGCTTCTTCCCACCCACGCAGACGTTTCACGGAATTTTCTTGGCCGATTGCGGCGACGAATGCTGGTGACATCGCAGTCACGCCGAGCAAAACAGCGATCGCTGCATTCAAACATGCGTTCGCTCTCAACGCTAATGTGTTGCTTCGGCGCATCGCCCAGGCAGTGAACAGTATCGTCAGAGCAACGAATGCCGGTGCAGCCCAGTTCGCGTTGGCGCGCGAGATGAATGCTTGCAGAGTGACGATCGCGAAGATCGGCAGCGTTAGCGCGAGCAACAGCGTATCGGCGCTGTCGTAACGCGGGTCACGCCAGTTGCGGATCAAGCCCCACGCGACGAGGCCGCCGGCGATCGGGCCCGCGATGCCGAACTGGGCGGCGACGAAGCTCGCCGTGTTGGAGACGTTGAAGAGCTTTGCGACGCTCCAGTTCGCGTTCGCTGCCGTGTGGCCGACGGTCGCGAAGCTGTGCAGCGCGTTCCAGACGATGTTCGGTGCAAAGACTGTCAATGCTGCCAGGGCTGCGATCGCGCCGGTGCGCGACAGAAGCAATGAACGTCCGTTCGTCGTCGGTGACAGCGCGATGCCCAAACCCAGCACGAAGTAGAGCATCGCGTATTTCGAGAGCAGGCCCAGCCCGATCGCCGCTCCGAAGACGATCGCCCACTTTATGCTCGCTTCTTTGCGCAACTCGGCGAACGCCCACAGGGCCAGCGTCCAGAACATCAAGAGCGGCACGTCTGTCGTGATGAGGAGCGACGAGAAGCTGGTGCCCGGCATTAGTATGTAGGCGATACCGGACCAGAGACCCACGCGACCGTCGTAGAGCGCCTTGCCCGCGAAGAAGACCAAGAATGCAGTGATCGCGTGCATGAAAGGTGCGCCGACGCGGATGCAGGCTTCACCGTCGCCGCAGATGCCGGTCGTTGCGCCGATGATCCAGGCGATCATCGGCGGTTTGGAGAAATAGCCGAACGCCGGCGTCAGGCTCCACGACCAGTATTGCGCTTCGTCGGGCCCCAAGTTTAGCGGCGTGACGCCAAGGACGATCAGGCGGAAGAGCGTGGCGGCGGCGACCAGCGCCGCGAGCCAAGCCAGCGGCGGAAGTTTGGTCAGCCGCTCCGTCAGTGCGGTCACGGGCCGGTTTTGCGGAGCCGGTAGAGCGTGAGTGAGAGGTGATCGCCTCTCGAGTAGTTCAGGCCCTTGACGTTGCCCAAAGCCTCAGCAGCGACGTTCAACTTGCGCAACGTCTGCTGGAACTCGGGATCCAAGCGTTCCTCGATGAGAGCGCGGGCGTCGGCGTGCTTGGTGATGAAGTCCGCCGCTTCGGCGCCGGTGGGCGAGAGCGTGACCTTGGTTCCGACTTGGAAGACCATACTGGGTTCGTTGAAGCCTGCGACTGTCGTATTCTGCGGCTGTGCACCGGAGCGGGCGATAAGGTCGGCCGCCCGTTGGCTGAGCATCAGTTGGTCGAGGCGCGGCAATACTGCGGCCAGGAGGATCGCCGCGAACAGTGCACCGGTCGCGACTGTCGCTGCCGTCGCGTTCTCACCTTCGCCGCGCAGGAGGAACAGCACCGCGATACCGGCCGCACCGACGACGGGCAGCGCCAAGAGCGTCAGAACGATGCCGCCGCCGGTGCCGTATTGACCCGGCACATAGAACAGCGCGCCGCCGATCAGACCGATCGTGACCATAAGCCAAGCGACGGCGCCAAGTTTCACCGGCGTGTTGTCGAGGAAGCTGCGGCTCTCACGAACACCTGCCATGACTGCCGCGCCGCAGAGCAATGCGATCGCGGGATAGAGCGGCAGCGGATAGTGCGGAAGCTTCGTGGGCGCGAGTTCAAGAATGACCCAAGCGGGGACGATCCATGCGAGCAGGAAGCGGACGGAGCCTTCGCGCACGCGGGCGATTGCATAGACGACGCCGGGTGCAAGGAATAACCAGCCGGGCCAGAAGCCGATAAGGAGCGACACGAGGTAATAGCCGGGCGGACCCCAATGCGACTCTTGCCCGCCGACCACTTTGCCCAAGAAGTCTTGGCCGATCGCTTCTTGGAAGTAGGCGCCTTTGGTCACAAGCCCTATGGCGACTAGCCAGGGCACGTTGATCAGGATGATTATGCCGAGCGCGAACATGGGCCGCATCGTCGAGACCCAACCCCAGCGACGCTCCCAAATCGAGAGCGCAACCACGGTCAGGCCGACGAAGAACAGAATCATCGGACCTTTGACGAGGATGCCTATTCCCAGTGCGAGCCCTAGCAATGCCGAGTTTCGGACGGTGGGTTGAGGCGACCCTTGTCGGGCGGCTATGAAGAAGTGTGCGACAACAAGTTGGGCGGCGGTCACGCAGGCGACCAGCACAGCGTCGGTCTTGGCGATGTGGGCCTCGCCTATGAGGAGCATAGAGGAGGCTAAGAGCCCCGCGCCTATCATCGCCGTCTCTTCGTCGAAGAGCCTTCGCCCGAGGCCGAATGCGAACAGGACGGCGAAGATGCCGCCTAAGACGGACGGGATGCGGTAGACCCAGACGGAATTGTGCGGTGGGCTTGAAAGCCAGCCTGCGGTGATCGACTGCATCCAGTAGATGCCGATCGGCTTCTTGTTACGCGGGTCGTCCTGGAAGCGGATTTCGATGAAGTCGCCGGTTTCGAGCATCTGCTTCGTGGCTTGGGTGAAGCGCGCCTCGTCCCGGTCTAGCGGGGGGATCGTGGCGATCCCCGGCACGAACATCAAAAGGCAAAGCACCACCAGCACGATGCGCGGGTGTGCGAGGGCGAGCGACCAGGGGCTCGACGAATCATATGAAGCGGCGGAGCGGCGTGTTGGCATGGGTCACGGTTAACCACTGAAAAGACGCACGGCGCAATCATGGAATGCGCGCCGCCTGCGACCAAAGGTAACGATGCAGGTCATACCTGTCATCATGGCTATTCGTCGAGGCCTTGAGGCCTGGGCCCTAGCGGATTAAGCCCCGGCGCTTGTATAAGCCCGCCACCTATTAAGGAGTCAGCGGAACGTGTTCGACCGGTCGGCAAGAATTGATGCTCGGGGGCGCGCGTGACCGCAACGCCTGAGCTTTCGGTTGTCGTTCCGGTCATGAACGAAGTTGAGAACGCGGTTCCACTGCTCAACGAGATCACTGCTTCGCTTCGCGGGAAAGTCGCGTTCGAGGTTATTTTCGTCGACGACGCTAGCCGGGATGCGACGGTTGCCTCGCTCAAAGGGGCGAAAGCGCAGACACCGGAACTTCGCGTACTCGCGCACGTCAAGAACTCCGGCCAAAGCCGGGCTGTGCGGTCCGGGGTGCTGGCGGCGCGAGGCGCGTTGATTGCGACACTCGACGGCGACGGGCAGAACGATCCGGCGGACATTCCAAATCTGCTTGCGGCATGGCGCTCATCGTTGGCGGGCGATCCGCCGCTCGGCTTGGTCGCCGGGCAACGGCGCAAGCGCCAGGACAATTTCATGAAGCGCATGGCTTCGCGCGTCGGCAACGGGGTCAGGCAGTGGCTGCTCAACGACAACACGCGCGATACGGGCTGCGGCCTAAAGCTCTTTTCGCGCGAAGCGTTCTTACGGCTGCCCTACTTCGACCATATCCATCGCTTCATGCCGGCGTTGATGCTGCGCGAGGGCTATCGGATCGCCCACGTCGACGTGAACCACCGCTCGCGCTCGCACGGCGTTTCGAAGTACGGAACGCTGGACCGCTTGTTCGTGTCGCTCTCGGACTTGCGCGGCGTGCGTTGGCTCAAGCGCAGGTCGCGCAATCCCGAACGGGTGGATGAGATATGACCGATTGGTTCACCTGGGAGCACGCCTGGCTGCTGATCGGCTTCGCCGGTCAGGCGCTCTTCATGTCACGCTTTCTGGTGCAGTGGTGGGAAAGCGAGAAGGCGGGGCGGAGCGTGGTTCCGGTGATGTTCTGGTACTTTAGCGTCGGTGGCGGGATCGTGCTGCTGATTTACGCGTTATATAAGAAGGATCCCGTTTTCATCTCGGGCCAGGCTCTTGGTCTGATTGTTTACGCACGCAACCTCTACCTCATATTTGCTGAAAAGGCGGCGGCAGGTCGCGAAAACGGGAGCGAGCCTCCGTCTGCCACAAAATAGCCATCTGTGGTCACCAGCTTGGCACTTGGTTCTTTGGGCTGATAAGGTCCTCGGGATAAGCCCGGGGGGCTTCAAACTGGAGGTTACGAGGGTCTCATGGGCAGAGGTTTGACAGCATTGAACATCATCCCGTTGTTGGTGTTTCCGCTCATTCTTTACAATTTCGTTGTGCTGACGGGGATTGCGACCCCCGGCAATGTCAGCGCTTGGATGGCATCGCCGATCTTTACGGTTGGCATGTTCTCAGGCGACGCGTGGGGCGTTTCATTCGCCGACGTCTTCATGGGCCTCAGCTTGCTGTTGCTTTTCGTCGAGATCGTGAAGTCGACGCGCACGGACGCGATGTCGATCATCAACCACGGACTGTCGATGCTGCTTTCGGTCGTTTGCATTATCCAGTTCATCACGATGCTGGGCTTTTCGAATTCGGTGTTCTTCATGTTGATGCTGATGACGATCTTGGACGTCATCGCAGGCTTCACGGTGACCATCGTGGCAGCGAAGCGCGACTTCGGCGCAGGCGTCGGCATCGCCGGCACGAACTAGCCGCTGTCTTAAAGTGTCTTGGAGAGGCGCGTCCCGGTTGGGGCGCGCCTTTTCGTTTACATGAGCAGGAAGAATACGAACGTCACCATGACGGCCATGTCGAAGAACTTGGCCCACAGTTCGTCCTGACCGCGACGGCGGCGGGGCCGCATCTCGCTCTCAAATAGCGCCTGCGCAAAACGGAGTTCGCCCAAAGTGGGAAGCGACATCGCGGCTGACCCTGCTGGCGCCGCTGTCTCCAAATGAGACAGTGTCGGCGCGGTTCAGGGGTCACGTCGCAAGCGAGATGCCGCGTTAGCTGCGCCAGCTCAGGGTCGTTTCCGTCACCGGATTGGTAAAGGCCCGTTTGGCGGCGCTCGCCTCGGCCCATTCCTTCTTCAGCCGGTGGTACCAAATCGCAGGCACGTCCGCGTCTTGGATCAGCATCAGGCGCGGGTTGAACTTCAGGCCTTCCTGCTGCAGTTCCACCATGTGGCGGTCCTGGCCTAAGAACACGCGCGCCACGTATTGCGCGATGGGCTTGAAGGGCGTGATCCAGGGAATGTTCCAGAAGAACGTCTGGGTGACTTCGGTTTCGGTCTCGCTCAATGGCGTGCAGGTGGTCAGCCCCACGACTTCGTTACGGCCGGCCTTAATGTGCTCGATACGGATGCCAGGAAGCTGGAATGAAATCTCAGTCGTCCTGTCGCCGCCCAGCAATTTGTAGAGCGCTGAATTGCTGGATGGTTTGTGGGTCACCATCGTGAAGCCCAGGTGCGACGGCGCGTATTTTTTAGCCTTCGCGTGGATCGATTTAGCCGAGCGCCACCACCAAGCTTTGTGCACGAAGGGCCCGTGGGCCGGGTCCATCAAGCCGATCACCGCATGGTCGATCGCGCAGGGGAAGCTCTGCGCCTCGATTAGGGCGGGTCTTGCTTGTGCGCCGAGTGGGAGGTTTGGGGCCTCAATTCGAACTTCGGTGTTCGCTTCGTCGGGCATGTAGACCCAGATCAGACCGTTCTTCTCGGACAGCGGGTATTTGCGAACGCTGATCTTTTCTGCGTCCACACCTTCTTCGCCGACGAGCGAGGGAATCAGTGCGCACTGCCCGGACGGTTTAAAGCGCCAACCGTGATAGGGGCACTCGATCGTGCCGTCGACCATCTGCCCTTTAGACAGCGGCACGCCGCGATGCGGACAAAGATCGCGCAAGGCGAACGCTTCGCCACTTGGCGCGCGGCCGAAGACGACGGGTTCGCCCAGGATCGTTTTGTGGACCAGGCGGCCTGGTTTTAGGCCACGCGAATGCAGCGCGAAATACCAGAGATTTCGCAGAAACAATGTTGGCGCTTTGGCTTCGGCTTGGCTCATTGCGGCCGGACAATGCCAAAGCGGCACCGCAGGTGCAAAGGCGGCAAATAGCGCTAAAGTGAACGCGTCTCATGATTGTCCAGGCTTTCGTCCAATGAACCCGCCAGACCTTGTGCACTTGACTTACGATTTGAAGGGGCACGTTGCCGTCGTCACGTTGAACCGTCCCGAGGTTCGCAATGCGCTTAACGCGCGTGCTTACGCCGATCTGGAAGCGGTGTTCCGTCACATTCAAAGCGACGGCGAGGTGCGGGCGGTGGTGCTGACGGGCGCGGATCCTGCGTTTTGTTCCGGCGAAGACGTCAAGCAGATGATGACGGGGCCGCAGCGCGAGCAAAGCCAAGCGCGTCTTGCGTCCGTGCGGCCGCGGCTGACGCCTGCGGCCGAAGCCGTTTTGGAGTGCGACCGGCCGGTCATTGCGGCTGTGAACGGAACGGCGGTCGGATGGGGCATGGAACTCGCGTTGTTTGCCGACATTCGCATAGCTTCGGAGCGCGCGCAGTTCGGAGAGATTTTCATCAAACGCGGACTCGTCACCGATGTTGGGGGCATGATGATCCTGCCGCGCTTGGTGGGGCCCGCGAAGGCCGCGGAACTGCTGTTCACCGGCGACATTGTTCCCGCACGGGAGGCCGAACGGATCGGGCTTGTGTCGAGTGTCGTGCCGCACGACGTTGTGTTGTCCACGGCGGTAGCGCTTGCCGAGCGGATAGCGTCCAACGCCCCATTGGCCTTGCGCTACATGAAGGACGGGCTGCGCCGGGCGTCGGTTCGCGATGCTCGGGAATTCGGCAGCTGGGTGTCGGGCACGCTGGGCCGTTTGTTCCAGACCGAGGATCACCGCGAAGGTGTCGCGAGCTTCCTTGAGAAGCGCGCGCCGCAGTTCAGGGGGCGGTGAGATGGCACTGTTCTTCGATCAGGCTTGGTTCGACGCGCGGTTGAAGGAGTTGGGGGCAACGCGGGACGACGTCGCGCGGTTGCTTAAACTCTCGCACGAGCAGGTGGCGGAGCTTTGGAAGGACCAGCGCGAACTGCGCGGCGCCGAGGTGCAGGTCCTGGCCACATATCTCAAGACCGCCGCGGCGGAGGTTGCGAGCCGGGCCGGCGTTTCGACGCCAATACCGGCGGAGCCTGCACCCATCAACCAGCGGCTCGACGAGATGAACGAAAGGTTGACGCGGATCGAGCGGATGCTCGTGGAGCTCAAAAATAGAACAACGCGCCGGTCGCGACTCCTCTACCGAAAGGCCGCGCTCCCTAAGCCTGAGCGGGAGGTGGTTGCGACCGGCGCTTTTCGACGCGGCCGAAATACGCCGTACGCGCC
Organism: Micropepsaceae bacterium; assembly: GCA_044220975.1. Classification (GTDB taxonomy): domain Bacteria; phylum Pseudomonadota; class Alphaproteobacteria; order Micropepsales; family Micropepsaceae; genus SZUA-430. The sequence continues at coordinate 34,773 of JBGAPZ010000020.1, read as the reverse complement.
GAATTGAAACAAGATGGCCGGAGGCCTTCCATTTCGCAGGGAAACAACGCAGTGCGCGTGCCAAACTCGATAGTCGGAATGCTTTAATCTTAACGACGGGTTTTCCATGCCGGCGCAATCCGAAGCGCCTCAAATTCCCGCTTTCTTAAGCGTTGCAACCTTAATGTCGGAGGGATGCGAGAAGGGGAAACCCGTCTGCTCGCATGTGTTGGGGGCAATACGGTCGTGTTCACTCGTCGTCAGGCAAACTCCGTCCAAAAGCTCGCCGAACTCGGTGAGGAAGAACGGCTGCGCCTTGCGCTCGCCGCAAGCGGCGACGTCGTTTATGACTGGACGCCGGGCGACGGTCATATCGTGTGGAGCGGCGATCCGAGCGCGCATTTGGGCGTCGGCGAACTCGAGCACTATGAGAGGGATGCGACGTTCCACCTTTTGATCGATCAAGATGCAGTGGAAGCTCGGCTTCGGTTGGCGCTGACACCGCCGGGCGACGGCGGCACGTTCCGCCTTGAGTACATGATGAAGGCGGGCGCCGCGCCGGTTTGGGTCGAGGAATGCGGCGTGTGCCTCGTCGGCCAAAACGGGCAGACGGAGCGCATTGTCGGCACCGTGCGCAACATCACGGAACGCAAGCTTCGCGAGGCGCATCTTGAATGGGCTGCGAGCTATGACGAAATGACGGGGCACTTGAACCGTATTCGCTTGCGCGAGCGGTTGGCCCAGCATCTGGAATTGAAGGCGGCGGCGCAGCGTGAGCCTGCTGCCTATTGCGTGGTTGCGATCGACGACCTTGCGGTCATCAACGAGACATACGGCTTCGACGTCGCCGACGAAGTTATTGTCGCGGTCGGGCGCAGATTTGCAGACATAATCGGAACGGCCGGCGTCGTCGGCCGCACAGCCGGCAACAAGTTCGGGTTGATTTTGGAGCGCTGCACGGCCGGCGAGATGGCCCAGCGTACCGAAGTGTTGCGCGAAGCTGTCCGTTCGCGCGTGGTGCCGACACGCGGCGGCGCGGTCAGCGTCACCGTGTCTGTCGGCATCGTCGCGTTGCCCCAGGACGCACGCAACAGCCAAGAAGCCATGGCACGTGCCGAAGAAGCACTCGATCGTGCGAAGGCGCACGGGCGCGACAACTATGCTGCCTATTCGCATTCGCCGCAGCGCGAGTCGTTGCGCAAGCGCACCGTTGCGATCGGCGATCAGATCATCACGGCGTTGTCCGAAAACCGGGTCGTCCTGGCCTATCAATCCATCGTCGACGCCAAGACCAGCGAAGCTGTGGCACACGAATGCCTGGTGCGCATTTCGCGACCCGAGGGTCAGGTTATTGCGGCGGGCGACTTCATTCCGGTCGCCGAGCAGTTGGGGCTCGTGCGCCGGCTTGATCGACGCGTTATGGAGCTTACGATTGCGGCACTGAAGAAGTATCGCGGCGCACGCCTCTCGCTCAACGTTTCGGGGATGACGGCCAGCGATCGTCCGACGTTGGAAGCCTTCGTCGCCTACCTCGAGAACCACACCGACGTCATGCCGCGGCTTATCGTCGAACTGACGGAGACGGCGGCGCTGATCGACATCGAAGAAAGCATGCGTTTCGTCAGCCGCGTGCGCGCCCTCGGCGCGAAGGTCGCGATCGACGATTTCGGCGCTGGCTATACGTCGTTCCGCAATCTGCAATCGCTGAAGGTCGATATGGTCAAGATCGACGGTTCATTCGTCAAAGGCATGGCCGACAGCCGCGACAATCAGATTTTCGTGCGCACGCTCGTCGACCTTGCCAAGAACTTCAATCTCGAAACCGTCGCGGAATGGGTTTCGGATGCGCGCGAAGCCGACATTTTGCGCGCGTTCGGCGTGGATTATCTGCAGGGATTCCACTTCTCCAAACCCGAGATCCGCGAGCCCTGGACGAACTGACGCACGCGCTTTCCAAGTGCACGTGCTTACATCCCGGTTGTTAGCGCCGGGAGTTTTTTCGTGACCACAACGTTTCAGCAGCGTTCCGTTTGGGAAGGTCTCAGGCGTGGGCTGTTCGGGCGTTGCCCACAGTGCGGCGACGGCAAGCTGTTTCGCGCGTACCTGAAGGTCGTTCCAGCGTGTGCCTCGTGCGGGCATGATCTCTCGCAGTATCGCGCGGACGACGGACCTGCCTACTTCACCATTCTCATCGTCGGCCATTTGGTGCTCGGACCGCTGCTCCTTAGCGATGCGGTGTTCACCTGGCCGCTGGCGTGGCTGCTCGCGATCGTCTTGCCAAGTATCGTTGTGTTGGCGCTGGCGCTTTTGCCGCGCGTGAAGGGCGGATTTATCGGCGTGCAGTGGGCGATCGGTGACCGCGCCGGCGCTCACCCTACGGATATCACCACCGTACCGCTGCCTTCCCGCGAGACTATCGCCTAGCTCGACGGGTTCTTTGCTTTGCCTGCACCGGGCAGCTAAAACCCGCGTTCTGACAATGAGCAGGAGACAAGCATGATCGGCTACATGACCGTGGGTACGAACGACATCGAGCGGGCGCGTAAATTCTACGACAGCGTACTTGGCGAGATCGGCGCGAAGCGTGGCTGGGATAACGACCACATGACGGGATGGACGAACGGCAAAGGTCCGCAAGTGATGGTCATCAAGCCCAATGACGGGAAGGCTGCGACCGCGGGTAACGGGACAATGGTGGCGCTTGCCGTCGGGTCGCCCGATGACGTTAAGAAGGTGCACGCAAAAGCGACGGCGCTCGGCGGCAAAGACGAAGGTGCGCCTGGGTTCCGTCCGGCGGAAGCCAACAGCGGCTTCTACGGCGGGTATTTCCGCGACCTCGATGGCAACAAGTTCGTTGCCTTCTGCATGGTGCCGAAGAAATAGTGGTGCTCCGCTTCGACACGCGCGCGCTCTACCAGGCGCTGGATGCGCAACGGCAGGCGCGCTCGATGTCGTGGCGGCACGTGGCGAACGAGATCGGCGTCAGTGCTGCGACGATCGCGCGCACCGAACGCGGCGGGAGGCTCGAAGTCGACGGGATGTTGCAGGTGGTCGCGTGGCTGGGCCGCCCGGTTGAGAGCTTTGCCCGGCAGTTCGACAGCTAGTACGGACACCACGGGCGCTCGACGCCCGGTGGCAGCCTCGTGTTTGCGTCGGCACAGGCCGAGCGAACCTGCGAAGACGTCAATCCAATTGCCTTGGAGAGATCGGTGCCCTGAAGCTGGGCGCCGACGAAATGCGCATTCGTGAAGTCGGCGCCGTCGAGTTTGGCGCCGGCGAACCAAGCCCAGTTGAACCACGAGCCCCGGAAGTCTGCACCGCGCAAGTCGGCACCTTGCATCTGTGCGCCGGAGAAGTTCGTGTAGCGGAACGTGCCCTTCGACAGGTTCGCGTTGGTTAGCTGCGTGCCGGCGAGGTTCGCGCCGTCGAAATTGCTGCCCGAGAGGTTTGCCTCGATGAGCACAGCCAATTGAAAGAAGCGGTCTTCGAAGTTTGCGCCCGAAAGATCGCAGCGGATGCACTGCGAGAAGTTTTGCGACTTGCGCGCCCGGGCCACGTCCTTCGCGTTCGCTGCAAGGGCCGCTTGCGAGGTAACAGCCATCACAATGGCGATCAGGGGCAGCAACTTGAACGAGGTCATGCGGGCTCCAGCAGAAAAGGTTGCCAAAGATTACGCACAGCGGCAGGGCACGGCGCAAGCGGCCGTTGCTCAGCCAACGTAAGGGAAAGTAAGGCTATTTCCGGCTTGCCAGATCGTCGATCTGGCGGCGCATCGTCTCGATCTGGGCCTTGAGATCGGCGATCTCTTCGTCGGCGCTTTCCGTGTGCTCGCCGGCCGTACCGTTTGCCGCTTGTTCGTCACGAGTCTTCATGAGCGCGCCGAACGGCGTGAACATGCGCATCGCGCGCTCGAACATCTGCATGTTCTGGCGGGCGATGCCCTCGAACTCTTTCAGCATGCCTTTGCCGCCGAAGGCCGAGGTCAGCTGTTCGCGCATACGCTCGTGGTTCTTCGAGAACGAGTCCATGCTGAGGTTCAAATAGCCAGGCACGAGCGCTTGCATGCTGTCGCCGTAGAAGCGGATCAGCTGGCGAAGGAATTGGATCGGCAACAGTTGTTGGCCGCCTTTGCCCTCTTCCTCGAAGATGATTTGGGTCAGGACCGAGCGGGTGATGTCCTCGCCGGACTTGGCGTCGTAGACGTTGAATTCCTGCCCGTGTTTGACCATCTCAGACAAGTGATCAAGCGTGACGTAGCTTGAGGTCGCCGTGTTGTAGAGGCGGCGGTTCGCGTACTTCTTGATCGTGATGGGTTCATTGCTAGGGGCAGCGGTCATTCGTGAGCCTCAAGGTGCGGGTCGATGTTGCGCCGCAATCGCTTTTTGTTGCGCAGCATAATACGCCAGATGTCGGGTTATTCCTACCGCGGATGCGTTAAAGCCCGCCTGACGACGTTCAAATCTCCTTCAAAAATGGCGGAACGGCTTGGCTGACAGCCGTCGCCCATGCCAATGTCAATCTTAACAGGCCTCAATCTTTTTGCCGTTTTCAGGAGATCCCACGCATGACCGACGTCGCCATTGTTGCAGCTGCACGCACAGCCGTAGGTTCGTTCAACGGAGTGTTCGGCGCTTTGCCAGCGCACGAGCTTGGTAAAGTCGCAATCAAAGAAGTGCTGAAGCGCGCGAAGGTCGACGCGAAGGACGTCAGCGAAGTCATCCTGGGGCAGATCTTGAGCGCGGCCCAAGGGCAAAATCCGGCGCGGCAGGCGTCGATCAACGCGGGTCTTCCCGTCGAAGTTCCGGCGTGGGGTATCAATCAGCTTTGCGGTTCGGGTTTGCGCGCCGTCGCTTTGGGTCACCAAGCGATCGTCAACGGCGACTCCTCGATCGTCGTTGCGGGCGGACAAGAATCCATGTCGATGGCCCCGCACGCTGCTTACCTACGCGCGGGGCAGAAGATGGGGCCGCTTGAGTTTATCGACACGATGATCAAGGACGGGCTGATGGACGTGTTCAACGGCTATCACATGGGTAACACGGCCGAGAACGTCGCCAAGGAATGGCAGATCACGCGCGAACAACAGGACCGTTTTGCGGTCGCCTCGCAGAACAAGGCGGAGGCCGCGCGGAAGGCCGGCAGGTTTAAGGATGAAATCGTCGCCGTCACCATCAAAGAGAGGAAGGGCGAGAAAGTCGTCGATACCGACGAATACATTCGCGACGGCGTGACCTACGATTCGATCAAGGATTTGCGCGCTGCGTTCTTGAAAGAGGGCGGCACGGTGACCGCGGCGAACGCGAGCGGCATCAACGACGGTGCGGCCGCCGTGGTGCTGATGTCGCTGAAAGAGGCCGACAAGCGCGGGCTGAAGCCGCTCGCCGTGATCAAGTCTTGGGCGCAAGCCGGCGTCGATCCGAAGATCATGGGCACGGGGCCGATCCCGGCATCGCGCGCGGCGCTCAAGAAGGCGGGATGGTCGGCGTCCGATCTGGACCTGATCGAAGCGAATGAGGCGTTCGCGGCGCAGGCGTGCGCAGTCAATAAAGACATGGGTTGGGACCCGGCGAAAGTGAACGTCAACGGTGGCGCGATCGCGATCGGACATCCGATAGGCGCGTCAGGCGCGCGCGTGTTCGTGACGTTGCTGCACGAGATGCAGAAGCGCGACGCGAAAAAAGGCCTTGCCACGCTGTGTATTGGCGGCGGCATGGGTATCGCTGTTTGCGTCGAGCGCTAACAAAACAAAACGGGAGGATGAGACATGTCACGGGTAGCGATTGTCACCGGCGGTACACGCGGGATTGGCGAGGCGATCTCATTGGGACTCAAGAAAGCCGGATACAAGGTTGCGGCAAACTATGCCGGGAACGATGAGCGCGCGCAGGCTTTTGCGCAGAAGACTGGCATCTCCGTGTTCAAGTGGGACGTTGCGAACTACGACGCGTGCATGAAGGGCGTGGCCGAAGTGGTCTCGAAACTCGGGCCCGTCGACATCGTCGTCAACAACGCGGGCATCACGCGGGATTCCACGCTAAAGAAGCAGTCGCGCGCGCAGTGGGATGAAGTGCTCGACACCAATCTCGGCGGTTGCTTCAACATGTGCAAAGCCGTCTGGGACGGCATGCTCGACCGCGGCTTCGGGCGCATCGTGAACATCGGCTCGATCAACGGACAGGCCGGGCAATATGGACAGGTGAACTACGCGGCGGCGAAGTCGGGTATTCACGGCTTTACGAAGGCCTTGGCGCAGGAAGGCGCGCCAAAGGGCATCACCGTCAACGCGATCGCACCAGGTTATATCGACACGGACATGGTGGCTGCCGTGCCGCCGAACGTGCTCGAGAAAATCGTGGCGAAAATTCCCGTCGGACGACTCGGCAAGGCAGAAGAAATCGCGCGCGGCGTGCTGTTTCTCGTCGCTGACGATGCCGGCTTCGTGACGGGCTCGACGATGTCGATCAACGGCGGTCAACATATGTATTGAGGCGGTTGCCGTTCGCGCGTGCGCGTGCGCCACGCGTGGGTTGCAAGAATGCCTCAGTCGCGTGGCCAATGCCCTAGCGACGCGAAGCGGGCTATGCCGCTCCGTAACCTGTGATTAACGCAAGGAGCAATTGCGTTAATCGAACCACATTGTTGCCATCATCACAGGCAATACCAGACCTCAAGACAATGCGGGGAAAGGCTCAGCGGACGGCCAATTGCGGTTGTTCCGCTCCCTCACCGTTTGTGGAGTCTGGCGTTGCAGTGGATTGCGCGCATTCTGATCGTTGTCGCCGCCTTGCTGACTAGCGCCGGCGCGATGATGACGCGCGCCTATGACCGCGAGCCGCCTCGGGTCGCTCACTACATCTCTGAGTACGCGCGGATCGGGTTCGTTCTCGACCGGTCGAGTGAGCTTGCGAAGCTGAAGTTTGACGGGTCGGAAGAGATTCTTGTCTTGCGTTGGCAACCGGCCGCGGGCGGGGATCGCCTGCTCGTGCGCGACGACGGCGAGGTCGTGCTGCGCATCTCTGGATTGGGCGGTATGACGCTGTTCACGCCGGCGATCCGCGGGGGCACGCCAGTGGCGCCCGATCGGGTCGTTCCGCCCCTTCTGCCGGCGCCGCCGTCGATCGCGCTTGTGCGCGACATCGCGGGGCGCATCATGATGCAGCTGCGCGCAGAGACGGGAAAAGAGATTCTGTTTGAAGCGAACTGGAATGCGGCCGCCGGTGATCCGGGTGCGCGGGGAATACTCTTCGACGCTATTCGCAATGCAGGGACTGCGTTGTTCGACTTGTCGCGATCCGGGCCGGGACGTAACGCGCTTTCTAACTATCTCAATCGCGTGCGGTTCGTGCAGTCGCGGTTCGCCGGGATCGCGCTTCAAGGCGACATGCTGATTGTGAGCTTTTCGGTGGAGCAGGGGCTTGCTGGACGGCCGTCGTCATTCGCGATCCAGCGGCAGCTCAGGCAGATCTTCCGCTAAGCGGGCTGCCAGCCGGGTGGCGCCATTTCGAAACCTTCGAACGTGAACGCCGGTGCGACGGTGCAGCCGACAAGCGTGTAGCGTCCAAGCGAGTGCGCGCTCTGCCATGCGTGTTTGGGAACGACGATCTGCGGGTGTTCGCCGGCTGTGAGGTTGGGGCCGAGCGTTTTGACCGTCGTGACGCCGCTCTCGGCGATCGAGAGTTCGAGCGCGTCGCCTGCGTACCAATGCCAGACCTCGACAGCGTCGACGCGATGCCAGTGCGAGCGCTCGCCGGCTTTCAGAAGATAGTAGATCGCAGTCGAGGCGGCGCGCGGCTCGTCCGCATCACGGAACGTTTCGCGAAAGTAGCCACCTTCGGGATGCGGCTTGAGATCGAGGAGGCGGACGACGTCGTCCGCCGTCACTTGAACACGTCTTTGCGGCGGCGGGTTTCAGCGAAAACCTCGACGACATCGGCGGATTCGAGCGCGAGCGATTTACGCAGTTCGGCATTTGCGGGGCGCAGGAACGGGTTCGTCTCGCGCTCGAGAGCGATCGTCGAAGGGATCGTCGGCTTGCCTTCGGCACGCAAGCGCTCGACCTCGGCCATGCGCTTCTTCAACGCGGCATTGTTCGGTTCCAGCGTGACGGCGAAGCGGCCGTTCGAGAGCGTGTATTCATGGCCGCAATAGACGCGGGTGTCGGCAGGTAGTGCCGCCAACTTCGAAAGGCTCGACCACATTTGGGCCGGCGTGCCTTCGAACAGACGACCGCACCCCATTGCGAACATCGTGTCGCCGGTGAAGACGGCTTTGTCGGCCTCGAACCAGAAGGCGATGTGGCCTTTGGTGTGAGCAGGGATATCGAATATCTTCGCCCTGGATTGTCCGAGCGACCAGGTGTCGCCTTCTGCGACGTCTTCGTCGATGCCGGGAATGCGCTCACGATCGGCGCGCGGGCCGACGACGCGGGCGCCGGTCTTTTCCTTCAGTTCAAGGTTGCCGCCGGTGTGATCGAAGTGGTGATGCGTGTTGAGGATGTGCGTCAGTGTCAGGTTATGTGCTTTCAGCGCGGCAAGGACCGGCGCCGCTTCGGACGGATCGACGACCGCGACTTTGCTCGTCGCCGGTTCGTGCACCAGGTACGCGTAGTTGTCGCTCAGGCACGGGACGAGATGGATGTTCAGCATGCTCAGCTCGAAATGTTGTAGGCGGCGAGTGCTGCCATGTTGACGATGTCGCTCATCGTGGCACCGAGCGGGGCGATCTGCACCGATTTCGACATTCCGACAAGCAGCGGACCGATGACGGTCGCGCCGCCTATGACTTCGGTCATGGTCGTCGAAATCGAGGCGGAGTGGATGGCGGGCATGATGAGAACGTTGGCGGGCTCCTTCAACCGGCTGAAGGGATAGCGCGCAAGGCGAAGCTCGGCGTCGAGCGCGATGTCGGCGTTCATTTCGCCGTCGTACGCGAAGTCAACGTTGCGCTTGTCGAGAATTTCGACGGCCTCGCGCACGCGCTGCGAACGCTCGCCCCAGGGTTGGCCGAAGGTCGAATAGGCAAGGAGGGCCACGTGCGGTTCATAGCCGAAGCGGCGGACGACGGCCGCCGTCTGCACGGTGATATCAGCGAGAACGTCGGGTTCCGGCATTTCGTGGACGTTGGTGTCCGCCACGAAAACCGTGCGGGCGCCGGCCAGGATGATCGAGACGCCCATCAGGCGCTCGCCCGGTTTCGGATCGAGAACGTGTCGGACGTCGGCGAGCGCGACGGAATAATGGCGCGTCACGCCCGTCACCATCGCGTCGGCGTGGCCGGCTGCGACGACCGAGGCGGCGTAGATGTTGCGGTCGAACGTGACTTGCCGCAGGCAATCGCGATGAAGCGCGCCGCGACGCTGCCAGCGTTTGTAGAGTGCGTCGGCGTACTCTGCGGTGCGCGGGCTTTCGCGGGCGAATTGCACTTCGAGTTCGCGGAAATCTTCGATGCCGGCTTGGTGCGCGGTTTCTTTGATCCGCTCCGGATCACCAACGAGGATGGCTTTGCCGAGACCGGACGCTTGGTACGAGAGAGCGGCGCGGATCACGGCTTCTTCTTCACCCTCGGCGAAGACGACGCGCTTGGGCTGCATGCGCACGCGGGCGACGACGCGTTGCACGATCGAGGCGACCGGATCGAGGCGTGAAGCGAGTTCGTTCGAATAGCGGTCAAGGTCGGCGATCGGCTTGCGAGCAACGCCAGAGGCCATCGCAGCTTTAGCGACGGCGACCGGCACGCGTGAGATCAGGCGCGGGTCGAACGGCACGGGGATGATGTAGTCGGGGCCGAATTTAGGGCGGCTTCCCAGATACGCGGCGGCCACTTCATCAGGAACGTCTTCGCGCGCGAGTTCGGCGAGCGCATTCACAGCGGCGATCTTCATCTCATCGTTGATCGTGCGGGCGCGTACGTCGAGCGCGCCGCGGAAGATGTAGGGAAAGCCTAGAACGTTGTTGACCTGGTTCGCGTAGTCGGAACGACCGGTGGCGATGATCGCATCGCTGCGCACGGCGCGCACATCTTCGGGAGTAATTTCCGGGTCGGGATTTGCGCATGCGAAGATCAACGGCTTGGGCGCCATCGATTTGACCATGGCCTGCGTCATTGCGCCTGCGACGGAGAGGCCCAAGAACACGTCGGCACCGACCAACGCCTCAGTCAGCGTACGTGCTTTGGTCGTGGCGGCGTGCGCCGACTTCCACTGATTCATGCCTTCGGTGCGGCCTTTGTAAATCACACCTTTGGTGTCGCAGAGGATCGCGTTTTCGTTCGGCATGCCCATCGCTTTGATGAGCTCAAGGCAAGCGATACCGGCGGACCCCGCGCCGTTGACGACCATCTTGGCGGTTTTGATATCGCGGCCGGTTAGATAGAGCGCGTTGATGAGACCTGCTGCCGTAATGATCGCGGTGCCGTGTTGGTCGTCGTGGAACACCGGGATGTCCATCAACTCGCGCAAACGTTGCTCGATGATGAAGCAGTCGGGGGCTTTGATGTCTTCCAGATTGATGCCGCCGAACGTCGGACCCAAATAGCGCACGCAGTTGACGAACGCGTCGACGTCCGTTGTGTCGACTTCGAGGTCGATGGAATCGACGTCGGCGAAGCGCTTGAAAAGGACGGCCTTGCCTTCCATCACAGGCTTCGAAGCGAGCGGACCGAGATCGCCCAAACCTAAGATTGCAGTGCCGTTCGAGATCACCGCGACCAGGTTTCCCTTCGCGGTGTAGTCGTAAACTGTGGATGGATCTTCCGCGATCGCGCGCACAGGCACAGCCACGCCAGGCGAATAGGCGAGGCTCAAATCGCGCTGTGTCGCCATCGGTTTCGACGGCACGATTTCGAGCTTGCCAGGCTTGGGTTGGCTATGAAAAAGAAGGGCTTCTTGATCCGTGAATGGACGCTTTTTCGACATGGACCTGCCGTGTTGTTCGCGTGGGGCGCGGAGCCGTCCCCGAGCGGGCCGTTTCCTCTTGGCTCTGAATACCTGCGCGGCGCCTCGGGACACAAGGGTTTGTGCAGTCTCACCGCGTCCGCGAAGGGGCGTTAGGGCGCCTTGATGAGCCAGGTTTCAGCCCCGCAGGCCGAGCGCGAGGAAGAACGCGCGACGCCGATGATGACGCAGTTCCTCGCGATCAAACGGGAGCACGCGGATTATCTGCTGTTTTACCGTATGGGCGATTTCTACGAGTTGTTCTTCGACGACGCGGTAAAAGCGTCGGCGGCGCTGGACATTGCGCTGACCAAACGCGGCAAGCACAACGACGCCGACATTCCGATGTGCGGCGTGCCCGTGCACTCGTCGGAGAGTTATTTGCTGACCTTGATCCGCAAGGGGTTCAAGGTCGCGGTCTGCGAGCAAATCGAAGATCCAGCGGAGGCGAAGAAGCGGGGCTCCAAGTCCGTCGTTGCGCGCGAGGTCGTGCGTGTGGTGACACCGGGCACGCTCACCGAAGATCAACTGCTGACCGCGCGTCGCCACAATTATCTTGCGACGCTTGCGCGTGCTGCGGGTGCTTATGCCTTGGCGTGGGCGGATATCTCCGACGGGTCGTTTCATGTGACGGCGGTCGAGCCCGCGATGTTGCTGCAGACGTTGGCGCGAATTGAGCCTGCCGAGTTGCTGATGCCTGATGCATTGGCGACGGAGGAGCAGATCGCGCCCTTGGTGCGCGAGATGGGTGCGCGGGCAACCCTGCTTCCGGCCCTCAAGTTTGACTCGTCGGTCGGCGAGCGGCTGCTGAAGTCCCATTTGAATGTCGCAGCGCTCGATGCGTTCGGTAGTTTTTCGCGTGCTGAGATTGCGGCTGCCGGTGCATTGCTCGGCTACTTGGAGCTGACGCAGAAGGGCAAGCTTCCCGCCTTGTCAGCGCCGCGCCAGCAGGCACAAGCGCATGTCTTGGCAATGGATAGCGCGACGAGACGCAATCTTGAGCTCGTGCAGACACTGTCGGGCGAGTTTCAGGGGAGCTTACTTGCAACTATCGACCGGACGTTGACGGCGGCGGGCGGGCGCGAGCTTTCCGAGCGGCTTCTCGCGCCGCTAACCGATGTTGGAGCGATTGAAGCGCGCTTGGACGGCGTCGATCATTTCGTCCAGAACACGCCGGCGCGCGAAGCAACGCGCGGCGTGCTGCGGCGGATGCCGGACATGGCGCGCGCGTTGTCGCGCCTTAGCGTCGACCGCGGCGGACCGCGCGATCTCGGCGCCGTCAAGGACGCACTGGCGCTTGCGGATGTGCTGGCCGAAGCGGTGGCGCGGACCGACGGCGCATTGTCGGGTTTGCCGCAATCGTTGGCGCGAGAATTGAAGAGGCTTCAGGAGACGGGTGCCGCGGTGCGCGCGCTTTCCGCAAAGCTGGGCCGCGTACTAGGCCCCGATTTGCCGATGCTGGCGCGCGATGGCGGCTTCGTGGCTGCCGGCGCGCATGAGCGGCTGGATGCCGCGCGCACACTCCGCGATGACGCACGGCGGGTGATTGTCGAACTCGAGGGCCGTCTGAAGGACGAAACAGGGATCGGCTCGCTGAAGGTGCGGCACAACGGCGTTCTCGGCTATCATATCGAGATCACGTCGGCGAACGCGGAAAAGCTGAAGACCACGGAAGCGGGCCGTGCGTTCATCCATCGCCAAACGACGGCGCAGGCGCAACGGCACACGAATGCCGAGCTCTCCGACCTTGCGTCGAAAATCGCCGATGCTGCCGGCGAGGCGCTCGCGATAGAGCTGCAGTTGTTCGATCAGTTGGTCGACGAAGTGAAAGCCGCGAGCGGTGCTTTGAGTGAGATCGCGGGCGTGGTGGCGCGGTTGGATGTGCTCGCGGGGCTCGCCGATCTTGCTGTTGAAGCTGATTTCGTGCGGCCCTCGATTGCGCCGGGGCTTGCGTTTAAGATTTCGCGGGGGCGCCATCCAGTCGTCGAAGCGGCGTTGAAGCGCGACGCACAAGGTTTTGTTGCGAACGATTGCGATTTATCGGGCGATGGCGTCGGTCGGCTCTGGCTCGTCACGGGGCCAAATATGGCGGGCAAGTCGACCTATCTCCGCCAGAACGCGCTGATCGCGATTTTGGCGCAGGCGGGGTCCTTCGTGCCGGCTGCGAGCGCGGAGATCGGTGTCGTCGACCGGCTGTTCAGCCGCGTTGGCGCCGCCGACGATCTTGCGCGTGGGCGCTCCACGTTCATGGTCGAGATGGTCGAGACGGCCGCGATCCTCAATCAAGCGACGGAACGGTCGCTCGTCATTCTCGACGAAATCGGCCGCGGTACGGCTACGTTCGACGGCCTGTCGATCGCGTGGGCGACGGTCGAGCGATTGAACGGCGTCAACCGTTCGCGCACGTTGTTCGCGACGCACTATCACGAGTTGACGGGGCTGGCGCAGCGGCTGGACGGTGTCGCGAACGTCACCGTGCGCGTGAAAGAGTGGCAAGGGGGAATCGTGTTCCTACATGAAGTCGTGCCGGGCGCTGCCGATCGCTCGTACGGAATTCAGGTTGCGAAGCTCGCCGGGCTGCCGCTTGATGTATTGAAGCGGGCACAGGATGTGCTGCACGCGCTTGAGCGCGGCGATAGCGGGCGGCGTGCCAAGACGATGGTGGACGAACTACCCCTGTTTGCGGCGGCGGCGCCTGTGCAAGCTCAGTCTCAAGATTCGGAAGTGGAAACACGGTTGAAGGCGATCAACGTCGACGAGCTTAGTCCGCGCGACGCGATGCAAGTGCTTTACGACCTTAAGGCGCTCACCAAGGAGTGAATGTATGGACGGTTTTCAGTTGTCCGATTGGGTAGCCGTCGCGTCGGCCGCGGTTTCGGTTCTGGCGTTGGTGCTTAATATTGTCATCACGTCGCGGCAGACGCGGGTGAGCGTCGAGACCTTCAAGTTCAACAACGATACGCAATTGATGAATTGGGCGAACCGCGTTGTGGTTGCGATGGCGGAGGCGTATCACCTCACGGCCAAAACGGACGTTCATGCGCTGGCGACAAACCTTTCGGCGCTTATCGACGAGGGGCGTTGGTACTTCCCTAATATCGGGAAGAAGGAGACGGACCATGAAAAGCCCGGTGCTTATCGTGGAACGCGACAAGCGGTGCTCGATCATATCGTGGCGGCGTACAATGCTGTCGTTGCGATGCCGAGCGCCGACGAGCAAACTTGGCAACAACACATGGCCAACATTCACGCGGCGCGGCGTCATTTCGTGTCCGAGATTCAGCAAGCCGTCGATCCGCGTCGGCGCGCTTGGGTCATGGACCGGTTCAAGAAGTTCTAGTCATGGCGAAGTTTCCAATTGAAGGCGGGTGCACGTGCAAGGCGGTGAGATATCGCATGCTGACGAAACCGCTGTTCGTGCACTGCTGTCACTGCACGTGGTGCCAGCGCGAGACGGGCTCGGCATTCGTGCTCAACGCGATGATCGAGACGGACCATGTGAAGTTGTTGCGCGGGACGCCCGAGGTGGTAAAGACGCCTTCGAGCAGCGGTAAGGGGCAGAAAATTCTGCGCTGCCCGACCTGCCGGATTGCAGTTTGGAGCCACTATGCCGGGGCGGGGTTGAAGGCGGCGTTCGTGCGCGTCGGAACGCTGGATGACCCGAACCGCTGCCCGCCCGACGTCCACATCTTTACATCGACGAAGCAGAAATGGCTGCGGCTGTCGGACGATGTGCCGGTGATGAAGGGTTACTACAGCCGCGACAAGCTGTGGCCCGCCGACAGTTTGAAGCGGCGTGCCGCTTTGCTGGGCGGGGCGTGACGGCCTTTGAGCGGACGTTCGCGAATGCCATAGTGGCCGCATGAGCTTCCCACGCGAAAATCTGGCCGCAGCGCTTGCCGCCCTTGCCGATAAGTCTGGCGCCGATTCGGTCAAGCTGAAAGCGACGGCTCTGCCTTTGCTAAAGGAGGCGCTGGCATCGGACCGTGCGGCGGCGCGGGTGTACCTTGAAGGTGGCGGGTCCGGTCTCGGTACCGCCAAGATGCTGTCGGGCAGCACGGATGTGCTGATCGAAGCGCTCTACAGGTTCACCGTCGAGCATGTGTTCACGGCACAAAACCCGACGGATTCCGAGCACATCGCGGTGGTTGCCGTTGGCGGTTATGGGCGCGGGACATTGGCGCCGGGGTCGGACGTCGATCTGCTCTTCCTCTTGCCGTTCAAGCAGACAGCTTGGGGCGAGTGTGTCGTCGAGTTCGTGTTGCACCTGCTTTGGGATTTGGGCCTGAAGGTTGGCCACGCAACGCGTTCGATCGACGAGTGCGTGCGTCTCGCAAAGGCCGATCACACGATCCGTACGGCAATCCTCGAGACACGGTTCTTGTGCGGGCAGGAAAGCTTGTTCGACAAGTTGAAGGCGAAGTTCGCGAAAGACGTGATCACCGGTTCGGGGCGCAGTTTCGTTGAAGCAAAGCTGGACGAGCGCGCGCGGCGCCACAAAGGCCATGGCGAAAGCCGCTATTTGGTCGAGCCGAACGTCAAGGACGGCAAGGGCGGTTTGCGGGATCTGCACACGCTCTTTTGGATCGCGAAGTATCTCTATCGTGTCGAAGATACCTCGGAGCTTCTAAGCGCGGGTCTTTTCACCGCCGATGAGTTCAAGGCATTCGCGGATGCCGAGGAGTTCCTCTGGCTGGTCCGTTGCCACATGCACTTCTTGGCGGGGCGCGCTGAGGAACGGTTGACATTCGACATGCAGGTCGATGTCGCTAAACGGCTTGGCTACCAGGACAAAGGCGGCGAGCGCGGCGTCGAGCGGTTCATGCAGCGCTACTTCCTCGTCGCTAAAACTGTCGGCGATCTGACGCGTATATTCTGCGCGGCGTTGGAAGCGCAGAACCAGAAGCCGTGGCCGGTGTTCGGCCGCATCATGACCGGCGTCGGTCGCAAGCGCGTCGATGCCGAAGGCTTCTTCATCGAACAAGGTCGCGTGAACATCGAAGGGTCGGAGGTTTTGCGCGCGAACCCGGTCAATTTCTTGAGCCTGTTCAAGATCGCGGATGACAAGGGCGTTGACGTTCATCCCGACGCGCTGAAACACGTCACGCGAAATATCGGGCTTATCGACGACATACTGCGCGCGGACCCCGAAGCGAACAAGCTTTTTCTCGAAATTCTGTGTTCGCGCCGAGATCCGGAGCGCACGCTGCGCATGATGAATGAGGCGGGTGTGTTCGGCGCGTTCGTTCCCGACTTCGGGCGCATCGTCGCGAAGATGCAGTTCAACATGTACCACCACTATACGGTGGACGAGCATCTGATTCGCGCTATCGGTCATCTCGCGAAGATCGAACGCGGCGACTACAAGGACGAACATCCCGTCGCGAACGAGGTTATTCACAAGGTCTTGTCGCGCGAAGTACTTTACGTCGCGATGCTATTGCATGACATCGCGAAGGGGCGCGAAGGCGATCATTCGGAAGTTGGCGAGGATGTTGCGCTTTCGCTTTGCCCGCGGCTTGGTATGTCGGCCGACGAGACAGAGACCGTCGCTTGGCTCGTGCTCAATCACCTGGTGATGAGCGACGTCGCACAGAAGCGCGATCTTTCGGATCCGAAGACCATTCGCGACTTCATCGCCGTGGTGCAGTCGCCGGAACGGCTTCGGTTGTTGCTGTGCCTGACGGTGGCCGACATTCGCGCAGTCGGGCCTGGGGTGTGGAACGGCTGGAAGGGACAATTGCTCAGGCAGCTCTATTGGGAGGCCGAGGCGCAAATGCTCGGCGGGTTCAGCGCGACCGCGCGCCCGCAGATGGTCGCACAAGCTAAGGCCGCCTTGGCCGAACGATTGGCCGATTGGCCTGAGGCGCAGCGCGAACGCGCGCTGTCGCGGCACTATGACCCTTATTGGCTGGCCCTCGACACGAACGCGCACGAGGCACAAGCGCGGCAGATGGAGTCGGCCGATCGCGATGGACAAGCCGGAAAGACGTTCAGCCTAACGGCCAAGACCGACGAGTTCCGGTCGGTCACAGAAGTTTCGATCTTTACGGGCGACCACCCCGGCTTGTTCTCGCAACTCGCCGGCGCATTTGCGATGTGCAGCGCGAACATCGTCGATGCCAAGATTTTCACGACGACCGACGGCATGGCGATCGACCTCTTTTCCATTCAGGACTCGGAAGGCCGGCCGCTCAGCGATGATCGGCGAATTCAGCGGCTGCGCGATACGGCGATCCGCGTTCTCGGCGGCGAGGTCGTGCCGCGCTCAGTGATCGATGCCCGCCAGGTTCGTAGGCGCGAAGAAGCGTTCAAGGTCGAACCGCGCGTGCTTGTCGACAACAGCGCATCGGACTCGCACACGGTGATTGAAGTCAATGGGCGCGACCGGCCAGGACTGCTGCACGATCTCACACGCGGGTTGCACGTTGCGGGCCTTTCGATTCACTCGGCGCAGATTGCGACTTTTGGCGAGCGGGCGATCGACGTCTTCTATGTAAAGGACGGGTACGGACGTAAAGTCACGCATCCGGCGCGTATCGAGTCGGTCAAGACCGCGTTGCTGGAAGCGCTTGGCGACGGTGGCGTTCGGGCTCAGCGGCGGACGCGGCCATAGGCCAAAAGTTAAGTATTCCGGGCACTTGCGGCTCTCATGAGCTTCTGCGCATAACCCGGTCGCTTTGATGGTACTTTGGACTCGATGGCAATGAGCGGACACCAACCCCTTGTGTTTTCGGGGATGCAGCCCACGGGTAATTTGCATCTCGGCAATTATTTGGGCGCGATCCGGAACTGGCTCAAGCTGCAGGAGCAGTATCGCTGCCTCTACTGCATGGTCGACATGCACGCGATCACGGTCGATCACGATCCGAAGCAGCTGGCGCAGGCCACGCGCGAAGTGATGGCCGCCTATATTGCGAGCGGCGTCGATCCGAAACGCTCGATCGTCTTCGCGCAAAGCCAAGTGAAGGAGCACGCGGAACTTGCGTGGGTTCTCAACTGCGTGGCGCGGGTCGGCTGGCTGAACCGGATGACGCAGTTCAAAGACAAGGCTGGTAAGAATGCGGAGAAGATGAGCGTCGGCCTTTACACCTATCCGGTGTTGATGGCGGCCGACATCCTGCTCTATCGGGCAACGCATGTTCCGGTCGGCGACGATCAGAAGCAGCACGTGGAACTTGCGCGCGACATCGCGCAGAAATTCAACAACGACTTCGGCGTAGCAGATTTCTTTCCGATCCCTGAGCCCATCACCCAGGGACCGGCGACGCGCATCATGAGCTTGCGCGACGGCACCGCGAAGATGTCGAAGTCCGATCCATCCGACAATTCGCGCATCAACTTGACGGACGATGCGGATACGATCGCGAACAAGATCAAGAGAGCCAAGACCGACCCTCTGCCGTTGCCCGAAACCGAGGCGGACCTCAAAGGCCGACCGGAAGCCGACAATCTGGTCTCGATCTATTCGGCGTTCACGGACAAGAGCAAGCAGGCGGTCCTCGACGAGTTCAAAGGCGGACAGTTCTCGACGTTCAAAGGCGCTCTCGCCGAAGTCGTCGTTGGCAAACTCTCGCCGATCGCCAGCGAGATGCGCCGGCTGATGGCCGATCCGGCAGAACTTGACCGGCTCATGCTGAAGGGCGCCGATCAAGCGCGCGCGATCGCAGCCCCGATCATGGTGGAGGTTCGACGCGTCGTGGGGTGGGTCACTTGAAGCGGCGGAAATTCCTCGTCCTCGTCGACACCTCGCCTGAACACAAAAAGGCGCTTCGCTATGCCGCGCGGCGCGCGCAGCATACCGGTGGGATTGTTTCGCTCCTTACCGTGCTTTCGCTCGGCGAGTTTCAGCACTGGCGCTCCGTCGAAGACGCGATGCGCGAAGAGGCCATGGAAGACGCGGAACGCATGCTGCATGAAGCGGCGGGCGAGGTGAACCAGCTCACGGGCCTCATTCCCGAAGTGATCGTGCGCGAAGGAAAGCCCAGCGACGTGTTGATGGCGCTTCTTAAGGAAGATGGCGACATTTCGATTTTGGTCTTGGCCGCCTCGACCGGGCGCGAGGGGCCGGGGCCGCTGGTTTCGCTGGTTGCGCAGCAGGCGCAGCTCGCCTATCCGATACCGGTTACCATCGTGCCGGGCGGTTTGGCTGACGAAGCGATCGACGCGTTGGCTTGACTTGCGGGGCAGGCGCCCGAAATTCTAGTTGCTACGAGGATGCCATGTTCATTCAAACTGAATCGACGCCAAATCCGGCAACATTGAAGTTTCTGCCAGGGCGTAACGTCCTTGGCGAAGGGGCCGCGGATTTTCCGACGCGCGAGTCGGCGCAAAAGTCGCCGTTGGCCCGGCGCTTGTTCGACGTCGACGGCGTTGGCGGCGTGATGTTCGGCCCGGATTTCATCACCGTCACGAAGACGGGCAGCGACTGGGGGCAGCTCAAGCCCATGATCTTGGGTGCGATCATGGAGCACTTCACCCAAGGGCTTCCCGTGATCGAAGGCGAGGCATCGCCCGCCGCTTTGCGCGAGGAATACGATCCGGCCGATGAAGAGATCGTCGAGCAGATCAAGGAGCTTCTTGAAACGCGCGTGCGTCCTGCCGTTGCGCAAGACGGCGGGGACATCGTCTTTCGCGGCTTCGAAAGCAAATCCGGCACCGTCTTCTTGAACCTGCGCGGCTCTTGCGCTGGATGCCCGTCCTCGACGGCGACGCTGAAGAACGGGATCGAGAACATGCTTCGCCACTACATTCCCGAAGTGAACGCGGTCGAAGCTGTTTCGGCCTAATGGGGTTTCCTTTGCATCACGCCATTCCCGACGAAGCGCTGGATCAGCTGTTTCGTTCCGCCCGGACGCAGAACAAATGGCTGCCGACGCCGGTGTCGCCGACACTTTTGCATGCGCTCTACGATCTCTTGCGCATGGGTCCAACGAGCGCCAACTGTTCGCCGGCACGGTTCGTGTTCGTGACGACGGACGCTGGGCGCGAGCGGCTGAAACCGCACGTGTCGCCCGGAAACGTGCCAAAGGTGATGTCGGCGCCGGTCACGGTGATCATCGCGCACGATCTCAAATTCTACGACAAGCTGCCGCAGCTCTTTCCGCATGCGGATGCGCGCAGCTGGTTCGTGGGCAACGAGCAACTGAGCCAAACGACCGCGTTTCGCAACGGAACGCTGCAAGGCGCATATCTGATGCTGGCGGCCCGTGCGGTCGGTCTCGATTGCGGGCCGATGTCGGGATTCAATAATGCCGGCGTTGACGAGGAGTTCTTTCCGAACTCGGCCGTCAAGTCGAACTTCATCTGTGGGCTTGGCCACGGCGATCCGGCCGGCGTGTTTGCGCGCTCGCCGCGACTGCCGTTCGACGAGGCCTGCCAAATCGTATGAGCGACCGGTTGATCCTTGCGATCGACACGTCTTTCGGCCCTGTTGGTGCCACGCTCGCGACGATGGACGGGCGGATCATACGTCGGATCGACGCGGAAAATCCGGCTGGCACGCAGGCCGAGACGCTGCCACCGCTCGTGGCGAAGCTGTTCGAGGGTCGAGATTTCGAGCAGTTGGCGCGTGTCGCCGTGACGGTCGGTCCGGGCGCGTTTACCGGCGTGCGCGTTGGTTTGGCGTTCGCGAAGGGGCTCAGGCTCGCGACGCGCGCGGAGGTATTGGGTTTCTCGACGCTCGCCTGTCTCGCTGCGCAAGCGGCTGTCCATGGTGCCGGTAATATCGGTGCCATCATCGACGCGAAGCGTGGCGAAGTCTATGTGCAGGCGTTTTCGCAAGCGGCCGAACCGCTTGGCGCGGCGGCTGTTCTGCCCGTTGGCGAAGCGTCTGAGATGCTGCGGCGCGTGCTGAAACCTAAATTGGCGCTTACCGGTTCCGGCGCATTGTTGCTCGATGGGTTTGGCGATGCCGAGATCGTTCCGTTTCACCGTATCGACACGGCGCTACTGGCTCAGCGCGCAGCGTCAGCCGATCCTGCACGTTATCCAGCCGTTCCAGCGTACTTGCGTGCGCCCGATGCACGGCTGCCCGCGTGAGCGAACAATTTCTCATTTGGACGGGAGGGCGGGACGACGCTGCGCTTCTTGCAGCCTTACACGCGCCGGCGTTTTCGGACGCGTGGCCCGAGCCCGCCTTCGCGTCGTTACTGGAACGGGACGAGGTGATGGTTCTGCTAGGTGCAATTGCGAGTGGGGCGCCGCAAGGGTTTATTCTCCTGCGTACGGTTGCGGACGAAGCCGAAGTGCTGACGTTCTGCGTGACGGAGGGTGCGCGTCGGCGTGGCCTTGGCCGAGCGCTGCTCGAAGCGGCATGTGGAGCTGCGCGCGTGCGCGGTGCCGCGCATGTGTTTCTTGAGGTCGGCGCGAAGAACAGCGCGGCGCTTGGCCTTTATCGCGAGGCTGGGTTTGCGGAAGTCGGGCGACGCGCGGCCTATTATCATCATGGAACGGATGCTTCGGATGCGCTTGTCATGCGACGTATCCTTAACTCGGCCTCATGACGCCGCGCTTTCGGCGGGACCGGGAATGGACTAAAAGACCCTTAGAGGTGGTGCATGGATCGGATTGAGAAGCTCTGCATTGAGAAGGGCTTGCGGATGACAGGGCAGCGCCGGGTGATCGCCCGGGTGCTCTCGGAATCGCACGATCATCCCGATGCTGAGGAACTGCACCGCCGCGCGGCCGCCATCGACGCCCATATCTCGATTGCGACGGTGTACCGGACCGTGCGGCTGCTTGAAGAGTCTGGCATCCTGGAGCGGCATGATTTTCGCGACGGCCGTTCGCGTTACGAAGAGACACAGGAGACGCACCACGATCACCTGATCGACGTGCAGTCGGGGCGCGTAATCGAGTTTCAGAACGATCAAATCGAAGAGTTGCAGCGGCAGGTGGCCGAGAAGCTCGGCTACAAGCTGGTCGACCATCGGCTTGAACTCTACGCGGTGCCGATCGAGGCGGCGGCAAAGGGCAAGGCCAAGAAGTGAACAAGATCATCGGAACGCTTCGCGGTGTCGGCGTCGCAATCGCCTTCTTAAGCGTGACTGCGGTGTTCCTGCCGGTGCAATGGCTTGCAGTTCGTTTCGATTGGCCGCTTCGCGACCGGTTCCCGGCGCAGTATGCGCGCTGGCTGTGTGCGGTGATGGGGATCAGGGTCGAAACGTTCGGCCGGCCCTGCCGCGAACCCGGCGTTCTGCTCGCGTGCAATCATATGTCGTATCTCGAC
This sequence comes from Micropepsaceae bacterium, assembly GCA_044220975.1. GTDB lineage: Bacteria > Pseudomonadota > Alphaproteobacteria > Micropepsales > Micropepsaceae > SZUA-430. Next base: position 12,634 of record JBGAPZ010000020.1, on the reverse strand, counting down.
ATGCCGGTGCTTGCAGGCGTCATTCCTCTGTCGTTTGTCGCGAAGGCCGAAGTAGGTAAGTGGCCGTTCTTCGGCATCATGTCGAAACTCGTACGCACGGTTTTCGTCGAGCGCGAAAAGCGCAGCCGCGCCGGTAAACAGCGCGACGCAATCCGTGAGCGGTTGGAAGAAGGCGGCACGGTCGTGCTGTTCCCCGAAGGCACATCGAGCGATGGCAATCGGGTGTTGCCATTCAAGAGTTCGCTGCTTGGGTCGGCAGATGCGATGTTGCTTGGGAGCGACGGCCGGAATCGGCGCGTGCTCGTGCAGCCGGTGTCGCTTGCGTATACGCGCTTGCACGGCGTGCCACTTGGGCGGGAGCTTCGGCCCTTCGTCGCGTGGTACGGCGATATGGATTTGGCGCCCCACCTTTGGGAGTCTTTCTGCCTGGGTCCGATCGACGTGATGGTGCACTACCACCCGCCGATGACGGTCGATCAATTCAAGTCACGCAAGGAACTTTCGGCGGAATGCGAACGGCTTGTCCGAGAGGGCGTGTCACACGCGCTGGCAGGGCGCCCGGGCGCCTTTGGTCCCGCTTACGAGGACGAACCGATCGAATTGCCGCCTCCGCAAGACGGGTTCCGCGGCGAGGTTGTGGCTTGAGTTCGTCCAGCCACCGGCTCATAAGACCGGCCGCTTTTTTGCGCTAGACTGGCCCCACGTGACCCGCAAGCTCTTCATCAAAACCTACGGCTGCCAGATGAACGCCTACGACTCCGCCCGCATGGCGGACGTGATGGCGCCGCACGGCTATGCGTTGGTGGACGCGCCTGAAGGCGCCGACATGGTGGTGCTCAACACGTGCCACATTCGCGAGAAGGCGGCCGAGAAGGTCTACTCCGAACTCGGACGATTGAGAGCGCTGAAGCGCGAACGCGCGGCGGAAGGCGGGCGTATGATCGTCGCGGTCGCTGGATGCGTCGCGCAGGCGGAAGGCGAAGAGCTGCTGCGGCGCGCGGACACGGTCGATATCGTCGTCGGGCCGCAGGTCTATCATCGGCTGCCAGAAATGGTGGCGCGGCTTTCGCGCGAGACGAAGGTGCTCGACACGGAATTTCCGGCGATCGACAAGTTCGATGCGCTGCCGCACACGAAGTCCGTCGATGGGCCGTCGGCGTTCCTGACCGTGCAAGAAGGTTGCGACAAGTTTTGTACGTTCTGCGTCGTACCGTACACGCGCGGCGCAGAGTATTCGCGGTCGGTCGCACAGATCGAGATCGAGGCGCGGCGGCTGGTCGAGCTTGGCGTGCGCGATATCACGCTGCTCGGACAAAACGTCAACGCGTTCCATGGCCTTGGTCCCGACGGTGAGACGTGGGGCTTGGGCCGGCTTATTCGCCACTTGGCACGTATCGATGGCCTGGCGCGATTGCGCTATATGACGAGCCATCCGCGCGACATGGACGACGAACTCATCGCGGCGCATGCGGACGAGCAGAAGCTGGTGCCATATCTGCACCTGCCTGTGCAGTCCGGATCGGATGCGGTGCTTGAAGCGATGAATCGCGGGCACACGGCGGACCACTATCGCGCGATGATTACGCGCGTTCGCACGGCGCGGCCGGATATCGCCTTGTCGTCCGATTTCATCGTTGGATTTCCCGGAGAGAGCGACGCGGATTTCGAGGCGACAATGGACCTCGTTCGCGAAATCGGGTTCGCCCAAGCCTATTCGTTCAAGTATTCGCCTCGCCCGGGCACCCCGGCCGCTGCGGCACGCAAGCAGGTGCCGGACGACGTGATGTCGGCGCGGCTCTTGCGCCTGCAGGCGTTGCTGAACGAGCAGGCGCATGTTTTTGCGCGGCGTTGCGTCGGTCAAGAGTTCGACGTTCTGTTCGAGAGGCCTGGTCGCTTTGAGGGGCAATTGATTGGCAGAAGTCCGTATTTGCAAGCGGTTCATGTGACGACCCGGGAGCACAAAATCGGCGACATCGCACGTGTTCATGTCGTGCAAACGATGTCCCTAGGCTTGGGGGCGGAACTGATTTCAGATGTCGCGCGGGCGACTGAGGCGGTCGCTTGATTACAAAACCAAAGAAGCCGCGCGACGATTCGCAATCGATGGCTCTCGAGTTTCGCGACAATGCGACGCTTGCGCGCGTGGTCGGCGCGCACAATCGGCACATGGTCGAGATCGAGCGCAAGCTCGACGTCGAAATTGCACATCGCGGCAACCGCTTTACGATTCACGGGGCGCCGACGGCACGCGCACACGCCGCGCAGGTTCTGCGCGACCTTTATGCGCATGCGGAGGAGGGCAGCGACGTGTCGCCCACAGATGTCGATCGCGCGATCCGTTTGGGGTTGGCGGGCGAATCGGTCGTGCCCAGCAGCACAAGCGTCTCAACGCCCAGGCGCGTGATCAAGCCCAGATCGCCCGTACAGGCCAAGTATCTGGATGCGCTGTTGAAGCACGATCTCGTCGTGGGGCTAGGGCCGGCCGGTACCGGCAAGACCTACCTTGCGGTCGCGGTTGGCGTGAGCTTGCTTGCGCGCGGTGAGGTGGATCGCTTGATCTTGTCTCGGCCGGCAGTCGAAGCGGGTGAAAGGCTCGGCTTCTTGCCCGGCGACATGAAAGAGAAGGTCGATCCGTATTTACGGCCGCTCTATGACGCGCTCCATGATATGTTGCCCGCCGAGCAGATCGAGCGGCGGATTGCGGAGGGCGTGATCGAGGTTGCGCCGCTTGCGTTCATGCGCGGTCGAACGTTGGCGCACAGCTACTGCATTTTGGACGAGGCGCAGAACTGCACGCCGCAGCAGATGAAGATGTTTCTAACGCGCCTCGGTGACGGCGCGCGGATGGCGGTCACGGGCGATCCGACGCAGACCGACTTGCCCGTCGGCCAAGTGTCGGGGCTTTCCGAAGCGCAGACGGTGCTGGCCGGCGTCGAAGGTGTTGCGATGACGGAGTTCACAGAAGCCGACGTTGTGCGTCACCCGTTGGTGCAGCGTATTGTGCGTGCTTATGCGGCGTTCGACGCGCGGCGGGGGATTGGCCCCAAGCGGCCGAGCTGATGGCGACCCGCGGCAAACTTGTTGAGATCGAAATCAAGGCCCCGGCTTGGCGGAAAAAGTGGCCGAAGGCCACTGCCGAGGTGCAATCGTTGCTCGCGCTTTCGGCGGATTGGCCGGCGCTTAGGGCGAAAGCCGGGGGCGAGATCGCGGTCGTCTTTGCCGACGACGCGACGCTCCAAGACCTCAATGCGCGGTTTCGGGGTAAGGACAAGCCGACGAACGTATTGTCCTTTCCCGATGGCGAACGGCCACCCGGTGGGGGCATTGCCCTAGCCTACGAGACGATTTCGACCGAAGCGGCAACACAGGGCAAGCCGTTTGTTAATCATACTAAGCATATGATTTTACATGGATTTTTGCACCTTCTTGGATTCGATCATAACCAACCTCGGGCGGCTCGCTTGATGGAGGGGCTCGAAATCGCCATCTTGGCCCGCATGGGCATCCCCAATCCGTATTTGATCGAGACGAAGACGCGTGCCTGACCCACAACCGGGTGCGCCTTCGGCCGAGCACAGCCCGGACACCACAAAGCCGTCATCGTGGCCACAGGCGTTCGTGAGCGCCGTGCGCAAGCTCGTCGGCGTCAAAGCGGACGCGACAAAGCTTCGCGAGAGCTTGGAAGAGGTCATCGAAGAGAGCGAGGCCGCGAACCGGCCGCTCGCGCGCGAAGAGCGTTCGATGATGCTCAACATCTTGAACTTCGGCGAACTCAAAGTCGTCGACGTGATGGTGCCGCGCGCTGACATCATTGCGGTGGCCGAGGACACGCCGCTTCCCGAACTCGTCAAGATCTTCCGCGATGCGCAGCATTCGCGCCTGCCGATTTATCGCGACACGCTCGATAATCCGGTCGGCATGGTGCACATCAAGGAACTGATCGGGCTTGCAATCCCGGAGGGCGAGGGCGCCATCCACCCGAAGACGATCCAGGACGTCCGGCGCGACGTGCTGTTCGTGCCACCGTCCATGCCTGTCGTGAATTTGCTCGTGAAGATGCAGTCGACGCGTGTGCACATGGCGCTCGTCATCGACGAATATGGCGGCACCGACGGGCTCGTTTCGATCGAGGATTTGGTCGAGCAGATCGTGGGCGATATCGAAGACGAGCACGACACCGACGAAACGAAGATGATAGCGCCGCGGGGCACGGGCGAATTCGATGCCAGTGCGCGGGCTGACCTCGAAGAAGTCGAGAAGGTCGTCGGCTTTCCGCTTGTCGACGAGGAAGAGGCGGAAGAAATCGACACGTTGGCGGGGCTTGTGTTCTCGCTCGTCGGGCGCGTGCCGCAGCGTGGCGAAATCGTAATCCATCCAGCCGGCGTCGAGTTCGAAGTGCTCGATGCCGATCCGCGCCGTCTAAAACGGCTGCGTGTACGTGTGACCAAGCCGAAGGACGATGCGCCGGCGGAGTCTGGCGCGTCGGATAGCGATGCCTCCCGCAAGCCGATGGCCGCGGTGAATGGCTGAGTCGATCGTCGATCGCTTCGCAAAACTTGACCTTTTGGGACGCATTGAAGGCGCGGCTGCCTGGTTTCGGTCTCGCGTGGGGCGCGGGCGCCTGTTGATCGCGTCGGGCATCGGCGGGGCGTCGGCGCTTGCCTACGCACCGTTCTACATCTGGCCGCTATTGTTGCTGACGTTTCCAGCGCTCGTTTGGATGATCGACGGCACCGCCAATGCGCGCCGGCCCTGGCTTGGGGCTGCTTTGACAGGGTGGGCGTTCGGGTTCGGATATTTTCTCGTCGGACTCCACTGGATCGGTTTTGCGTTTGTGGTCGATTCGGACAAGCACGCGTGGCTCCTGCCTTTTGTGGCGGTGCTCTTTCCCGGCGGGCTTGCATTGTTCTTTGCGCTGGCGGCCGGCGTTGCGCGCTTACGCTGGGCGGGATGGGCACGCGTGTTCGTCCTCGCCTCAGCCCTTGCTGCCGTTGAGTGGTTGCGCGGACATATTTTGACGGGCTTTCCGTGGAACCTGCCCGGCTATACGTGGTCCGGTACCGACGCGATGTTTCAGGCGGCGTCGCTGTTCGGCATTTATGGCTTGAGTTTGGTGACCTTGATCGCGGTGCTCGCGCCGGCCGCGGTCGTTCATGCGGATGGCCGGCGTGCCAACGCGCGTTGGATGTTGCTGCTCCCCCCGGTGTTGTTGGCAGGGTTGTTTGTCTTCGGTTGGCTGCGACTGCCGGCGACCGCTGCTCCAACGCTCACCGATGTTGCCGTGCGCATTGTGCAGCCCAATGTTCCGCAGACAGAGAAATGGAAGCCCGAGTTCTTTCAGCGAAACTGGCAGGTGCTGATCGACCTCACCCGCCAGCCTGGGCTCGAGACTCGGACCGTCGTCGTTTGGCCGGAGGCAGCGCCGCCGCTGGCTTTGTTGGACGATCCCACAGCGCTTCAGGTTATTGCGATGACCCTTCCCGATCGCACCACCTTGCTCACCGGTACCATCAGGATCGAGCAGGGGGAGAAACGCCGGTTTTTCAACAGTATGGCGGCGGTCTCCGGGACCGGTCAGGTCTTGGCGACTTACGACAAGGCGCATCTCGTTCCCTTTGGGGAGTACCTGCCGCTCTATTCGCTCCTCGAGCCGCTCGGCGTTACCCAGATCACAGGCAGCGGTCAGGGGTACTCAGAGGGTTCGGGGATCCGGACGCTAACCATTCCGAACCTGCCGCCGTTCAGTCCATTGATCTGCTACGAACTTATTTTCCCGGGAAAAGTTTCGGTCGCCGCGCAACGACCTGACTGGTTGATGACGATGACAGACGATTCTTGGTTCGGTCCATGGACGGGTCCTTACCAGCACCTTGGCATCGCGAAAGTTCGCGCGGCGGAAGAAGGTTTGGCGGTCGTTCGTGCAGCCAATACGGGTGTGTCCGCCGTCATCGACCCCTATGGGCGAATCACTGGTTCGCTCGGGCTCGATAGGACCGGAGTCCTGGACGCAGAATTGCCGCGACCGCTAACGCGCACGCTTTATTCCGTCGCGGGCGACATAATTTTTTTGCTGATGGTTCTTGCTTCAACGGCTGTTGGACTCGTTTTTTCCAAGAGCAGCCCATAAAGACAGTTGACCATTACAACCGTGTAGCGTTTAGTGAGAATCATTGAAGTCTAGGTTGGCTACTGGGGGCCGCCTGATTTTCGGGTTGCAATGCGCGAGGGGTCGTGCCGCACCTGAAATGGTCCCCACAAGTTGCCGTCCTAGACCTCAAGCAGAGTGCCTGCTTGCGTGCTTGCCCCGGGGGGCAAGGCCATCAAAAAAAGATGGCCACAGACAAAGACGTTTCGTGGGGCTTGGTTGCAGTCTTGTGCTGCGGTCAGGCTGTCTTGTCAGTCGTATAGGAGTTCCCCCCTTGGCCAAGAAGCAACCCTCTTCAGTTGATGCACATGTTGGAAGCCGCGTCCGTCTTCGTCGGATGCTGATCGGAATGAGCCAAGAAAAACTTGGCGAGTTGTTGGGTCTTACTTTCCAACAAGTTCAAAAGTACGAAAAAGGCGCCAATCGTATCGGCGCCAGCAGACTCTTCGACATCTCGTCGATCCTCGGCGTTCCAGTGTCGTATTTCTTCGACGACCTCCCCAGCACCGATCCTGCGTTCAAGAAGCAGCAGAATGGCGTTGGCGCGGCGACGGATGTGGACGCCGGTCCTTACATGATGGAATTCGTGTCGAGCGCGGAAGGCTTCCAGCTCGTACGCGCGTTCACAAAGATCACCGACCCGCGTGTACGTAAGCGCATGTTGGAATTGGTGAAATCGCTGACCGGCGAAGAAGAAGTCTATCCCGATTTCCGGGTTGTGGAGCTGCGGGAAGCGCAACGCGCTTGACGTAAGCCCCTAATCCCTGACAGAAAGCCGCGCTTTTCGCGACCTGCGAAAGGCGCGGCTCTTTTTTTGGCGAGCTTCGATAAATGTCCCGCAAAAACTATCTCTTCACCAGCGAATCGGTTTCCGAAGGTCACCCGGACAAAGTCTGCGACCGCATCTCGGATTCGATCGTGGATCTAATGCTGGGGCACATGCCCGAGGCGCGGATCGCGCTTGAGACACTGGCGACGACGAACCGCGTGGTGCTGGCGGGCGAAGTCCGCGGACCGGAAGCGGTCGGGCACGATCAGATGATCGAAGCCGCGCGCCAATCGATCAAAGCGATCGGCTACGAGCAAGAAGGCTTCGACTGGCGCAAGGCGCGGATCGAATGCTTGGTCCACGCACAGTCCGACGACATTGCTGTCGGCGTCGACGCAGCCGGCAACAAGGACGAAGGTGCTGGCGATCAAGGGATCATGTTCGGTTACGCATGCCGCGAGACCGAGGAATTGATGCCGGCGCCGATTTTGCTTTCGCACAAGATTTTGAAGTTGATGGCAGAAGCGCGCCATTCGGGTAAGCAGAAGGAACTGCTGCCGGACGCGAAGAGCCAAGTCACGTTGCAATATGAAAACGGCAAGCCCGTGCGCGCGACGAAGATCGTCGTTTCGACGCAGCATATCGACGGCCTCGATGCGCGCGACATTCGCGCCGTCGTGAAGCCTTACATCGAAGCTGCGATGCCGGCCGGATGGATGTGTCCGGAGGACGGGTTGTTCGTGAATCCGACGGGCCGCTTCGTTATCGGTGGGCCGGACGGCGACTGCGGGCTCACCGGCCGCAAGATCATCGTCGACACGTACGGCGGCGCGGCCCCGCATGGCGGCGGCGCGTTCTCCGGCAAGGATCCGACGAAGGTCGATCGCTCGGCCGCTTACGTCGCGCGCTATCTGGCAAAGAACGTCGTGGCGGCAGGCTTGGCGGAACGTTGTACCATTCAGATTTCCTATGCGATTGGCGTTGCCGACCCGATGTCGTTCTATGTCGATTTGCACGACACGGGCCGCGTCGACGAAGCGAAGCTTGAAAAAACGCTGCCGGAGATGGTGAGCCTGAAGCCGCGCGGTATTCGCGAGCATCTGAAGCTGAACCGCCCGATCTACGCGCGCACAGCGGCCTACGGTCATTTCGGGCGCGCACCGGAAGCGGACGGAGGGTTCTCGTGGGAGCGCACGGATCTCGTCTCTCAGCTCAAGAGCCACTTCGCCTGAGCGAAGCCGGAAGGCGACGCAGCGAACTCTACGGCCGCCGGCTCGGGCGGCCGTTGAGCGTCTCGCAGCAAAATCTCGTCGAGACGCTTTTGCCGAAGATCGGCGTGCCTGACGGCGCAATCGATCTTGGCTCGTTGTTTCCAGGCGCACGCGCGTTCGCGCTCGAAGTCGGTTTCGGCGGCGGGGAACATCTAGCCGCGCAAGCATGCGCGCATCCCGATCACGGCTACATCGGCTGCGAGCCGTTCTTGAACGGCGTGGCAAAGCTACTGACGCAAGTCGACCAGGCGAAGCTTGCGAACGTTCGGCTATATCCGGACGATGCTCGCGACGTGTTGCCGCGCTTGCCAGCGCAGTCGCTTAGCGCGGTCTATGTCTTGTTTCCCGATCCATGGCCTAAGGTGCGCCATCACAAGCGTCGGTTCATTCAACCGGCGACACTCGACGAGCTTGCGCGAGTGTTGAAACCTGGCGGGGAGGTGCGTGTTGCAACGGACCATCCCGACTACGCGTGCTGGGCACTGCAGCACCTGATGGCCGATATCCGCTTTCGCTGGACGGCGGAATGCGCGGCGGATTGGCGCGTGCGCCCAGCCGGTTGGCCGCAAACGCGCTACGAACAGAAGGCGGTGCGGGTCGGCCGGCCCTGCGTTTACCTGCAGTTTCTTCGCGTCTAGCCGCCGATTGGGCCTTGGCGGCGCGAAGCACCAAGGCTATATATCCGCCATTCTCGGACAAGAAGAGCTTGTTCGCTGGTTGAGGGTTCCCTCTTCCGGGCGCGAGAGGTGTTTGTTGAACGCACGTGTTAGCCAGCTTGAAGGTGTGATCGGTCCCATCGCCGAGGCGATAGGGTACGCGCTTGTGCGTGTGCGAGTGACCGGCGCTCAGACACCGACGTTGCAAGTGATGGCGGAGCGTCCGGACGGATTGATGGACGTCGACGATTGCGCGCGCCTCAGCCGCGCGATTTCAGCGGCGTTCGAATTGGAAGACCCGATGGAGGGCGAATACGTTCTTGAAGTCTCGTCGCCCGGAATCGATCGGCCGCTGACGCGGCGGCGCGATTTCGAGGCGTATGCGGGATTTGAGGCGCGCTTCGATCTCAAATTTCCGCTCGACGGGCGCAAGCGCGTGCGCGGGATGTTGAAAGGTTTGCGGGGCGAGGATGTCGTTGTTGAGACGGACCTCGGTCCTGGTGTGGGGCGCGGCGAACTTGCCGTCCCCTACGTGTCGATTGGCGAGGCGAAGTTGGTTTTGACTGACGAGCTCATCGCGCATGATTTGAAACGCAGAAAAGACGCGGGCAAAGCGCCCAGCGCGGAACCGGAGTGAAGACCAATGGCCGTTAGTGCAAATAGGCTTGAGCTGCTGCAGATCGCAGATGCGGTCGCGCGCGAGAAATCGATCGACAAGCAGGTCGTGATCTCGGCGATGGAAGAGGCGGTTCAGAAGGCCGCGAAATCGCGCTACGGACAGGACAACGAAATCAAGGCCGAGATCGATCCGAAGACGGGCGAGACGCGGCTGCACCGCTTGCGCCTTGTCGTCGACAAGATCGAAAACGAAGCGACTGAGATCACGCTCGACGAAGCGCAGATCAGGAACCCAGCCGCGCAGACGGGCGACTTGATTGCCGAGCCGTTGCCGCCGATCGACTTCGGCCGCATCGCGGCGCAAGCGGCCAAGCAGGTCATCTTCCAAAAGGTGCGCGACGCCGAGCGCGAAAAACAATACGACGAGTACAAGGATCGCGTCGGCGAAATCGTGCACGGCACGGTGAAGCGCGTCGAGTACGGCAACGTCGTCGTCGATCTCGGCCGCGGTGAAGCGTTTGTGCGGCGCGACGAGTTGTTGCCGCGCGAAACGTTCCGCACCGGCGACCGCGTTCGCGCCTACATCTACGACGTCCGCCGCGAAACGCGCGGGCCGCAGATTTTCTTGTCGCGTACGCATCCGCAGTTCATGGCGAAGTTGTTCGCGCAGGAAGTCCCGGAAATCTATGACGGCATCATCGAGCTCAAGTCGGTGGCGCGCGATCCCGGCTCGCGTGCGAAAATCGCCGTTATTTCGCGGGATGCCTCGATCGATCCGGTCGGCGCGTGCGTCGGTATGCGCGGCAGCCGCGTGCAGGCCGTGGTGCAGGAGTTGCAGGGCGAGAAGATCGACATCATTCCATGGTCGCTCGATCCGGCGAACTTCGTCGTCAACGCGTTGGCGCCGGCCGAAGTCGCGAAGGTCGTGCTCGACGAAGACGCGCATCGCATCGAGGTCGTCGTCGGCGAAGATCAATTGTCGCTTGCGATCGGACGGCGCGGGCAGAACGTGCGGCTCGCCTCGCAGCTGACCGGTTGGCAGATCGACATTCTGACGGAAGCCGAAGAGTCCGAGCGGCGTCAGGAGCAGTTCCGCAAGCGCACCGAGCTTTTCATGAATGCGCTCGACGTCGATGAAACGCTGGCGCAGTTGCTGGCGTCGGAAAATTTCTCGCAGGTCGAGGACTTGGCCTTCGTCGTGACCGAAGAGCTTGCCGAGATCCAGGGGATCGGCGAGGAGACCGCCGGCGAGTTGCAGCGTCGCGCGCAGGAGTATCTTGAGCGGCAGAATGCGATCTTCGACGAGAAGCGGCGGGAGCTTGGCGTGGAAGACGATATGATTTCGGTCGAAGGTGTGACCCCTGCGATGGCAGTGGCGCTCGGCGAGAACGGCGTGAAGTCGCTTGAAGACCTCGCAGGCTGCGCTACGGACGACCTTTTGGGTTGGACCGAGACCGTGAACGGCGAACGCAAGCGTCAGGCTGGGTTCCTTGAGAGTTTCGGGCTCAACGCCGACGATGCGAATGCGATCATCATGGCCGCGCGCGTCAGCGCTGGGTGGATCGAGGCGCCGAAGGAAGCCGAGAAGGACGCAGAGCCGGAGCCTGAGGAGGAGCCGACTGCGTGAGCCGAGGCGGCGCACACAAATCCGACGATGACGGCGCCGAGGGTCCCCTTCGGCGCTGTATCGTTTCGGGTGACGTGTTGTCGCCCGAGCGGATGGTGCGTTTTGTGGCGGGGCCCGACGACGTCGTGGTTCCCGACGTCGCGCACAAACTTCCGGGGCGCGGGTGTTGGGTGACGGCCGAGCGTGCCGCGATCGCGAAGGCTTGCGAGAAGGGGTTGTTTTCGAAATCGTTCAAGGCGTCGGTCAAATGCCCGCCCGATCTCGCGGGGCAAGTCGAGTTGTTGCTGGTCAAACGTTGCATCGAACATCTGGGCCTCGCGCGGCGCGCGGGTGGCGCGATCATCGGACATGCGCAGGTCGAAGTGGCATTTCGTGCACGCGACGGACGTATCGCCGCACTTGTGGAAGCTTCGGATTCAGGCCCTGCCGATCGTGAAAAGCTTATGAAATATGCGCGAATTCAAGGCGAAATTCCGGTAATTGGATGCCTTGGTTCTGCGGAAATCGGCTTGGCATTCGGGCGCGAAAGTGTGGTACATGCTGCCCTCACTTCAGGCGCGCTCGCGGCCCGGTTTTTGGTTGAGGCGGGGCGGCTTGGCGGTTTCCGCGTTTTGTGTCCGCCGGAATGGGGCGCGGTTTGATGACCGCGACGCATCGGCGCTCGTGTTTTTGAAGTTCGAAGAATCGAAAGGTACGCATGACTGACGGTAAGACCCCGGACGGCGACAAGACGCTACATGCGTCCGGCGGTGGAAGAACTTTGAGCGTTAAGCGCCCGGAGACAGGCGTGGTGCGCCAGGCATTCAGTCATGGCCGCTCGAAGGCAGTCGTCGTCGAGAAGAAGCGCCCGACCGTCGTGCGGCCGGGTGGAAAACCCGAGCCGGTCAAGGAAGCTGCGAAACCCGCTGAGGTTGCCGCGCCGACGCCTGCCGCCTCAACGAAGCCCGCGAAGGCGCCCCCCGTGCAGCCGAAGTCCGGCGGCATGGTTCTGCGCACGCTGACCGAGGGCGAGAAGGAAGCGCGGTCGCGCGCGCTGTCGGATGCACGCGTCGCCGAGGAAGGCGAACGCCGTCGCGCGCAAGAAGAAGCGAAGCGCCGTGCGGAAGAAGACGCAAAGCTGGCGAAAGAACGCGAAGCTGCCGCCAAGCGTAAGGCTGAAGAAGATTCGCGCCGCGCGACGGAAGACGTTACGCGCGGCCGTGAGGCGCCGGAAGAACGTGCTGCCACGCCTGCGCCGCGCCCGAGTGCGCGTCCTGCCGGTGGCCCGGCAGCGCGGCCTGGTGGCGGCGCACCGAGACCTGCTGGAGGAGGAGCGCCTGCTGCGCGTGGTCCCGGTGGTGCACCGTCGACGCGGCCGCCGGCGGGTGGTCCTGGTGCGGGAGCGCCGGCACGGCGCGGCCCAATGGATGATGACGACGGGCGCAGACGTCGCGCGACCGGTCCGGGCGGCAGCCCGGGTGCGAAGCCTCCGACGCAGCCGCGCAAGGTTGCGGACGACGGGCGTCGCGGCAAGCTCAGCGTCGTCACGGCGCTCGACGATCAAGAACG
>JBGAPZ010000019.1:0-66710 GCA_044220975.1 Micropepsaceae bacterium | reverse complement strand
CGCCGACCTCGACGCTTATATCGCGAAGGGCGCCCCGACGGGCGCACGGCCCGGTGCAGCGCTCGAGCGGCGCGAAGGCGTCGACGAAATCAAGATCATCGGCCTCCGCCGCAAGATCGCGGAGAAGATGCAGGAAACGAAGCGCCGCATCCCGCACTTCGCGTACGTCGAAGAAGTCGACATGACGGAGCTCGAAGCCCTGCGCGTGCAGATGAACGCCGCGAAGCGCCCCGATCAGCCGAAGCTGACGCTGCTTCCCTTCATGATGCGTGCGCTGATCCGCGTGCTGCCCGACTATCCGCAAATCAACGCCCGTTTCGACGACGACGCCGGCGTCGTTCACCGTTACAAACCTGTGCACATCGGCATCGCGACGCAAACGCCGAACGGCCTGATCGTGCCCGTCGTCCACCACGCCGAAGCGATGGACCTCTGGCAGGCCGCAGCCGAAGTCACACGCGTCTCGACCGCGGCGCGCGACAACAAGGCGACAAAGGACGAACTCACCGGCTCCACGATCACGATCACGAGCTTAGGCCCCATCGGCGGCGTGGTGACGACGCCCGTCATCAACCACCCTGAGGTCGCGATCATCGGCCCGAACGCGATCATCGAACGCCCAGTCGTCCATAACGGTCACATCGCAGTCAGGAAGATGATGAACCTCTCGTCCTCGTTCGACCACCGCGTGGTCGACGGCTACGACGCCGCGATGTTCATTCAGCGCGTCAAAGCCCTGCTGGAACACCCCGCCATGATGTTTATGCAATCATGACCGAACAGCCGAAGCCGAAACTCCTCGTCGTCGGCGGCGGCCCGGGCGGCTACGTCGCCGCCATCCGCGCAGGCCAACTGGGTATCGACACGGTGCTCGTCGAAGGCGACCGCCTCGGCGGCACGTGCCTCATCCGCGGCTGCATCCCGTCGAAGGCGATCATCCACGCAGCCGGCGAATTCGAATCCATGCGCCACGCCAGCGCAAAAGGCCTGCACGGGATCAAGCTCGCCGCTGCGCCGAAACTCGATCTCGCCGAAACCGTGAAATGGAAGGAAGGCATCGTCAACCGCCTCAACACCGGCGTCACCGGTCTTCCTGAAGCGCGCGAAGGTCAAAGTGGTCACCGGCTGGGCAAAATTCTCCGACGCCAAAACCTGCACCGTCGACAGCGCGACCGGCCCCGTCACGATCGCGGCCGAACACGTGCTGCTCGCGGCAGGCTCGCTGCCCGTCCAAATCCCGACGATCCCCTTCGGCGGCGCGGTCGTCTCGTCAACCGAAGCCTTGATGCTCGACACGTTGCCTGAAAAGCTCGTCGTCGTCGGCGCCGGCTACATCGGCCTCGAACTCGGCATCGCCTTCGCAAAACTGGGCAGCCAAGTCACCGTCGTCGAAGCGGAGAAGAACATCCTCCCGCTCTACGACACCGACCTCACCGCACCCGTGAAGCGCTGGCTCGACAAGAACAACGTAACGATCCATCTCGGCGCGAAGGCAAAGGCCATCGAAACCGGCAAGAAGGGCACGTCCCTCATCGTCGAAACCGCGGACGGCAAAACGCTGGACCTTCCCGCCGACAAAATCCTCGTCACCGTCGGCCGCAAGCCGAACACGCAAGGCTGGGGTCTCGAGAACATGGGCGTCGACATGGCAGGCCGCTTCGTCAAAGTCGACGACCAGTGCCGCACGTCGATGAAGAACGTCTGGGCCGTGGGCGACCTCGTCGGCGAACCGATGCTGGAACACAAGGCTGCAACGCAAGGCGAAATGGTCGCCGAAATCATCGCAGGCCATAAACGCAAATTCGCGCCCGCCGCGATCGCCGCCGTCTGCTTCACCGAACCTGAAATCGTGAGCGCGGGCCTCTCCCCCGCCGAAGCCGCGAGAGCGGGCATCGAAACCGTCGTCGGCCAATTCCCCTTCGCCGCGAACGGCCGCGCACTTTCTATGGACGCCGCCGACAACGGCGGCTTCGTCCGCGTCGTCGCAAACAAAAGCGACCACCGCGTGCTCGGCATCCAGGCCGTGGGCAGCCACGTCAGCGAACTCTCGGCCGAATTCGCAACCGTCATGGAAATGGGCGCCGTCCTCGAAGACATCGCCGGCACGATCCACGTCCACCCGACGCTCAGCGAAGCCTTCCACGAGAGCGCGCTGAAAGCACTCGGCCACGCGATTCACATCTGACAATGCCCCTGAAACTCGACAACCCCGCGACCATCAGCCCGCCGCTCGGCCTATAGCCACACGGTAAGTCGTCACCGCGGCTCTTGTTTGTCTCCGGCCAAGTGGCGATTCGCCCTGACGGCACGACGCCCGACACGCTGGAAGAACAGGCCGATCAGGTCTACGCGAATATCGTCGCCGCGCTCGCGGCGAAGAACGCGCCACCGTCCGCGATCATCCAGCTGACGACGTTCATGGTCGACGACGATCCGAACGGCGTCATCCGCACGGCGCGCCAAAAGCATTTGGGCGATCATCGTCCCGCGTCGACCGCGGTCTACGTCACGCGCCTCATCGACCGCGCGTGGAAGGTCGAGATCGAAGCCGTCGCGATCATCCCCGACGCTCAGTAAGTGATCGTCACCGTTATCGTGTCGGTGTAAACGCCGGGCGTCACGTATTGGCCTGTCGTTATCCGGCCGATTCCCGTTCCGGCCGCGGAGTTTCCGCCGCCGCCATAGCTCCTGGTGAGCGTCCCGCCCGTGCCGTCGCCCCAAATTGTGGTGTCGGTGTTCTGGTTGAAGATGTTGTAGTTCAACCTGTTCGCGCCGAGCGCCATTTGGCGAGGATTGTATGTCGGTGCGACGCCAGCCTGCGCAGCCACGAACGCGGCACGGCCGCGAATTGTCGACTGACTGTCACCGTCATCGTTGATGTGTTCGGTGTCCCCGAAGATGCGGTGTAGTTGCCGAAATTCAGATTCGTGGCGGAGACCAGCAGCGGGCGCCCACCGGTGTTGCAAGTTGCGGCGACCGCCACGCAGGGCGCTGCGACAACTCCAACAACCGCGCGGACGCGCGCTATTGCAATGACGATGGAACGCATGACACCTACGATAGTACCGCAACATCCGGCACCGACCCCGGCCATTATTTGCGCAAACCGCTCTCCGCTATTTACGAAAAATCAACCACTGGCGGACGCCCCTGCATCACCGATCGAACGCGCACGCCACCGGACCCATTCGCGGGATCTCGCCCGGAGTCTGACGAGGTGGCTCAGTCAACTTGAGCCGGCACAGGCCGAACTTGGTTTCAAGCTCGACCTCCAGCGGCAACTTTAAGTCCGCGATGAACAAGGCCCCGTGATACCCCACGATCCAAGGGTTCGGATCGCCCGACAAATGCACCGTCGTCCCCACGTCCGGGAATATGCCGTCCGGCAGCGTCACCGAAAGCGACAGCGGGCTCTCCTTCTCCGGCGCCAAGCTAACCGAAGCACCGCCGCGGCCCGGCACGAGGTCGAGGTCCGTTCGTGCCAGCACCTGAGACATGTCATAGCCCGCCGGATCCACCGCAATGTGATTGCGCGTGAACGGTACCAGCCCGGTGAGCAACGCGACGCCGCTTTCGTCGGATTCTGCAACCAAGCGGTTTTCGCGGTAGAGACGGACACCCGGTGCACCCGCATCGACAAGGGCGAACGCGCCGTCGAGCTTACGCGTGAAGAAGGCGGCGTCGCCCGTCGAAACGATCGCACCCGCCGCTTCGGCCTGCGCCGATAAGTAGCCGTCGGCCAGCGCGAGCCTTCCGTCGAGAGCTGCATTCTGACCTTCCCAGCGGCCATCCGCGTTGAATTGTGTTAAGTCGCTGTCCTGACGGACTTTCAGCCGATACCCGAGAACGCCGTCCGGCGAGGCCGGCTGTTCGAGCGTCGCGCGCACTTCCGTATCACCTTCGTGCGCGGTCACTGCAGCGGTGGCGTAAGGCCCTCCGCCGCCCAACGGAACGGTGAGAAACGTCTCGGCCAAAAGCGCATCGCGCTCGACGTCATAGACACTCGTCACACCGAAGGTGGCGCTCCCGATCGACATCGAATAGGTGGCCGTCGCCAGGGTCGTTCGCTCGTGGTTCTGCTGCTCTTGGCGCAAATAAGTCATCGACACCGAACCGTAGTCCTGAAGGTCCAACCCGCCGCCGAGTTGCAAGGTCTCGCGTGGCAAAGACGACGCATCGTCGATCGCGGCGACGTCGCGATAGGCCGGCGTTGCCGCTTCGAAACTGGCAAAAAGATTTGCGGGCCCGAACTGCATGGAAAGCGCCATCGATCCGAAGCCGCCGTCGCCGGCCTCGCTTGAGCTTCCCACGCCAGCCAAGCGCAACGATCCGAAGTCGAACAGCGAAACCACGCCGCCCACACCGATGACTGCGACCGAAGGCGTCGCCTCGGCGTGTCCCTCGATCGTGAAGTCGTCGCTCAAGCCGTGCCGCAAGGTCGCTGATACGAGCGCGTCGCCATAGTCGAAACTCTTCAGGCCGTAGGATTTCCGCAAAAAGCCCGCCTCGACGCTATAGGAGGTCAGTCCCTGCGCTAGCATCTCGCTGTCCGTGTAGTAGCTGATCGTCCGGCGGGTCTCTCGGCCGAGCAGGTCGCGCACAACGACCGTCGCCTGACCCGCCCCCGTGACGATCGGCAAGTCGCGTACGTCGAAGGGACCCGCCGGCACGTCTTCGGACAACACCTTCGAAGCGCCGACGAACACATCGATCGAACCCGGAACTGCCGTCTCGCCGAAGAAATCAGGCATCGGCATCGTGACGAGATCCGGCTGAAGCGAAAAGTCGCGCGCGATCTGCACGCCGCCAAAACGCACGGAGCGGGACCAACCGACCCCGCCTGAAACCGCATCGCCGACAGTGAGCCGCCTAAGCTCGGGCGGATCGTCGATCGTCCACGAACTGTCGAGCCTAAGCGCTTTTCGACCGTTGTCATCCACGACGGCAAACCCGTTGGTCGTGAACGTTCCGATCGGTGTAAACGCGGAGAGAGCCAGCGTGCCGTCGATCGACGT
This sequence comes from Micropepsaceae bacterium, assembly GCA_044220975.1. Classification (GTDB taxonomy): domain Bacteria; phylum Pseudomonadota; class Alphaproteobacteria; order Micropepsales; family Micropepsaceae; genus SZUA-430. Next base: position 61,695 of record JBGAPZ010000019.1, on the reverse strand, counting down.
ACTTCGCAGAGACGAAGTGACATCGCTTCCGGTCAAAACGACATCGTACTCGGCCGCAAAGGCGGTGATAGGCGTGTCGGCTACGAACTGCCGATCGCTGCCTCTCAAGCCAATCGTCGTAACCGCAAGACGCGTCGGCGCCGCAACAACCAAGAGCAGCTGCTTGACCTCTTCGACACTCGCGCGCACGCCGCTGATGCGGTTGAGCGGGACAAGCTCGCCCTGACATTCGCCGTCTTCGACGTTCTTGAGCCCGATCGCGCCGAGGTCCGACCGCTCGACGTACAAATCGCCGGCGCGTTCGGCCACGCTCACGACGAGCCCGCGCGACGCACCGTTGAGCCAAACTTCAAGCACGAGATTGCGCGGCTCGGCGCTGGCCGCTTCGGCAAGCGCGGGGCTCACCGAAGCAAGGTAGAGCGCGATCGCGAATATGGACGCGAGTGCGCGCATCACACCGATGCACCTCGACCGCTTCGCGGATCACAACGTCGCTGTCGTCGGTGTGAGCCTCGACGATCACTTTCTCGCCTTGGGAGAAGGCACCGGCAACCGCAAACAACCGCGTCGCACCCGCGAGCAGGTGAGGAACGCCCTCTGAGGTTGCCGGCACCCGCCGCCCCGATTGCGTGATAACTTCGATCTTCGTGAACTTTGTGTGCGCCCGTCCCAGGTTGCGCGCGTCTAGCAGCAAGCCCTTAGCGCCCATCTGCGCCGCCCAAGCGACTTGCGGAGCGGCAACCGACGGCGTGTTGACGAAAAGCGGCACGTTGAACTGCAAGAGCACGCGAATCGTGCGCGCTTCGGCTGTCGAGGGATCCGGTAGTTCGCTTGCGAACAGGCGGAAGGTCCGCTCCACGCCGGGCGTGCCGTCGCCGCGTGCCATGATGCGCACCGTCTGCTTCCCGCCGGGCGGAATACGGGCCATCGGCGGACTGACCAGCACGGCGTCGGTCGGTGTCAAAACGTCCTTGCCGTCCTTCTGCTCCCAAATGAACCCTTCGAGCTGGACGATAATCGGAACGGTCCCGCGATTGGCGAGATTGAGTGTGGCCGCGCCCGACTTGCCGTCGACGACGAGCTTTGTGGGAGCGACTTCGAGGCTGGCGGCAGAGGCCGGCGCGACGCAGAGCGAGGCGAGCAGCGCTGCGCAAAGGCGCAATGCACCCACCCGAATCGATAGATGCATGACTTTCCTCTCGTTCGCCTAGTAGGTGACGGTCGCCGTGACCGTGTCCGTGTAGCTGCCCGCGGTGACGTACTGGCTCGTTGGAATGCGCCCGAATACGGTGAGCGCCTGACCGCTGCCGTTGCCGGTGCCGGCTTGCGTGACGGTGCTGAGGGTTCCGTCGCCCCACACCGTCGTGCGTCCTGCCGTCGTATACATGCTGTAATTCAGCGTATTTGCGCCGTTCGTCATCTTGCGAAGAGCAACCGTCGCGCCCGAGCCCGTACCGGCGTTGAGCGCAACCGTATAGGCGGTCGTGTTCGAGCACGTCGTTGTGACGGTGCTGCTCGCGTCGTTCGGCGTGCCGGAGCTGGCGTCGTAGTTGCCGAAGGCAAGATTGGTTGCGCTGACCGTGCACACCGAAAGCACAGTCGCCGTGACTTGAAACGTCGTTGTGGCAGTGGCCGCGATACCGGCAGCCGGCGTCGCAAGGACAACGGCCACGGACACAAGGCCCAGCAGCTTAGATCTGTATTGAGCGAACCCGCGCATGAGTTTTGTTTTCCGTCGGCCAATGATGAGAAGCGGCGACGGATAAACGGTACGCGAGTACGGTTACCCAGCGGTTAACCCGCTGGGGTGCCGTTCGAGACAAGAAGCGAAGCGCGTCTTAGTAAGTGACGGTCGCCGTAACCGTGTCGGCGTAGCTGCCGGCGGTCACGAACTGACCGGTCGGAATGCGGCCGAAGACCGTGAAGTTCTGCCCGGCGCCATTACCGGTGCCCGCCTGCGTCGAGGTGCCGCCCGTACCGTCAGCCCAAACCGTCGTGCGGCCCGCCGTCGTGTACATGCTGTAGTCGAGCGTATTGCCGCCGTTGCTCATACGGCGAACGGCCACCGTGGCGCCCGTTCCGGTGCCCGCATCGAGCGCAACCGTGTAAGGCGACCCGTTCGAGCACGTGACGCTGACAGTGCTGGTGTTGTCGTTCGGCGCACCGGCGCTGGCGTCGTAGTTGCCGAACGCGAGGTCGGTCGCACTGACTGTGCAAACCGAGATCACGGTCGCAGTAACCTGAAACGTCGTCGTCGCGGTCGCCGCAATACCGACCGCAGGCATCGCCACGAGTGCGGCCGCGCAGACGAATCCCATGAGCTTCGTTTTCATTGTATTTTTCTCCCACCGGCCATTCTCAAGGATGGCGTGAGCGAATACCTACACGTTCAGCATTACTTCCACGTAAAGTGGGGTCGAAGTTGTAGTGTTTCGCTTGCAACGTGCGCACGTCCGCAGGCTTTACGGCCGCAAACGACAGGTCAGTCTATTAAGACCGCGCAATAAGTACTTCCAATTGACTAAGCAGAGGTGGCCAATCAGCTAATTTCCCCGATCAACGCCTGCGCGGCTGCCGGCGCACGAACCTTCGCACCGCTGATGAAATAGACGAACACGTCGCGCTTCTGCTTCACGGGCTTCTTTCCGATCAACGCAAGATCTGCTGGCACCCCGCCCGCGTCCCATGTCTTGGCGCGCGCTGCCCACGTCTTGATCTCAGCGGGCTTATAACCGGTCGCAACCTTCTCCTGTGTCCGCTGCAAGCGCAGATACATGAAGTCCGACGTCGGATCGGCGATCAGCGGATGCTTCTCGCTGTCCACCAACACGACCGCGACACCATACTTTCGCGCCAACTCGACAAATTCCGGCACCGCGAATGTCGCGTGCCGCGCTTCAACGGCATGGCGCAGCTTCCGGCCCTTGGCTTCCTTCGGCAGCATCTTGAAAAACGCTTCGACATCTTTCGGATCGAACTTCTTCGCCGGCATGAACTGCCAGAAGAATGCGCCAAGCCGGTCGCCCATCCCCAAAACGCCGCTGCCAAAAAACCGCTCCAGCGCAGGCCCCGTCTCCGCGAGCACGCCTTTGCCGACAACCGACATCGGCCCCTTCACGGAGAACACGAACCCGTCCGGAACCTCCGCCGCCCACTTCGCGAACGTCTCGGCCGACGGCGTGCGATAGAACGTGCCGTTGATCTCGATCGACGTCAGCACGCGGGAGGCAAAGTCCAGTTCCTTCGCCTGAGGATGCCCCTTCGGATAGAACGTCCCCCGCCATTCCGCGAAATTCCAACCGCCGATTCCGGCCCTTATCATCGCTATCTCCGGCCAATAATTTACGCGCAAACCTTGCACAACCGCCGTGAAGGGGCCACATGTTTCCGCGCGTTTCCGCTGGGAGGAACCTTTGATGTCCGACGTCGTCGTCCGCTCGCCTATGCAATATCTCGACCGCGCACTTTCAACCTTGCGCGAAATGGGCATCGTCCCCGCGAACAAAGGCGAAGACGCCCCGATCAACGCGCTTCTCCAGCAGATATCGGATCTCGACCAAGATCGCATCACGATCATCGCCCGCACGCTGAACCAGGCATCGAACTTCAACGAAGTCGTACGCGAACACGTGGCCGCCATGCAGGTAGGCGATCGCTACCGCCAGATCACCGAAGGCTTCAACTCCATCCGCGACGATGCGAAAGCGATGGTCGATCAGATTTCCGACGGCAAGGTCAGCGTCTGGGAGCGCGCGACGAACTCATGGATGAAGCTCACGCGTGGCGACGTTGCCGACCGCTTCGACAAAATCCGCCAGATCTACATCAACGTCACGAAGGAAACGAAGAACCAGATTGAGCGTGAAGCCGCGATCCTGGAAGCCTACCGTGATTTCCGCGGCGCCTTGAAGCAATCCGAGGTCATGGCGCTGGAGGTCTTGAAGAAGGCCGAGTGGAAACTCGACGAAGCAAAGAAGAAGCTGAACGAGGCGGCGAACGCCGTCGCCACCTTCGCAGGCACCGAGCCCGCCGAGCGCGCGAAGCTCGAACTCATACGCGACGAGGTGCTTCGCCAAACGCAGGACGAGGACAAACGCTATCAGATCGCGAAGGATCTGAGCGACAACCTGACGATCGGCTACAACACCTCCGAAGTCATCATGGCGCGCCTGATGCAAACGACGAGCGCGAAGGAACGCATCTACGCGCAAGCCGTTTCGTTCTTCTCGACGAACGACACGGTTCTGACCGCGCTCAAGGCCTCGTTCACCGGCATGTTCGGCCTGCACGAATCCACCGAAACCGTGAACGCGATGAAGGAAGGCGTCTCGAAGTCGATCGAGGTTCTCTCCGAAATTGGCGACAAGGTGCAGGAAGCGGCGGTTCGCGCCGGCTACGGACCGACCATTCGCGCCGACGCGGTGAAGAAGCTCGTCGACAGCGTCGTGAACTTCCAAGAAAAGTCGCGCATCATTATCGACGAGATGCGTAAGCTCGCGACCCAAAACTCGGCTGAGATCCGCGACGCCGTCGAAGACGGCAAACGCCGGCTCGCGGCCCTCGTCGCCCAAGGGAAAGCCTTCAACCTCTGATGTCAGGCGCCACCGCGGTCGCGACCAAGCCGCAGACCCTCGACGAACTGATGGTCGCGATGGACGTGGTCGACACGATCCGTCAGCGCGAGCTTCTGGTCGAGCGTGAACTCGGCCAGGCCAATCGCGACGACGATCTCAGAAAGCGCCTGCGCGAAATTTACAAAAGCCAGGGCATCGAGGTCACGGACGGCGCCATCGACGAAGGTATCAAAGCGCTGAAGGAAAGCCGCTTCACCTATACGGCACCGTTACCGGGCCTCAGCCGATCGCTCGCGCTCATGTGGGTCAGGCGCGGCATGATTGTCGGTTGGACAAGCGCGCTGCTGATTGGCGTGACCGCGCTCTGGGGCGGTTACCACTACGGCGTCGTCGTCCCAGCCGAGCGCGCGACCGAATCCGCTCGCATCGAACTCACCGAAACGCTGCCGAAGTCGCTCGCTGCCGCCCACACCGCCGTCATCGCCGAAGCCCGGGTCGATTCAGTCAAAGCAGAAGCCGGCGGCCTGCTCCGCGACGGCCAAGCGGCGCTGGCCGTGAACGATGCCACCGGCGCGCGAACGGCCATCGCGAACTTGGAAACCTTGCGCGCGAAACTCGTCCAGACCTACCAACTGCGCATCGTTGCCGACGGCACGACCGGATTCTTCCGCATCCCGAACGTGAACGAGAGCGCGCGCAACTACTACATCGTGGTCGAACCCATCGGTGCCGACGGCCGCACGCTCACCATGCCCGTCACAAACGAGGAAGACGGCCGCAGCTACAACGTCAACGCTTGGGGGCAGCGCGTGCCCCAAGCGACGTTCGACGCCGTCGCCCGCGACAAGCGCGATAACGGCATCATCGAGAACCGCATCCTGGGCCAAAAGCAGCGCGGCGAAATCGACCCCCGTTACACAATGTCGGTGCTTCCAGGCGCCATCACATCGTGGGACGACGAGTAGATGTTGGTATCCAGTCGCGACGCTCTCTCCGAAGTCGAAAGCGCCATCGCCGGCGTCCGCTCGAACGAGAACCGCTTGGCGGCGGTGCTGGCGTCTGCCGCCGGCGAAGCCGAACGCCAGCGCAAGCAGCTCGCCGATAGCTTTCGCGGCCTGGCGCTCATCCGCCTAGACGCGCTCGTGCGCAACGAGATCGTGGGCGACCTCGACGCCGCCGAACGCCGAGCGTTGGACTTGCTGCGCACCCACAAGGCGAAACTCGATCAACTCTTGATCCGCCACGGCGGCGCGCAAAGCGGCGTCGTCGCTGCCGAAGCCGACCATCGCGCCAAGACCGCCGCGGTCGAAGCCGCGGGCGAACCGATCAAAGCGCTGCAACACGATGTCGAACAGAAGTTGGCGTCCGACCCCGCCTGGACCGCGCAAAAGGCGCGGCTGACGGAAGTCACAAGCGTCGCTGGAGCGGCCGAAGACAAGGCGAAACAATCGGAAGCCGACCTCGGCGCGAAGCGCAAACCCTACGAAGCCGATCCGCTATTCATGTATTTGTGGAAACGCAAGTTCGCGACCGCGGATTACAAAGCAGGCAACTTCGCGCGCACCATCGACCGCTGGGTCGCGCGCGTTGTCGGTTACGAAACGGCGCGGCCGAACTACGCGTTGCTGAACGAAATTCCCCTGCGCCTGCGCGAACACGCGACCGAGCTCGTCAAGCGCGTCGCAGACGAAGATCACAAGCTGGAAGAGATCGAGCGGGCGGCCCTCGTGGGAGCGGGCATCCTTTCCCTCGAAACGAAACTTGCTACCGCTCAAGCGGACCTGAAGGCAGCAAGCGAAGCGCTCGCCAAAACACAAGCAGCGCTAGCCGCGCTCGACCAAGAACGCACGAAACTTCTGGATGAAGGCGACCGCCGTGCCCACGATGAGGCGCTCGCCGTGCTCTCCCAGGCGATCGCGCGTGAAGACCTGCAAACCATGTACCGCGAAGCGCGCACGACCCGCACGACCGACGACGACCGGCTGGTGCAGCAGATCGAACTCGCGCAAAACGCAATTGCAAAAGCCGAAACCGAGGTCGCGAAGATCCGCGACGAGACCCGCGAAATCGCTCGCCGCCGCAGCGAACTCGAAGGCGTTCGCGATAAGGTCCGCGCGAACAATTACGACGGCCCCTGGGGCCAGTTCCAACTCGACCGCAACGACGCGCTTGGCGATCTAATCGGCGGCATCGTCCGCGGCGCGATCCAAGGTGCCGTCCTTTGGGACGTCTTCAACCGCGGCTACAGCCGAAGGCGCGACTGGGACGACGACGATGACGACGACCGGCGCCGCAAAAGTCCTTGGGACGGTGGCTTCCGCCTGCCCTCAAGCGGCTTTCCCAAAATCGGCGGCATAAAAATCGGCGGCGGCCGCGGCGGCTTCCGCACGGGCGGACGGTTCTAAGGTATCAACAACACCCGCCCGACCGCCTGACGGCTCTCGATATAGGCGTGCGCGGCAGCCGCATCCTTCAACGGAAACGTCTTGTCGATCACGACCTTGAGCTTCCCCTTCGCCGCGTCGTCGATGTGGCGTTGGATCATGTCGTGCACGCGGTCGGTGAAAATCTCGGCGCCTAAGAACACGCCGGTAAGCGACCGGTTGCCCGCCATCAAGCTCGACACATCCAGCTTCTGCGCCTCGCGCCCCGCATTGCCGACCATTGAACAGCGCCCGCGCGCCGCCAGCGACAGCAGGCTTTTCTGTAACGTCGACCCGCCGACCGGATCGACCACGACGTCGGCACCCTTGTTGTCGGTGAACTTCATCACCTCTTGCACCACGTCTTGCTTCGCATAGTTGATGCCGTGATCCATGCCGAGCGGCTTCAACTTCGCGAGCCGCTCGTCGCTGGATGCCGTCGCAAGCACGCGCGCACCGGCTCGCTTTGCCAGCTGAATGGCCGCGATCCCGACCGCGCCGGCACCCGCTTGCACTAGCACGGTCTCGCCGGCCTTCAGCCGCCCGAACTCGAACAAGCAATCATCCGCCGTCCCGAACGGTACCGGAATTGCCGAAGCTTCGCGCACGTCGAACCCGTCCGGAATGACCCACGCATTGCGCGCAGGCACCGCGCGCAATTCCGCGTGGCTACCGAACGCGTTCACCGTCACAACCTTCTGCCCAACTTTGAGGTGCGTGACCTCTTTTCCGACCTGAACGATCGTTCCGGCCGCCTGATACCCGACGATATGCGGCGAAGTGATTAGGGCGCCGCCAAGGCGGTTCAGCGTATCGCCGCCTTCGATCGAAACCGCCTCGACCTTGATGACGACACCCGGCGCATAACAAATCGGATCCTCGACATCCTCATACTTCAATACGGACGGCGGACCATTCTCGTAGTAGACGGCAGCTTTCATGGCACCCTCATTTCTTCGGCAAAATCTCGTGGACTGTCTCTGACGGCCGGCACAATTTTACGATGCGCTCGGTCACCACGATCGGCCGGTTGATCAGGATCGGATGCGCCATCATCGCGTCCACGATCTTCGCCTCGCTCACCTTCGCATCGTTAAGCCCAAGCTCATCGGCAAGGGCCTCCTTCGCGCGCAGCATGTCGCGCACTGTTCCACCGGACCGCTTGATCAGCGACAGCAGTTCGGTTCGTGACGGCGGATGCTTCAGATATTCGATCACCGTGGGCTCGATCCCCGCCTCGCGAATGAGCGCAAGCACGTTGCGCGAAGTCCCGCATTTTGGGTTGTGATAGATCGTAACCTTCGCCGCCATTTCGATTGGCCCCGTTTCAATGCCGTCCCGACGCGACGCGAGCTTGGAATTCCGCACTTGAATTCTCGGACGGGTACGGCGCATCCGGCACGCTCACGCCCAGGAACTTGCACAACGGCTCCCAGCCCTGCCCCGCCTCATAGACGAGCAACCGCTCCGGCGCGATCGTACGCTTGACCTCTTCGTTGTGCCGGCGGAAATAGTCCGTCATGAACGCGCGGTCGTGCATATGCGCGCGAAAGTCTTTGGTGAAACTTTGAAAGAATAGCGCCATCGGACCGTCGTTCTGCGTGACCGGCGAACCCGGCGCCAAGATTGTGGCCTGCGTTGAATCGAACCACTTGTCGGGATCGCGCTCGGTATGCAGCACCTTCGCGTTCGGATAATGCGCGGCGAGCTGGCGCCAATAATGTGCGCCGGGGAAATCGACCATCGACTTGTAGTCGGCGAAGATCGCATCCCAATCGCCCCGGCCATGACCGGCTTCGATCCAAAGCGCCATGCTCTCCGGATGCGCGAACACCTCCACCATGTGATGACACGGCCCGAACCCCAGCATGTTGAGCGCGGTCTGCATCGACTTGGTTCCCGTCCGGCCGAGGCCGGACCCCACAATCTTCAACGCCATTGGATCGTTCCCTTTTTGTGGGCCGGACCATGCGCAATAGGCCACAAAGCTTCAAGCCACCTGTGAAGCGGGACACCTGTCTTTTGGCCACTAGCATTTCGAGGTCCGCCCCGGCAAAGTTGGGCACCCCAAGTACATGCGTGGAAACATCGATGAACGCTCTCGCTCGCCTCGCCCTCGCCGTTGTCGTCGCCGCAAGCGCACCCTTCGCCGCCCACACGATCGTCGCCCAGGCCGAACAAACGGCGCCGGCCGTGCGCTCCGAAGGCGATGACCTTTTCCGTCGCGGTCAATACCCCGAAGCCCTCGCGTGGTGGACGGAACATGCGGCCCAGGGCGACGTCGAATCCGCCCGCCGCTTGGGCGTCGAATACATGGACGGCAAGCCGAACGTGGTGCAGCGCGATTTTGAGAAAGCGCGCAAGTACCACTTGCAAGCCGCGATGGGTGGCGAACGCCGCTCCATGATGGATTTGGGAACGATGTACGACAACGGCTACGGCGTTCCCGAAAGTTTGCCCGAAGCAGCACGCTGGTATTTGTGGGCGGCGAAGTACGGCCACGGCCCCGCGATGTACAACATCGGGCTCATGCTCGAGACCGGCGATGCCGGCCGCACCGACGTCGTCGAAGCCTATACGTGGTACATCCTCGGCGCGATGGAGGGCTTCAAGATGTTGCCCGAAACGAAGTTTGACATCATGAAGCCGCCGCCCGATTCCGCGATGGGCGCACTCCACGGCAAACTCACCCCCGCCCAACGCGCCGAAGCCCACGCCAAAGCGAAATCGTTCAAACCGCTATCCGGCCCATTGCCCGTGTCGGAAAACCACTAACGCCGTTCGCGCGCGGATAGACCCGTCGCCAACGCATTGAAGGCAGCGCGGCAAACCGCGCTGGACTTCAGATCCTCGTGCATCACGATCCAGAGCGGCAGGTCGATCGAGACTTTGTCGGACAAGACGCGTTTCAAATCCACTTCGCGCTCGGCGATGTTTGCCTGCATCAGACTGATACCGAGCCCGGCCCTGACCGCCGCGTGTTTGGCGAGGTCGCTATCCGTGCGCAACGCGAAGCGAGCCCGCTCAACCTGGGGAAAGCGCCGCAGCATCTCCCGCGTGCCGGAGCTCCATCGATCGAAACCGATCAAATCGTGATCGGCGAGTTCGTTCAACGAGCGCGGTTCGCCGCGGCGCTTCAAATAGGAGCGATGCGCATAGAGCCCGATCACGGTCGGCCTCAGCTTCTTGGCGAGCAGAGCGCTTTGCGTCGGCAAAACTTGCCGCACGGCGACATCGGCTTCGCGCGAAAGCAAATCTTGAACTGTGTCCGAAAGGACCAATTGGATATCGATACGCGGATACGCGCGGCGCAGATCGGCGAGAATGCGCGGCAGACGCTCGACGCCCATAACCTCGCTGGCGCTGACACGCACACTGCCCGTCATCTCGCCTTTGCCGCTCGCCGCGGTTCGAAGCAGCGTTGCGGCCGACGCAGCGATCGCCTCGGCTTGCGGCACCAACGCGAGTGCGATGTCGGTTGGAATCAACCCGCGTGGAGAACGCACGAATAGATCGAGCTCTAGCTCGCCCTCCAAGCTCTCGACGTGCCGCGCAACCGTCGGCTGCGTGAGACCCAAGTCGCGGGCGGCCGCCGACAGAGAGCCAAGCTTCGCGACGGTTAGAAACGTTCGATAGAGCGTCCAGTCCGGTTCTGAGTTCATATATTTACGTATAGCGGATCAACGAAGTTAGCAACTTATCGATTATCTGTCTTTTTGCCAATCTGGCGCCGTCAGTAAACGACGGAGAAACCGAAATGTCACCGGCCCGCGACCGCCTCGCACGTACATTGATGATCATTCTGGGTATCGCCTCGGTCGGCGCCTTTGCCAACGCCGCGCTGGCGTTTGAGTCCTGGGCCCCCGACCGGATCAACATCGAGACGTGGCGGATGTTCGGCTTTTTGGTTTTTGCCGGCCTGTTCACGTTGCTTGGACTTTTTCCCCGCCGCCTGACCGGCGTGTGGGAGCTGGTCTTCTTTCACAAGGCGGGCGTGGCGGCGTTTCTGGCATTCTTCGTCAAGGCGGTCCCCGTCGTCGAAGCGCGTCTCAGCGAGACCGCGACCAGCATCATCGCGGTCGATGCCGCTCTCGCGGCCACAACGCTCTTTTGTTACCTGCTGACCCAAGGTTGGCGCGCATGGGGACAAGAGGCTTCCTAGGGGAAGCTTGCCGTTATTATGTCACCGAAATTGTTCGAGCCACGACGAAACGTGCTTGACTCTCAATGCCACTTAGACTAGAACAAATATAGAACAATTGCAAGAGCAAAGAGGGCTGAACCGTGCCAAAAGCGATGGCGGCGGAGGACGACGTGTCTCCTGAGCAAACCTTCGAAACCGTCTGCGCACCCAATGCAGAGGATACGGCAAATAACGGATTCCGAACGGATTCCGAACGGATAAAACCGCGGAATTCAGCCAAAATAACGCATATAACGGATGAGATTTTACATCTCTCGCCTGCCCGCCGCGAACTGAGCCCTCGACCTGACGGCACGGCGCTCCGCCAAACGATCGCGGCGATCGAAGCTGCATGCCTGCGCAAGGCCGACCCGCGTTCGCGCCCGCCCGTCGCGACCGGCGCGGCCGCGATCGACGCGACACTGAACGGCGGCCTGATGCGCGGCACGATCCACGAGTTCATGCCGAAGGGCGCACCCGACATGGCCTCGGCCGCGGGCTTCGTCTTCGGCCTCGCCGCACGCGCCGAAACGCCGACCGCGCACACGCTCTATATCCAGCACGACTTCACCGCCGCCGAGTTCGGCCGCCCCTATTTGCCCGGCCTAACGTTCTCGGGCGTCGACACGCGCGCGCTGATCTATCTGAACGTACCGCGCGCCGAAGATGTGCTCTGGGCGATGGGGGAGGCACTGAAGTGCCGCGGTTTCGCCGCCGTCATCGCGGAGTTCCCGCCGGCAACGCGCGTGCTCGACCTCACGATGACAAGGCGTCTGGCCCTCGCCGCGCAAGAAGGGGGTGGCCTCGGTCTCATCCTGCGCCACGCAAGCGCCATCGAACCGAACGCCGCGACCACGCGCTGGCAAATCGGATCCGCGCCAAGTCTACCCGACGCGTTCGGCGGGCTCGGCCCACCCACGTTCCAGCTTGATCTTGTAAAAAACCGCTTTGGCCAGTGCGGCCAATGGCGCGTCGAATGGCAATCCCATGAGCGCACATTTGCAATCCCGCCGCTATCTCGCCGTCTGGCTCGTCCATTTGCCGACCGACCGGATCGAACGTGGCAGCTCGCCAAGACCGCGTGATCCGCGTGTCATCGTAACGGAGGTCAAAAGCGCGCTCCGCCTGAGCGCGATGAACGCTGAAGCCGCAGCGCTCGGCCTGCGCGTGGGCCAGCCGCTTGCCGACGCCCGCGCGATGCACCCAAGCCTCGCCGTCGATCACGCCGACCCGGCCGCCGACCAGCGCCTCGCGGAAGCGATCTGCGACTGGCTCGGCCGCTACACCCCGCTCGTGGGGTTGAGCGACGCCGGCATGATGCTCGATATCAGCGGCTGCGCACACCTCTTCGGCGGCGAAGAAGCGATGCGCAAAGACATCGTGCGAAAGCTAAGCCTCCAAGGCTTCACGGCACGCACGGCCATCGCCGGCACCGTCGGCGCTGCCTGGGCGTTGGCCCGGTTCGCCGACAAACGCGTCATCGACAACGCCGAGCTTCGCGCAACGATCCTGCCTTTACCGCTCGCAGCGCTGCGCCTCGACGCGAACAAACTCGACGCCCTCGCCCGCGTCGGATTGAAGAAGGTCGCCGACATCGAAGGCCGCCCGCGTGCGCCGCTCGCCGCCCGCTTCGGCGCCGCCCTGCTCCGCCGCCTCGATGAAACCTTAGGGACCGTCGAAGAACCGATCACCCCGCGCCTGCCCGTGCCGCCTTACATCGCCGAGCGTTGCTTCGCCGAGCCGGTCACGCACGAAGCCTACGTCTTGGAGATCGTCGAACACCTCGCCCTCGAACTCACCAAGCGCATGGAGGAACGCGGCGAAGGCGCCCGCGCGTTGCAGGTGACGCTCTATCGCGTCGACGGCGCGGTCCGCCGCCTCTCCGTCGCAACCTCAAAGCCGCTGCGCGACCCGCAGGCACTCTGCCGCTTGTTCAGAGAACGCTTCGCCACGCTCGCCGACGAACTCGACCCCGGCTTCGGCTTCGACGTCGTACGCCTCGCCGTAATAACGGCCGAAAAGACGAACGCGCCGCAAACCGACATTGTCAACGGCGTGCACGGCCACGACGACGTCGACCACCTGATCGACCGCCTGGGCGTGCGCTTCGGCATGCTGCGCGTGAAGCGTCTGGGCTTCGCCGAAAGCCACATCCCCGAATACGCCGTCATCGAAGCACCCGCGCGCAACGGCCCGCTACCCGCACCCGCACGAAAACCGAAACCGCAAGACGCCGTTTGCGAACGTCCTCTACGCATGCTGGAGCGCCCGGAAGAAGTGGACGCCATCGCCGAAGTGCCTGACGGTCCACCAGCTCGCTTCCTCTGGCGCCGCGTCATGCACGAGGTCGCCGCGACCGAAGGACCCGAACGCATCGCGACCGAATGGTGGCGCGACGGCGAAGGCCGCCCGCTCACCCGCGACTATTTCCGCGTCGAGGACCGCCAAGGCCGTCGCTTCTGGCTCTACCGCGAAGGCCTCTACGCCCGCGAAACCAACGCCCCGCGCTGGTTCGTCCACGGGCTCTTCGCATGACCCGCTATATCGAGTTCGTCACCACCACGAACTACGCGTTCCTGCGCGGCGGATCGCACCCGAAAGAACTCGTCAAACAAGCGCACGACCTCGGACACGCCGCGATCGGCATCGCCGACCGCAACTCGGTCGCCGGCGTGGTTCGCGCCTACACGCAAGCGAAAGAGCTGAACTTCCCGCTCCATGTCGGCACCAGGCTCGTCTTCGCCGACGGCACGCCGGACATCCTCGCCTACCCGCAAGATCGCGCCGCCTACGGTCGCATGACACGCTTGCTATCAGTGGGCAACCATCGCGCAGAAAAGGGCGACTGCATCCTCTGCCTCGACGATCTGATCGAGTTCAGCGAAGGCCTGCAGCTCATCCTCATGCCACCGCACCCGAACGCGGAAACCGCAGGCCCAACGCTCGATCGCTTAAGCGGCATGCCGATCTGGCTCGCCGCGACGCTGCGCTACACCGGCGACGATCAACGCCACGTCAAGCGCCTGATCGCACTCAGCCGCCGCCACAATGTTCCGCTGATCGCAGCGAACGATGTGCTCTACCACGCGCCCGAGCGCCGCGTGCTGCAAGACGTGCTGACTTGCATCCGCGAACGCACGACGCTCGATGCCGCCGGCTTCAGGCTTGAGGCGAACGCCGAACGTCACCTGAAAGCGCCGACCGAAATCGCCCGCCTCTATCGCCAAATTCCGAACGCCATCGACGAGACGATCCGCTTTGCCGAACGCCTCCGCTTCAAGCTCGACGATCTACGCTACGAATACCCGCATGAAGCCCAGGAAGGTTTCGCAAGCACGCAAGAGGCGCTCGTCCACTACGCCGAAGAAGGCGCCCGCCATCGCTTCCCGGGTGGCCTCGCGCCGAAAGTCCGCCACGCGCTCGACCACGAACTGAAGCTCATCGGCGAACTGAACTACGCACCCTACTTCCTCACCGTCCACGACATCGTCCGTTTCGCGCGCTCAGAAAAAATCCTCTGCCAAGGCCGCGGCTCGGCCGCGAACTCCGTCGTCTGCTACTGCCTCGGCGTCACCGAGGTCGATCCGACGCAGGTGGATCTTTTGTTCGAACGCTTCGTCTCCGCCGAACGGAAAGAACCGCCCGACATCGACGTCGACTTCGAACACGAGCGGCGCGAGGAAGTGATCCAATACATCTATGAGCGTTACGGCCGCGAACGTGCGGGCCTCGCCGCCACTGTCATCTGCTATCGCGGCAGAAGCGCGATCCGCGACGTCGGCAAAGCATTCGGCCTCTCTGAAGATACGATCGGCGCGCTCGCCGGCACGCTCTGGGGCTGGTCCACCGAAGCACCGATCGAGAACGAAGTCCGCCGCATCGGCCTCGATCCCACGGACAAGCGCCTTTCCCAAGCACTCATGCTGGCGCAGGAACTCATCGACTTTCCGCGCCACCTCTCGCAGCACGTCGGCGGCTTCGTCATGACGCGCGGACGGCTCGACGAAGTGATCCCGGTTTCAAATGCCGCAATGGAAAAGCGCACCGTCGTCGAATGGGACAAAGACGACCTCGATGCGCTCGGCATCCTCAAGGTAGACGTGCTCGCGCTCGGGATGCTCTCCTGCATCCGCAAAGCGCTCGAGATGCTGCACGATCACTACGGTCTCGAACCCGCCCTCGCCGCAATTCCGAAGGAAGAGCCTGACGTATACCGGATGATCTGCCGGGCCGACACGATCGGTGTGTTCCAAATCGAAAGTCGCGCGCAAATGTCGATGCTACCGCGCCTTCGTCCCGAAAAATTCTACGACCTCGTCATCGAGGTCGCGATCGTACGTCCCGGCCCGATCCAAGGCGGCATGGTGCACCCCTATCTGCGCCGCCGCCAAAACAAGGAAAAGGTCCACTACCCGAAACCCGAACTCGAAGAGGTTCTAAAGAACACGCTGGGCGTCCCGCTGTTCCAAGAACAAGCGATGCGCATCGCAATCGTCGCCGCGAAGTTCACACCAGCCGAAGCAGATCGCCTGCGCCGCTCCATGGCGACGTTCCGTCATTTGGGCACGATCAAATCCTTCGAAGACAAATTCATCGACGGCATGGTTGCGAACGGCTACGAGCCCGACTTCGCCGCCCGCTGCTTCGAACAGATCAAAGGCTTCGGCGACTACGGCTTCCCCGAAAGCCACGCCGCCAGCTTCGCGCTGCTCGTCTATTATTCCTGCTGGATCAAGTGCCACTACCCCGACGTCTTCGCCGCCGCACTGCTGAACTCGCAACCCATGGGCTTCTATGCCCCGGCCCAAATCGTCCGCGACGCCCAAGAACACGGCGTCGAAATGCGCCCAGCCGACATCAACAACTCGCGCTGGAACAATACGCTTGAGCCCATGTCGCACGACACCGTGATGAAAATTCACCCACGTCACGCTGACATGACAGGCGACATTCGCACCACGCACGCAATGCGTCTCGGCTTCCGGCAGATCTCAGGCTTCGTCGAAGCGGACGCGACGCTCATCGAACAACGCCGCGGCGAAGGCTACGACTCCATTCGCGACCTCTGGCTGCGCACCGGGCTCGACCCCTCCACGCTCGAGCGCCTTGCCGACGCGGACGCGTTCCGCTCCATCGGCCTCGACCGCCGCGAAGCGCTATGGGCGGTCCGCGGCCTGCGCCGCACCGGCGATAAGGACGACCTGCCGCTGCTCGCGGCAGCCTCCGCGCGCAATCACGAACCCGACTTCGCGCTCCCCACAATGCATCTCGGCGAACACGTGGTCGAAGATTACCGTCATCTGCATCTCTCGCTGAAAGCGCATCCCGTCTCGTTCCTGCGCGATCAATTGAACGCACGCCAGATCGTCGAAAATGCGTCGCTGTCGACGGTCAAAGACGGCCGCGCCGTCACCGTTGCGGGCCTCATTCTCGTGCGTCAGCGTCCAGGCACGGCATCGGGGGTCATCTTCATGACGCTCGAAGACGAAACCGGCGTCGCCAACGTCGTCGTCTGGCCGAAGATGTTCGAGGAGTACCGTCCGCAGGTCCTGGGCGCACGCTTCGCCGCCGTACGCGGCAAGATGCAAAGCGAAAGCGGTGTCATCCACGTGATCGCCGATCACATCGAAGATCTGACGCCGATGCTAAGCGACCTTCATGCCGACACAAGCGTGTTGGAACCGATGTCGCGCGCCGACGAAGTCAAACGCCCCGCCCCCGACTCAGGCACCTCACCGGGCGCAAAACGCGCGCAGCTGCACAAACACCCGCGCAACGTCCGCCCGCTGCAGCCGGTCGTCGAATACGACGCCCGCGCCGCTACCAAAGTCCACGCCGTCATGCCGAAAGGAAGGAACTTTCACTGATAGAAGCTTCAGACGCGCCCGCGTTTGCTCCGCATCGGCAGCACGTACCGCTCGATCCAGTTCTTGAGCTCCTGCGTGCGAGCGCCAAAGTCGTACACGGCCGCGCTGATCCCGTGGCGCCAGGTCAAGGCACTGTCCTTCGGGTTGCTCTCAAGCGCCTCGAGCTCGCGCACATAACTCGCGTGATCGACGTCGCCCTTGAACAGCCCTTGTTCGATCGCCATCGGCTTCACGCGCTTCGTGATGATCGCGATGTCGCTAAACGAATACTCCGGGTGATACTGCACGCCCCAAAACGTACACCGCCGGGTCTTGATCTCCGCTGCCTGCACCGCACTCACGGCGTTCGTGGCGAGGATCGTGGTCCCGCGCGCCGTCTCCTCGACCTCGTCGAGGTGAACGGTAATCGCATCGAACACAGGCGGCTTGTCCCAAAAGAGGTCGTGCTCCTCGCCCGCTTCCGTCAGCATAATGCCGCGCGCAAAGCCGAGTTCGCGTCCCTTGGGATTCTTGCGCACCGTGCCGCCGGCGGCCACCGTCGCCACCTGCAAGCCCCAGCACGAGCCGAAGAACGGCGTCTCCGTCTCAAAGACAGCGCGCGCCAGCTCCACTTGCCGCATGATCGACGGACCAAGATCGTAGATGTGCAGCGCAGAACCCGTGATCGCGACGCCGTCATAGCCCTCGATCCCACCACGATCAGGAAGGTTCGCACCCAAATCCGCCGGAAAGCACACATCGACGCGCGCGGCCGGACACAGCTTGCGCAGCACGTCGGAGTACTTGTCGCTGGCGATCCGTCCGCCGGCCTCCGCATGCCACTTCCGGCCCTCGGCCGTGTTGCCTTCGACGACAAGAAGTCGGGGAGAACTCATACTGTTTTCAAATCACCGTTAAGCGCCATGTCGAAGATACGCCGCGCGCCCGCCACATCAAGCGCAATCGGATTGCCGCCCGCGGTCGGATCGACGATCGCCATCTCCGCGATCAACTTGGCTTGTCGGTCGTCGACTTTCAGCCCCTTCAACGTATGCGGAATGCCGACCTCGTCGCGCAAGCTGAGCACAAAGCCCTGGAACGCATCGAACGAGGCGCCAAGCCCGATATACGCCGCAAGCCGCGCGATCTTGCCCTCGATCGCTTTGCGATTGAAGCTGAGCACATACGGCATGAAGACAGCGTTGGTCAGCCCATGATGCGTGTCGTAGAGCGCACCGATGGGATGCGAAAGCGCATGGATCGCGCCGAGACCCTTCTGAAAAGCGGTAGCACCCATGGCGGCCGCCGCCATCATATTCCCGCGCGCCTCCAGATCGCCGCCCGTTTTCACGGCACGCGCCAAGTTCTCGCGCACCAGCCGCATACCTTCGACGGCCACGCCATCGGCCAACGGATGAAATCCCGGCGCGCAATAGGCCTCAAGACAATGAGCGAACGCATCCATGCCCGTCGCCGCCGTAATATTCGCAGGCAGCCCGACCGTCAGCGCTGGATCGCAGATCGTCGTGACCGGCATCATCTTGGGGTGAAAGATCACCTTCTTCGTGTGCGTCGCTTCCTGCGTGATGACACCTGCACGGCCGACCTCCGAGCCGGTCCCGGAAGTCGTGGGAACAGCAATCACCGGCGCGATCCCCTTCGGGTCGGCGCGCGTCCACCAATCGCCGACATCTTCGAAGTCCCACATCGGACGCGTCTGACCGGCCATGAATGCGATCACCTTGCCGACGTCGAGCGCCGAACCGCCCCCGAACGCGATGACGCCGTCGTGCTTACCACCACGCAGAACGGCAACGCCGGCAGCGACATTCGACTCGACCGGATTCGATTTGATCTCCGAGAACACACCGACGCCCAGCCCCGCAGCCTTAAGCGCATCGATCGCCGCACGCGTCATCGGCAACGCCGCCAGTCCCGGATCGGTTACGAACAACGGCCGCGCCATACCGGCGGCCTTGCAAGCGTCGGCAAGCTCCGCGATGCGCCCAGCGCCGAAGCGCACGCTCGTCGGATAGTTCCAATTCGCTTTCTGAGTCATAGAGCGTGTCTCAAATGATAGGACTTCGGCCGCGTCAGCATCTCGTACCCGATCGGCGACAGCGACGCACCGCGCCCGGTATCCTTCACACCCGTCCATGCAAGCGCCGGATCGAGGTAATCGCAGCGGTTCATAAACACCGTTCCCGTCTCGACCTGATCGCCGATCCGCTCCGCCGCCTCCAAATCGCTCGTCCAAATGCCGGCGGTGAGGCCATACGGCGAATCGTTCATCAACCGGATCGCCTCTTCGTCCGACTTCACTTTCATGATGCCGACGACCGGACCGAAGCTCTCCTCCATCATCACGCTCATCGAGTGATCGACATTCGTCAAAACCTGCGGCGCCAGATAGGGCGAACCGTCCTTGTTGGCTGCGAACGACTTGAAGTCGATATGCGGCTTGGCACCCTTGGCCAGCGCCTCTTTCGTCTGCTTGCGTACGGTTTCCGCAAAGCGCGTGTGCGCCATCGGTCCCAACGTCGTCTTCTCGTCCATCGGATTGCCGAGCACGTATTGGCCTGTCAGGCTCACAAACCCATCCAGAAATTTGTCATAGACCGCCTCGTGCACGTAGATGCGCTCGATCCCGCAGCAGCATTGGCCGGAATTGTAGAACGCACCATCGACCAAGTTCTCGACCGCGTGGTCGAGCTTCACGTCCGCCCGCACATAGGCCGGATCTTTGCCGCCGAGTTCGAGACCCATGGTGGTGAACGTACCGGCCGCGGCCCGCTCGATCGCCTTGCCGCCTTCGACCGACCCCGTGAAGTTCACATGGTCGACCGATCCGGACGACAGCAGGCGCGTCGTCTGATCGTGGCTCAGCACGATATTGGCGAACAGGCCCTTCGGCGCGCCGGCCTTCTTCATCGCCTGATCGAACCGCTCACCGACCAAGATCGTCTGCGAGGCGTGCTTCAAGATCACCGTATTACCGGCGATCAATGCCGGTACGATCGTGTTTACCGCCGTCAGATAAGGATAGTTCCAGGGCGCGACCACAAACACGATGCCCGCCGGCATGCGCTTGATCATCCGCTTGAAGCCCGCCTTCGGATCGGCCGGCAACACCGGCTTGAGCGAATCCTCGGCGATCATCGCCATATAGCGAACGCGCTCTTCAAAGCCGCGGAACTCGCCGCCGAACCGCACCGGCCGGCCCATCTGCTCGGCCAACTCCGGCACGATCTCCTGGTTCATGGCCATCATTGCGTCCATGAACTTGAGCGCGAACGCGCACCGGTCCTTGATCGAAACCTTCGCCCATTCGCGTTGCGCCGCGCGCGCGGCCTTCAACGCCGCATCGATCTGCGCATCGCTGGCCACTGGCCGGCGCGCCACCTCCCGCCCGTCGATCGGCGATATGCAAACGATGTCCGTCATGATGACCTCAGATGATCTCGAAATACCGCGCCAATTCCCAATCCGTAATCGCCTTGCGGAACTCGCGCTCTTCCCATTTCCGTGTCGCCGCATAATGCTCCACGAACGCGTCGCCGAACAGACTGCGCGCAGGCTTCGACGCTTCCAAGCGTTCGGCCGCCTCATACAGCGTCCGCGGCAAAGCGCGGCTCTTCGGCGATTTCTTCTCGTACGCATTCCCTTCGATCGCGGCGTCGGGCTCGACCCTGTTTTCAATCCCCCAAAGCCCCGACCCGATCGCACAGGCCAGCGCGATATAGGGATTGATGTCGGCCGCAGCGATCCTGTACTCGACGCGCTGGCTCTTGGCAGACCCTCCGATCACACGCAGCGCACACGTCCTGTTCTCAAAGCCCCATGTCGCGTCCGTCGGCGCCCAAAAGCCCGGAATCAAGCGCGTGTACGAATTCACGGTGCAAGCGATCATCGCGAGCAACTCGGGCATCAGCTTCTGCTGCCCACCGACGAACCAGCGCATCGTATCAGACATATGGTGTGCGCCCTTCTCGTCGTAGAACGCGGACTTGCCCTTTTTGTCGACGAGCGAAACATGCAGGTGCCCCGACTGCCCCGGCCAGTCGCGCGACCACTTCGCCATGAACGTAGCCATCAAACCGCGCCGCTCGGCAATCACCTTGCAGAACGTCTTGAAGAGCGCCGCCCGGTCGGCGGCTGCCACCGCCTCGCAATACTCGATCGCCGCTTCCAGAACGCCAGGCCCGGTCTCGGTGTGCAAACCCTCCAACGGAAAATCCATCTCGCGCCCGAGCTTCATCAACTCGTGATAAAACTCCGCGTTCACCGACGAGCGCAACGCCGAATAGCCGAAGTACCCCGGCGTCCAATTCTTCAGGCCCCGATAGTTCTTGTCGCGCACCGACTGCGGCGTCTCGTCGAAGACGAAGAACTCGAACTCCGCCGACGCGTTCACAGCAAAGCCCATGTCGCCGGCACGCTTGACCACGCGCCGCAAAAGTCCGCGCGGACAACATTCCTCGGCCCGGCCCTCGAACTCCGCCAGGAACATCAACATTTCGCCCTCGAACGGAATGGCGCGGCACGTCTCCGGCAACACGCGCACGTTCGCGTCCGGATAGGCCGTATGCCACCCGGTCAGCTTCACGTTGTCGTACAGCTGATCGTTCGAGTCCCACCCCAAGACGACGTCGCAAAACCCGAACCCTTTCTCGAGCGCGGAGAAGAATTTGTCGCGCGCCATGTATTTGCCGCGCAACACGCCGTCGATGTCGAACACGCCGACTTTGACGTGCGAGAGATTACGCGCCTCGACGATGGCGCGCGCATCCGCGGCGGTCTTGACTTGGCGGGGGTCCATGGGGGCGCTCCGAAATGTCGCCCAAATAGAAAGGAGGCTGCGCCCGCGCGCAACCTCCTTCAAACGTCACTCCACCGTCAGTGGCTCTTGTAGTCCGCCTTACCGTGCGACATGGCGAATTCCTCCTCGGGCGACAGCACCAGTTGCGTGCGCCCAAACACGGCAAAGTAGAGGATCATGATCGCATAGTAGATGGCGACAGCCAGAACCGGCACTTGGAACGCCGCGTCGGTCACCTGGAAGTAAATCGTCACCAACGCGATGATCAGCGTGAGCCCCGCGCCCACCATGCCGAACGGACTACGATAGGGCCGCTCGATACCCGGCATTCGCGTACGCAGCATGATGAAGGATACTGCCTGGAGCACATAGGAAATCATCGCGCCGAAGACAGCCATGTTGAGCAGAGCGCCACCTATAAAGGCGCCGCCTTTGTCTGCGCCATAGACGTACCAAACGAACAGCATCACCGCGAGCCCGACCAGCGCGCCGGTGATCAGCGCCACGTGCGGTGTTTGATGGGTGCCGTGGGTCACCGATAAGAAGCGCGGGAAATATCCTGCGCGCGACAGCGAGTAGATTTGCCGTCCGAATGCGAAGATGATCGCATGGAAACTCGCGACCAAACCCGCGATCGCAACCAACGCCAAAACCTTCGCAAGGTTCGTCCCGAACAAAGTGCGGAAGCCCTCGAGCAATGGCTCGCCCGATGCGCGCAAGCCCCACGATCCCGGTGAGATGCTCGAATTGAGCAGCAGCACTGCGAACGCGCTCGCCATCAGCGTGAAGATGCCGAACAAGATGCCGCTCGGCATATCGCGCTTCGGATCGATCGATTCTTCCGACGCGAGCGGCAATTGCTCGATCGCAAGATAGAGCCACACTGCGAACGGCAACGCCGCGAGCACGCCGTGCATCCCGGCTGGGAACCAAGGTCCGTTGCCTTCCGGCGCTTCGATCAAGGCCCCATCGGGTCCCGCCGTCACATTCATCGCCCAGCGGCCGAAATCCATGTTCGGGAGTGCCGCGATGTAGAAGAAGACGAGGCACGCAAGCGCCAGCAGCGTCACGAACACCGTCACCCGGAACGACAACTCGACGCCGAACAAATTGGCGGCCACGAAAATGCCGTAGCCCAATATCCAATAGACCGGTTGAAACTCCGGCGGCGTCTCCAAAATCGCACCCATATACGAGCCGATAAAGAACACGACCACCGCCGGCGTCAGCACGTACTCGATGTTTTCCGCGACCCCGGTCACGAACCCGCCCCAAGGCCCCATCGCCGAGCGGGCGAACGAATAGGCCCCGCCCGTATGCGGCAACGCCGTCGCCATTTCCGCGATGGAATAGGTCAGCCCCAGATACATGATGGAGATGATGATCGTCGCAGCGAACATCGAGCCCCACCCGAACGCGAGCCCGTAATTCCAACCCGAAAACTGACCGGAAATGACTGCACCGACACCCAACGCCCAAAGCGACCAAACGCCCGCATAGCGACGCAGCTTGCGCTTCTGAAAATACTCGTCACCGACTTTCTCGTAACTGACGCCCTGCGTGCCCTTGTCAGCCATGACGCTTCTCTCCCTCGGAGCTATCCGATTCGACAAGCGTCTCAGAGAACCGTCAGCGGCGCAACGAAGCTGCCGTTAACGATTAGGCCGTTAGATTCGGGTGATGATGCTCAACCGTCGTATACTGAGCATCTGCAACAACGCGCAGCCGGAGCACCATGACTGACTTAGGCCACCTCGCCGAACTTACGATCCGCATGGGACTAGCAGCTACCATCGGCGGTGCGATCGGGATCAATCGCGATATGCATGGCAAGCCTGCGGGCTTGCGGATGCTGGGTTTGGTCGCACTCGGCGCTTCGCTGGCGACCATCTCCGTGTCGGGCTTTGCGGCCGTATATTCCCCCGATGCGGTGAGCCGCGTCATCCAAGGTGTGTTGGCCGGCGTCGGCTTCTTGGGCGCCGGCGTGATCATGCGCGACGAAACCGGAAACGTTCATCGCTTGAATACGGCGGCGTCCGTTTGGGTCACCGCCGCGATCGGCGTGGTCTGCGGCCTTGGCGAATATGCGATCGCGTTCATAGCGGCCGGGATGGTGCTGATCTTGCTCACCCTGGGTGCGGCGATCGACCACCGCTTCTTCGGCCGGTTCGAAAAGAAGCAAGATCCGCGCGACTGATCAATCGAGCGCGACGTTGGCCAAGGCATCCTTCGGAATGCCGTAGTACTCCGACAGCTCCTCGTGGTCGTGGCCATAGTCGTAGACGAGCTCGTCGCCCGTCTTGATGTCGCGGGTTGCGTAGAACTCCATCGTCATGTCGGCATAGTTCGACACCAACGCCACGTTCTCCGGCAGCCCGTGATTGATGAGGCTCCCGAGTCCAAGCACGACCGCCAAATCGTCCTCGTCGTTCCACTGAAAGACATAGCGCCCGACGACCGTCAGGTCCGTGTGATCCGATTCGTCCCCAGGCACCAGAATGATGGGGTCGGCCAAAACCAGCGCCCCTTTCGCGATGTCGCGCGCAGCAAAAACGCACCGCCCTTTCCCGGGAACGTTGCGCACGATCAGGTTCGACGAGGGAATAGGGGTCAAGGGACGTCTTTCTCTGGCTGACAACCGGCGGGCGAGCAACGTACTGATCGCGGGCCGCCGATCAAGGGTTTTGGCCAACAATCCCGCGGAAACATTTTCACCTCAGCGTTACGTGACGTGCGGCCCGACACACCACATGAAAAGACGTTCGTTCTTGCAAAGCGCCGCCGCAGCGGCCGCGCTCTCCGTTACCACGCCGAGCCTCGCGCTCGCCGCAAAGGCACAGAAAGGAGCAGCATTGGGACCGCTACTTGACCCATGGGGTGGCCCAAATGGCGGCATCCCGAGCTTTGATAAGGTCGACACCACCACCTTCAAACCCGCCTTCACAAAGGGGATGGACCTGCTGCGCGGCGAAATCAACGCCATCACCGTGTCGAAGGCCGCACCCACGTTCGACAACACGATCATCCCGTTCGAGGATTCGGGCCGCGCGTTCGGCCGCGTGCAGACGTTCTTCGGCGTCTATACGTCGACCATGAACGACAAGGCGATGCAGAAGATCGAAGAAGAAATGTCGCCCGTGCTGTCCGCCTTCGGGTCGGAGATCATTCAGAACGAAGCATTGTTCGCGCGCATCAAGGCCGTCTACGACAGCCGCACCTCGTCGAATCTCGACCCGCTGCAGCAGCGCCTGACCGACGTCTACTACACGCGCTTCGCGCGTCAGGGCGCGGCACTCGATAAGGACAAGAAAGCGAAGCTGAAGGACATCAACCAAAAGCTTGCCTCGTTGTTCACGAAGTTCAGCCAGAATCAGCTCGCCGACGAAGAGAACTACTCACTGACCTTGGACAGCGAAGCCGACCTTGCAGGTCTTCCGCCGTCGATCCGCGAAGCCGCCGCCCAAAAAGGCAAGTGGGTGTTCGCGAACACGCGCTCGTCGATCGATCCGTTCCTCACCTTTTCGGACCGCCGCGATCTACGCGAAAAGGCGTGGCGCATGTGGAACGCGCGCGGCAACAACCAGAACGCCAACAACAACCGCCAAGTCGCGAGCGATATCTTGAAGCTTCGCGCCGAACGCGCGCAGCTGCTGGGCTTCCCAAGCCACGCGCATTGGATTGTGGCCGACAACATGGCGAAAACGCCTGAGGCCGCGATGGGCCTGATGATGAAGGTCTGGCCTGCAGCCGTCGCCCGCGTGAAGGAAGAAGTCGCCGACATGCAGGCGCTTGCCGACAAAGAAGGCGCGAAGATCAAGATCGAACCGTGGGACTATCGCTACTATGCGGAGAAGGTCCGTAAAGCGAAATACGACATCGATCAGAACGAAGTGAAGCAGTACTTCCAGCTTGAGAAGATTCGCGACGGCATGTTCTGGGCCGCGGGCCAAGTCTACGGCATCGAGTTCGTGAAGCTCTCGGGCATCCCGGTTTACCACCCGGACATGTCGGTCTACGAAGTTCGCCGCGGCGGCAAGCGCATCGGCCTTTGGTATTTCGACCCGTACGCGCGCGCGGGCAAGCAATCCGGCGCCTGGATGAACGAGTACCGGACGCAAGAGAAGTTCAAGGGCGAACTCACGCCGATCGTTTCGAACAACTCGAACTTCATCAAGGGCAAGCCCGGCGAACCGGTGCTGCTGTCGTGGGACGACGCAGAGACGATGTTCCACGAATTCGGCCACGCCCTGCACGGTCTGTTGTCGAATGTCGCTTACCCGACGCTCGCCGGCACCAGCGTGAAGCGCGACTTCGTCGAGTTCCCAAGCCAAGTGAACGAGTACTGGCTCTCGACGCCGGAAGTGTTGAACCAGTTCGCGCTGCATCATGAAACCGGCAAGCCGATCCCGAAAGAGCTCGTCGACAAGGTCTTGGCCGCGAAGAACTTCAACCAAGGCTTCAAGACGGTCGAATATCTGGCGAATGCGATCTACGACATGAAGCTGCACACCACGGCGACGCCGGACACATCGATCGACATCGCCGACTTCGAGACCAAGACGATGGCGGAAATCGGGATGCCGAAAGAGATGGTGCTGCGCCACCCCGCGGCCGCATTCGGACACATCTTCTCGGGCGACGGCTACTCGGCCGGATACTACGTCTACATCTGGGCCGATGCGATGACGGCCGATGTATACGAAGGGTTCAAGGAAAAGGGCGGCCTCTACAACAAAGAGGCCTGCAAGCTTCTTGAAACCTCGATCACGAGCGTCGGCAACTCGATCCCGCCCGACGAAGCGTTCCGCCGCTTCCGCGGCCGCGACGTCGACACCAACGCGCTCATGCGCGACCGCGGCTTCCCGGTCGCCTAGGCAGATTGGGCGGCGGGCGTCACAAGCGAGACGCCCGCCGCCACAAAGCCTAGCGCGAACAGAATTCCGCCGAGGAAAAACCCAAACTCGCCTTGGCCTATGACACCGCCGCCAAGGCCAACGATGGGCGAGAGAATCCAACAGATCGCCGCCGCCGCTGTGCCGGTCCGCCGCAACAGCATTTGAACGCCGAGCAGAGCGAGCCCGATCGCAATCGCGTGCACGCCCGCCAAGTATGTATCGATACCGAACGCAACAGTATCGGGACCGACGATGGACGCGATCCCCGTCTCCGCGATCAGAAAAGCAACAAAGCCAAACCACCCAAGCCGCTCGCGGTGCGCAAAGTAGACGCCCATCAGTCCGAACAGCACAGACACATCGACCACGAACGCCAGCGCTTCGATCTTCGGGTTGTTCGCGTACCACGGAATGAACGCGGACACCGTCCTGAGCACACCGCCCACGACAGCCGCGACACCTAGAACCTGCAGCAATCTGCGGTCGTTCATGCCGCCAGCTTGAGCCCGTAAAGCTCGGCCACGTTGTCGTGGCAGATCCAGTTCCGCTCCTGCTCAGTAAGCGAGCTCGCGTGCTCGGCCAGCATCTCCTGCGACCAAGGCCACGTCGAATCCGAGTGCGGAAAATCGTTCGCCCACATCAGCCGGCGCACGTTGCACAAGTCCTTTGTTTTGAACGCCACCCAATCGTCTTGGAATGTGACGTAGATGTGCTCGGCGAAATATTCGCTGGGCAGTTTCTTCAGCGGCGGCGCCTTCATCCAGTAGCGGTGACGCTTGTAGGCATGATCCATGCGGTACATGTAATGCGGCACCCACCCGGCGTCGGCCTCAACGCAGACGATCTTCAAATTCGGATGCCGGTCGAACACGCCGCCGAAGATCAACGTCCCCATGATGTCTTGGCAGCCGCGGATGATCGACAAGAACCCGTTGATGCGTGGTCCACGCGGCTTCGCGTCGATCGCCGTCGAACGACCGGTCAGAATATGGAACGAAAGCGGTAGGCCGAGTTCGACCGCCGTCTGCCAAACCGGATCGTAGACTTTGCTATCGTAGTCTTCAACGGCAGGATCTCCCGGCATCATGATGCCTTTAAATCCCATCGCGTGCGCAGCCTTGAGCTCCGCAACGCCGTCTTCCGGCGTGCGCATCGAAACTTGCGCCATGCCGAACAAGCGATCCGGCGCCACCGCGCAATATTCCTGCAGCCAACGGTTATAGGCTTCGAAGCACGCCTTCTTGTAGTCGAAGTCCGGGTGATTGCAGATCAGCATCCCGACCG
Source organism: Micropepsaceae bacterium (assembly GCA_044220975.1). Classification (GTDB taxonomy): domain Bacteria; phylum Pseudomonadota; class Alphaproteobacteria; order Micropepsales; family Micropepsaceae; genus SZUA-430. Next base: position 33,671 of record JBGAPZ010000019.1, on the reverse strand, counting down.
TGGGATAGATGATCTCGGCCGCAACGCCGTCCTTCTCTTGATCGGCCACGCGGTAGTTCGCGTCCCAGCCGCTGCGCCATAGCTCCTCGAACGCGACGCCGTGCGTCGTGATCTTCGACGGCTCTTTCCCTGCCGCAGCGACCAACCCCATCGGCACCGGTTGGCTCATCCCGTCGATCACGAACGCGTCGCCGACCGTTGCAAGCCGTTTCATCACCGGCGCCCGCTCGCGGTACTTCGGATCGATATAGTCGCTGTAGCAGTTCGGCGGCTCGGTGATGTGCGAGTCGGCGGAGATCGGCGTCTTCAGCATCGCGAGGTCCTTCGTGTCGGGGCAAACCTGAGCCCGGGCGCTTGACCTGTCAACGCCGCCCGAAGGAAGCTCTCGTTCCGCAAAGGAATTCGCCCATGCCAACCGGCCTTATCGATGTCGCCCGCGACCGCCACATCGCAACCGTCACGCTCAACCGTCCCGATAAACGCAATGCCATCACGAACGAGATGATGGAAGACATCGAGCAGATCGCAAAGTCGTTCGCCAAGGACGAACAAACGCGAGCGATCATCGTGCGCGCCGAAGGCCGCGACTTCTCGATCGGCGCCGACCTCAGCCAATCTCGCTTTCAAGGCGACCCACAGTCGATCCTCATGCGTCGCCGCGGCCTCGAACTCGGCGGTCAGATGATGCGCGCACTTCAGGAAGTCCATCAGCCCACGATCTGCGCCGTGCAAGGCATCGCAACGGGTGGCGGCGCTTGCATTGCGACCGCCTGCGATTTCCGCATCGGCGCGAATGACGCGCGCATCGGCTACGGCGAAGTTAAGATCGGCATCAATCTGATGTGGAACGCCGTCCCGGTCTGCGTACACCTGGTCGGCCCCGCACGTGCGAAACGCATGATCATGTCCGGCAAGTTCTTCGACGCCGAAACGCTTCACGGTTGGGGTTTTCTCGACGAAGTCGTTCCGCGCGAAGGTCTGCACGACGCGGCCCGCGCGATGGCGGAGGAATACGCAGCCCTGCCGCCGATCGCCGTGCAAATGATCAAGCGCTCGATCAATCGCGTCGCGGGCGCGCTCGACCAAGCGATCATGCACATGGACGCCGATCAATGGCTGCTCGCCGCCCACAGCGCGGATTTTCGCGAGGCGGTTGGCGCTTTTTTCGAAAAGCGCAAACCCACGTTCACCGGGAACTGAGCGTCATGAAGCTCGCCGACTTCAAGCTCCTCTCCTTCGATTGCTACGGCACGCTAATCGATTGGGAGACGGGCCTTTGGGCATCGCTACAGCCACTGCTCGAAACGTCGCACATTGATCGCGAAACGGCGCTTTCGACCTTCGGCCTCGTCGAAGCCGGACAAGAACACGAAACGCCAACGCTGCCCTATCGCGACATCCTCGCGCGCGTGCACACAAAACTCGCTCAGCGCTGGAATCTGAAAACGACGGAAGCGATGGACAAGGCGTTCGGCCTTTCCGTCGGCACTTGGCCCCCGTTCAGCGACACCGTCGAGGCGCTCGCCTATTTGAAACGCCACTACAAGCTTGTGATCCTCTCAAACGTCGATCGCCAAAACTTCGCGGCAACGAACAAGCGCCTCGCGGTCGAATTCGATGCAATCTGCACGGCCGAAGACATCGGCTCCTATAAGCCGGATCCGAGGAACTTCGACTATCTGTTGAACGCAGTCCAACGCCTGGGTCACACGAAGGCCGACCTACTCCACACCGCCCAAAGCCTTTATCACGACCATGCCCCCGCCGAACGGGCCGGCATCGCGCGTTGCTGGATCAACCGCCGCGGCGACAAAGGCTTGGGCTCCGGCGCCACAAAGTCTGCCGAGAACATGCCGAAACTAAACTTCGAGTTCCCAACGCTGGGCGCCATGGCCGCGGCGCACCGCGCTGCGTGATCCATGGCGTCGCCCGAATCAGAAATCGCAATCCACGAAGACGACGAAGGGATGCGCAATCTCTACGCGATGGCGGGCCACGGCGAGGCTGTAGCGGATGTGCAAGAAGCCATCGATGCCGGCACGCGCAATCGCGCGCCAGATGGCGCTGGTTGGACGAACGTTCACGTCATCAAACCGCCGGCGACGACATTCGCCGATGCCGGCCTCACGCTTGCTGCCGCTGAAGGCGCGCTTCGACCGTTACTGCCGCGCGTGCGCCGCTTCTGGTCCGGTTTGTTGGGGCGCAACGATCCCTTGGCTGAAAGCCAAACGGACGCGCACTGCTTCGGCTTCGACGCGACGTGTTTCGTAAAGCTCGAACCGAAAGGCGATCTGGTGGAGCGCATCTGGTTCGAAGCGCGCACGAACGATCCTGCGCACCTGGCCGCGCTACGCAAAGCGCTGGTCGCGATCGACGCGTTGTCGCCAGCCTTGATCGCCGATTATTGGCTCGACGCTGCGGGCCCCGTCGCCGACGACATCTTTCTCAACGCCTATTTCAAGGCGCTGGCAGAATAAATCGCAGAAAACTGAGCCGTTTGACAACATACCAACCAGTCGGTATGTTCAAAAAATGATCAAGCCGACCGCCCGCACCAAACTTCTCGACGCCGCGATCGAAGTCGTGCGCGCGCAAGGCTACGCCGCAACTTCGGTCGACGAACTCTGTCACAAGGCCGGCGTCACGAAGGGTGCGTTCTTCCATCACTTCGAAAGCAAGGACGCGCTTGCCGTCGCCGCGGCGAACCATTGGTCGCAGATGACGGGTGCCATGTTCGCGGCTGCGCCCTATCACGCCCACAAAGATCCGCTTGATCGCATCCTTGGCTACATCGACCTCCGCCGGGAACTATTGCGCGGGGCGCCTGCGGAATTCACCTGCTTCGTGGGCACGACCGTCCAAGAAAGCTTCGCCACAAGCGACGGCATTCGCGCCGCATGCGAGGCGAGCATATTCGGACATGCCGCGACACTCGCAGACGATATTGCGCAAGCGCAGCGCCAGTATCGCGTCAAAGGCGCCTGGACACCGATGAGCCTGGCTCTACATACCCAAGCAGTACTGCAAGGCGCCTTCATCCTCGCCAAAGCGAACGGCGGCCCAGCCGTGGCGCTCGACAGCATCGACCATTTGCGCCGCTACATCGAGCTTTTGTTCACCGGATCCAAGAAGGAACCGATGCAGTGACGGAACCAGAAAAAATCTGCAGCAAGGCAACGCCGGCCTAGCCACCAATCCAAAGGAGAAACAAAATATGTCCCACGAAAAGATCACCGTCGAAACCACCGTCGCCGCCCCGATCGACAGGGTCTGGCGTGCCTATGTGACGCCCGAAGATATCAAGCAATGGAACGCCGCATCCGACGATTGGCACACGACGGCCGCAACCGTCGATCTGCGTGAGGGCGGGACCTTCAGTTCGCGCATGGAGGCGAAGGACGGCAGTTTCGGCTTCGATTTCGCCGGAACGTACACGAAGATCGTCGATCAAAAGCTGATCGAATACGCTTTCGGCGACCGCAAGGCGCAAGTCGAATTCGCGCCTGTGAAATCCGGCGTCGCCGTTCGCGTCACCTTCGACAGCGAAGACACGCACTCGGTCGAGCAGCAGCGCGAAGGCTGGCAGGCGATCCTGAAAAACTTCGCTCGCCACGTTGAAACCAAGAAACCGCACTGACAAGGAACAATCACATGACCACGAACACCGTCCGCTTCCACCGCGTGTTACGCGCACCCGCCTCGCGGATTTACCGCGCCTTCCTCGACCCCGACGCGATGGCGAAGTGGCTGCCGCCGAACGGTTTCACCGGCAAGGTTCATCACATGGACGCGAAAGTCGGCGGCACCTACAAAATGAGCTTCACGAACTTCACGAACGGCAAGAGCCATTCGTTCGGCGGAAAGTATCTAGAGCTCTCGCCGAACGAACGCCTGCGTTACACCGACGTCTTCGACGACCCGAATCTGCCCGGCGAAATGATCACGACGATCGCGTTATCGAAGGTTTCGGTCGGCACCGAAGTCCAGATTGAGCAATCGGGCATCCCGGCCATGATACCGCCGGAGGCTTGCTACCTCGGTTGGCAGGAATCGCTGACGTTGCTAGCCAAACTCGTCGAAGCCGAAATCCCGGATTAAGCCTGAACACAGGAAGCAACCCATGAAATCCTTTCTCGCAGTCTACCTGGGCAGCCTCAACTCGGCGCGCCAAGCCGAGTGGGGCAAGCTCGACGAAGCCGCCCGTCAAAAACGCATCGCCGCCGGCATGGCCGCTTGGGGCGAATGGATGACGAAACATCACGCCGCTGTGGTCGTCGAAGGCGGCCCGCTCGGCAAAACCAAACAAGCCTCGACCGCGGGCGTTTCCGACACGAAGAACAACATGTCCGGTTACGTCGTGGTGCGCGCCGAGTCGCATGAAGCTGCAGCCCGCATGTTTGAGAACCACCCCCACTTCGCAATCTTCCCCGGCGAGTCGGTGGAGATCATGGAGTGCTTGCCCATCCCGGGGCGCTAAAGGAGAACACCCATGCCGTATGTCGATGGATTCGTAATCCCAGTGCCGAAGGCAAAGCGCGAGGCCTATCGAAAGGTCGCCGAGATGGCTGCGCCGATCTTCAAGGAGCACGGGGCGCTCAAGGTCGTCGAATGCTGGGGCGACGATGTGCCGGAGGGCAAGACCACGTCGTTCCCGATGGCCGTGAAAACGACCGAAGACGAAACCGTCGTCTTCTCCTGGATCGTTTGGCCTTCAAAGGCTGCGCGCGACGCCGGCAATGAAAAGGTGTTCGCCGATCCGCGCATGCAGACGCCGCCCGACGGTATGCCGTTCGACGGTCAGCGCTTGATCATGGGCGGCTTCGAAGTTCTTCTCGACGCGTAGCTACTCGACGAACTTTCGAAAATTCGGCGGCCGCTTCTCGCGGAACGCGGCCCCGCCTTCCTTCGACTCCGCCGTGCCGTAGTAGAGCTTCAGCGCCTGGAACGCGAGCCCGCCGATTCCGCGGATGCTTTCGGTGTCCGCATTGAACGACTTCTTGGCGAGCGCAATCGCGGTCGGGCTCTTCTCCACGAGTTCTGCGCACCACGCATCGCACGCCGCGTCCAGCTGATCGTCGGGAAACACCGCATTGACGAGGCCCATCGCCATCGCTTCCTGCGCCGTGTAGCGCCGGCACAGGTACCACATCTCACGCGCCTTCTTCTCGCCGACCACGCGCGCGAGATATGCGGTTCCGAAACCTGGATCGACCGACCCCATCTTGGGCCCAACTTGCCCGAAGACCGCCGTCTCCGAAGCCAGCGTCAAATCGCAGAGCGTGGCGAGCACGTTGCCGCCGCCGATCGCAAACCCCCTAACCTTCGCCACCACCGGCTTCGGCACATCGCGGATGATCGAGTGTACCTCGTCGATCGGCATGCCGACCGGCCCGCGCGTCGAACCGTCGCCGTACTGCCCGTCTTTGTCCGACTGATCGCCGCCCGTGCAAAACGCCTTCGGCCCCGTGCCGGTTAGAACGATCGCGCCGATGTCGTTGTCCCACCCCGCCTTCGCAAACGCGTCGAGCAATTCCACGCACGTCTTCGGCCGAAAGGCGTTGTACACCTTCGGCCGGTTCAGCGTGATCGTCGCGACGTGACTGCGCACGTCATAGAGAATGTCTTCGTAGGTCATGGGCGTCTCCAGGCGCAGGGCTTAGGCGTCGTAGTTCAGCGTGACGTCCGCACTTGTCGGAATAGCTTGGCACGTCAGCACATAGCCGTCAGCCACTTCTTCTTCGCTCAAGCCATAGTTCTTCTTCATTTCGACAGTGCCCGAGGTTACGCGCGCCCGGCATGTCGTGCACACACCACCCTTGCAGGCATAAGGCGCCGGCAATCCCGCCGCTTGAACGCTTTCGAGAATATTGCCCTTGGCCGCATCGAAGGCGATTTTCGACCGCCGCCCGTCCAGTGTCACCGTCAACATCGTGCCCGCCGCCCGCTCTTCCAAGGCGCGCATTCGCTCGATCTGTTCCGCGGAAAGCGCGCTCGTCGTGAAGCGCTCGATCAATATCTTCGACGCCGGCACACCGCGCGCGACAAGCGCCGCCTCCGCCGCGTCCATCATCGGTTCCGGCCCGCAGATAAAGAACGCATCGGCACTCGCGACATCGACAAGCGTGAAAAAAACCTCGTCGCACTTCGTGGCGTCGAGCCGCCCGTTGAACAGCTCAATCTCCTCAGCCTCGTTTTCGAGAAAGTGATAGACCTCAAGCCGGTCGAGAAACCGATTCTTCAAGGCCGCAAGCTCCTCCAAGAAAATGATCGAAGCGCTATCTCGATTACCGTAGAGCAACGTCGCGCGCGCGTGCGCTATCTCCTGCAGCGCCGTCTTCAGGATCGAAATGACCGGCGTGATGCCCGACCCACCCGCAAGCGCCACGTAGTACGGCGCCCGCACGCCGTCGGGCATGACGAAGCGGCCCATCGGCGGCAGCACTTCAAGCGTTTGTCCCGCTTTGATCTGGCTATTCGCCCACGTCGAAAACCGCCCGCCCGGCATCGTCTTGATCGCGATGCGGAACTCGCCGTCCGATGGCGCAACGCATAACGAATAGGTCCGCCGCACGTCCTCGCCACCAATGTCGGCCTTCAACGTCAAATGCTGCCCCGCGCGAAAGGCGAACGCTTCGCGCAACTGGGCCGGCACATCGAAGCGAATGGAAACCGCATCCGCCGTCTCGCGGCGAACCTCGGCAACTGTCAAACGATGAAAGCCCGCGTTGATGGACATCGGCTCAGTGACACTTGAAAAGGTCAAACGGTTCGCCGCAACTCAAGCACCGATGCAACGCCTTACACGGCGTCGAACCGAACCGGCTTATCTCCTCAGTCCGCGCTGAACCGCAGCGCGGGCACTGAGCATCGTCGCGCAAGCTCGCCCGCCCAGCGCCCTTCGGTGGCGGCGCAATTCCGTATGCGCGAAGCATCTCGCGTCCCGCATCGCTGATCCAATCTGTCGTCCAGGCCGGTGCCAGCGCCGTCTCGATCGTCAGCCGTGAGAACCCCGCACGATCAAGCTCGCCCCGGATCGCAGCCTCAATCGTAATCGTCGCAGGACACCCGGTGTATGTCGGCGTGATGACGACCGCATCGTCCCGCACGTCTCGCACGATACCGAGATCGACGACGGAGATGCACGGAATCTCAGGATCGGGCACGTGTGACAATACCTCAAGCACACGATCCTTGAGCGATGCGGTCTGCACGACGCTCACCACTGGGCACCCGGGTAGGCCCGCGGCAGAAACTGCATCGCGGACAGAATATGGCCAAGGTGCTCGGAGTGATGCCCTATCCGTCCGCCCAGAGCCGCGCGCCGGGGTTTCGGTAGCTCCAGCGTCGCTTCGGCCAAAGTCCGGGCGATCCGCGCATCCCATTCTGGGCGCAGGCTGCGCACATCGGCTGCAACGCCTGAGGCGATCAGAGGTTCGACGACACTATCCACCTCGAACAACTCGTCGCCAAATCGCCAAACCCACTCGAGCCCATTGACGATGCGCTCCCGGCTTTCCGCTGTGCCGTCGCCGAGCCGCACAATCCACTCGTTCGCAAATCGCGCGTGATAGGCGACCTCTTTCACCGCCTTGGCCGCAATCGCCGCGATCGTCTCATGGTTCGAGCGCACAAGTTCCCGGAACAAAAGCTCCTGCCAGTTCGAAAACAAGAATTGCCGCGCAATCGTCTGCGCAAAGTCGCCGTTTGGCTGCTCGACCAAGAGGCAGTTCTTGAAGTCGAGCACGTCGCGATGAAACGCGAGTTTATCCGCGTCGATACCCCGCCCTTCACCGCCAAGCTTCAGGAACAGCGTTGCTTGCCCGACAAGATCGAGCGCGATGTTGGCCAGCGAAAGATCGACCTCAAGCATCGGCGCATGGCCACACCACTCGGAAAGCCGCTGGCCTAAAATCAGACTGTCGTCGCCGAGGCGCACCGCATATTCGTGAACGGCTTCGGCCATCAGATGTTCTTTACGTTCTCGGGGATCGAATAAAACGTCGGATGGCGATAAACCTTGTCCGCCGCCGGGTCGAACAACGCAGCGCCCTCACCCGGATCGGAAGCGATGATATCAGCCGACCGTACGACCCAAAGACTCACGCCCTCCATCCGCCGTGTATAGGTGTCGCGCGCAGCTTCGATCGCCATACGCTCGTCGGCGGCGTGTACGCTGCCCACGTGCCTGTGTGCGAGCCCGTTCTTCGCCCGCACGAACACTTCCCAAAGGGGCCATTCCTTGGACATGACGATCACTCCGCCGCTGCGCGACGCGTACGCTTCGCTGCATGGGCGTTCGCGGCCTCTCGCACCCACGCGCCGCTCTCCCACGCTTCGACGCGTGCCTTCATGCGCTCCTTTGCGACCTGTCCTTCGCCGCGCACGACCGCATAGAACTCGTCCCAGTCAATTTCGCCGAAATCGTAAGATCCCCGCGCCTCGTTCCACTTGAGCCTCGGATCGGGAATGGTGAGCCCGATTGCCTCAGCTTGCGGCACTGTCACGTCGACGAATTTCTGCCGTAGTTCGTCGTTCGTCTCGCGCTTGATTCGCCACCGCACGGATTGCGCCGTGTTCGGCGAGTTCTCGTCCGGCGGCCCGAACATCATGAGCGACGGCCACCACCAACGATCGAGCGCGTTCTGCGCCAGACGCTTCTGCTCCAGCGAACCGCCGGCCAGCACCATCATGATCTCGTAGCCTTGGCGCTGATGGAAACTCTCTTCCTTGCAAATCCGCACCATCGCGCGCGCGTACGGGCCGTACGACGTCCGCTGCAGCGGCACTTGGTTCAAAATCGCGGCGCCGTCGACCAGCCAGCCGATCGCGCCGATGTCCGCCCAGGTCAACGTCGGATAGTTGAAGATCGTAGAATACTTCGCGCGGCCCGAATGCAGTGCTTCGATCATCTCGTCGCGGCTCGTGCCCAGCGTCTCGGCCGCAGCGTAGAGATAGAGCCCATGCCCACCCTCATCTTGCACCTTGGCGAGCAACACGGCCTTGCGCCGCAAACTCGGCGCGCGCGTGATCCAATTGCCTTCAGGCAACATGCCCACGATCTCTGAGTGCGCGTGCTGCGAAATCTGCCGCACCAGCGTTTTGCGATAGGCCTCAGGCATCCAATCTTTGGGCTCGATGAAATCATCCGCCGCCACCCGCGCTTCGAACGCGGCAAGCTTCACCGGATCCTCCGCCACGGTCGTGACGGGCGCCGATTTCTGGTTCTTGTCCTTCAGTTCGGTGGTGTACATGACCGCGCGATTTCCTCAACGAACATCAAGTGAAATGTAGAATAAGCCGACCGATCGGTCAATTAATTGCCGGGGAGCATTGCGCCGCCAAGCGAGCGCGAAAGCCCTTGAAACACCGCGATGTTTTCGCCCTCCGTCGTGCGCACTGTCACCACGTACGCACCCGAACGTCCAGCGACAGCTTCTTCCCGCGCTTCGGCGATCAATCGTGCGCCTTCCAGAGCAGGGGCCATGAACAATATGGATGCCTGCTGGGCAACCGTCGAGACGTTGCGCGAGTTGCACGCATAGGCGAACGCCGTATCCGCCAGGGCGAAGATCATGCCGCCATGCGCGATGCGATGTCCGTTGAGCATGTCCGCGCGGACCACCATCGAAATCCGCGCATAACCTTCGCGTGCCTCTTCGATCGAAATCCCCCAATGACGCCCGGTTCCTTCTTGAGCGAGCATATGGTCTGCAACCCGGCGCGCGAGCGCATCCGAAGCGTTCGACATGTGATCCGTCCTGAAATTGACCGTCCGCGCGTTCTACCCTAAAGCGTAGCACACAAGAGCGCGGGGCCAACCCGCGACACCCCTGGGAGGTGGCGGCATGTCTTACGAAACCATCCTGTTTGATCTGACCAACAACGCGGCGCGTTTGACGCTGAACCGCCCTGACCGGTTGAACAGTTTCAATGTGCAAATGCATGCCGAGATCGCTGAGGCGCTGACCGCCGTCGAGCGCAATCCCGACATCCGCGCGTTGCTGATCACGGGTGCGGGTCGCGGATTTTGCGCCGGCCAAGATTTGTCCGATCGCGCCGTCGCACCGGGAGCCGCTGGCGTCGACCTCGGCGAGTCGCTCGAGAACCGCTACAACCCGCTCGTCCGCCGCCTCGTTGCATTGCCAAAGCCCGTCGTGTGTGCGGTCAACGGTGTCGCCGCAGGCGCCGGCGCGAACATCGCCTTCGCCGCCGACATCGTTCTCGCTGCAAGGAGCGCCCGCTTCATCCAAGCGTTCGCGAACATCGGTCTCGTGCCCGACTCCGGCGGCACGTGGATATTGCCGCGCCTCGCCGGCCAACCGCGCGCCATGGCGCTCGCCCTGACCGGCGAACCACTGAGCGCCGAGAAGGCCGAAGCGTGGGGCTTGATCTGGCGCGCCGTCGACGACGTGGATCTGCAGACCGAAGCGACGAAGTTGGTCGAGCGCTTGGCCAACGGTCCGACGAAAGGCCTCGGTGCCACGAAACTCGCGATCCGCAAGAGTTGGTCGCAATCGCTCGACGCGCAACTCGATCTCGAGCGCGATCTGCAGCGCGATCTCGGCCGCAGTCACGACTACAAAGAGGGCGTCGCCGCCTTTGGCGAAAAGCGAACGCCGAACTTCACTGGCCGCTAGGAGGCCTTTATGAAAGCGCTTCAAGCTTACGCGCAGGATGCCTGGATCGCCCCGCGCGGGACAATGACGCCGATCCGGTCCGCCATTACCGGTGAGCCGGTTGCGCAACTCGGCGAAACAGTTCGCGACTTCGCTGCAATCCTCGCGCACGCCCGAAACGAAGGCGGCCCCGCCCTTCGCAAGCTCACGTTCCATGACCGCGGCAAGATGCTGAAGGCGCTGGGCGACGCCATCATGACGCGCAAAGACGAACTCTACGCGCTCTCCTACGACACTGGCGCAACGAAGAGCGACGGCTGGATCGACATCGAAGGCGGCGCGGGGACGCTGTTCGCTTACGCCTCGAAAGGCCGCCGCGAGCTGCCAAACGACACGATCCTGACCGACGGCGCGGTCGAAGGCCTGTCGAAAAAGGGCACGTTCATCGGCCAGCACGTGATGACGTCGCTGAAAGGCGCCGCCGTTCACATCAACGCTTTCAATTTCCCTGTATGGGGCATGCTGGAAAAACTGGCACCAACGCTGCTCGCCGGCGTTCCAGCAATCGTCAAGCCGGCATCCGCCAGCGCCCAACTCACGGAAGCAGCATTCCGCGTACTCATTGAAGCGAACGTACTCCCGAAAGGAGCGATTCAACTCCTCCTCGGTCCCATCGGGGATTTGTTCGACCATCTCACAGGCCAAGACGTCGTCTCGTTCACAGGCTCGGCCGAGACGGCGGAGAAGCTGCAACGCCATCCTGGCATCGCGCGTGAAAGCGTGCGCTTCGTCGCCGAACGCGACTCGCTGAACGCGGCAGTCCTCGGGCCCGATGCCGCACCCGACACGCCCGAATTCGACCTGTTCGTGAAAGAAGTCGTTCGCGAGATGACGGTGAAGGCGGGGCAGAAATGCACCGCCATCCGTCGTGCCATTGTCCCCGCGAACGTTGTCGACGCGGCAGAGTTGGCACTCACGAAACAGCTTGCCGAAGTTGTCGTCGGCGATCCGCGCCAAGAAGGCGTGACAATGGGGCCGCTTATTAGCCTGGCACAGCGTGAAGATGTTTTGCAGAAGCTTGACATTCTCTACGAGGAGGCGCGCCTCGTAAGAGGGAAGCCGGTCGAACTACACGGCGCCAGTCCTATCCACGGCGGTTTCATCGGTCCAACTCTGCTTCGTTGTGACAAACCTCTGTCAGCGACCAAGGTTCACGACGTCGAACCGTTCGGCCCCGTTGCCACGTTGATGCCCTACACCGGCCTCGCCGAAGCGGTCAGCATCGTCAATCGCGGCAAAGGCTCACTCGTGATGTCGCTTTACACGCATGATCCAAAGGTCGTGCGCGAAGTCATCGACGGCGCAGCCTCGTTCCACGGCCGTCTCGTCGTTATCGACCGCGACTGCGCGAAAGAATCGACCGGACACGGCTCCCCGCTTCCCTCGCTCATTCACGGCGGCCCGGGCCGCGCCGGTGGTGGCGAGGAAATGGGCGGCCTGCGAGGCGTCATGCACTACATGCAGCGCACCGCGATTCAAGCGTCGCCGCGAACGATCAGTGCGGTCACCAGCAACTGGCTCCCTGGCGCGCCGGAGCAACGCGAAAGCGTGCACCCGTTCCGCTTGCGTTTCGGCGAATTGGAACTCGGCCGCACGCTCGTCACCAAACCGCGCACGATCACGCTCGAAGATGTCGAACATTTTGCCCACTTCACGGGCGACACGTTCTACGCCCACATGGACGAGAAGGCCGCCGCCGCGAACCCGCTGTTCGGCGGCCGCGTCGCGCACGGCTATCTCTTGCTTTCGTTCGCTGCCGGCTTGTTCGTCGATCCCGATCCGGGCCCCGTGCTCGCGAATTACGGTCTCGACAACCTGCGCTTCATCAAGCCGGTAAAGCCGGGCGAAACCATCAAGGTGAACCTCACCGTGAAGCAAAAGACATCGCGCACCGACAAATACGGCGAAGTGCGTTGGGCCGTGCTGCTCACGAACCAGAACGAAGAACCGGTCGCGAGCTACGAACTCCTGACGATGAACGCGCTTTGAATGCGGCTCGCGTCCGACCGTGGCGGTACTGGCGATAGGCTGATCGTGCTGCTGCACGGCTTGGGCGCCACGCGTCACGTTTGGCAGCCGATGCAGGACACCGGCCGTTGGCGCGGCAGCTGGATAGCGCCCGACTTACGCGGCCACGGTGCGTCTCCGCACAGCGAGACGTACGCGCTCGCCGATCACGCCGCGGACGTGGCAGCGCTCATCCAATCCCACGGCCCATGGCGCGAGATCATCGTCGCCGGACACTCCATGGGCGGTGCGGTGGCCTTAGCGTTGGCGTCGGGCACCTTCGGCGCCGCGCCATCGCGCGCCTTCGGCCTAGGCATCAAGGTTGCGTGGAGCGACGAAGAACTCACCCGCATGCAAGGCCTCGCCGCAGCCCCGGCGCGCCGCTTCACCACAAAGGACGAAGCCGTCGATCGCTACCTGAAGGTGGCAGGGCTCTCAGGATTGATCGGCAAGAACTCACCCGCCGCTGCCGCCGGTGTCGTGCAGGAAAGCGATGGGTGGCGCCTAGCCTATGATCCGCGAACGATGACCGTCGGCGCACCGCCGATGCGTGCGCTCATCGACACCGCTCGTGCGCCCGCGCATCTGGCACGCGGCGAAACCGACCCGATGGTCACACAAGACCAGCTGCGTGCTTTCGACACCAACGCGGTCACAATTGCGGACGCTGGTCACAACGCGATGGTCGAGAGGCCCGCGGCCGTTTGGGATTGGATCGAAAGCCGCCTTGGATGAGCGACGCCGATCTCGCCCGCATCTTCGACCTGAAGAAATTGCCCGACAGCTTCTACGACGACCCCTTCCCAACCTACCGCGCGCTACGCAAGCACGATCCGGTAATGCGCCTGCCTGATGGCGCCGTCTTCCTAAGCCGCTACGCCGACGTGCTCGCCGTCTATCAGGACACGGCGACGTTCTCCTCCGACAAGAAAGCTGAGTTCGGTCCGAAATTCGGCACCAACTCACGCCTGTTTCGTCACCACACAACGAGCCTCGTCTTCAATGACGCGCCGTATCACCCGCGTGTACGGCGCTCGATCATGGGTGCGCTCGTACCGAAAGCGTTGGCGCCCCTCGAGCCGAAGCTTGAACGCCTCGTCGACCGCCTACTCGACGAAGCGGCCGCCAAGCGTGCAATCGATGCGATAGCGGACTTCGCAGGCGCGATTCCCATCGAAGTGATCGGCGACCTGCTCGCAATCCCGATGGCCGATCGCGCGCCGCTGCGCGACTGGTCGCTCGCGATCCTGGGCGCTTTAGAACCTGTCCTCGCGCGCGAAGCCTTCGCGCGCGGCGAACAAGCGTTGACCGACTTCCACGCCTACCTCGACATCCTAATCGAAGAACGCCGCAAGCATCCGGGCGACCCCGACCATGACGTCTTAACCCGGCTGCTCCAAAGCGAAGGCGAGCCGCTCTCCGGTCCCGAACTCGCTGAGAACTGCGTCTTCCTCCTGAATGCCGGCCACGAAACGACCACGAACCTCATCGGCAACGCGATCGAACTGTTCGACCGCGTCCGCGATGAGCGCGCGCGTCTTCTCACAAACGAAACGCTGCTCCGTTCGGCGATCGAAGAAGTGCTGCGCTACGAAAGCTCGAACCAGCTCGGCAACCGCGTCACGACGCGCGCAACCGATATCGCCGGGTTCGCGATTGAACCGGGCACGTTCGTCACGCTCGGCATCGGCGCGGCAAACCGCGACCCAGACGAATTCGCCGATGCCGAACGCTTCGACATTGCACGAACCCCAAACCGTCATTTGGCGTTCGCGGCCGGCCCGCACCAATGTGCCGGCATGAACCTCGCGCGCATGGAAGGCCGCATCGCTCTCGGCAAGTGGATGAAGCGCTTCCCAAACTACGAACTGACCGAGCAGCCGAAACGCAATCGCCGCGCCCGCTTTCGCGGCTTTGCGTCGTTAGCCGTCGCCGTTCACTGAAGCTAGCGCTTTGGCGAACCGAACGACCTCGCCATCGTCGCGGAAGCCGGCGACATTCATTCGGCCCGAGCCCACAATGTAGACCGCATGTTCGTCTTTTAGACGGGCCACCGCCTCCGGCGCGATCTGAATTTGGCTGAACATGCCGCGCTGTTGCTCGACCGCACTGAGCCGAGGATTGAGCGCCGCAAGCCGGGCGCGGTTGCTCAGAATGCGCGCTCGCATGCCGTCGAGCTCTGCTTTCCAATCCCGCGTAAGTTCCGCCGATTGCAGCACCAGCCGCACCACCGCGGCGCCGTGATCCGACGGCATCGACCAGTTCGCGCGCGCGAGCGCCTGCGCCTGCGTGTACGCGGCACTCGCAGCGCGTCCATTGTTAGCCATCACGAACAACGCGCCGACGCGCTCGCGATAGACGCCGAAATTCTTGTCGCTCGCATAACCGATCAGCGCCTCATCCACGTGGTCAAGGACGAGGCGCATGCCTTTGGCATCCGCATCCAACCCATCGCCGAGGCCTTGGTAGGCAAAGTCGAAAAAAGGCACGAGACCCCGCTTCGCAAACATCTCCGCAATGACACGCCACTGCTCAATGCTGTAGTCGGCGCCCGTTGGGTTGTGACAACACGCTTGCAGAACGACGATGTCGCCTGGCTCCGCGCGATTGAGTGCCCCCACCGTCTCGTCGAAAGGCAGCGTTTGCGCCGCCTTGTCGAAATGCTTGAACCCTTCGACCGCAAGCCGCGCCGCATTGAGAAGCGGCCGATGGTTCGGCCAGGTCGGCTCGCCGAGCCACACCTTCGCGCGCGGCCTGACCGCCGCAATCAACTCAGCCCCAAGGCGCAACGCGCCCGTACCGCCAGGCGTTTGCAGCCCCACGATCCGATCGCTTTTCGCAACCGCCTCGCCGAAGACGATCGGCTTCAGCAAATCGACGAACACAAAATCGCCTTCCGTCCCCATGTAGCCTTTGGTCGTTTGCGTCTCGAGCAAGATACGCTCGGCCGCCTTCACGGCTCGCATGACCGGCGTGATGCCGGTCGCATCGCGATACATCCCGACGCCGAGGTCGATCTTCCCCTCGCGCGGGTCGTTTCGGAACTCCGCCATCAGTGCCAGCAAAGGGTCCTGCGGCTGCGTCTTCAACGCGCCGAACAGCGAGGGCGTCACGGCTTGAATGTGTGGCTGTGCCATTCGTCTTGCTCCTAGTCCGCCCATGTCTCCAGCATCTCGACGAACCGCGTCAACCACGCGTTCGTTTGAAACGCATCGATCACGCGATGATCGATCGTGAGCGACACATAGGCCATTGGGCGGATTTCTATCTTATCAACTCCGCCGGCTTCGCGCACCACCACGCGCTTCTGAAGCTTACCCACACCTAAGATCGCGGACTGCGGTTGGTTGATGATGATGGGCGACGCAACAAGCGAGCCGGAAACGCCGTGGTTCGAGATCGAAAATGTCCCGTCGCGCACGTCCGCTGGCGAAAGCTTTCCCGACCGCGCGCGTTCGGTCAGATCGCTCAGCTGCTTTGCAACCTCGAGCAGCGACAACGCTTGCGCTTTGTGAATAACCGGAACGATCAACCCCTTCTCGCCCAGCGCGGTCCCGATACCGATATTGATGTCGTCCGCGATCTCGATGCGGTCGTCGAACCATCGCCCGTTCACGGCAGGCGCCACCTTCATCGCCGCCACGCACGCCACAACAAAATACGCCGTGAACGTCAAATTGGCGCCCGTCTTTTCGAACGCGGATTTGTGTGCGTTCCTGTGCGCAATGATGGCCGAGAAATCCGCTTCGAACACGGCGGTCACATGCGGGGCGGTACGCACGGATTGCGAAAGATGTTCGGCAATCCGCTTGCGCATGGAATCGTGCGGCATCCGCGTGACACCGTGCGGGGCCGGTCCCGGCGCAGCTTTCGCGCGCGCATCGACGAATGCCTGAATGTCTTCGCGCGTCAGGCGATCGCCGCTGACCGGAACGTCGCCCGCCTCAAGGCTATGCTCGGCAAGCATTCGCCGAACGCCTGGCGGCAACTGATCGCCCGCGGAACGTGGCTGGACCGCAGCACTTCGCGTCGCGGACTTGGGCGCGGATTTGGTTTCTTGAACGCCGACACCGCTCGCAATGCGCCCGAGCACCGTGCCAGGCTCCACTTCGGCGCCCTCGTCGAGCAGGATCTCCGACAGAACCCCGTCCGCCGTCGCCGCGATTTCGACTGCGACCTTATCGGTCTCGATCTCGACCAGCGGATCGTTGATGCGCACCGTCTCGCCAACTTTCTTCAGCCAATTCTTCACGACCGCCGTCGTGCCTTCCTGCTCGGCAGGAACAATGATGTCGGCCATCAGAAGCCCACCAGCGCTTCGATCTTCGTACGAATGCCGTCCACCGATGGCAGCGCCCATTCCATCAGCGCGGGATTATGGGGGCTTGGTATGTCGGGCATCGCAAGGCGAGAGATCGGCGCATCGAGGTCGAGGAAAGCGCTCTCCGCGACGACTGCAGCAATCTCCGCCCCAAACCCCGCCGTGATCAAATCCTCATGCACGATCAGGCAGCGTCGCGTGCGCTTCACCGACGCGACGACCGCATCGCGGTCCCAAGGCGCCAACGTGCGCAAATCGATAATCTCGACCGACTGCCCCTCAGCCGCTTCCTCGCAACGCTCTACCATCGCACCCCAAGTGACGATCGTGAGGTCATTACCCTCGCGTGTTACGCGCGCTTCGCCGAACGGCAATGCGAAATCGTCACCGGGATAAGGCTTGCGCGCGCTCGGCGCATCGAGCATGGCGCGGTGCTCGAAGAACATCACCGGATCGTTGCCCCTGAGCGCCGTGCGCAACAACCCAACAGCGTCTTCCGCATTCGACGGTACGGCCACCTTCCAGCCCGGCGCATGTACGTATTGCACCTCGTTCGTCTGACTGTGCCAGGGATCGCCGCATTTGAAGAACCCGATCGGCATGCGAACGACCATGGGCGCCGCGAACCTGTTGTTCGTCCGCCAGCGCATCGTCCCGCAGTCGTTGATCTGCTCCGTCGCAGGATCGGCGTATTTGCGGAATTGAATCTCCGGCACAGGCATGAGCCCGGCGAGCGACATCCCGACCGCACGCCCGATGATCCCCTCTTCGGAGAGCGACGTGTCGAATACGCGTGCGAGGCCGAACTTCTCCTGTAAGCCCAACGTCACCGCATGCACGCCGCCCTTCGGGCCCACGTCTTCGCCGAACACGACCACGCGCGGATTGATGCTGAGTTCCTGCTCCAGCGTTCGCCGGATCGCCGTCACCATATTGATGCGCTGACCCTCGCCCTGCGCCGTGGGCGTTGTGCGCGGCGAAACGTAACCGTGCGTCGCCTGCCCGCCCATCGCCTGCATCTCGCCCTCGCAGAACACATGCCGCGCTGTCCGCGCCAGATCGGCGACCGGCCGCGCCTCCGCCTCGCGGCGCGCACCTTCGACCGCGCCCCTCGCATCGGCGGCGATGCGATCCCATTCGGCGGCGTCGATCACCGCCGGCACCAGATGCTCACGCAACTTCGGCAGCGGATCACGCGCCTTCTCGGCCGCGATCGTGTCCGCGGACTTATATGTCTGCGTGTCTTGAAACGAATGTCCCTCAAGCCGCGGGACCGTCAACCGAAGCAACGCAGGTCCACGACGCTCGCGCACCTGGCGCACCGCATCCTTGATCAGAGCACCTGTTTCGGCAGGATCCGTTCCGTCACCCGCAATCACCGAAAGCTGTTTGAAGGCCTTCAAGTTCGCCGCGATGTCGCCGCCTGGCGTCTGCAACGAGCCCGGCACCGAAATGCCGTAGCCATTGTCTTCGATGTAGAACAGCATCGGCAACCGCAACACCGACGCCATATTGAGCGACGCCCAAAACCCGTTCGTCGCCACAGATCCGTCGCCGCCGAGCGCGACTGCAATCGCACCGTCGCACGCGCGATCGTTCAACACCGAGCGCCGGTACTCAAGGGCCTGCGCCCAACCCGCGGTCGGCGTGTACTGCGCGCCGACGCCACCGCACATCGGCAGCGCCGACGGGCCATTGCTGTTGGGATAGTTGAAAACAGCGCCGATATCGCGCCCATCGGAATATCCGCCTGCCCGCGCCATGGACGACCCCAGCGCATCCGCAATCGACACACCGAGCGCGAGCAAAATCGGTCGCGAGCGATAGTATCCGCAAATAGCATCGTTCTTATTCGTGAGCTGTAGCCCGAGCAGCACCTGCGCAACGTCGTGCCCGCGCGCGGAAAACTGGTAGAAAATCTTCCGCTCCGGAACGAGCTTCGTTTCTTCGAGTTCGTCGAGCGCCCGCGAAGCATGCGTCAGCCACGCGACGCGCCGCCAATCGACCTCGCCGTCAACGCGGTTTTCGGATGTGCCGGTGCGCTTCGGCATCGCGATGGACATCGAAGAACTTTCTCAGTGGATCGACAAGGGTTGCGGAAGCCCGATTAATAAACCGAATGGACGGTCAATTTTCAACCGCTATAGTGCGCCCACAATGGCGCGCACACAGGCTGAAAACTACGAGAAACGCCGCGGCGAAATCGTCGCGAAGGCCTCAGCCCTCTTTGCCGATCATGGCTTTCACGGGACATCGATCAGCGAAGTGGCGGAAGCCTGCGGTACGTCAAAGTCGCTGCTCTATCACTACTACGCCTCGAAAGAGGATATCCTGTTCGACGCGATGCACGACCACGTGAAAGCCTTGCTCGACGCCGCCGAAGAGATCGCAGCGAAAAAGCTCCCACCCGACGAAAAGCTGCGCACGCTGACGCGCCGCTTCATTCAACTCTATCTCGGCGCCGCCAGCAATCAGCGCGTCCTCGTTAATGAGTTGCGCCATCTGGGCGACCAACAACGCAAAACGATCGTCGCGATTCAGCGCCGCCTTATCGACATCGTAGAAGAAACTTTGGTCGCGCTGCGGCCAGACCTCGCTCGCCAGCCCGCGTTGAAACGCCCGGCGACAATGCTCTATTTCGGCATGATCAACTGGATGCACACCTGGCTCGACCCGGCCGGCCGCGCAAAACCTGCACGAATCGCCGACCTCACCGTAAACACATTCATCGAAGGCCTGCGCAGAGGCGCACTACCATCTTGAATGCCCAAGGAGACAAGCATGCCCCGCGAAACCCGCACGCTATGTACTGGCATTTACTTCGGCGAAGGTCCGCGTTGGCATGACGGGCGGCTTTGGTTTTCCGATTTCTTCGCCCATGCGGTGAAATCCGTTTCCTTGAGCGGCGACGTGCGAACGGAGTTCACGATCGACGATCGCCCCTCGGGCTTAGGCTGGATGCCGAACGGCGACATGCTGATCGTTTCTATGGAAAAACGAAAGCTTTTGCGCCGTACGCCCGTTGGCCAAATGAGTGTCCACGCCGACCTGAACGGCATTGCGACCTGGTATTGCAATGACATGGTCGTGGACAGCGAAGGCCGCGCTTATGTCGGGAATTTCGGCTTCGACCTGGACACGGAACTTACGAAGCGGGGCGCCGAAAGCGTCATCGCCGACCACGTCGCAGCAAAACTCACGCTGGTGCAACACGACGGCACGGTCAGCGTCGTGGCAAGCGACATGCATTTCCCGAACGGAACGGTGATCACGCCGGATGGTAAGACACTGATCGTTGGCGAAACCCTTGGCGGCTGCCTCACGGCGTTCGACATTGGCGCGAACGGTACGCTTTCGAACCGCCGTGAATGGGCCTCGCTCTGGCCGCGCATTCCCGATGGCATTTGCTTGGACGCCGAAGGCGCGATCTGGGTGGCCAACCCCCTTGCACCCGAGTGCTACCGCGTCGCGCACGGCGGCAAAGTCGTTGAGGTCATCGCGACCGAGGCGCCCTGCTACGCTTGCATGCTTGGCGGAGAAGACGGCAAGACGCTATTTATGCTTACCGCGCCAAGCTCGCTCCCCCACGAAGTCGCGCACGAGCCAAAGGGCAAAATCCTTATTGCCACCGTCGACGCGCCGCACGCCGGGAGGCCTTAGCGCGATAGTATTCATTGAACGCGGGGCTCTCCAAGCCACTCAAATACGCGCGCGATGAAGGCCGCGCCGTTCTCGGTCACGGGAGCGCCGTGCGCCATGAGCACTTTCTCTGCCGGCCACGCGCGAATGCGCTGAAGGGCGAGACGGGCGGCGCGGCGATCCGTGAAGCCCAAGCGAAACTTTTGCGGCACCGAGGGCTCAGACCCCGTCATTCGGTCTAGCCGAGCCACCAGCGCGCGCCATCCTTTGAACCACCCCTGAGGGAAGTGCTGGACCAAATCCGTGAACAGCACAGTCCGGCTCACGCGATGAAAGAACACGGCCTCGGTCGTGATCGCATTGCGCATCAGCACCTGATCGATATCGCCCGCCCACACCGCCTCAGGTACCTCACCAAGCTCACCGGTAAAGCGCAGATCCGTCCGCCGTGCAGCCAACCCTGGCGCTCCAAACAATTGAGCCGCCGGATAGGCGTTTTGCCATGCAGCCAAATACAAGTCGTGAAGCGCATTGGGCGCAACAACAAACCGGACGGGACCAAGCGCATCGACTGCCGCCCGCGCGCCATCCGAAAGCGCCACTGGCGACCATACGAAAAGCCCACTGTCAGCCAACCGGATGACAGCCATACGCGTGGGATACCGAAACCCAGCAACCGAAACGGTAGTCCCGTCTGCAATCCATATGCTCGGACCGAACTGACTGAGCGGCGGCGTGCTGTCTTGCATCAGCCTCACCCGCCGCGCCGCACGCGCCCGAAGTGAACGGAAAGATAAAGGCCAAGCGCCAACGCACCTGCCGCAACGATCGCGCACGCGATATTCGGCCCGATCGTCACCGGATAGAGCGAAAGCAGATACGCGCCAACTCCGAAATTGAAGGCGCCCCAAAGGAAATTCACCAGCGGCGGAGAATTGCCGATCCCGCGCGGTGTTGCGAAAGGCGTGGGAAACGGCATCCCCTGCAAACCGGCAACCAGATGCGGCAAGCAATTGCAGAGAAACGCACCGGCGAAAAACAGTGCGATGAAACTCACCTGAAATTCAAACGGCATGGCGACCCTCCTCGAAAGAACACTTCTCCGCCGCAGCGCCCGCAAAAGCAACTAGCGGCGGCCAGTGTCGTCGCGCTCAACGTGAGTTCGGAATGCCTTCGCGGATCGCGTTTGAAAAGGCAGCGCCAGTCAAATTTTGGTCCAGCGCCACGCGAACGCGCGGCATGATGTGGCCCGCCTCGCGCAAGCCTTCGATGGGCCGCGAACCATCGAGGACCTTGAGGTCGTAAAGAAATTCGGGCAGGTAGCCGGACGCGAAGAGCCGCCAATCGGTGGGTTGGCCAAGGCCCATGGCGTCGGTGAACATCCAGACCTCGGTCGTGCAGTTTTCGGTCAGCGTGTTGTAGAACTCCGGCTTGACGGCGTGTTCGTTTGCAGAATCAAGCAGCGCGATAAGCAGTTTGCCGGCTTGCTCCCGCGTGGCTCGCGTGTGGAACAGCTGGATATCTTCCTTCGGGAAATAGACGCGCCAGCCATAAAAGTCGCGCTCGTCGCCCGCGAGGATCGAAAGTTCGTAATCCTTGAAGAAGCCGGCGATGGGCGAATAGTTTTCGTCGGTCTCCTTTCGGATTTCGACCGAAAGCGAGAGCGCTTCGCCGTTCTGCCACACGAAACTGAAATAGGTATGCGCGATGCGGGGCCCCTTCCAATATAGCGAAAGCACGTCGACGGATTTGAGACCGGCAAGGCTGTAACGACGCGTCTCCCACCGTTCGTCCGCGGTTTTAGGACCGGTCCAGTTGAAGTTGCGAACGTTTTCGATCGTAAGCATATCGCCGTCGCGAGTGTAGGTGAGCAGGCGCGCCATCTCAGGCGACCAGACGCGATCGTTCGAAGGCTCGATGAGGATGAACCAGGTCATGATCGCAGCGAGCGGGACGCCAAGCGCCGCTAGCGCGCGCCTGTCGTCTCGACGAACATAGGCGGCGATGCAAAAGAGCGCGAAGGCAAACCACGCAAGCGCCAGCATGCCGTTGATCAGTTTACCGGCCGGCGCGTGGTACCAGATGACACCGGCCGCAAACGCCGCACCGAGCACCAGCGCTGCAATCAGCAGAACGCGAAGCACGCGCAACGAAACGCTTTGAAAGAGTTCCAAGGTCGGCCTTTCAATCGAGCAGCCAGTGCACGAAGCGAGCGTACCAGGTGGGGCCGCATTTGGCGCCTTCGGGACACGGCATGGTGCACGCAACAACGGATTTGGCACCGGCGATATTGCAGATTAAGGGCTTACGCTCCGGCGCGGCCCTGCCCGCGAGAACCCCGCGAATATCTTCGATCATCACCTTCGATTCGGCGAAATAGGAATGCGCATAGGGACCGGTAGCCCTTTGCGTCGCATCGATGATTTCTGCGCCCGAGAGCTTGTCGGCGATCTTGGGCGTCATCCCTTCAGCCACGCGCGAGCGTCCATTGTGATAGGCCGCAGACGCCGCCATCGCGACGTCGAACTTCGAAGTGTAAATCGTGAGCCGCTGCGTGTGTGGAAGCGCCTTTTCGGTCAAGCGTAGGAAGGCTGCAGGATCGACATCCGGCGCCGCGAGGATCGCGTACCGCAGTTTGGGGGCATTGGTGTCGCTCATCGCGCGAAGTGCGATCCGCACGCCCATGCTGTGAGCGATAACGTCGATCGTGGCACCGGCATTTGCAAGCGCGATCATCAGCTGGCTCAAAGCTGGAGCCGCGAGCTCGCCGGCCTCGGTGTCGTTAATGTAATCTTCCAAACGGCCGGCAGCGCCGAAGCTGAATAGAATGGGCTGGCCTTCATACTTCAGATCGGCCTGAAGTTGCGCCATACGCTTGGCCGCGAACGCGAATGTTGTGTTGTACCCGTGCACGAAAATCAGTGCACAGCGGCATGACGTTGCCAGAACCGCTTTGCGCAGCATCGTGAAGTTGTTGGTGCAGTCTTGGCTGAGCGGCACTTGATCGATTTTCGTCTCGGCTTCAGGCGCCGCAGAGAGCGGTTCGACGGTCACGCCGACAGTACCGCAGGTTATTCCGGGTCCTTCCGACAAGCCGAACGTTAGACGCACCATTTCGTCCTGCTTCACCGCGGCGTCCCAGCAGCGCTTCATACATTTCGTCAGCTGACTCCGGCGGACCGGCATCCAACTTGTCGTTACAGCGCGTTGTCGCGAAATAGACCGTTTGGGGCGCCGCCAACTCGGCGACACTCGCCCTCACTGCGCGGATCGACCCGCCTGTATCGAAGTCATTTGGCGTGACACACGCCGACACCAGCATCGTGATCGCCCAATGTGGCGAACAGGCGAATTGTTCTTGTCATCGTAAGCTTCGCCACGGGCAGTCCCCCTGCGGTCCGCATGCGATTGCGGCGCCCTTGCGGGCGCCGCGACAATTCACGTTCGCCGCACGACCCCTGCGAGCAAACTAATCAAGAACAGCACCAAAAAGATGAAGAACAGCAATCGTGCAATTTCGACCGAAATCACGACGACACCGCCAAATCCAAGGACGCCGGCGACGATAGCGACGACCAAGAAGATCAATGCCCATTGCAGCATGAGACGCCTGCCTTTCAGCCGTTTAATCCGGCGGACACATAACGCCCGCGCGAGCACCCGGTTCCCCTAGCGAAATTGTCCGGAACAAAACCCCGGGTCAGCACGTTTTCACACACAGGGCGAGTTTGGAGACCAAACCATGGTGGCGTTCGCGGGTGCAGCACTCTGGCTGACAATTTGCGTTTGCTTCGCGATGTCGGCTGCGATCATAGGGATGCCGCCACAAACCATTGTTTACACCGTCATAATGGCGTCACTGAATTTCGGAGCAATCGTTGCTGCGATCAGCGTGGCGGTGCTGCTCCGCACGCCGCCCAACTACGACACGGATGAACAATTCCGGTAAGCCTGACGCTTGATCGGCCGACTGCCGCGATCGAAGAGAGAGAATGGCGCAGTGCGCAGTGCGCACGAACTGTAGCTCTGCGCATTTCTCTCGCCAAATTCCCTGATACACCCCATTTTACAGCGAATTCGCGCTCGTCGTCCAGGAATTGGGGGTCGAGAGCACCGCTTCGCCTTAGGATTGCGCCGTTTGATCTCCGAATTCCCTGCGAGAGGAACAGGGAACGCTAACAGGCGGAGCAGGGAAAGCTATTTCCAAAACAGGGAATACGACCACCCATCGCCAGCAAGCGGCAGGTCACCACTCTGCATCGTCGAATCGTGTGTCGATCGAAATGCTCACGACAAGACCAATGCGGTAGCGCAACCGGGTCGCCGTGAAGTGAACGATCTGGACGCGACCCGACTGCGCCGCGATTACGAGTTCCGCTATCCTTTCCATAGGCGCGAAAACATAGGCCATCAACTCGTCTGCCGACGCGGTGACGGAGCCAATTGAGCGATCTTTCTCCGTTTGGCTCTGCGTCATTAGTCCGCTCCGGCCGCTGAAAGTGACCGTGGCGCGTGTGAACGTTGTCTTCTCAGGAAGGACGATATCGCCCTTAAACGCAACATGAGACAACTCGTGGTAGGGCCCAGGGTCCCAACGGCTTTTGGGATCAGTCGCGCGGGCTTTTGGGATCAGTCGCGCGGAAGGAGTAGTGATAATGCCAGTCCGTCACACGAACGAGGTAGCCGGTGAACTCCTCGCGCGAGGGACGTCGCCGCCGCCTTGGTCGACGTCGAGTCGGCGCGGATGAGGTCGCTGATGGCTTACTTACTTCCCCTGTCTCGGCGTGCCTTACCATTGAGCACCATTATTTGACGGTTGCTCGACAACGATAGTCCCTCCCCGCCGCAATGCGCGGCTGTTTTTGTTACTCAACCGATGGCCCCGTCCTCAGCAATCTCGCATGCGGATACGACGGATTTCTCCAGTTCCACCTCATCCGGGCTGGTTCCTTCGGAGATCGATCGCACATCTCTTGACAATCGCAATTATAATTCGATATTTATGGAATTATGGAATCTAACAAGATCATTGCCGCCCTTGAAGCGCTCGCGCAGGAACATCGGCTGGCCGTGTTCCGTTCGTTGGTTCAGGCGGGACCACCCGGTCTCACCCCGACCTCGATCAGCGAAACGCTCGACATCCCGGCGCCCACGCTTTCGTTCCACCTCGCGCAACTGAAGCGCACAGGGCTTGTAACGGTCACCCGTCAAGGCCGCTCGCTGATCTACGTCGCGGCGTACGACACGATGAACGGCGTGATCGAATTCCTCACCGAAAACTGCTGCGCGG
This sequence comes from Micropepsaceae bacterium, assembly GCA_044220975.1. Taxonomy (GTDB): domain Bacteria; phylum Pseudomonadota; class Alphaproteobacteria; order Micropepsales; family Micropepsaceae; genus SZUA-430. The sequence continues at coordinate 7,738 of JBGAPZ010000019.1, read as the reverse complement.
GTGCCGGTTGTGCCCCGGCAAGCTGCGCACCGATGAAAAAGGCAAAGGAGAAGGCCCATGAAACGTCTACACGTCCACGTCGCCGTGCCTAACTTGGATGAATCGATCCGGTTCTATTCAACGCTGTTCGGCGCGGAGCCGGTCAAGGTAAAGCTCGACTACGCGAAGTGGATGCTCGAAGACCCCCACGTGAACTTCGCGATCTCCGCGCGTGGATCGCGTGCGCCTGGCGTCGATCACATCGGCGTTCAAGTCGACTCGCGCGCCGAGCTCAACGAGTTGGCCTGCCGCCTGAAAGCGGCGGGCGAAAAGACACTCGACGAAGTGGCGGTCAGCTGTTGCTACGCGATGGGCGACAAGACCTGGGTCAACGACCCCGCCGGTGTGCGTTGGGAAACGTTCTACACCTTCGGCGATGCCACGACATACGGCGAGGACGCACCAGTCGCAGAGGTGGCGTCCGGCGCGGCATGCTGCGGCACGGCCGGGACGTGTGAACCCGCTCCGCAAAACGCCAAAGTCAGCGGCTGCTGCGCGTGACGGAGCAGCCCTTCAACGTGCTTTTCCTCTGCACCGGCAACTCGGCCCGCTCGATCTTGGCCGAGTGCTACTTGAACCACGTGGGACAAGGGAGGTTTCGGGCGTTCAGCGCTGGAAGCTCGCCCAAGGGTCAAGTCAACCCGTTGGCGCTCGCGACCTTGCGAACGCATGGCATCTCGGCGGATGGCGTCCGCTCGAAGAGCTGGGATGAGTTCGCGAGCGCTTCGGCGCCGCAAATGCAACTCGTGGTCACTGTCTGTGACAATGCCGCCGCAGAATCTTGCCCCATTTGGCCGGCGGCACCGTTGAAGGCGCATTGGAGCTTCCCTGATCCCCAGGACTCGGCAGAGTTTGAGGCGGTCTTTGCTTCAATCCGAGAAGTCGCCGACCGGCTTGTTGCCTTGCCGATTGATACGCTGGATTCCGCTGCGCTACGGCGGCTCGTTGCCGAGTTAGGACCGCACTGAAATTATGGCCCAACTCATGCGCGCCGCTCTCGCTGAGTTCGTCGGCACCACGATGCTTCTCGCTGCCGTGGTCGGCTCCGGCATCATGGGCGCAAAACTATCAGCCGGAAACGATGCGATCGCGCTACTTGCAAACTCGATCGCGACCGGTGGCGTGCTCGTCGCCTTGATCGCAGCGCTCGGGCCTATCTCCGGCGCGCATTTCAACCCTGTCGTCACCGCCTTCGAGTGCGTGCAGGGACGTACGGCCTGGCAAACCGCCCTGCCCTATGTCGCAGCGCAGGTCACAGGCGCGGTCACCGGTGTACTGTTGGCACACGCGATGTTCGCACAGCCGCCGCTGCAGGTTTCGGCGCACGAACGTTCGACGCCGGGTGAGCAGATCGGCGAGGCTGTTGCAACATTCGGCTTGCTATTGACGATCTGGGGTGTCGCGCGATCACACCCAGAACGCATCCCGTTTGCCGTCGCCGCCTACATCGTCGGGGCCTATTGGTTCACTTCCTCCACTTCGTTCGCCAACCCCGCTGTGACGTTAGCGCGATCCTTGACCGATACATTCGCGGGGATAGCGCCATCGTCGGTTCCGGGCTTCATGCTGGCGCAGACCGTTGGCCTTGCTCTCTCGATCGGTGTTGCGAGCGTACTGGTAGGCGAAAAGCGGACGTGACGCGTTCCGGTCACGAACGCGCAAGCCCACGCAACGTCTTGATCTGCTCCACAACACGAGCAACTCACGGACGCGAGCGGGAGGAAAGCCCAGATCTATTGCTCTGCGGATAAAGGAGAGCCGCTCAATGTCGGCGGTTCCGTAGTTGCGGTAGTTGCCCTTCGTCCGCCGAGCCGGCGGTACGAGCCCGATTGATTCGTAGTAGCGGATCATCTTGGCCGAGACACCAGATGCCCTTGCGGCTTGACCAATGTTCACGTGTAGGCCTTCCTAGATACGCCGAGTGATTGTGTTGTCGTTCACGTCGTGCTTTCTGAATTGCCGACGCGTGGTTCGTGTTTCTCCAGAAATTACATCAGGCGTGCCGGGCGCCGGTCGCCAGTGCCGCGCTGCGCCCTGCTCTGGCGCCCTTGACCAGCGAATAGATCGCGGGAATCACGATCAGCGTCAGCACGGTCGACGAGACCATGCCGCCGATCATCGGAACGGCAATGCGCTGCATGATCTCGGAGCCGGCGCCTATTGACCACATGATCGGAAGCAAGCCTGCCATGATTGCCGCGACCGTCATCAGCTTCGGGCGCACACGTTCGACGGCGCCTTCCATCACGGCGGCATTGACGTCCGCAAGCGTCAGGGTACGGCCCTCCCCCGCCGCGCTCTCGCGATGGACCTTGAGCGCGTGATCGAGGTAGATCAGCATCACAACGCCGGTTTCAGCGGCGACACCCGCAAGCGCGATGAAGCCGACCGCAACCGCGACGCTGAAATTGAAGCCCAGCGCATACATCAGCCACAACCCGCCCACCAGCGCGAACGGCACCGAGGCCATGACGATCAGCGTTTCCGTGAGCCGGCCGAAGTTGAGGTAAAGCAGCAAGAAGATGATGAGCAGCGTGACCGGCACGACGATCATTAGCTTTGCCTCCGCACGTTCGAGATACTCGAACTGGCCGCTCCAAATGGGATAAACGCCGGCCGGAAACTTCACCTCGCGCGCGACGGCGGCTCGCGCGTCGGCGACATAGCCACCGAGGTCGCGGTCGCGCACGTCCACGAAGACATAGGCCGCGAGCTGCGCATCCTCCGTGCGTATCGTCGAAGGGCCTTGTTCGAGCTTGATTTTCGCGACCTGGCCGAGCGGCACGCCGCCGCCCGAGGCCATCGGCACGATCACCTGGCGGGCGATCGTTTGCGGGTCCGACCGCATGTCGCGCGGATAGCGAATGTTGACGCCGTAACGCTCGCGGCCCTCGACGGTGGTAGTCACCGTCTCACCGCCGAGCGCCATCGCAATTGTGTCCTGCACCTGATCTACACTGAGGCCATAGCGCGCGAGTTCGCGCCGGTCGGGTTCGATCGTCAGGTAGTAGCCCCCGCCGATGCGTTCGGAGAAGGCGCTCGCGGTGCCCGGCACCTTGCGCAGCACGCGCTCGATCTCGCGCGCCGCCGTCTCGATCTCGCCGAGCGAGCGGCCGATCACTTTGACGCCCACGGGCGTGCGAATGCCGGTCGAGAGCATATCGATGCGCGCCTTGATCGGCATTGTCCATGCGTTCGAGACGCCGGGAAACTGTAAGCTCGCGTCCATTTCAGCGATCAGCTTGTCTGTCGTCATCCCGGGCCGCCATTCGCTTTCCGGTTTCAAGTTGACGACGGTTTCGAACATTTCGAGCGGCGCGGGATCGGTCGCGGTCTGCGCGCGGCCCGCCTTGCCGAAGACGGAGGCGACTTCTGGAAACGCCTTGATGATCTTGTTTTGCGTCTGCACGAGTTCGGCCGCCTTCGTGACGGAGAGGCCTGGCAACGTCGTTGGCATGTAGAACAGCGTGCCTTCGTTCAGCGTCGGCATGAATTCGGAGCCGATGCGCATGAGCGGCCAGATCGACACTGCAAGCACCAAAGCCGCGATCCCGACGGTCAAGACGCGCGCGTTCAGCACGGCCTGGATCATCGGGCGATAGAGCGCTATTAGGAAGCGGTTGATCGGGTTCTCCGCCTCGCTGCGAATTCTCCCCTTGATGGACAGCACCATCAGCGCAGGCACGAGCGTGACCGACAGCAAGGCGGCCGCCGCCATTGCGAACGTCTTCGTGAACGCAAGCGGGTGGAATAGGCGGCCTTCCTGCGCTTCGAGCGCGAAGATCGGCAGGAACGAGACCGTGATGATGAGCAGGCTGAAGAACAGCGAGGGGCCGACCTCGACAGCGGCGTCGATGATCGCCTGGGTTCGCGCCTCACCAGGCTTCAGCCGTTCAATGTGCTTGTGTGCGTTCTCGATCATCACGATGGCCGCATCGATCATCGCCCCGATCGCAATCGCGATGCCGCCGAGGCTCATGATGTTGGAACTGAGGCCCAACGCCTTCATGCCGGCGAACGCGAGCAGCACGCCCACGGGCAACATGACAATCGCGACCAGCGCGCTGCGCACGTGCAGCAGGAAGACGATACAGACGAGTGCGACGATGATGCTTTCTTCGGTCAGCGTGCGTTCGAGCGTTGCGATGGCGCGCGCAATCAGGTCCGAGCGGTCGTAGACCGGCACAATTCGCGTCCCTGCGGGAAGGCTCGGCAGCAGAGTATTCAGCGATTTCTTCGCCGCATCGATCACGTCGACCGTGTTCGCGCCTTGCCGCTGGGCAACAATACCCGCGGTGACTTCGCCGTCGCCGTTCAGTTCAGCGACACCACGCCGCTCGTCGGGGCCGATTTCCACCCGCGCCACGTCTTTCACCGTCACTGGCACGCCGCCCATCGATTTTAGAGCGATGCCCTCGATGTCAGCGGCACTCTTCAGGTAACCGCGGCCGCGCACGGCGTGTTCGGTTTCACTGAGTTCGACGACACGCCCGCCGACGTCGCGGTTCGATCCGGCGATGGCCTTGCGCACGTCATCGAGTGTCAAACCGAGGGCAAGCAGCCGCTTCGGATCGACAACGACGTTATACTGCTTAACGAGGCCGCCGACGCTCGACACCTCAGCGACGCCCGAGGCTTTCGCGGCCGCGAAGCGAACGTACCAGTCCTGCAACGTACGTGTTTCGGCTAGGTTCAGAGTCGGATGCTCAATCGCGTATTGATAGACCCAGCCGACGCCGGTCGCGTCCGGTCCAAGGGTGGGCGTGACACCCGCAGGCAAACGGCGGGCGGCCGCATTCAGATATTCGAGCACGCGGCTCCTGGCCCAATAGAGATCGGTTCCGTCCTCGAAGATCACATAGACAAAGCTGACCCCGAAATACGAGAACCCGCGCACCGCGCGCGAGCGCGGCACGCTCAGCATTGCGGTCGTGAGCGGATAGGTGACTTGATCCTCGATCACCTGCGGCGCTTGGCCTCCATATTCCGTGTAGATGATAACCTGGGTGTCTGAGAGATCGGGTATCGCATCGACTGGCGTCGTCACAAGCGCATAGACGCCCGCAAACGTCGCCAATGCAGTCGCGATAAGCACGAGCAGGAGATTGCTCGCCGACCAACGGATGATGGCGGCGATCATTGGGTTTTCTCCTTGGCCGACGCATCGCCCGCCGTGAAGCTCTGCAGCGCCGCGCGCAAATTGCTTTCGGCGTCGATCAGGAACGTCGCGGAGGTCACGACCTCCTCGCTGCCGTCGAGACCGGATGCGATCTCGACCATGCCGTTGGCGCGGCGGCCGGCGGTGACCGCTCGCGGCTCGAATCGCCCTTCGCCCCGCGCGATGAGCACGACTTGACGCGAGCCCGAGTCGATCACGGCGCTGTCGGGCACAGTCACAACAGGTTGGCTGGATCGGCTCACGACCTCGACGGAGGCAAACATGCCGGGCAAGAGTTGGCCGTCGGGGTTCGCAAGCTCGATGCGCACTTTCGCGGTGCGCGTCGTCATCGAGACTTCGGGATAGACGAACGTCACTTTCCCCTCAAACATCTTACCTGGAAACGCGTTCAGCGTGATGCGCGCCGTCGCGCCCGGACGCGCTAAGCTGAGCGAGTTCTCTGGCGCCTCGGCGATCACCCAAATCTTTGAGAGATCAGCAAGCCGATAGAGGATTGTCCCTTCCTCGGCGTGCATGCCGGCGATGGCAGGTTTTTCCACCACCGTCCCGCTCTGCGGCGCGTACCACGTGATGTGGCCCGAAGGCGCATGCGTGCGGATCAGGCGCGCGATCTCGCGCTCGGGTATTTCGTACAAGCTCAAGCGCTCGCGCGCTTGCGCTTCGGAAGTCGCGTTCGCGCGCGCGTAAACCCCGCCCAAATCCTGAGCCGTATCCTTCGCGTTCAGCGCGAGCGCCAATGTGGTTTCCTGCTGAAGGACGAACGGGCTGTGGATGTCGAACAGGGGCTGGCCCACCTTCACCTGCTCACCGGTCGCCGCGACATGCAGCTTCGAAATCCATGCCTTGAACTTCAGACTGACGACGCTCTGCCGGCGCTCGTCGGTCATGACAGTGCCGGAGAGAAGCACGGTCTCGCCGATCGTCTGGCGCGTGACCTTCGCCGTGCGCACGCCCAAGCGCTGCACGCGGTCGAGGTTGATCTTCACCGTCCCGGGCACGTCCGCGCCTTCGTCGGCGTAGACCGGGATGTAATCCATCCCCATCGAGTCCTTCTTCGGGACCGGCGACGTGTCGGCAAGGCCCATCGGGTTGCGGTAATAGAGAACGCGCTTATCAGGCGTGGCATCTTTGGTCGCCGGATCAACCTCGTCCGCATAGACGGGGATGTAGTCCATCCCCATCGAGTCCTTTTTTGGCACCGGCGACGTATCCGGCTCGCCCATTGGATTGCGATAGTAGAGAACGCGACGATCCGGCGCCGCCACATTGCGTCCGTTGGGGTGCGACGACACCAGCGGGATCGTCACCCAGCCTTGCTTGTCCGCCCACCAGAGGCCCGCACCGATGAAAGCGGCAACCGTCAAGGTCGCGACGATAGTGATTGTACGCATGGCAATGTTCCTTCGCGAACAATGCCGTGGTGACATTTGTCAGCGCCACCACGGCAAGTCTCGCTTGTTCACTTCACGTTGAAAACGACGGTGCCGTGCACCTTCTCCGCCTGCCCCGGCACCACCGCGATAAGGCTCAGTTGCCAACGCCCCGCCATCTTGAAGTTGCCGCCGAAGCGGTAGGTACCTGGCGTACTCGCGCCTTGCTCCTCGACGGGACTTGTCATGCCCTTCATGCCGTCGGGTTCCATATCGAGACGGGTCGCCATGATGACGGCGTCCTCCACGAACGAGCCGCTGGCGGTGTTCTTCAGGCGAATTTCGACCACTCCAGATCCCATCATCAGATCGGATGTTGTGGTCGTGAACTCGAAAGGTTGGGTAGGCTTGCCACATGCCGTAAGGCTTAGGAGCGCAGCAAGCACAACAGCGAGCGCGGCGCGCCCGAAAAGTAAATTGGTCACAGATTTATTCCTTGTCGAAATGACGATCGGATCGGCTCGAAGGTCGAGCCGGCTTAGAGATGTTCGTCAGACAAGGATGGTTCGAGGCGGCGGCGGATCAGGCGGCCGCGCGGTTGCGACCAGGGGCGCATATTTGTACGGCACCGGTCGGAACAGGACCGCCGCAGACTGAGGCATGCCAGACGGGCGATCGAAAAGCGCGTTTACACAAACGCATTCACCTTGGCACGATTTCTTCGCTGTCTTCGACGCGCAATCTTTGCACGGCATATCGCAGGGCGAAGTGGTTGCCGTGGCCGTCGCTTTCGTAGCACTGAGTGACATGCACGCCGCGACAGCAGGCGCGATCGGGGCAACAACGATCGCAATCGCCAGCACAAGGCTGACGAGCCGTCGCACTAAGGTTGCCAGATCGCGCATTTCCATTGGAGCCTATTACAACATACGTGGCTTAGGACATCCTTAATCAAAGGCTGTTCGCCGCGGCCTTTTGTAACTCTCCCGTGAATCGATAGGGAGCCGGCGATATCTGGATGATCGCGCCGGCCCCGTCTTGATCACATTCCGGGGCAATGAAGGCAGATCGCGTAAGTTACGATCCCGCCCAGCACAAGAACGACGGCGGCAACACCAATCAACTTAGACATATTAGGGCTCCTATCACT
>JBGAPZ010000018.1:0-66816 GCA_044220975.1 Micropepsaceae bacterium | reverse complement strand
ACAACCGGTCGCGATAGGGCCCCGCTGCAGCTTCGCTCACGGCCCGTCCTGTTTTTGGCGACACAAACCGCAGATTGTCGCAAGCGCCTGTCACTGCGCACTGCGCAAGATCGAGCCCGAACCCCAAATCCTCGAGCAGCATCAACTCGAAGCGAACATAGTCGGCAACCCACGCCGGCGACACCTGCCCCGCAATAGACTCAAGCAACGCATCAAGTGCATCGAACACGCGGACGTGCAGCTCGCGTTCGGGCAGTGTCGCGGCACAAACCGCACACGCAGAACTCAGTCCGGCCAGCTTCAGCGCATCGTCGAAGAACTTCGCGGCCCGCGCTGCCGCAAGTTCCACTGCATAGCCCCCCAACTGCTGATCGAGCCGCCCGCGCCAATGAAGCTTGACCGCGTTGCCCGGTTCCAGCGTGCCCTTCAGCCGCTTCGACATCGCCCCACGCACAAGCCCGAAATGCCGCCCATGCTCGCGCGTCAGCGCCTCGAGAATGGCACCGTTCTCCCCAAACGCCCGCAAGCCCAAAACGATGCCGTCGTCACTCCATTCCATGGCGGCCAAGCAATGCGCAGCGTCTGCCCGTGTCAAGGGAAGAGACCCCTTGGGAACGACCTGCGGTATCGTTGTGACCCGATGGGCTGGTTGCTAGCCTCATTCGCCCTCAGGCCAGGCTCCCGATGGAGCTATTGGAGACAACATGCGCTTTTTCCCGAATGTAGTTGCGGTCGCGCTTGCCACCGTCTTGCTCGTGCCCGCGGCGCAAGCCGCATCAGCCACGCAAGAAGACTTACCGAACCTCACCAATCCGACACAGGTCGTCGACACGATCGTCGCCGAAGACTTAGCCCAGCTCGTTCGCGAAATCGGCGGCGTAGATGTGCAAGTCCGCGATTCCAACGGCAAGAAGGGAATTTCGTTCAAGGACGGCGACATTCCTTACAATATGGCGCCTGTCTTCTGCGACGTTGTGCCGGGCAAGTGCCTTGCCTTTGTGATGGCAGTCATCGTCGACAACAGCCAACTGAATTTTACGCTCGACACATTAAACTCGGCCAACAGAACAACATCGTTTTTGACATTTTTCAGAGAAGAGAACAGCAAATTCATCGTCGGACGCGTCAACCTGGTCGATGGCGGTGTCACGCGCAAAAACATCGGAATGCACATCGCGCTATTCGCGCACGAATTCCGTGAATCGATGAAACGTCTGCAGACGCAATTGACCGTGAGCCTGGACCGCTCGGCACCGTACCAGCGCGTAGCTTACGGCCCGACACGCATTCGTGCGCTTTACGCGGCACCCCAATACGTAGCGCGCATCGCCGAGACCATGGAAAAGGACTACGCGCGCCGCTTCCGCCGCTAGCCCTTCGGGCGCTCAAGCCCCATTTCACGATAGTGCGCGGGATCGTCGGCCCAATTCTCGCGCACCTTCACGTGCAGGAAGAGATGCACCTTGTGACCGAACAAGCGCTCCATCTCCGCACGCGCGGAAGAGCCCAGTTCCTTGATCAACGCGCCGCCCTTGCCGAGCACGATCGCCTTTTGCCCGTCGCGTTCGACGAAAATCGTCTGCTCGAGACGAGCACTGCCGTCCTTCATCTCCAACCATTGCTCGGTCACGACCGTGGTCGCGTAGGGCAACTCTTGATGCAACCGATCGTAGATCCGTTCCCGCGTAATCTCGGCCGCCAGTAGTCGCAGCGGAATGTCGGACGCTTGATCCTCCGGATAGGCCCACGGCCCTTCGGGCACATGGTCGGCCAGGTAGCGAACGAGGTCCGCGGCCCCGTCGCCCTTCTTGGCTGAAATCATGAACACGTGGTCGAACGCAGTTTCGGCACGAAAGCGATCGACGAGAGGAAGCAGTTGATCGCGCTTGATTGCATCGATTTTGTTGACGATCAACACCACCGACCGCTTGGCATCCTTCAATCCTTGCACGATGCGCGCCGTATCGCGTCCGGCATGACCGTTCGGGTCGCGTAGGAGTTCGGGCGCATCTATGATCAAACAAACCAAGTCGGCGTCTGCAGCCCCAGCCCACGCTGCGTGCACCATCGCCTGATCGAGCTTGCGCTTCGGTTCGAAAATGCCGGGCGTGTCGACAAGAATGATCTGCGAACGGCCTTCGATCACGACGCCGCGCACGCGCATCCGTGTCGTCTGCACCTTGCGGCTTACGATCGAAACCTTCGAACCGACAAGGCGGTTGACGAGAGTCGACTTGCCCGCATTCGGCGCACCGATGATCGCCACAAAACCGCAGCGCGTTTTCGTGTCCGTCACCCGGTAATCCTCTGCATCAGCGATCGCGCGGCCGCCTGCTCGGCCGCACGCAGGCTCAAGCCCTCGCCCATAGCCGGGTCATGCCCCCTGATCGACACCTCGACTGTGAAGCGCGGCGCATGATCCGGCCCCTCGCGCCGCGACACGCGGTACGTCGGCGTTCCCAACTTGCGTCCCTGCGCCCATTCCTGCAGCGCGTTTTTCGGATCGCGCAGGTCGCCGGTGACCTCGCTCATCAACGGCTGCCAGTGCAGCGTCACGAACTTGCGCGCAGCGTCCAGTCCGCCGTCGAGATAGAGCGCAGCAATCACGGCTTCGCACGCATCACCCAAGATCGCCGCCTTCTTGCGCCCACCCGAGCGATCCTCAGACGGTGCCAATATCAGTTCCTTGTCGATACCAACCGCCTCCGCAACACGGGCGCATGTTTCCATCCGCACCAGCGCATTCAACTTCAACGCCAACAGACCTTCCTTTTCATCCGGAAACAGCTCCGTCAACAGTTCTGCGATCAACAGACCAAGCACCCGGTCGCCCAAGAATTCAAGGCGCTCGTTGTCGAGGCCGCCGGCACTCGAATGCGTCAAGGCGCGCGTCAGCAACGCGCCGTCCTTAAAACGGTGGCCGAAGCGCGCGCCCCGCGCCTTCCCATCGCTCTTGCGGGCTTTACTAGTCGATGGTGTGGAAGAAACGCCCGTAGCGGAACGCCCACGGCCATTTCCAGACTTCGAAGATTTGTGCACTGCCATCAGTCGAGAAAAAGATGATGTCGGCCCGGCCGACGAGGTTTTCTGCTGGAACAAACCCGACGCCGCTGTCCGGGATGCGGCTGTCGTTCGAATTGTCGCGGTTGTCGCCCATCATAAAGTAGTGGCCTTTGGGGACAACGAATTCCTGTGTGTTATCCGCGCCGGGCTTGTCGGGTTCGCTGTCCAAAATGAAGTGCTGCACGCCGTTCGGCAACGTTTCGCGATAGCGCGCCACACGCCGTTCGCCGTAGGGCGTGACATCGACGAAATCATCGACGCGTTCAAGCTTGCACGGCGAGCCGTTGATGTGCAGCACGCCGTCGATCATCTGGATGCGGTCGCCGGGCAATCCGACCACGCGTTTGATGTAGTCCTCCCACGGGCGCTCGGGCTCGGCCGACCACACGCGCCCTTGGAACGCATTCACATCGAGCGGCAATGAGTAGTTCGAATAGCCGTAGGCAAACTTCGACACGAACAGGTAGTCGCCGACGAGCAGTGTCTCTTCCATCGAGCTCGACGGAATGTTGAACGGCTGAAACAGAAACGTCTTGATGCCAAGCGCGATCAGAAGCGCGTAGACGACCGTCTTCAGCGCCTCGAAAATCCAAGATGACCGCCACCCCCGGCCGTCCATGAGTTCCCTTTCACTCATCGGCCCGGAATGACGCTCAGCCGATCATGCTGAAGAGGCGGCTATAGCGAATCGCGAATGGCCACTTCCAAACTTCCCAAAGCTGCGCCGAGCCATCATGCGAGAAGAACACGACTTCTGCGCGGCCAACCAGGTTCTGCTCCGGCACGAAGCCCACACCCGAATACGGCACGCGGCTGTCGTTCGAATTGTCGCGATTGTCGCCCATCATGAAATAGTGGCCCGGCGGGACGACGAACTCTTCGGTGTCGTCATATTGAGCGTCTTGAATACGGTCGAGCACGACGTGCTTCACGCCACCTGGCAGCGTCTCGTAGTAGCGCGCCACATGTTGCTCGCTACCGTCTTCGCCGATCTCGACGCGATCATCGATCTTCTCAAGTTTCGCTGCCTCGCCATTGACGTGCAGCACACCGCCGATCATCTGCACGCGGTCACCCGCAACGCCGATGACGCGCTTGATGTAGTCCTGCGTCGGATCTTGCGGCAGACGGAACACGACGACGTCGCCGCGCTCGGCCGGCTTATCCATCACGCGGCCCGCAAACGCGACCGGCGTGAAGAACGGAAACGAATACTGCGAATAGCCGTAGGTGAACTTTGAGACGAACAGGTAGTCGCCAACCTCAAGCGTGCCTTCCATCGAACTCGACGGAATGCGGAACGGTTGAAACAGCAACGTCGGCATGAACAAGAAAAAGAACGCCGCGATACCCAGCGTCTTATAGGTCTCGACCGCTGCGTTCGAACTCCACCACGGCTTTTCTGTCTCGGACGTCATGCGCGTTCCCAATGCAAACTTTGCGCCTTAAGAGATGAGGTTTCGGCGCAAAAGTGTCAATTCGTCAGGTGTTACAGGCCGTTAACAACCGAACGGATAACCGCCGAAAACGGCCCTACTGAGGCAAATCGGCCGGTACCGCCGATATGATCACAATCGCTTGGGCCAAAGGGAAGTCGTCCGTAATGGAGAGGTCGATCTGGGCACGCATCCCCTGAGGCGTAATCTCCGCAAGGCGCGCAGCCGCCCCGCCGGTTAGTGCCATCGTCGGCTTGCCCGACCGCATGTTCACAACGCCCAAGTCGCGCCAGTACACGCTTTTTCGAAATCCGGTGCCCAGCGCCTTGGAACACGCTTCCTTTGCAGCGAAGCGCTTCGCATAGGAGGCCGCGCGGTTCTTCCGCCCCTCAGACTTGCGCTGCTCGACCTCGGTGAACAACCGCTGCACGAACCTGTCGCCAAACTTCTCCAGCGTGGCCTCGATGCGCCGGATGTCGATCAGATCGCTGCCGATGCCGATGATCATACTTTCCTCACGCGAACTGCTCGCCGGCGCCGCCGCGCGCTTCGTCCATTAGCTGCCGCATCCGCCGGATCGATGCCGCAAACCCGGTAAAGATCGCCTCGCCCACCAGGAAGTGCCCGATGTTGAGTTCGACGACCTCAGGGATCGCAGCGACGGGCGCCACAGTCTCGAAGTTCAGGCCATGTCCGGCGTGCACCTCAAGGCCCAGGCGCACAGCTTCCGTCGCGCCCGCCTGCAGCTTGGCCAAAATCTTGTCGCGCTTGGCGAAGTCGCCGTGCGCATGGGCATCGCAATAGGCGCCGGTGTGTAACTCCACAACATGCGCGCCGACCTTCCTTGCGACCGCAACCTGCGTTGGGTCCGCCTCGATGAACAGCGATACGCGGATCTTAGCCGCCGCCAACTCGCGCACGAAAGGCGCCAGATGATTGTGCTGTCCCGCAACGTCGAGCCCACCTTCCGTCGTGCGTTCTTCGCGGCGCTCCGGCACCAGGCAGACCGCGTGCGGCTTGTGACGTAGCGCTCGAGATTGAGAGGCCGGTCAATTTCCCGCACCAAGCGCTCGATATCCTCGTCGCTGATGTGCCGGCGATCCTCTCGAAGATGCGCCGTTATTCCATCCGCGCCAGCGTCAACGGCCATCCGCGCCGCTCGCAGCGGTTCAGGATGCTTGCCCCCACGCGCGTTCCGAATCGTCGCGACATGATCGATGTTCACGCCGAGGCGGAGTTGACGGCTCATTTCAGCCCCCTGCTCCCGGGCTTCACCGCCGGCGTGCCCGCGAGATGCTTTGGCAGCTTATCGGGCTCCCATGAGGCGACCTTGATCCGCGCCAGCGGAATGAACGGCACGTCGAACTTCGCGGCACCGCCGGAACGGTCGATCAAGCTCGCGAGCGCAAGCACTTTCGCACCGGTCTTCTTCACCGCCTCGATACACTCGCGCGACGACAGGCCGGTCGAAACCACGTCCTCAACGATCACGACGTTCATCGTGTCGTCGAGATGGAAGTTACGTCGCAACTGAAAGACCCCGTCCTGCCGCTCGACGAACATCGCAGGCAAACCCAAATGGCGCGCCGTCTCGTACCCGGGGATTATTCCGCCCACCGCAGGCGAGACGATTGCATCGATGCGCTTTTTCACCTTCGTCTTGATCAGCCCCCCCAGCGCCTTGCAGAGCTTCGCAGTCCGCTTTGGATACTGAAACACCAACGCCTTCTGCAAAAACGTGTCCGAGTGCCGGCCGGACGAGAGGATGAAATGTCCTTTGAGCAGCGCGCCCGCCTTCTGAAATTCGCCGAGCACTTGTTCAGGCGTCATGATCGACAAGTTCCTTTTCCCCGTGTGGCCGGTCGACGGCGTTGATGGACGGCGAGGCGCGAAGACCCGTGATGATATCGGCAAGATGCTTAGCATCCCGCACCTCGATATCGACAAGCATGTCGAAGACGAGCGGTGCGCGGCCGACGATCTTCAAATTCGTGATGTTCCCGCCATGCTGCGCAATTGAGTTGCACATATTGGCGAGTGCGCCGGCTTCGTTGTTGACCGCGACTTTGAGCCGCCCGACCTGCACCTCGTTCGCCGCATCCGGCGACCATTTGATGTCGAGCCAGCGATCGAGCTGATCCTGCCTCTCGGCCAATTGATCGCAGTCGATCGTATGCACGACAACGCCTTGGCCCTGCGTGATCACGCCGACGATACGGTCGCCGACAAGCGGCTGGCAGCATGGCGCCAAGTGATAACCAAGTCCCGCGGCCAAGCCTTCGATCGGAATGGCGTTGGCCGGCTTGCGCGTAATCCAATTGGTCCAACTCACCAGCGGCGACTCTTCCGCTTTAAGCCCTGGGAAGACAGCCTTCACGACATCGGCCGCACTGACCAACCCTTCGGCCAAATGCGCGTACACGTCGTCGGCCTTTGCGAGCTTCAACTTCTTCAGCGCCGCCGCAAGCGACTTCTCGGAAAATTCCTGCCCCGCGTCGCGGAATGCCTTCTCGAGAATCGCGCGCCCCATTCGCTGATGCTCCAGGCGCTCGGCGTTCTTGAGATAGCGCCGAATCGCAGACCGCGCCTTGCCGGTCACGACCATGCTCTCCCACACGGCCGACGGACCCTGCTTCGGCGAACGGATGATCTCGACGCTGTTGCCGTTCTTGAGCTTCGTTGAGAGCGGCACGTGCCGGCCGTCGATCTTCGCGCCAACACACGTGTCACCGACGTCGGTATGCACCGCATAGGCAAAGTCGATCGGCGTCGCACCACGCGGCAAGGCGATCAACTGGCCCTTCGGCGTGAAGCAAAACACTTGATCCTGAAAGAGCTCGAGCCGCGTGTGCTCCAAGAACTCTTCCGGCGTATCGCCCACCTTCAAGGAATCGATTAGTGAGCGCAGCGACTCATACGCATCGATGTTCGCGAGCGGTCGACCGCCGTTCAGCTTGTCCTTGTAGCTCCAATGCGCAGCGATCCCGCGCTCGGAGATCTCGTGCATTTCTTCCGTGCGGATCTGCAGCTCAATCCGCTGATTTTCCGGGCCGAAGATTTCCGTGTGCAACGAACGATAACTGTTCGTCTTCGGCAACGAGATGTAATCCTTGAACCGGCCGGGCACGTGGCGCCACGTGCTGTGGATCACGCCTAGCGCACGATAGCAGTCCTCGATCGTACCGACCGTCACGCGAAGCGCGAAGATGTCGGACAGTTGGTCGAACGTCTGTCCTTTCTCTTCCATCTTGCGCCAAATCGAATAGGGCTTCTTCTCGCGCCCGCTGACCGATGCCTCGATTCCATACTCGGAAAGCTTGCGCTTGAGCGTCTGCGCTAACCGCTCCGTCACCGCGCTGGTCGCCCTGCGGAACTCGGCCAGGCGCTTCATGACAGACGTGCGCATCTCGGGATTGATTTCCTCGAACGCGAGGTCTTCAAGCTCGTCGCGGAAATTCTGCATCCCCATGCGTCCCGCAAGCGGCGCATAGATTTCCATCGTCTCCGTCGCAATGCGTTTGCGCCGGTCGACTTTCTTGATCGACTTCAGCGTGCGCATATTGTGCAGCCGGTCGGCAAGCTTGACCAGCAGCACGCGCACGTCATGGCTCATCGCCAGCATGAACTTGCGGAAGTTTTCGGCCTGCTTCGTTTCTTCCGATTGCAGCTCAAGCTTCGAAAGTTTCGTCACACCGTCCACGAGGTCGGCGATCTCGCGCCCGAACTGCTTCTGAATTTCCTCGTAGGAGGCTTCGGTGTCCTCGATCGTGTCGTGCAGCAACGCCGTTACGATCGTCGCTTCGTCGAGATTGAGGTCGGTCAAAATCCCAGCGACCTCAAGCGGGTGCGAAAAGTACGGATCGCCGGAGTCGCGCTTTTGGTTGCCGTGCGCCTTGACGCCGAACACGTAGGCACGGTTCAGCAAATCCTCGTCCGCATCCGGATCGTAGGCTTTGACGCGTTCGACCAGTTCAAATTGGCGCATCATGGGAAGAATCTCCTCATGACGCGGCGCTTATTTTGGAAAGCTGATAGCCGCCCCTTCGGCGGCACGGGTGCCAGATCGGCTGGGCTAAACGTCCCCTTCGTCAACCTCTTCCACCACCTCTGGCCGCTTCACATCGGAATCGGCGCGCATGCCGCGAGCATAGTCGGCTTCCGATATGTTCGCGAAGTCCGGTGCGTCGATGGCAGCTTCCGCCATCGCCGCGCGCTCGGCTTCCGGCTCGTCGGTTTCGATATGGCGTTGCAGGCTGAGCAAAAATTCTTCGCGCAACCCGTCAGGCTTCACCTTTGTCGCCGCGATCTCGCGCAACGACACGACAGGATTTTTGTCGTTGTCGCGATCGACCAGCAGTGCCGCGCCCGACGTGATAGAGCGCGCACGATGTGCAGCGAGCAACACGAGCTCAAACCGGTTCGGGATTTTGTCGACGCAATCTTCAACGGTAACGCGAGCCATCGGGCGCGAGAATCCTTCGCATGAGGGTGAAGCGAGAAACTAGCGTGCTGCGCCTGCGAAAACAAGGGCAAAACCGCGGATTTTAGGCATCCTTTAGCCGTTCGAGCCCAGCCTCCCCAACATTTCCAAGGAGCACGGCGATGGCCTCCCCCGTGTCAGGATGTCGCCAAGCGGGCGCGATGTCGGCGAGCGGCCTCAGGACGAACGCACGTTCGTGCATCCGCGGATGCGGCAACATCAGCTGCTCGACGTCGCTGACGAGGCCACCATAGTCGAGCAGATCGAGGTCGAGCGTGCGCGGCTCATTCCGCGATTTACGTACCCGCCCGAATGCCTTCTCGATCACCAAAAGGGCCTTGAGCAACTCGCCTGGCGTAAGCCGCGTCCTAACCTCTGCGACCGCATTTACATAGGCCGGATCGGCGGGGTCGGGCCACGCTGGCGACCGGTAGAACGGCGACACGGCCACCACATCGATCCGATGCCGCGGCATCGCCGCCAACGCCTGGCGCAGCGTTACAGCCGGCGGCCCGGCCGGGGACGGCATATTCGCGCCCAGAGCCACAAAAATCATGGGTTTGCTTTCACCATAGTGGGTCGATTCAAGCGATTTTCTTGGGGTTTCGAAAGTGCAATAGTGGGGACGGGGACTTGGGGGACATATCTTGATCAACGCACGCGTTCTAGCCGCATGCCTGGCGGCCGCTCTGCTCGTGACCGGCTGCGCAACAACAGCGGCCGAAGGGCCAAAGGTCGAGCGTCCGAAGCTCGACCCAAAGGCCGACGCCAATCCGTTTCCATCGACGTACAAACCGTTCCCATCCACGCCAACGGCCTTTGTCGGCGCCACGATCTTCACCGGTACCGGCGACAAGATCGAGGGCGGCACGCTGCTCATGAAGGACGGCAAAATCGAAGCCGTCGGCGCGAACATCGCCGTGCCTGCGGGCTACACGGTGATCGACGCCAAGGGCAAATGGGTCACGCCCGGCATCATCGACGCGCACTCGCATTTAGGCGTCTATCCGCAGCCGGGAGTCGATGCCGTGTCCGACGGCAATGAGGCGACAAGTCCCAACACCGCCGAAGTATGGGCCGAACATTCTATTTGGCCGCAAGACGAGGCGTTCAATGCCGTGCGCCGCGGCGGCGTGACGTCGATGCTCATCCTGCCGGGCTCGGCGAACCTCTTCGGCGGCCGCTCCGTCACGCTGAAGAATGTGCCGTCTATAACGATGCAAGGCATGAAGTTTCCGGGCGCACCGTACGGCCTCAAAATGGCGTGCGGCGAAAACCCGAAACGCGTCTACGGCAGCAAGAACCAGCAACCCTCAACGCGCATGGGCAACGTCGCCGGCTATCGCAAGGCGTGGCTTGAAGCCTCGAAATACGCGAAAAAATGGGAGGCCTACTACGCCTCGGAAGGCAAAGGCGAAGCGCCCGATCGCGACCTGAAACTCGACACACTGGCCGGTGTTCTAAACGGCGAGATCCTCGTCGAGAACCACTGCTACCGCGCCGACGAAATGGCGGTGATGATCGATATCGCACACGAGTTCGGCTACAAGATTGCAGCCTTCCACCACGGCTCTGAGGCCTACAAGATCGCCGACCTTTTGGCAAAAGAAGGCATCTGCGTCGCCACCTGGGCGGGCTGGTGGGGCTTCAAAATGGAAGCGATCGACGGGATCGAAGAAAATGCGGCTCTCGTGCATGCAGCCGGCGGCTGCGCCGTGATCCACTCCGACGATCCGATCCTCTCGCAGCGTTTGAACCAAGAAGCCGCTGCAGCGCTTGCCGCGGGCCGACGAAGCGGCCTGAAGATCACCGACGCCGAAGCGATCCGATGGATCACCGCCAACCCCGCCAAGATGATGGGGATCGCCGACAAGACCGGCTCGCTCGAGACAGGCAAGATGGCAGACGTCGTGATGTGGGACGCAAACCCTCTCTCGATCTACGCGAAGACGGAGAAAGTCTTCGTCGACGGTGCGTTGATGTACGACCGCAACGACAAGAACTACCAACCGAAATCCGACTTCATGGTCGGCCAACCGAAGGGAGGCGAATAATGCCCCGCCTCTTGACTGCGCTCGTCGCCGTCCTTCTGAGCCACGTCGCCGCCGCCGACACGGTCGCGATCACCAACGCCCGCATCCACACCATGACCCGTGCCGGCGACGTTGAAGGCACCGTGCTCATTCACAATGGCTGGATTGCGCAGGTCGGTTCTCGCGTCAGCGTGCCGGCGAACGCAACCGTCATCGACGCACAAGGCGGTGCCGTGACCCCCGGCTTCTTTGTCGTCGGCACGGACCTCGGCGCGCTCGAAGTCGACCTAGTCAAACAAACGAACGACACCGCAACGACGAACTCGGGGCTTAGTGCCGCTTTCAACATCGCCTACGGCATTGACGCAAGCTCGGTCACGATCCCGGTTGCACGCCTCGGCGGCGTGACCCGCGCGCTCGTGACGCCGACCTACGGCAATGCGGACGACCGTGAGCTTCTGTTCGCGGGCCAAGCGGCCATCATCACGCTTGCTGAAGGCGCAACTCCCGTGACGCGTTCGCGCGTCGCAATGGTGCTCGAACTCGGCGAAGGCGGGGCAGCCCGCTCCGGTGGCGCCCGCGGCTCTGCAATCACCGCCTTACGCGCCGATCTTGACGACGTGCGTTTATATCGTCGCCCCGGCGCCTATAACGACGGCGGCACGCGCGAGCTTCGCTTCTCGAAGCCCGATCTCGACGCGCTCTTGCCCGTCGTTCGCGGCCGCATGCCGTTGATCGTAGGAGCCCACCGCGCCGCCGACATCCGCGAGGTGCTGAAACTCGCCCGCGACTACCGCCTGAAGATCGTGCTTTCGGGGGCGGAGGAAGGCTGGATGGTGGCAGACGAAATCGCCCGCGCCCACGTGCCCGTGCTGCTGAACCCGACCGCAAACCTGCCGTCCAGTTTCGAAGCCCGCGGCTCGACCATGGAGAACGCTGCACGCCTGCACGCCGCCGGCGTGACGATCGCCATCGCCAATGGCGACGGCGGCCACCGTGCCCGCGAAGCTCGTTACAACGCCGGCAACGCGGTCGCTCATGGCCTGCCTCACAACGCGGCCCTGGCGGCCCTCACGAGCAACCCCGCTCGCATCTTCGGGGAGACGAAGGTCGGCTCAATCGAACGCGGCAAACAAGCGGACATCGTGGTTTGGACCGGCGACCCGCTGGAGCCGAGCAGCCAACCAATCGCGATCCTGATCAAAGGCGCCGTCCAACCGATGGACTCCCGTGCCGAGGAACTTGCCCGCCGATACCGCAAGTTGGGAACGCCCTACCCGCCCGCCTACAAGGAGTAGACGGGGCAAGGGTGCATTTCACGTTAGTAGTTTATTCGTTGACGCCAGGGAGTGCGTGCAACGGAATAAACGACTAACGGCCAGTGCAAAGTGCGGCACCCAGAGTCACTGCATCGCAAAGCCGACGTGCACCTTCATCCGGCGGTCATTCGGCGCCAGTGTGGCGACGTCCGCTGCCGAATAACGCCACTGCCGCACGGCATCCAACGTGACCTGCTCGAACACATCCTTCGGGTCGCTCTCAAGGACGCAGGCAGACGAAACCCGACCATCGGACTCGAGCGTGACCAAGAGGTCGACGGAGCCTTTTGGCACGCCCTGAACGGCTGGCTCCTTCGGCAACACGAACTCTGCAGGACTAAATGTCGACGCTGTTTGGTCGCGGAACGCGGCCCGTTGCTTGCCCGCGCACAGCAAATCTTCCGCGCTCGCGGGCAACGCGGCCGCAAACACGAACACGAACAGAAAAACCTGAAACGCCCTCAGTGCCCGCTCGACGGATAGGCGAACCGCCGCCACGTCGAAACACTGCGGTCGAAAGGCGCCCACTCCTTTTCGGGCAACGCCAGTCGATCACCGATCGCAAAGAACACCGCAGGGTTCACGCCGAGGCCGCAATGGCTCACCGACGAATAGACCTCGATGTTGTCCGTGGTCTTCGACTTCTTCTCGACGCACACCTGCCAAGCGACCACGCCATCGCCCTTGGAGTAGATCGCGGTCGAGGGAATACCCTTTGGCGCTTCGGCGAGATTGTCGAACGCTTCCTGCATAACCACAGGATCGAGGTCTTGCCCCGTCACCGCCTGATAGATGCGCCACACATGATTGGCACGCGGGTTTGCGCCGAACGGCGAGCCCAGCGTGATCACCTGGCGAACGTATTTCGGATACCGCTTGGCGAGCTCACGCGACATGATCCCGCCGAGGCTCCAGCCCACGAGGCTGACCTTGCGCTTCGACTTGCGGTAAAGCGCTTCAAGACGCTGACCCAGAAGCTCGCCTTCCGGCCCGATCGCGTGCGGGCCCAGGTTTCGGCCCAAGCCCCAGCAATGGGTGTCATATCCTTTGGACGTCAGGAACCGGCGAAGGGGAACCGTGGTCGTCCCGCCTGCCAAAAATCCGGGCAATACCATCACCGGGTGCCCATCACCCTTGGGGGCAAAGCTCAGGAGCGGCGAGGCCCCCTGCAAACTCAGAAAATCACCGACGGCCCGTCCGGCCTCGGTAAGGGCTAACGCCAATGACGGCGGCTTGATTTTCTCTACGCCAAGCGACGCAACGTCTACTACGGCCATCTGCTAGCCCCGCTACTTGTACGAGTCATGACGCTCGACACACCCAAAAAGCTAGGTGCAAAACCTAGGCCTTGCCAAGCCTACCTGGCTAAATAACGAGCGACCGATCAAAGGGTTGCATAGAATATACTCGTGCCTCTAGAGTCGTCTCCATCATTAGAGCTAGTACGCAACTTGTGCGCTTGCGAGGGATGGGTTCGATGCCGGACGGCTACGAGACGGCCGACACACGGAATAGGGGCTGGGAAAACCCGATGTCGAGGCGCGAGCGCAAGAAGCTGGAGACCCGCCGGCGCATCCTAGATGCGGCACTCCGATTGATGGCCGACAAGCCCTACGATCAGGTGCGAATCGAAGATATTTGCGCCGCAGCCGACGTCGCAAACGCTACGTTTTTCTTGCATTTTCCGAACAAATCGGCGCTTGCCCTTGCATACAACGAAGACGTCGCGGCGAAGGTGGAAGAGAAGCTCGCGAGCGACGGTCTCAACGCCTCGGAACGTCTTAAAACGCTTCTAAAGATCTACTTGGCCGAGTGGGGCGCCCACAGCCACCTGATGCGCCAGATCGTGCTTGAGCTCATTTCGCAGCCAGCGTCTGGTGCCACCTTCAACGAGGTTTCTCCTGGCCTGTTAACCGTTGTCGGAACAGTGGTTGGAGATGGTCAAAAATCAGGCGAGTTCAGCTCAAGAATTGAGCCCGAAACGGCCGCTTTAGCGCTGGTAGCCGCCTGGAATGCCATCGCAATCACGTGGGCCAAGACTGGCGACACTGAGCGTGCGGTCCATGCGCATTGGCAGACTTTGGATCTCTTTCTGAACGGTCTGCTGGCGCGCGACGGACTGTCGCGGCAGTAACTCCAGTCAGTTCAAACCAAAGAATTATCAACATTTTTCGCGCAAATTGAACGGTGACAGACCGTCATCGCTCACTTTTGTGCAATGCACCATTGAAGACAACTCTATTTTCTTATATGCACCTGCGAAGTAGCTGGTTCGGGAAACACCCCGGCCGGTCTGGTGTTAACCCGTCGACGGCGTGATCATTTCTTCGGGCCTGAGAGTCAATTCGGCAACAGACCTAACGAACAAGACAAGGCAGGAAACATGGAACAGCTCTCACCGATGGATACCGCGTTTCTGTACCTAGAAACGCCCCGCACGCCGATGCATATCGGCTCGATCGCGATTTACGACCCGTCGACCGCGCCGA
Organism: Micropepsaceae bacterium; assembly: GCA_044220975.1. Taxonomy (GTDB): domain Bacteria; phylum Pseudomonadota; class Alphaproteobacteria; order Micropepsales; family Micropepsaceae; genus SZUA-430. The sequence goes on along the minus strand of JBGAPZ010000018.1, from coordinate 51,996 downwards.
ACTCGTTCGTGCGCTTCAAAGATATCCTCAATCACATCGAAGAACGTTTGCACCTCGCAAAAAGCTTCCGCCGCAAGCTCGCGAACGTGCCGTTGAGCCTCGACTATCCGTATTGGATCGACGATCCGGACTTCGACCTCGAATATCATGTGCGCCACATCGCGCTTCCCCAACCGGGCGACTGGCGCCAGCTCTGCATTCAAGCCGCGCGTCTTCACTCGCGCCCGATGGACCTGTCGAAGCCGCTTTGGGAATTCACGGTCATCGAAGGCTTGAATAACGTTCCGGGCGTGCCGAAAGGCTCCTACGCGATCGTCTCGAAGATTCATCACGCCGCGATCGACGGCGTCTCCGGCGTCGACATCATGAACGCCGTCCACAGCCTTGACCCGTCTGGCGCGATCAGCGCGCCGGACCGCGCGTGGATCCCTGAACGCACACCGACCTCGGTCGAACTACTCGCCCGTGCGCAATTGAACACCCTAGCGACGCCCGTCCGCCTCGCGCGCATGGCAGGCGACGTAGCCCCGGGCTTGCTCAAATCTGCGATGGGTCTCATCCGCGGCAACTTCCGCACGTCCATCGGCCGCGTGCCGCGCACGCGCTTCAACGGCTCGGTCACGCAGAACCGCGTCATCGACGGCCGCGATTTCTCGCTGGCCGAGATCAAAGACATTCGCCTGCGTTGCCAAGGCGCGACGGTGAACGACGTCGTGGTCACGATTGTTGGCGGCGCGATGCGCCGTTACCTGAAAGGCAAGAGCGAGCTGCCGTCGGAATCGATGGTCGCCATGGCGCCGATCTCGGTCCGCGCGAAAGACGAAAAGGGTGCGCTCGGCAACCAGGTTGCCGCGATGACGATCCCGATCGGCACGCACATCGCCGATCCGTTGGGCCGCCTGCAATACGTGCATGAAGAAGCCGATAACTCGAAGTTGCTGACGAACGCCGCTGGCGCGCGTCAAATGACAGAGTATGCGCGTCTCATGCCATCGACGCTGTCGGGCCTCGCCGCGCGCCTCTATGTGCGCCTCGGCATGGCAAACCGCATCGCGCCGATGTTCAACACGGTGATCACGAACATCCCGGGCCCGCCGGTGCCGCTTTATATGAACGGTGCGCGCTTGGTGACGCAGTTCGGCTTGGGGCCGGTGTTCGAAGGCATGGGCATCATCCACCCGGTCTTCAGCTATTGCGGCCGCATCTCGGTGGCGTTCACGTCCGACCGCTCGATCATGCCGGATCCGGAGAACTACGCGAACTGCCTGCAAGAATCGTTTGAGGAACTGAAGGCGGCCGCCATGAAGCGGCCGGTCGTTGCGCCGAAGGTTGAGCCCGTCCCTGTGGCCGTGGTCCCCGAGACTGCGGCGCCGAAAAAGAAGGCGAAGTCGCGCAAGAAGAAGCCGAAGCTCACGATCGTCTCAGCTGCCGAGTAACGAACAAAGACCATGCCGCAAGTCAAAGCCAACAACCTGACGATTGAGTACGAGGACATCGGCCCGAAGGACGGGCCGGTGATCCTGCTCGTCATGGGGCTTGCGGCGCAAATGACGTTCTGGCCGGACGCGATGTTGAAGGGGCTGACCGATGCGGGCTTTCGCGTCATTCGCTTCGACAACCGCGACATCGGCCTGACGTCTAAGTTCCACGGCAAGCGCGCGCCGAACCCGATCGTCCACGCGGCGGCGAGCCTGATCGGCTTCAAAGGTCTGGCGCCGTACACGCTGCACGACATGGTGGCCGATACCGTCGGCCTTATGGATGCGCTCAAAATCAAAAAGGCCCATCTTGTCGGCGTCTCGATGGGCGGCATGATCTCGCAGCTCATGGCCGGCACGCACCCGAACCGCATCGCCTCGTTGACCTCGATCATGTCCGGAACGCTGAACCCGCGCATCGGCGGTCCCAGCCCACGCATCACCGTGCCCTTGTTCTTGAACCGTGCGAAAGCGAACACCCGCGACGAGATCATCAAGCGCTCGATCGCCATGTTCAGCCTGATCAAGACCGAAGGCGACGACGTGAGCGAAATCGAAAAGAAGCTCGAGACGGCCTTCGACCGCTCGTATTACCCGGCTGGCATACGGCGGCAACTCGCCGCAATCATTGCAACGGGCGACCTTCGTCCCCACGTGAGAAAGATCACGGCGCCCACGCTCGTGATCCACGGTTCGAAGGACCCCTTGGCGCCGCTTGAAGGCGGCAAAGACTCGGCGCGCAACATCAAAGGCGCCCGGCTCGAAATCATCGAAGGCATGGCGCACGACCTGCCGAAAAAGTTTCTCCCGCGGATCACCGCGCTGATCGTCGATCACGCGAAGTCCGCGGAGAAAGCCGTCGCGAAACGCGCGGCCTAATTCCTGAAACCCTGGTTGAAGACGGAGACTAGAAAAATGACGAAAGCAAAAAAGAAGGCAAACGGCCGCTCGAAGGCCCAGCCGAAAGTTGAGACCGCGTTCGATGTGAACAACGTGCGCAACCAAGCGACGCACTTCGTTTCGCGCATGCAGGACGGCCTGCGTGATGCCGGCGAAGCGTTCCGCGAAGCCGGCGAAGCGTTCGGCGGCGAAGGCCGCAAGGTCGCGCTGAAGCTGGTCGACAACGCGCAAGACAACGTTGTGTGGAGCTTCGAAGCTCTGCGCGACACGCTCCAGGCTGAAACCTTCGCCGACGCGGTAAAGATTCAGCAGCAAGCCGTGACGGAACTCTTCCGCCGCAGCATTCGCCAGATCCGCGAAGTCAGCGAGATCGTCGGCGAAAGCGGTCAGAAGACCATGAAGCCGATCACGAAGCTCGTGTCGTCGGTTCGTCGCGCGGCTTAAGTGAGACAGGGCTCCGTCTAAGCCACTCCCTCGTGCGGGACCCGCACGGGGGAGCTTCACGGACAAGCCCTAAAGGGGATGCGTTGAATGCCCCGCGCCAAAAAGAAAGCGGAACCGAAAAAAAAGCCAACGCTCATGGGTGAGCGTCAGCTGGGCCGCGTTCTCATCACCGGTGCATCCGCCGGTATCGGCGCAGAACTGGCGCGCGAATTCGCCAAACACGGCCACCATCTGGTGCTCGTCGCCCGCAGCGAGGACAAGCTGATGGCGCTCGCTGGCGAACTGAACGCCGGCCACGACACCGACACGCTGGTTATCGCCGCAGATCTCGCAACGCCCGAGGGCGCGAAGGGCGTCGTCGAAACGTTGCACGAGCACGGTGTCGAGATCGATATCCTGGTCAACAACGCCGGCATCATCGACATCGGCCCGTTCGCCGACACCGATCCGGAAAAATTCCAGCAGCTGATCGCACTGAACATCGGCGCGCTGACCGCGCTCACGTCTTTCCTGCTGCCCCACATGTTGGAGCGCCGCTTCGGCCGCATCTTGAATGTGGCCTCCCTCGCCGCGTTCCAACCGATCCCGTCAATGGCGGTTTACGCGGCCAGCAAAGCCTACGTCCTTTCGCTGACGGAATCGCTCTCGGAAGAACTGCGCAGCACCGGCGTGCGCGTCACCGCGCTCTGCCCCGGCCTCACCGACACGAACATGGTGGCGGAAGTCAAAGCCTCATCCGAAACCGCGCAAGCAATGCCGTCGTTCCTAATCTCCGACCCGAAAGAGGTCGCGGCCCAAGCTTACAAAGCGACGATGTCCGGCCAAACGATCCTGGTCCCAGGCCTCCCGAACCAACTCGCGGCAGCCTGGGCCCAACTCAGCCCGCGCTGGGTAACACGCACCGTAACCGGCTTCTGGGCCCGCCAGACGGACTGGATGAAGGCGAAGTAGCGCCTTACCCCGCCGAGCGGTGGCAAACCGCCTGAAGCTTGTTCCCGTCCGGGTCGCGCACATACGCACCGTAGTAGTTCTTGTGGTACTGCGGCCGTGGGCCCGGGGCGCCTTCATCGCTGCCACCATGCGCAAGCGCCGCCGCGTGGAACGCATCAACCTTCGCGCGCTCTTGCACAAGAAACGCGACGTGCACGCCGTTGCCGGAGCGTGCAGCCTTGCCGTCGAACGGCGGCACGATGAACACTTTCGGCCCCGTCGGCGTGCCATAAGCGGCGGTGCCGCCCGCTTTGAACATCACCGGATGGCCCAACACACCCATTACTGCGTCGTAGAATTTCTCCGCCTTCGCGTAGTCGTTGGTCCCAAGCGTCACGTGGCTGAACATCTGCGTCTCTCCAATGCCGGAAACCTCACTTTGCCCAAAAGCGCAGGCGAAATCATCCCTGTTGCGCTTGAGCTCCAATCGGCTACTAGACGGCCTGGCCACAGATTTTCGGAGAGGCGAATGCGCGGCGTACAAAGTGCAGCCCTGCGCGCGATGGAAGAACCGCCGCGCGACTGCCCGCTCTGTCCGCGCCTCGTGATCTACCGCGCAGCGAACGCGAAGAAAGAGCCGACCTGGTTCAACGCGCCGGTCCCAAGCTTCGGCAAGCCGGACGCTCGCCTACTCATCGTGGGCCTGGCCCCAGGCGTCGGCGGCGCGAACCGGACCGGGCGTCCCTTCACCGGCGACTACGCTGGTGAACTACTCTACGGCACGCTGCTCAAATTCGGCTTTGCGAAGGGCAAGTACGGCGCTCACCCCTTGGACGGCCTCACACTCGTCGACAGCCGCATCACGAACGCTGTGCGCTGTGTGCCGCCCGAAAACAAACCGACGCCGGAAGAAGCGGCGACCTGTCGTGTTTTCCTGACGGCGACGCTCGAAGGCATGCCGAACCTGAAAGCAATCGTCGCCTTGGGCCGCATCGCACACGACGCGACACTGCGCGCCTTCGGCAGGAAGCTGAGCGCGCACGCCTTCGCTCACAACGCCACGCATGACCTCGGCCGCGTCACCTTGATCGATAGCTACCACTGCTCCCGCTACAACACGAACACCGGCAAACTCACGACACCCATGTTCGAGGCAGTCTTCGAGCAGGCGTGCTCATTGCTGCGTTAGGGCACAACGGCCGGCGCCAACGCGTCCGCCACGACCTTCCCGTCCACCGGATTACCCGGCTGCAGCCCAAGCAAGTGCATCACCGTTGGGTGCACGTCGATGATGTCGAGTTGCGCAATCTCCTTGCCCTTCGCGACACCCGCACCCCACGCGAAGAACACGCCATGCATCTCCGGGATCGCCGGATCGTACCCGTGCGAGGCCTTCAACCCTCCAAGATCGCCGGGCACGAAAATATCGGACCAGAACCACGTCATACCCATCGCGTGGGCGTACCACGGCAAGCTGCTCGCCGGCGCGATGTAGTACGGCGGCTTCGCCACGAGCATCAGATCGCCGACCCGCGCACTAGAGCCCAAGTGCGAATACGCCGGATGCTTGGCCGTGCGATAGACGCTGAACGCAGTTTTGTATTGCGCCAACGCCTTCTCGACCCGCTCGATGCTCTCACCCTTGTCCAGATAAAGGTAGGCACTGCCGCCGTCGCCTGCATCGCGCGCGTAGATCCAATTCCGGTTGATGATGCGCCCCAGATTGACGACCGGATCAACCGCGATCATCCCGTGGTCCGTACCGACGACGAGCGTCGCCTCTCGGTCGGCGGGCAACGCCTTGATGCCCGCCATCAGCTTGCCGACAATAGCATCCGCCTTACGCACTTCGGCCAAGGTCTGCGGCGCCGTCACGCCGTTCACGTGCGCTTCGTGATCGGGTCCGCGGAAATAGAGCGCGATCAAGCGTGGTCGCTTCGCGTCCGTGCTTTTCAGAAGTTGAAGCCCGTGCGCCAGCGTCTCGTCATCCGATGGCGTCTGCTCCCAAGGCACATAGGGATTGATCACGCCCGCAAGCGCCACCTTCTTCTTCGCATCCCACCGGTTTGCGAAATTGAGCGCCGCGGACGACACACCCTGTCGCTCCGCCGCGGCCCACGCCGGCTCACATCCTGTGAGCCAGCCGGCATCGCCATTCTCATCGTATGGCGCGCCGCGATCGGGATCGAAGAACTTGTTCTGGACGATGCCGTGATGCTCCGGCCAGCATCCGGTCGCAAAGCTCGTGTGATTGGGCAAAGACATCGTGGGGTAAACCGGCACCAAATGCCGGGACCAAACGCCTTCCTTTTTGATGACGTCGAGATTAGGTGTCTTCGTCGCATCCGCCATCGCCGGCGCAAACCCATCGAACATCACGAGCACAACGGTGCGTTCGGCGGCTGCAGCGCTCAACGGCGCGCACAACAGCGCCAGCAACAACAGCCCAAAAGCGCGATCGCGCATCACTTCCCCCTTACGCCGCCAACGCCTGATACACCGGCATGATCATTTGAAACGCGCGCAGGTCACCAGTCGTGCCCTCGCCCATTTTGTTCATCACATACGCGCAGCAAACGCGCTTGTCCAAATCGGCGATGACGAGCGAACCGCCCCACCCGCCCCAGAAACAAGTGTTGGCACTGGGCAGCGGCATCGCCTGCCCCGGCAAGCCGTAACCTAGGCCATGACGAACCGGCAGCCCCAGCACCATATCGAGCCCTTCGATTTGTGGCTCAAGTGCCCGCCGTATCCCCGCATCGGACATGATCCGTTTGCCCTTCGACACCCCGCGATTGGCAAGCACCGTCTGCACCTCCGCAACCGAGCGCGCATTTCCAAAGCCGCCCGCCGCCGGAATTTCGGCCGCCCGCCAAGCGCGCGTGCGCGGCTCGAGCGCCGTCAGCACCGGATTGTCCAAGGTGCGCCCGGCGATCGATAGCGGATCGCGCCCCTTGCCCATTCCGCTCACAGGCGGAATTAACTCGCCGACGCGCCCGTCATGCATGGCGGCCAAGCCGATATGAAAGTCTGCGCCAAGCGGCTCGGCGATCTCCTCGCGAAGCACGGTGCCGACCGTCTTGCCCGAAGCGCGGCGGATCACTTCGCCGACCAAGAACCCTTGCGTGAGCGCGTGATACCCAACCTTCTCGCCCGGCGTCCACCAAGGCGCTTGAGCTGCAAGCAATCCGCAAATGCGCTCCCAATCGTAGAGGTCCTCCGGTTTCAGCTCCGCGTCCCAGCCCGAGAGCCCTGCCGAATGCGAAAGCAGGTGACTGACCTTCACCCCATCCTTTCCGTTGGCGGCAAACTCGGGCCAATAGCGCACAACCGGCGCATGCAAGTCGAGCACGCCACGATCGGCAAGCAGCAGCGCCGTCAACGCCGTCATCGTCTTCGTCGTCGAATACACGTTGACGATCGTGTCTCGCGACCAAGGCTGCGAGCGCGCCTCATTCGCCCATCCGCCCCACAAATCGACCACAGTCTCGCCCTCAACGGTCACTGCAAACGAAGCCCCAACATCCAGCCCGCTCGCAAGGTTGTTCGCAAACACTTCGCGCACGGCGGCGAAGCGTTGGTCGCATGCCCCATGAACCCCGGCGTCATCCATCCGCATCGTCTCCATTGCTCAATTACGTTCAGTGGGAGCGTAGCCTCAACGGACGCGGAGAACCAGTTTGCGTGACGCAACATTTCCGGGCATTTTCGCGGCACGAGGGTAAGCCTTGCCGAACACACAAACCGCAACTTTGACCGCAGTCGCGATGATCGCTTTCGCCGCGAACTCGCTGCTCTGCCGTATGGCACTGGGCGCCGGGCTGATCGACGCGGGAAGCTTCGCCTCACTGCGTACGCTAGCTGGCGCACTAATGCTGGCCGCACTCCTCGCCGTGCGAGGTAGCCTGCAAAGTGCGTTCGGAACCAAGCACTGGCGGACCGGCGCGATGTTGTTCACGTACATGGTCTTCTTCACATTTGCATACCGGTCGCTCAGCGCAGGCACTGGCGCGCTCATCTTGTTCGGCGCGGTTCAACTGACGATGTTCGTGGCAGCGTTGCGCGGCGGCGAAGAATTTTCGCCGATATCCTGGGGCGGCCTCGCGCTCGCCGTCGCGGGGCTAGTCTATCTTGTGTCGCCTGGCCTCACGGCACCTGATCCATTCGGCGCGCTGCTGATGACTGTCGCAGGCGTCTCGTGGGGCATCTACTCGCTGCTGGGCCGCAGCGCAGGTGACCCACTAACTGCAACCGCCGGCGCCTTCATCGCGGCTTTGCCGGCTGTCCTCACAGTCAGCGCCGCTGCAGGCGCGTTGAACGGCTTTCACATCGAAGCAACAGGCGCGCTCCTCGCGATCGCTTCCGGCGCCATCGCCTCCGGCCTGGGTTACGTCGTCTGGTATGCAGCCCTGCGTGGCCTCACAGCGGCACGCGCGGCCATCGTGCAACTCTCCGTCCCCGTCATCGCGGCGTTCGGCGGCATATTGTTCATCGGCGAGGAGATCACGCTACGGCTCATCGTCGCCTCCGTCGCGACATTGGGCGGCGTTGCAATCGTACTCGCGCAGCGCACGGCGGCAAAGCGAGCTTAGCTTTGCAGCTTCGGCCGCGCGCTGATCACCACCATGGGCCCGATAACATGATCCGCGTCCAGCCGCCCGGTCGCCGGCGCCCACAAACTCGACACCGCGCCATCGAGATAAAGCGCATTCTCGCACTTCAAATCATCGCGAAAGAACCGCGCGAATTTACCGAATGACACTGGCTGCTCGCTAATGGCGAAGTACGCCATGCCGTCATGCACACCCACGCCGTTGCGCACATAGCGCGAGGTCCCATCCGGCCCCAACTGACTGTTAAGCGCATTGCCGATCACGAGCATCGGCCCCGACTGCGTCGCCCAGACGGGCTGCAAGGCACGCGCGGCATAGTCCGCAGTCGCGAGAACGTGTGGACGTCGTTCGGCATCGACGAAGAACACGCCGTTCGGCTGCATGTGAAAATTGCCCGAACCTGCCTGCTGATTCAGCGCATGCTCTTCACGCCCGTTCGCGACGAAAAGGCCTATCGGGGCGCCGCTCGCGTCGAACATTCCGGCGTTCATCGCAAAGCGCACACGCTTTGCGTCGACAAGTCCGCTCGATGCCAACGCTTCGAAGCCGCCGAGCGCTTGGCCCTTCCCATCCGCCCAAGCAAGCGCGATGTCGTCCTGAGCCGGACGGTACGCACACACCGTGAATGCATCGCCCTCAAACGTTCGCACCTTGCAGACATCGGCACGACCCCGATCGCCGAATGCCAGCACGCCGACGAGGACCACCGCCACAACCCCAAAGAAGACGATCAAAGCGTTGCGCAAGGCCTTATCCGTACCGCTCTTCGTTCCACGGATCGCCGACATTGTGGTACCCGCGCACCTCCCAGAACCCCGGCTTGTCGTCGCGGCTGAATTCGATGCGCTTCACCCACTTCGCGCTCTTCCAGAAATAGTAGCGTGGAATGACGATGCGCACCGGACCACCGTGCTGGCGCGTGATCGGATAGCCCTCCCACGAATGCGCGATCATGGTGTCGTCAGCCGCAAACGCTTCAAGCGTGACGTTCGTGGTGTAGCCGTCATAAGCGTGGAAGATCACGTGAGCCACCTCCGCTTTCGGGCGCACGAGCGCGATCAGATCGCGCGCCGAAACCCCCACCCAACGATTGTCGTAGCGGCTCCATTTGGTAACGCAATGGATGTCCGAGACACTGGGCGTCTGCGGCAGTGCCAACACCTGCGCGTAGGTCAACGAAATCGGGTTCTCGACCAACCCGTCGACGGAGAGCTTCCAATCGTCCTTCGTGATTTCCGGCTGAACACCCAGATCGAGCACGGGCCAGTTGTTCACCAGCCTCTGTCCCGGCGGCAGCCTATTGGCCCGTTCAGGATCGGTCTTGCCGGTGATATTCCGCGAAGCCTTCGCCCAACGCATCTTCGCCGCCAACAGCTTCTCGTTGATGTCGTCGCTCATGACGTCATCCCTTGTCCCGCATCAACCGCCCCTTCTCGCGCTCCCAATCGCGTTTCTTCTCGGTGTCGCGCTTGTCGTGCAGTTTCTTGCCCTTCGCCAAGCCTAACTCAACCTTCGCGCGACCTTTCGCGTTGAAGACGATCTTGAGCGGCACCAGGGTCATTCCTTCGCGCTCGACGGCTTGGCTGAGCTTCGCGATCTGGTTCTTTCGCAGCAGCAGTTTCCGCACGCGCCGCGGTTCGTGGTTGAACCGGTTCCCTTCCGTGTATTCCGGGATGTACGAATTGACGAGGAATATCTCCCCGTCCTTCGGATGCGCGTAGGATTCGCCGATCGTGGCCTTGCCCGTGCGCAGCGACTTCACCTCGGTTCCGGTCAGCATGATGCCGGCCTCCACCGTCTCTTCGATGAAGTAATTGTGCCGCGCCTTGCGGTTGTCCGCCGCGATTTTGCCGCCGGCGTCCTTATCTTTTTTTGGAGCCATATCCCGATCAGTTCAGAAGGCCAACCTTCGTCATCGCCGCCCGCACCTTTGCCTTCGATGTTTCGCTGAGCGGAGCGAGCGGCAAGCGCACCGTCTCCTCGCATTTGCCGAGCAGGCTCGCGGCGTACTTAACAGGCGATGGTGACGTCTCGCAGAACAACGTGTCATGCAACGGCATCAAACGCTCGTGCAGTTCACGCGCCGTTGCATAGTCGCCCTTTGCGCAAGCAATCTGAAATTCCGAGCACAAACGGGGCGCAACGTTCGCCGTCACTGAGATGCAGCCCACGCCACCATGCGCGTTGAAGCCGAGCGCCGTACCGTCCTCACCCGATATCTGCACGAACTTCGGACCGCACGCCGCCCGCTGTTGCGTCACGCGCGCCATGTTCGCGGTCGCGTCCTTGACGCCCACGATATTCGCGATCTTGACGAGCCGCCCCATCGTGTCCGGTGTCATGTCGACGATCGACCGGCCGGGGATGTTGTAGATCAGGACAGGCAGCCGCGTCGCTTTCGCAATCGCCTCGAAGTGCAGGTAAAGCCCGTCCTGGGTCGGCTTGTTGTAGTAAGGCGTGACGACGAGCGCGGCGTCGGCACCCAACTTCTGCGCGAGTTGCGTGAGTTCAATCGCGTGCGCCGTCGAGTTCGACCCGGTACCGGCGATCACCGGCACCCTACCCTTCGCCGCTTTGACGGCCGCTCCAACCACCGCCGCGAATTCGTCGTCGGACAAAGTTGGGGATTCCCCCGTCGTCCCGCAGGGTACGAGACCGTGGCTTCCCTCCGAGATCTGCCAATCGACGAAGGCTTCGAACGCCTTGATGTCGACCCTTCCGTCTCGAAATGGCGTAATCAGGGCGGGAATTGAGCCGTGCAAGCGGGCGAGGTCGAGCGTCATGGGTGTCCAATTAAGTGCTGATTAGTGACGAAAATTAGACCCGGCAGTGGGCTGGAACAAGGCAAGTTAACCGGATCGTTTGCGCCCGCGTGTGATATTCGCGGGCTTGGCCGCGTCGGCTCGAACCGGTTAAGCTCCGTTAACGCCTTGCTGCTTCTTCGGAAAGTGCGCTCGTGACGATGTCCAGTTTGAGTACGCGCCTCACCGGCGCCGTGTTGCTGTTGTTTGCCTGGACGTCCACGCCCGCTACTGGGCAGATGGCGCCGATCGCCGACGACGACGCTTCGCGTCACATTCGCAGCCATTCCCAAACGTTGTCGGCGAGCGACCTTTCTATGCTCGAGCGCGCGTTCGACTATTGCGATCGCAAGCAATGGGACGCCGCCCGCCAAGTCGCCGCCCAAATCTCGAACCCAGCCGCGCGCGATATCGTGCTATGGCGCGCGTTTACGAATAAGGACAATGGTGCGGCGTTCAGCGATCTTGATCGCTTCCTCGCCGGCCATCGCGAATGGCCGAACCAGCGCGGCCTGCAAGCCCGCGCCGAAGAAGCGATGCCTGGCGATTCGATGCAGCCCGATCAGGTTATTGCCTGGTTCCAGGGCCGCGATCCCGTCTCCGGCGAAGGCATGATCAAGCTCGGCGACGCGTATCTGCGCCGCAGCCAAGATGCGAATGCGAAAACCTGGATCCGCAAAGGCTGGATCGAGGGCAATTTCACGCTTGAGCGCATGTCCTATATCGCCGCGCGCTACGGCTCCCACCTCACCAGCGACGATCACAAGGCTCGTGCGTCGCGCCTCGTTTGGGCTGGCGAATTCGGTCAGGCGAATGCAATGACGAATTGGATCGGTGCAGACGTTAGCGCACTGATCTCCGCACGCATCAAACTGCGCCAAGCCGCGCGCGACGCCGACGGTGCCTACGCCCGCGTTCCATCCAGCTTGCAAGGCGACCCTGGACTGCTGTTCGATCGCGCCCGTTGGTTGCGCAAACGCGACCGCGATGCCGAAGCTCGCCAATTATTGATAACAGCATCCATCAATTTGAACGGCCCGCCGCCGGTCGTCGAAGACTGGTGGACGGAGCGCAACTACCAAATCCGCGAAGCGCTCGATGCGGGCAACGTTCAGCAGGCCTATCAGCTTGCCGCCGGTCACGACATGCGCAAAGACGCGGGTGTGCCTTATGCCGAGGCCGAGTTCCTCGCCGGCTGGATCTCGCTGCAATACCTCCGCAAGCCCGACCCCGCTTACGACCACTTCTTGCGACTGCGCGATGGCGTGACTGCCCCGATCAGCGTGGCCCGCGCTCACTATTGGGCAGGGCGCGCCGCCGAGAAAGCGGGCCGCACTGCCGAAGCCCAGCGCCAATACGGCCTCGCGGCGAACTTCCCCATGACCTACTACGGCCAACTCGCAGCATCGGTGGTGAACCCGCGCGGCAATCTCGATCTGCCGTTCTCGCGCACGACCTCTTCGTCCACGAAGCAAGCCTTCATGGACCAAAGCATGATGCAAGCAATGCAAGCCTTGGCCGACGTCGGTGCCGAAGGCCTATTGCGCACATTCGCGCTCGCCGCGGCCGAGGGTTACACCGATCGCGACCAATTCGTGCTGCTAACGAACTTTTTGCGCGGCCTAAATCAACCTGCAATGGCACTGCGCGTCGCCAAGCGCGGCCTGCAGAAGAATGTCGCGGTCTACGACATCGCCTATCCGACGATGTCCGTTCCCGCCTATCGCGGCAACGGCACACCGCCCGAAACCGCGTTAGTCTTAGGGCTCACGCGCCAGGAGAGCGAATTCGACCCCGAGGCGATGTCCGGCGCTGGCGCCCGCGGTCTGATGCAGATGATGCCGGCAACAGCAAAGCTCACCGCGCGCCAACACGGCCTCGGTTACAGCGACAAGAGCGACTTGCTGACGCCCTCCGTGAACCTGCAGCTCGGAATGGCGCACGTGTCGGATCTGCTTGAGGATCTTGGCGGCTCATACGTGCTCGCGATCGCCTCGTATAACGCCGGTCAGGGCCGCATCAATCAGTGGGTCTCCACCTACGGCGACCCACGCGCGACAAACGCCGACATGATCGACTGGATCGAGCGCATTCCGTTTAGCGAAACGCGCAATTACGTCCAGCGGGTACTGGAAAACACACAGATTTACCGCAACGTGCTCGCAGGTCGCGACGTACCGCTGGTGATCGCGGCTGATCTCAAACGCGGTGCCTATACCGCCGTCGCGTCTGCATCGGCCCAGTTCTCGTCCTCGCCAGCGCCAGCCGCCGCGCCTGTCACCGCAGCGGCTACACCGGGCGTGGCGCCCGTGCAGACGCCGTCCGGACGAAGCGAACCCCGTCAAGAAAACGACCAAGAAGGCGACGTCCAAAAAGAAGAAACGCTCGTCCGCCACGGCCTCGAATTCCAAGAAGTGCAAAGGCTCGACCTCGAAGAAGTGCCGCAAAGCCGGCTAGTGAACTGTCGCTTCCGGATCGCGGCCACCGAGCATCATTTGCAGCCGCACTGCGGCATCACCCTCCGCAAAGCATCGAGCAAGCGCCTTGGGGCTGGCATCGGCCGCAGCTTCGATGCCGCGCTCTGCCGCGATCTTTAGAAGCTTCTTCGTCTCGGCGACCGCAATGGGTGAGAGCGTGGTAAAGTGCATCGCCAACTGCTGAACCGATGGTTCGAACTCCTGCATTCCGGCGACGTTCGAGACGAGGCCCAGCATGAAGGCACGCTCCGCAGTCACAACCCCGCCCGTCAGGGCTAACGCAGCCGCCGAACCATTGCCGCTGATCCGCTGCAGCCGCCCAAGCGTCCCGCCACCGGCATTCATGCCGACATTGATGCCGGGCAAACCGAACCGCGCGTCGGCGCGGGCAATTCGCACATCCGCATGCAGCGCTAGTTCAAAACCCGCACCGAGGCAGGCGCCCTTGATCGCGGCGATGACAGGAACCTCAAGAGCGGCCATCCGGTCGTAAACGCCCCGCGCCTGCAACGCGACCTGCTCGACTTCTGCAGGTGTGAACCCGGCAAGCTCGCCGATGTCCATTCCTACCGAAAACGCGTCGTCACCCGAACTTGTCAGGATGATCGCACGCAAATTCTTGCTTACCGCAGCTTCGTCGAACGCCTGCGCCAACTGCTCGCGCAAATCGTTGTCGATGGCGTTTGTCGCTTCGGGCCGGTTGATGGTGAGCGTAAGCACCTGGCCGTCGCGCTCTTTGAGAAGCGCGGCGCCGCGCGTTTCCCCGGTCGATGTTTTTGTCATGCCGCAAAATCTAGCAAGCCCGCGACCGCAAAAAAAGACGGGCTTCGGCAGCAAGCCAAAGCCCGGGTGACGCAGCCATATTACTTTTGTTAGTGCGCCGTTTCTTGCAGCCAAAGCCGCGCCAGGCGCTGCGCCTCGGCAATGTCGTTCGACGTCATCTGCTGGGCAAGTTCGGCACGCCACAACCGCGCCTCTGCAACGCCCTTCATGGCGGCCAAATTGAAGTACTTGTGCGCGCGCACGAGGTCGAGTTCCACGCCCTGTCCGGTCGAGTAGCAAAGTCCCAACTGATAGAGCGCCTGCGGCTTGCCCGCTTTCGCGTCGCCTTCCATATCCACGAAGACATCAAAGTCGATCACCGCCACCACCGTCTCTCCCGTCTGTTTTGCATCGAACTCGCGTCGAATTCGTGCGTTGTTATGGGACAAGAATGTGGGCATCGCGCTGAACGACGCGTTAATGCGGCAGGTGGTTTTTGTTTAAAATAGACCGCGATATTTCGGTTAAGCGGAAATCTGCGAGCGCGCTATAATCCGCTTAAAATATGGCTTTCCTGCATTAATGTGAGAAACGGGGCCACCTTAATGACAGTCGTGTCCCCGAAAAATTACGCTCGAGAATCAGACTATTTTCGCCCACGTCGCCGATACCGTCCGTGTACGTTGCATTCCGTCCCCTTCTCCGGAACGCCCAAGCAAAACGGCGGCGCAACCGACCCGATTGCAGAGGGTCTGTTGCCGCCGCCGTGAGTTGAAGTCGGAGCAAGCCCTCTAATAAACCCCCGCGTCTAGCGCCGGGTTCCCTTGCGCCCTCAAGCGCCTACATATTGAGCAATTGCGGCAACAGACGCAACACCTGGTACCCAGCGTCACAACTCATACAAACAGCGATCGCTCGGAAACACTTATAAAATAAGCCTTCCGTGCAATCATCCGTACACGGACTAATTGACGCCCATCGCTGCGCGCGAAAACCTATCCACAGGCGTTTCTGACGAATCACCCGCGAATCGCATTCCACTGAGTCGGATGTTTAGTGCACCGGCTCCGCAACCGGCGTTGGCACAGGTGCGCTTACGACCGGCTCGATGGCTGGCGCCTCAGCAGCGTTAGTCACGGCGGGTTCCAACGGTTGTGTTTTGGGCGCAGCCGCTTTCGGCGGACCGCCCACACACTCCGGATCCTCCACGGCAAGCTTCGCCCGCCACTCGGCGCCATACTTTGCCTGAGCCAGCGACAAGACGTTCAAACATCGCGTCGCGGGCGCAGAAGCACGCAACGTATCCAGCGGCTTCGCCACTTGGGTTGCGGCAGGCGCAATCAGCGGCTCCGGAGGC
Organism: Micropepsaceae bacterium; assembly: GCA_044220975.1. Lineage (GTDB taxonomy): Bacteria > Pseudomonadota > Alphaproteobacteria > Micropepsales > Micropepsaceae > SZUA-430. The sequence continues at coordinate 36,234 of JBGAPZ010000018.1, read as the reverse complement.
GGGACATATCGGGTCAACTTTTGACGCTCCCACTCATTCTTCACGTCCTGATCGCAGGTCGTATCCCTCGGATCGAGTCTGACCTTCCAATTCTCGCCATACGCGGTCTTTGCAAGCGCGATGAATTGATCGCAATGCGCGGGAGCGACGGCCTCCACGACAGTCGCCGGCCACCGCGTCACGACCGCAACAAAACGGTCGGCGATCAAATAGAGAGCAAACAACGACATGATGCCGACCCCGGCCCAAACGGCCCTCTTCGCCAACTCCTCGCTGTGATTCATCGGCAAGGGTACGGGTACGACCCTGGTTGGCGGTGCCGTTGGCAGTTTTGCGGGCGAAATCGCGGGTATGATCGGCTCAGGCGCAACCTCAGGAACGCCAGGCTTCAGCTTTTTCTTCGGTTTGGCCGCGACAACGGTTGTTGCCGTCGGCGTGCTCTCCGCAGCCGACCCACGCCCCTTCGCCAACGATGGCGCCGCGGCAGCCATCATCAAGTCCCCATCCATCTTCCCAAGTTCGACAACATAACGCACGAGGGTGACACTCGGCCGTTGCGCGATTCACACAATGAAGTAATTGCGTGGCGGGTATTCGCCTGAGGCAGGAACAGAGGCAGCTGTCGCTCGCCTCGCAGACGAATCTCTGCGCTAGATCCCGAGCTTTTTCAGCACAAGGTCGTTTACTGTCTGCGGGTTCGCTTTGCCGCCGGTTTCTTTCATCACCTGACCGACGAACCACCCGGCCATCGACGGCTTCGCCTTCGCCTGCTCGACCTTCTGCGGATTGGCCGCGATCACCTTGTCGACCGCAGATTCGATCGCACCCAGGTCGGTGACCTGACGCAAGCCGCGCTTTTCGACGATAGTGGCCGGATCGCCGCCTTCGCTCCACGCAATCTCGAACACGTCCTTCGCGATCTTCCCCGAAATCGTGTTGTCGCTGATCATAGAGACAATCGATCCAAGCGCCGCCGCCGAAACCGGGCTCTCGGCGATCGACTTGTCTTCCTTGTTCAGGCGCCCGAACAACTCGTTGATCACCCAGTTCGCCGCGAGCTTCGCATCTCGCCCCTTGGCGACCTGTTCGTAGAAATCGGCGCTCTCCCGTTCTGCGATCAAGACGCCTGCGTCGTACGTGCTGAGCCCAAAGTCGCGCACGAAACGCTCCTTTTTGTCGTCCGGCAGTTCCGGAAGCGTCGCCTTGATCCGCGCGACGAACGCATCGTCGAACTCGAGCGGCAGCAAATCCGGATCCGGGAAATAGCGATAGTCGTGCGCCTCTTCCTTCGACCGCATGGAGCGCGTCTCGCCCTTCTTGGAATCGAAGAGCCGCGTTTCCTGCTTAATCGTCCCGCCGCCCTCGATAACATCGATCTGACGCCGCGCCTCGAATTCGACGGCCGCCGCCACGAACCGCATCGAGTTCACGTTCTTGATCTCGCAGCGTGTGCCCAACTTGTCGCCGGGCTTGCGAACGGAAACGTTCACGTCCGCGCGCATGGAACCCTCGTCCATGTTGCCGTCGCAGGTCCCGAGATACCGCAAGATACCGCGCAGCTTTTTCAGATAGGCGGCCGCTTCCTCCGATGACCGCAAATCGGGCTTCGACACGATCTCCATCAGCGCGACGCCCGCGCGATTCAGATCGACGAACGACTGATCCGGATGCTGATCGTGCAGCGACTTGCCCGCGTCCTGCTCCAAATGCAGACGCTCGATCCCGACGGTGATCGACTTGCCGCCCGGCATGTCGACGATCACGACACCCTCGCCCACCACCGGCTGCTTGTACTGCGAAATCTGATAGCCGGCCGGCAGGTCGGGATAGAAATAGTTTTTCCGGTCGAACACCGACTGCTTGTTGATCTGCGCCTTTAGGCCAAGACCCGTCCGCACCGCCTGCTCGACGCAGTATTTGTTGATGACGGGCAGCATGCCCGGCATCGCCGCATCGACGAAGCTGACATGCGCGTTCGGATCGGCGCCGAACTCGGCAGAAGCGCCGGAGAACAGCTTCGCCTTCGAAAGCACCTGGGCATGCACTTCCATGCCAATGACGACTTCCCACTTGCCGGTAGCGCCGTCGATGAGCGGACCCGTTTCGGTGCGCGTCGTGATGACTGCTGTTGTCACGGCTTAAGCCTCCCACCACGCCTGCGGCCGCGGTGTACTGCCCGCGGCCTTCTCGATCACTTCGCCGACGCGGAACAACGTCGCCTCGTCGAATGCCTTGCCGATTAACTGAAGGCCGAGCGGCAGCCCGTCACTGCTCATCCCCGCCGGTACAGAAATACCCGGCAACCCAGCCAGGTTCACCGTCACCGTGAACACGTCGTTCAAGTACATGGCGATCGGATCATCCGACTTCTCGCCGATCCCGAACGCCGGGCCTGGCGCTGTCGGCGTCAGCAGCACGTCGCACTTCTTGTAGGCTTCGTCGAAATCGCGCGCGATCAGTGTGCGCAGCTTTTGCGCCTTGATGTAGTAGGCGTCGTAATATCCGGCCGAGAGGACATAGGTGCCGATCAAAATGCGCCGCTGCACCTCGCGCCCGAACCCGGCCGCGCGCGTGTTCTCATACATCGACGTGATGTCTTTGCCAGGCACGCGCAAACCGAAGCGCACGCCGTCATAGCGCGCGAGGTTCGACGAAGCCTCGGCGGGCGCCACGATGTAGTAAGCGGGCAGTGCGTACTTCGTGTGCGGCAGGCTAACGTCCACCGTCTCGGCACCCGCATCCTTCAGCCACTGAATGCCCTTCTGCCAAAGCGCTTCGATCTCGGCCGGCATTCCGTCGAGCCGGTACTCCTTCGGAATCCCGACGCGCAGACCGTTGATGTTGCCGGTCATCGCCGCTTCGTAGTCCGGCACCGGCGTGTTGACGCTCGTCGAGTCGAGCGGATCGTAACTCGCCATCGTCTTCAGCAGGATCGCGCAGTCGCGCACCGTGCGCGCCATCGGCCCCGCCTGGTCGAGCGACGACGCGAACGCGACGATGCCCCACCGCGAACAACGCCCATAGGTCGGCTTAATCCCAGCGATCCCGGTGACCGCCGCCGGCTGACGAATAGATCCGCCAGTGTCGGTGCCCGTTGCGCCCATCACGAGTCGCGCCGCAACCGACGCCGACGACCCGCCCGACGATCCGCCCGGTACCAGGGCCGTGTTCGAACCCTTGCGCCGCCACGGATTGATCACGGGTTTGTAGTAGCTCGTCTCGTTCGACGAGCCCATGGCGAACTCGTCCATGTTGAGCTTGCCGAGCATCACCGCGCCGGCATCGAACAAATTGCGCGAGACGGTGGACTCGTACGGCGGCTTGAACCCATCGAGAATGTGCGACCCTGCGGTCGTCAGAACGCCCTTCGTGCAGAACAAATCCTTGATACCGAGCGGAATGCCCTCAAGCGCCCGCGCAGAACCGGCCCCTATCCGCTTGTCGGCTTCCGCCGCACTCGCGCGCGCGATGTCCGGCGTCTCGGTCACGAACGCATTCAGCGCCCGTGCCTTTTCCACCGCCTTGATATGCGCTTCCGTCAGCTCTTTGGCGCTGAACGTCTTGTTCTTGAGCCCATCGCGCGCCTCGGCGATCGTGAGCGAGGTCAGATTGCTCATTCGACCACCTTTGGAACTGCGAAATAGCTGTCATCGCCAAGCGGCGCGTTCTGCACCACGGCAGCCGCACGATCGCCGTCGGTCACGACGTCGTCCCGCATTGTCAGCGACATCTTCACGACGCTGGTCATCGGCTCGACGGTCGACGTGTCGACCTCGTTCAATTGCTCCACCCAAGCCAAAATGGCGTTGAGCTCCTTGGCCATCGGCTCAAGCCGCTCTTCGGGAAAAGCAATGCGCGCAAGCCGTGCTACGCGCCTAACAGTGTCTTTATCGACAGACATAGGATCGATTTCTTGTGGTGGAACGGGGGCTTTGCTACCAACCGGGGCCACCCGTTGCAAGGCGCGAACCGCCACCCTCGTGATCGTCAAAACACCCTCCGAATTGGCCGCTCTCTTGAAGCCCGGCGAGCGCCTATTCGGGCTCGACCTCGGCGAAAAGACGATCGGCATCGCGCTGACCGACGTATTGCGTACGGTCGCCACGCCCTTGGAGACGCTCGCGCGGGTCAAATTCACGACCGATGCCGAGGCGCTGATCGCCCTCATCAAAAAGCACAACGTGGCGGGTCTTGTGATCGGCTTGCCCCTGAACATGAACGGGACCGAGGGACCAAGCGCGCAATCCGCCCGCGCCTTCGCCCGCAATTTCGAGCCGAAGCATCCGCTCCCAATGCTGTTCTGGGACGAGCGCCTGTCGACCACCGCGGTCACCCGCACGCTCATCGAAGCCGACGTCTCGCGCGCAAAGCGCAAAGAGGTCGTTGACAAGATGGCCGCCGCCTTCATCCTGCAAGGTGTGCTCGAAGCCATGAGGCGCGGCTAGATGCTGGGTCAACTCTTTCGCCGCATCTACATCCGCCCGCCTGAGCCGATCCCATCCGAACATCGAAGGCTCTTGTTGCTTGTCGGCGCCGCGATGTTCATCGCTGCCTATGACGTCAACATCTATGGTTTAGCGTCCCGCCAGATCCAGGCCTCGTTCGCGATCCCGGAAGAAGACATCGGACGCGTGATCGTGGTCTTCCGCTTAGGAATGATTCCGGCACTCTTTCTCGCCTACCTCTCGGACGTGATCGGCCGCCGCGCGTTGCTGATGCTGACGCTGGCCGGCGCCTCAATCGCGACAATTTGGACGGCGTTCGCGCAAACGCTGCCGGAGTTCCTGGCAGCTCAAACGCTCGCCCGCGTGTGCATCTACACCGAAGAAATGCTTTGCGTCGTCGTCATCGCGGAAGAGTTCTCCGAGCGCACGCGCGGCTGGGCCATCGGACAATTGGGGGCGATCGGCGCCTTGGGCGCGGGCGGTGCGGCACTCATGTTCGGCTTCGTTTCGCTTCTGCCGTTCGGTTGGCGCGCAATCTACTTCATCGGCGCAATTCCCTTGCTCTGGCTTCTGTGGGCAAGGCGCTCGCTAACCGAAACGAAGCGCTTCCAAGAACGTGCCGCGCATGGGGGAAAGGCGAACCCGCTCGTGAGCCTAATACGAAATTATCCGGGCCGCCTCGGACTCGTCATCGGTGTCGCCGCCACGTACGCGTTTGCGATGGCAAGCACGGTCACGCTGTTCTCAGCCTTCCTGCAAAAGACGCACGGCTGGCTGCCGTGGCAGGTCACCGTGTTGACCCTGGGCGCGGGCCTCATCGCCATCCTCGGCAATACCATCGCCGGCACGCTGAGCGATCGTTACGGCCGCAAGATCGTCCTCGCGATCTGCGCCATCGCGTCCGCCGTGGGCTACGCGCTGTTCTTTGGTTGGGCCCAAGGTTGGTGGCTCGTTCTCCTGTGGACGATCGCGCTCTTCACGTTCATGGCGACGGATATTTTGATCGCAAGCCTCGGCGCGGAGTTGTTTCCGACCTCGCACCGAACCTTCGCGGCCTCGATCCGCTTCTTCGCCTCGCTCGGCGGCGGATCAATCGGTTTGCTTGTCGAGGCGGAGGTCTTCCACCTGACGGGCTCCCACGGCAGCGCAATCGCGATCATGACACTCGCCGCCCCGCTCTGCCTCATCCCGATCTGGTTTCTGCCGGAGCCTGCGAAGAAGGCGCTCGAAGAAATCGCAGCGGAGCGCACATGATCGGCGTCATTTGGGCCCTCGTCCCCGTCTTCGCCATCATCGCTGTCGGCGCGGCTCTGCGGAGGTTGGCATTCTTGGCGCAAGACGGTTGGCGCGCGGTCGAGCAGCTGACCTACTTCGTGCTCTTCCCATGTTTCCTGTTCGGAGCGATCGCATTCGCCGACTTCACGAACGAACCCGTCGGCCGCATGGCGCTTCTGCTGGCGGGCGCGATGATCGTGATGACGGCTCTCGTCTATCCATTCCGCCCGTTGCTCGACCTCGACGGCCCAGCTTTCACCAGCTTGTTCCAAGGCGCCGTGCGCTGGAACAGCTACGTCGCGCTCGGCGCCATCGCGGCGGTTTTGGGTGCCAACGGCCTGGCGCTCGCAGCCATAGCCGTCGCGATTATGGTTCCGCTCGCGAACGCACTGTGCGTGATCGTGCTGATGCGCCACGCCGGCGAAGGCGGCGCCGAATTCAAAATGCTGGCGACCCAACTCGCGCGCAATCCGCTGATCCTCGCGTGCCTTGCTGGCATCGTGGTGCAGCTCATTGGCCTGCCGATCCCCAAAGTCGCCGCCACCACCGTCGATCTCATCGGCAAAGCAGCGCTGCCGCTCGGCCTGCTCGCCGTCGGGGCCAGCCTCGACCTCGGTGATGCGCGTTCGCGTCCGGCGCCGCTCGTTGTAGCCACCTTGCTGAAGCTCATCGTCATGCCGGCGCTCGTCGCCGCAGGAGCTCTGTTCTTGGGCGTCACCGGCGCCGCGAAAGTGGCAGCCTTAATCTGTGCCGCAGTCCCGGGCGCCTCCTCGTCCTATATACTCGCGCGCCAACTCGGCGGCGATGCGCCGCTCATGGCAAACATAACGACGGCGCAAACGCTTGTGGCGATGCTAACCATGCCGATGATGTTGTGGGTTTTCGCTTGATCGCGGCTTGCGCACGCGAATTGGCCCGCCTATACCCACCTCCGCGATGACCGGCTTGTTCGCCCGCCAACACCTACTCGCCATCGCGCCTTTGACGCGCCAAGAGATAGAGTCGTTGTTGGACTTGGGCGCCGAATACGTCGACCTCAACCGGCAAATTCAGAAGAAACGCGACACGCTCCGCGGCCGCACGCTGATCAACCTGTTCTTCGAACCGTCGACCCGGACGCAGTCCTCGTTCGAACTCGCGGGAAAGCGTCTGGGCGCCGACACGATGAACATGTCGGTCAATCAATCGTCCCTGAAAAAGGGCGAAACGCTGATCGACACGGCGACGACACTGAACGCGATGCGCCCGGACATCATCGTCATCCGCCATCAAGACTCGGGCGCCGTCGCGTTGCTCGCCGACAAAGTCTCCTGCTCGGTCGTAAACGCCGGCGATGGCGCGCATGAGCACCCGACGCAAGCCCTGCTCGACGCGCTCACCATCCGCCGCCGCTTGGGCAAGATCGAGGGGCTGACCGTCGCGATTTGCGGCGACGTCATGCACAGCCGTGTCGCTCGCTCGAACGTCCACCTCCTGACAAAGCTCGGTGCGCGCGTCCGCCTCGTTGCCCCGCGCACGCTCATGCCGGCTGGCGCCGCGACCTGGGGCGCCGAGATCTCCACCGACATGCGCGAAGGGCTGAAGGGCGCCGACATCGTCATGATGCTGCGCCTGCAGATGGAGCGAATGACGGGCTCCTTCCTGCCGTCGCAGCGTGAGTACTTCCATTTTTACGGGCTCGACCGCGACAAGCTGGCGCTCGCCAAACCCGGCGCGTTGGTGATGCACCCCGGACCCATGAACCGCGGCGTGGAAATCGATAGCGCCATCGCCGACGACATCGACCGCAGCCTTATCCACGAACAAGTCGAAATGGGCGTCGCCGCCCGCATGGCTGTGCTCGACGCACTCGCGCGCCAGCTGCCGAACGCGGAGCGCAAATCATGAAGCGCACCGCCTTCGTCAACGCGCGCCTGATCGACCCCGCGACGAACTTGGACGCGCCGGGTGGTTCATTGCTCGTCGAAGGCGACAAGATCGCCGACGTTAGCAAAGCTCAACTCAAGCTCCCTGCAGATGCCGAAGTCATCGACTGCGGCGGCCAAATCCTGGCACCAGGCCTCATCGACCTGCGCGTCTTCACTGGCGAGCCGGGCGCCGAACATCGCGAGACACTCGCCTCCGCAAGTGAATCTGCAGCAGCCGGCGGCGTCACCTCGTTTGCGATGATGCCCGTGACCGATCCGGTGATCGACGACGCAGCGCTGGTTGACTTCATCAAGCGCCGTGCCGCAGCGAACGCCAAGGTCAACGTCTACCCAACCGCGGCGCTGACCCAAGGCCTCAAAGGCATGCAGATGGCCGAGATCGGCCTCCTGCAAGAAGCGGGCGCCGTCGCGTTCACCGACGCCGACCGCACAATCGCATCGACGCTAATCATGCGCCGCTGTCTAACGTACGCCGCAAACTTCGACGCTCTCGTGATCGCGCATGCGGAAGACCCGGCGCTCGCGGGCGTCGGCCACATGAACGAAGGTGCGATTGCGGCTCGCATGGGCGTGGGCGGTATCCCACCGGCGGCAGAGGCGATCATCGTCGAACGCGACATGCGCCTCGTCGAACTCACCGGCGCGCGTTACCACCTCGGCCAAGTCTCGACCGCAGCGGCGCTGGAAATCATCGCCAAGGCAAAGGCCCGCGGCCTGCCAGTCACGTGCGCTGTCTCCGCGCACCACCTCGTGCTCAACGAACAAGACGTCGGCGAATACAAAACCTTCGCCAAGGTCTCCCCGCCGCTACGCTCGGAAGAAGACCGCAAGGCCATGGTTGAGGGCGTGCGTGCGGGCACGATCGACGCAATTGTCTCCAGCCACGACCCGCAGGCACCGGAAACAAAGCGCCTGCCGTTCGCGCAAGCGGCCTACGGTACCGTCGGACTCGAAACGCTGTTGCCGGCAGCGCTGTCGCTGCACCACGAAGGCGGTCTCCCGCTGATCGACATACTGCGTCGCCTCACGCTCGAACCCGCGAAGCTTCTGCGCCTCAAGTCCGGCCGCCTTGCCAAGGGCGCCCCAGCCGACCTCGTTGTGTTCGATCCCGGCACGCCGCGCAAAATCGATCCGACGGAATTCCGCTCACGCTCCAAGAACTCGCCTTTCAAAGGCAGGTTGATGCAAGGCCGCGTGTCGCGCACACTAGTCGGCGGCACAGTCGCCTTTGCAGGCTAGCGCATGCTCGAACTTCTCGCCCTCGTGGGCGGCTATCTTTTGGGCTCGATCCCATTCGCTTACGTCGTAACGCAAGCATTCGGCCTCGGCGACATCCGCCAGGTCGGCTCCGGAAACGTGGGCACGACAAACGTGCTGCGCACCGGAAACAAGCTCGCGACCGCCCTGACTTTGATCGGCGATGTCGGCAAAGGCGTCGTCGCAGTGCTGATCGCGAAGAACTACGGCGACATACCGGCGATGGCAGCGGGCCTCGGCGCCTTCGCGGGCCACATCTTTCCCGTCTGGCTAAACTTCAAGGGCGGTAAGGGGCTCGCCACCTGCGCCGGCATCATCGCCGCGCTCCACTGGCCCGTTGCGCTCCTTGGCTTCGCGACATGGCTCGCCGTTGCGATAGTCAGCCGAATTTCATCGCTGGCGGCCCTCGTCACTGCCGTAGCAACGCCCATCTATATGGCCGCCTTGGGCCCGTGGACCTATGCGCTCGGCACCGCGGTTCTTGCAGTCCTCATCTTTTTTACGCACCGCGAGAACATCGACCGCCTCAGAAAAGGCCAAGAGCCGCGGATCGGCGCCAAGAAAGCCTAGAGGCCTACTTGCGGCTGTTCGTGAACCAAGCGACCGAAAACAGGGTCGCCGCGAAAATCGTCATCGCAGCCACAACCGCCCAGACGAACATCATGTCGCCAGAATCCATGACCAATCTCCCTTCAAAATCGTCGGGAAACCTGGCCGATGCAGCAAAAAAGGGCCTTGATCCACGTCAATGGGTGACGCAATCACACTGAACGATATGGAACGCCTGGCGCGCTTGCGCCTGATCCGTGCGAACAACATTGGCGCGGTGACGTTTTGGGCTTTGCTGGAGCGGTATGGCGACGGGGTGACCGCATTGGCTGAGTTGCCGGCCCTTGTGCGCAGATCTCGTAGCACGCGGCCGATCAAACTCCTCAGTGAACAGGACGCAACAGCCGAACTCGATCGTGCCGCGAAAGCGAACGCTCGAATCCTTGTGCACGGGGAGGCGGACTATCCGCCGGGTCTCACCGAACTCGATGCGCCACCGCCAGTCGTCACAATTCGGGGAAATCCAAAGCTGTTCACGCGCGACACAATCGCGATTGTCGGTGCACGCAATGCCTCGGCACTCGGACAACGTTTCGCGCGCGACATCGCCGGCGATCTAGGCGCAGCAGGTATAGTCATCGCTTCGGGGCTCGCGCGCGGCATCGATACCGCAGCCCACAAGGGTAGCCTCGCCACCGGCACGATCGCCGTGATGGCAGGCGGCATCGATGTCGTCTATCCGCCGGAGAACCAAGCGCTCTACGAAGAGATCGCGGTAAATGGCGCCGTCATCTCCGAAATGCAAATGGGTCAACAGCCGACCGCTCAGCACTTCCCACGCCGCAACCGCATCATCTCAGGGTTGGCGCGCGGCGTGGTCGTCGTCGAGGCGACGCTGAATTCGGGCTCGCTAATCACGGCGCGCCTTGCTGCCGAACAGGGCCGGGACGTGTTCGCGGTACCGGGCTCGCCACTCGATCCCAGGGCCAAGGGAACGAACGGACTGCTCCGCCAGGGCGCCATCCTGACCGAGAGCGCCGAAGACGTTTTGAACGCCCTTGGGCCCCGCCAACCGGCCCCAAAACCCAAGCCGAAATCCAATCCGACCGCGGTCGCAATTCTCCAAAATACCGACACCTTACAGCGCGAGATTTTGAAGCAACTGGGACCCGCTCCGGTTGAAATTGATGAGCTAGTTCGACTCCTCGGCGCATCGCCCGCAGAGGTCTCGGCAGCCCTTCTGGACCTCGAATTTGCCGGTCAATTAACCCGGCATCCCGGCCAAAGAATATCGGCACCGGTCGGACGTTAATGATTTAACAATTTGAATTATATAGAGTTTTTTGGGCAGCGACGCGGCCGCATATTGCCGTTGGTTGACACCCTAACCAGATTCAGACCAGTGTCCCGCCCCCAAAAGGGCCCCCCAAACGAAAAGAGTTCGCGTTGGCCGCAAGCAATGTCGTGATCGTAGAGTCGCCGGGAAAGGTGAAAGCGATCAACAAGTACCTGGGCAACACATATAAGGTGTTGGCGTCCTACGGCCACGTGCGCGACCTGGCGGAGGAAGACGGCTCCGTCCAACCCGACAACGACTTCAAAATGTCCTGGGAAGTGGCCGATCGGGCCGCAAAGCACCTAGGTGAAATCGTCTCCGCCGTCAAAGGCGCCAAGAAGCTGATCCTCGCCACCGACCCTGATCGCGAAGGCGAAGCGATCTCCTGGCATTTGCTCGAAGTCCTTAGAGACAAAAAGCTCCTAAAAGACGTCGAAGTCGAACGTGTCGTCTTCAACGCGATCACGAAATCCGCCGTTCAAGACGGCATGGCCCACCCGCGTCAGGTCGATCAGCAGTTGGTCGACGCCTACCTCGCGCGTCGGGCTCTCGATTACCTCGTCGGCTACAACCTCTCGCCCGTCCTCTGGCGCAAGCTGCCGGGCTCGCGCTCGGCCGGCCGTGTGCAGTCGGTCGCGCTGCGCATCATCTGCGAGCGCGAACTCGAAATCGAAAAGTTCCGCGCTCAGGAATACTGGACCGTCGACGCACAGCTAAAGACGCCCCCCGGCGACGCGCTAAACGCGCGCCTGGTGAAACTCAACGGCGAAAAGCTGGACAAGTTCGCCCTGCCGAACGAAGCCGCGGCCCACGCCGCGCGCGACGCGATCGAAGCCGGCAAATTCGCGGTGACCAGCGTCGAGTCCAAACCGGCGCGCCGCAACCCGTACCCGCCCTTCACGACATCGACGCTGCAGCAAGAAGCCTCCCGCAAGCTCGGCTTCTCGGCCAGCCACACGATGCGTGTCGCGCAGCGTCTGTACGAAGGCGTCGACATCGGCGGCGAAACCGTCGGTCTCATCACCTATATGCGTACCGACGGCGTCGACGTGGCGCCGGAAGCGGTCGCTGCGACCCGCAAATTGATCGGCGACCGCTACTCGCAACGCCATCTGCCGGACAACCCGCGCGTCTACAAGTCGAAGGCGCGCAACGCACAGGAAGCGCACGAAGCCATCCGCCCCTCCGACGTCGAACGCACGCCGGAATCGCTGAAGAACATCGAGCCCGACATGTGGCGGCTCTACGACCTTATCTGGAAGCGCATGGTCGCCAGCCAGATGGAGGCGGCTGAATTCGAACGCACGACCATCGACATCGAAACCGCCGACGGCCGCACGGGCCTGCGCGCGAACGGATCGGTGCTGACCTTCGACGGCTTCCTCGCGCTCTATCAAGAAGGCAAGGACGACGCAGGCGACGACGAAGACGGTTCGCGCTTGCCGAAGGTGAACAAAGGCGACGCCATGGGCGTCACCGAAGTGAAACCTGAGCAGCATTTCACCGAACCGCCGCCACGCTTCTCCGAAGCCTCACTCGTCAAGAAGCTTGAAGAACTCGGCATCGGCCGCCCGTCGACGTACGCATCGACGCTGCAGGTGCTTCGCGACCGCCAGTACGTGCGCATGGACAAGTCACGGTTCATCCCAGAAGACCGCGGCCAGCTGGTCACCGCGTTCTTGACCAACTTCTTCGGCCACTACGTCGAATACGATTTCACGGCAGGCCTTGAAGATCAGCTCGACCAAGTCTCCGACGGCAAGCTGAAATGGAAGACGCTGCTCACGGATTTTTGGAAAGATTTCCACGCCGCGATCAAAGGCATCTCCGAACTCCGCATCCGCGAAGTCCTCGACACGCTGGATGAAGTTCTGGGCCCGCACATCTTCCCGCCCAACGCCGACGGTACAGACCCGCGCGCGTGCAAGCTCTGCAAGACCGGCCGTTTGGGCCTGCGTCTTGGCAAGAACGGCGCGTTCATCGGCTGCTCGAACTACGGCGCCGAGGGCGAAGAGAAATGCAGCTACACCCGCCCTCTCGCCAACAGCGGCGAAGGCGCGGTTGAAACGCGCGTGCTGGGCGTCGATCCGGAAACGGGTTTGACCGTCACGCTGCGGCCGGGTCGCTTCGGCCCCTATCTGCAGCTCGGCGAATCCAGCAAAGAGAAAGACGCGCCAAAGCCGAAAACGGCCAGCGCACCGAAGAATGTCGATCTAGCGACGTTGACCCTCGAAGACGCGTTGAAGCGCCTCGCGCTCCCGCGTCTCGTCGGCGCGCATCCTGAAGACGGCCTGCCCATCGAAGCCAACTTCGGCCGCTTCGGCCCCTTCATTAAGCACAACGGCGTCTACGCCAATCTCGAAAACCCGGACGACATCTTCACCATCGGCCTGAATCACGCAGTGACGCTGCTCGCCGAAAAGAAGGCAAATCCGAAGAGCCGCTTCGGCCAACCGAAGGCGCCGCTGAAGGAACTGGGCGAACACCCGGACACCAAGGCGCCGGTCAAAGTGATGAGCGGCAAATACGGCCCCTACATCACCGACGGCGACGTCAATGCGAACGTGCCGAAAGGCACCGATCCGCAGAACGTCACGCTGGCGGAAGCCGTCGAACTCTTGCGCATTCGCGCAGAGCAAGGCGGCGGTAAGAAGAAAAAGAAGAAGGCGACGGCCAAGGCCGCCAAGGCCTCGCCCGCAAAGGCGGCGAAGGCAAACGGCGAAGCAAAAGCCGAAGCCAAACCGGCAAAGGCCGCCAAGGCCGCGCCAAAAGATAAATCAAAACCCGTGGCGCCGAAAAAGGCGCCCGCAAAAAAGAAAGTACTAGAAGAGACGTGAATAAAAAGAAGCGCGAACCGCGTGAGCCTCAAAAACGCGGACCAATTCCGACGCGCGAAGACCTACTGGCCTACCTCAGTGAACATCCGGCAGCCACAAAACGAGATCTCGCCCGACACTTCGATGTAAAGGGCGGCGACAAGATCGCCTTGAAGCGCCTGTTGCGCGATCTCGACGACGCGGGCGACGTCAAGCGCGGCCCTCGCAAGACATTCGTCCGCACAGGCGATCTTCCCGAAGTAACAGTCGTCGAAGTCGTCGAGCAAGACACCGACGGCGAGCTGATCTGCCGACCCACCCGCTGGGATAGCGATGCCGAACCACCGAAGATCGTGCTGGCACCCGGCGCCGACACGAACGGCCGCGCGCTCGGGGTCGGTGAACGCTTCCTTGCCCGCTTGAAAGCGACGAAGGACGGCTACGAGGCCCGCGTTATGAAGCGCCTCGGCGCCAGCGCGCACAAGGCACTGGGCGTCTTCCGCAAACTGGGCCGTGGGGGCCGTGTGGAACCCGTCGATCGCAAAGCGCGCAACACGTTTATGATCGCCGAAGGCGATACCGGAGACGCGACGGACGGCGAACTCGTCGTCGTCGAACCGCTCTCCGGCCGCGACCTTGGTCAACCGAAAGCGCGCGTCACCGAACGCCTAGGCCGCATGAGCGAGCCCAAGGCGATCAGCCTGATCGCCGTCCACACCCACGGCATCCCAGTCGATTTCCCGACATCGGTCATCGACGAAGCGGAGCGCGCAAAACCGGCAACGCTGGAAGGCGGCCGCGTGGACCTGCGTAAGGTGCCTCTCGTCACTATCGACCCGCCTGACGCGCGTGACCACGACGACGCGGTGTGGGCCGCGCCCGACGACAATCCCGAGAACAAAGGCGGCTTCCAAGCGATCGTCGCGATCGCGGACGTGTCCTACTATGTGAGGCCGAACTCGGCACTCGATCGCGAAGCGCTCCGTCGCGGCAACTCGGTCTACTTCCCCGACCGCGTTGTGCCGATGCTGCCGGAGCAACTTTCCGCCGACCTCTGCTCGCTGAAGGAAAAAGTCGACCGCGCAATCATCGCCTGTCACCTGACGTTCGACGCGCAAGGTAATCTGAAGCGCCATCGCTTTGAACGCGCGCTGATGCGCTCGGCCGCGCGCCTGTCCTACAACGAAGTGCAAGAAGCGCTCGACGGCAACCCGAACGACAAAACCGGGCCGCTGCTCCAGCCGATCTTGAGGCCGCTCGAAGCGTGCTACCGCACGCTTGTGAAAGCACGCACGAAGCGCGGCCCCATCGATCTTGACCTACCGGAACACAAGATAGAACTCGACGAGACCGGCCGCGTAAAAACGATCGGGCTCAGGGCGCGCTTTGACGCCCACAAGCTGATCGAAGAGTTCATGATCCAGGCAAACGTCGCGGCGGCCGAAGCGCTGGAGGCCAAACGCGTGCCCCTGGTCTTCCGCGTCCACGCGCCGCCATCGGATGAAAAACTGACGGCGCTCACCGATTTCCTCGGCACGCTGAACATCAACCTGCCCAACAAGCAGACCGTCACGACCGCGATGCTGAACCGCACCCTGGAAATGGCGTCAAAAACGCCGAACGCAGACCTCGTGAACGTCGTGATGCTCCGCTCCATGAGCCAAGCCGAGTACAACCCCGACAATATCGGCCACTTCGGCCTGGCGCTTCGCCGCTACGCCCACTTCACCTCGCCGATCCGCCGCTACGCCGACCTAATCGTCCACCGCGGCTTGGTCCGCGCGTTCAATTTGGGTACAGGCGGCCTGACCGACAGCGAAATCGACCACCTGGAGAAGACGGCGGAAGACATCTCCGCCTTCGAACGCCGTGCGATGGCGGCTGAACGGGATTCGACCGACCGTTACATCGCAGCCTACATGTCGAACCGCCTGGGCGCCGAGTTCGCAGGAAAAATCTCCGGCGTCACTCGCTTCGGCCTCTTCATTCGGCTCGCCGAAACCGGCGCCGACGGCCTGCTTCCCATCCGCTCGCTCGGAACAGAGTTCTTCCAACATGACGAACGCACGCACGCACTGATCGGGCAAAAATCCGGCCTGACATTCCGTCTCGGCGACACAGTGCGGGTGCGCTTGGAAGAGGCAACGCCGCTCACCGGCGGCTTGCGCTTCGATCTCGTCGAAGGCGGCAAGCCGGGCTCGCCAGCGCGCGCTCGAGGCGTAAGGAAGGGCTTCCAGCGGCGTGACCGCCGCCGCTGATTCCACAGGTGCGGCGGAAGTGACTCTTGCAGAACGATTCAACAACCATTATTTGCTACAACCCATACGACGCGTAACGCACGTGCCGCTGGCCCCTGGTGGTTTATGCAACGACGGTGGCGTCCTTTTTGATCAAGCCGGTTTAGAGCCGGGTCTCTAAGGATGTTGACGATGCTGACCAACCGGGGCGTGAAAGCCCGCAAGCGTCAATTCGATTCTCAGTATCTTGCCGACGACCGCGCTGAGCATACGCCGGCGACGCCGCGCGCGCGAAGCCTGCCGGCGGAACGTGGCGGCCTTTCGCCCCGAATCGCCCGCTTTCTGGAAACAGCAACGCTCCCCTCGCCCTGCCTCGTCGTCGACGTCGACCTGGTCGCTCACCATTACGAAGGCCTCGTCCGCGCGCTCCCCGAAGCCAACGTCTTCTACGCCGTGAAGGCGAATCCGGCCGACGAAATCATCGCCCGCTTGAGCCGTCGAGGCTCCAATTTCGACACGGCGAGTCTCGGCGAGATCGATCTCTGCCTGAAGCACGGGGTGGCGCCGGAGTGCATCTCGTTCGGCAACACAATTAAGAAGCAAAGCGACATCGCCGCCGCCTACGAGCGCGGCATCCGCCTCTTCGCCTTCGACAGCGAGGAAGAGCTCGAGAAGGTGGCGACAGCCGCACCGGGCGCGAAGGTCTTCTGCCGCATCCTCGTCGACTGCGCCGGCGCGGAATGGCCGCTGTCGCGTAAGTTCGGCTGCGAAACCGCCATGGCAGCCGACCTGCTCGTGCGCGCTAAAGCGCTCGGGCTCGACGCCTACGGCGTGTCGTTCCACGTCGGCTCGCAACAGACGGACCTCGCCCAGTTCGACAAGGCGATCGCGGAAACGGCTGGCCTCTTCAAAACTGTCGCCGCAAAGGGCGTAGACCTGCGCATGATCAACGTCGGCGGCGGGTTCCCCTCGCGCTATCGCAACGACGTGCCCCCGATCTCGTCCTACGGCCGCGCGATTCGCACGGCATTGAAGCGTCACTTCGGCGCCAACGCGCCCGAATTGATCGTCGAACCAGGGCGCTACATCGTCGGCGACGCCGGCGTGATCACCAGCGAAGTCGTCCTCGTGTCCCACAAGGGCGGCACGGACGAGCGCCGCTGGGTCTACCTCGATGTTGGCAAATTCCACGGCCTCGCCGAAACGATGGACGAGGCGATCAAGTACCGCGTACTGACGCCACACGACGGCAGCGAAACCATGTCGGTCGTGCTCGCAGGCCCCACCTGCGATAGCGCTGATATTTTGTATGAAAAGACGGACTACCGTTTGCCGAAGGCGCTGAAAGCGGGCGATAAGGTCTTGATCCTATCGACCGGCGCCTACACGACGACCTACTCTTCAGTGGCGTTCAACGGCATGCCGCCACTGGCTAGCGTCTGTATCTGACCAGGCCTCAGCCGCACTCCATCGATCCATGCCCAAGCTCTGCTCGCAGCCACTGACGCTGATTCCGTCGCTCTCTGCCTTTGCATAGATCTGGGTGGCGAGAAGCCACAACAGCGCGCCAGCGGCAAAACCGATTGCTGCCGCCAGAGCATGCCGCTTAACCAAAGGAGGAACCGTCATGTATTGACCCGGGACAAATTGCTGATCTTGGCCGTAGTCCATGCAGCACCCATGCCCCGCTGGATTTGCGCTCTAGGCCCTCGCAGAACCGCCTTAACCACCCAATATACTGGCCAAGCCAGGCTTGAGCCTGGCAGCCAACACGGGGAGAAACCGAAATGTCGGATTCAAAGCTCGCGATTCCCTCGAAAGAAAGCTTGCTCGCAAACACGACGTCCGGCTGGCTGATGCTGGTCGTTCTGCTGCTGGCGTTCCTCGCCGGCATCGTGTTGATGCGCGTGCCCATCATAGGTGCCCCTCTCGTTGTTCTGACCGTTTTCTGTTCGGTCGGCTTCCTGGTGCTGAAGCCGAACGAGTCCGCGGTACTAACACTGTTCGGCCGCTACGTCGGCACGGTGCGCCGCGAAGGCTTCCACTGGGTAAACCCGTTCTACGCGAAGCAAAAGCTCTCGCTCCGCGTCCGCAACTTCACGACACCGACCCTCAAAGTGAACGACAAGGTCGGCAACCCGATCGACGTCGCTGCCGTCGTCGTCTGGCTCATCAGAGACACAGCCCAAGCGGTCTACGACGTCGACGATTTCGAAACCTACATCAGAACACAGTGCGAGATGGCCTTACGCGACGTGGTCTCGACGCATCCCTACGACGCCACGAAAGACGAGCATGTCTCGCTCCGCGGCAACACCGCTGCGGTTTCAGATTTGCTGAAAGAATCGCTCCAACGCTCCGTCAATGTCGCCGGCATCGAAATTCTCGAGATGCGCATCACGCATCTCGCATATGCGCCGGAAATCGCCTCGATTATGCTTCGCCGTCAGCAGGCGGAAGCCCTTATCCAGGCGCGCGAGAAGATGGTCGACGGTGCGATCGGCATGGTTCGCATGGCGCTAGACCGCTTTCAGAGCGAAGGCATCACCGACATGACCTCTGCGCAAAAGGCGACGCTTGTCTCGAATATGATGCTCGTACTCTTGAGTGATGAAGGCGCGCAGCCGGTGATCCCTGCCACATCCGCATAAGTCCCAGCAAAGCAAGCGGCTCGGCAATCCTGGCCGTTTGCCTTCTAACCCGGGTGCGTGCTTGAAAGGCGCATGACCGAACGCCCCGTAAAGCCGCGCCACGCCGCATCGCTTGTGCTTGTCAGGCGCCGCAGCGGCGTTACGCAAATCCTCATGGGACGCCGCTCCGCAAAAGCTGTGTTTCCGGAAGCGTATGTATTCCCGGGCGGCCGCCTCGACAAAAGCGATGTCGCGGTCGCGCCCAGCGCACACCTGTCTGTGAACGCACTGAACGAACTTTGCGAGCGCGGCGGGTGCACACCGGCACTGGCACGCGGCCTCGCGACCGCCGCGATACGCGAGACATTCGAGGAAACCGGACTGATCGTTGCGGGACGCGGCGATGCGGGGTTGCGTGAGGGAATCTGGGCAGAGTTTGCGGCTCGGGGCATCGCCCCAGCGCACGACCGCTTACGCTTTCTCGGTCGCGCAATAACACCAGCCTCGGCGCCGGTGCGCTTCCACGCCCGCTTCTTCCTCGCCGACGGCGACGCAGCCGAAGGTGAAATCAAAAGCAACGGCGAGCTCACGGCTCTTGATTGGTACCCGCTTGATCACGCCCAGACGCTCCCTGCCGTGGACGTGACCAAGTTCATTCTAAGCGAACTTACAGCTGTTGAAGCCGGCGCCGTACGCGACGCACCGTTCTTTCGCTACCGGCGCAACAAGCCGCTCGCGAAGGCTCATGGTTGAAGCTGCAAGCTTGAACGCGCGCGAACGGCGCCAAAGTCTCGCCGCTATTTATGCCTGCGTGTTCGCAAACGGCGTCGGCATGGGCCTATCGCTGCCGCTGCTCTCGCTGATCATGGAGCGCAACGGCGTCCCTGCAACCCTCAATGGTGCGAACGCGACATTCGGCGCCCTCGCTATGATCATCGTCTCACCCTTCGTGCCGGCGCTCGCTGCCCGCATCGGAACCGTCAAATTTCTTGCGATTTGCTATGTCGTAGCTGCCGCCGCTCTTGTCGCGTTTCGCGGGACGAACGACCTCGTCACTTGGTTCTTTCTGCGCTTCGTCCTGAATAGCGCTTTGCAGGGCCTCTTCATCGTGAGCGAGGTCTGGATCAACCAAATAGCAACCGACAATATACGCGGGCGCCTCGTTGCGATTTACGCCTCGATCTTTTCAGCGGGGTTCGCGCTGGGACCGATCATTATCCAAGGTCTCGGAACGACGGGCTGGGCACCATTTCTTGTCGGCGCTTTGGCGATGTTGGTGGCGGCGGCGCCACTGCTTGCCGCGCGCCGCATCGTGCCACCGGTCGAACACGCACCGGCCCGCGCGATGTTTAGCTTCGTCTTACGCTCGCCCTCGGCCGCCGCCGCCGGCCTCGGCTACGGCGCAATCGAGGCATGCGCCGGTGCCTTCTTGACCGTCTATGCAGTGCGCCTGGGTTCGGTCGAGAAAGAAGCGACGTTGCTCGTCGCCGCCTTGGGCCTCGGCAACATGCTCCTCGTTCCGTTCCTGGGCTGGCTCGCCGACAAGGTCGATCGGCGCTGGGTCATGATCCTTTGCGGCGCCGTGGGCTTCGCAGGCGCCTGCGTGCTGCCGCTGACAAATGGAGCAGGCCCACCCGCGCTTGCGCTGATCTTCATCTGGGGTGGCTTCATCGCGGGCCTCTACGCTGTCGGCCTGGCCCATCTGGGCTCGACCTTCAAAGGGGGTGAATTGGCAGCCGCGAACGCCGCCTTCGCAATCCTGTATGCCGCTGGCGTGATGGTCGGCCCAACCCTTGGCGGCATCGGTATGGACCTGTGGAACCCTCACGGGCTGCCCGTCGTTTTGGCGCTGATTTCCGGGGCTTTGGTGGTGGTCATTGGAGTCCGGGCCGCGACCATTCCGCGCCCCACACCGGGTTGACTTGCCCGCCTAGATCAGTAGCTTCCGCCACTCTTCGAACGCGACTGAAAGCTTGACCCCATGGCGAAGCCCACCACGATCAAAATCCGGCTGAATTCATCCGCCGGCACCGGCCACTTCTATGTCGCGAAAAAGAACTCGCGCACGATGACGGACAAGTTCAAGGTCAAGAAGTACGACCCGGTCGTGCGCAAACACGTCGAATACGTCGAAGGTAAAATCAAATAGCCAGCCGCATAGGGCTGACGTCGAACGGGGCGCCTCAAGCGCCCCTTTTCTTTGTGCTTAGGCCGCGTCAGCGACAACGCGATTGCGTCCGTCTCGCTTGGCGCGGTAGAGCGCCTTGTCTGCCCGTTTGAGCAGCGCCTCAGCCGAGTCGTCCGGCCCCTCGCTCGTGGTGACGCCGATTGAGATCGTGATTGGAAGCTGACCCGGCTCCACACCAATGTGGAACGGCGCATCGGCAACCGCTTGGCGCAAACGCTCCGCGACCATATAGGCGAAGTTCATGTCTGTATCCGGCATGACGACCACGAACTCCTCGCCGCCATAGCGGCAAGCGAGATCAATTCCACGCACATTCGCCGAAATGCGTAGCGCGAATTCGCGCAGCACTTCATCGCCCACGTCATGCCCGTGTGTATCGTTGACCTGCTTGAAGTAGTCGATATCCATGATCAGGAACGACACGGGCTTGCCGGTCTTTCCGGTATTGGCGATCAACGTGCTCAAGTGTCGCGACATGTAGCGCCGATTGAACAGGCCCGTCAGTTGATCCGTGATCGCCATTTCAAGTGACAGCTGCAGGGAATGCTTGAGTTTATCTGTATAACGCTTGCGCCGCAGTTGCGTCGTAACACGTGCGACAAGTTCGCTACGCTCGACGGGGCGCATCAAGTAGTCGTTGATCCCGATGTCCAATGCGCGCACAAGCCGCTTCAAATCGCCTTCGTCCACGATCGTCAGAATTGGCGTTTGCCGAGTCGCATCCAAGCTACGTAGCGTCGCGCAAAAGCGAAGTCCGTCTTGCTTGTCGAGAGCCAAGCTCGCGATCACAAGGTCGTAGTCCCCGCTTTTCACCCGGACAATTGCCTCGGTTGTTTGCGGCACGACCTCGACTTCGTGGTTCGACAGTGTCTCGACGATGCGTTGCGCACTCTGCTCGCGGTCCTCGACCACAAGAATTCGGCCACGCGCAATCGGGTTCGTGAGCGCACTTTCGTCTTGGTCGACAAGCCCCATGCTCTCGCCGGTGGCTTGGCGCAAGCGAAGCTCATCCACCATCGTTTTGATACGCACCAAGCTGCGCACGCGCGCAAACAGCGCGACGTCGTTCACTGGCTTGGTCAGAAAGTCGTCGGCCCCAGCCTCAAGGCCTTGCACCCGGTCCGACACTTGATCGAGCGCTGTCACCATGACGACCGGAAGATGCGATGTCGCAGGGTTGCCCTTGATGCGGCGGCAGACTTCGAACCCATCCATGCCCGGCATCATGACGTCGAGCAGAATGATGTCCGGCTTGTCGTTGTTCAGAAGCGCAAGCGCCTCGGGGCCCGATCCGGCCGTCACGACGTCAAAATACTCCGCGCCAAGCTTTGCTTCGAGCAGCTTGACGTTAGCCGGAATGTCGTCGACGACGAGAACGCGGGCGGTCATGTGCCGGTTGCCTTAAGCCAGGAACCGGCGGATGGTTTCGAGGAAATGCATCACCGAGATCGGCTTCGAGATATAAGCCTCGCAGCCGCCCTGGCGGATCTTCTCTTCGTCGCCCTTCATCGCGAACGCGGTAACGGCGATGACGGGGATCTTCTTCAGTCCATCGTCTTCCTTCAGCCACTTCGTGACTTCGAGCCCCGAGACCTCCGGCAACTGAATGTCCATCAGGATCAGGTCGGGCACGTGTTTGCGCGCAAGGTCCAAGGCCTCGAGCCCGTCCCGCGTCTGAATCGTCTTGTAGCCGTGTGCGTCCAGCAGATCGTGAAAGAGCTTCATATTGAGCTCGTTGTCTTCCACAATCAGAACGGTCTTCGCTCTGGCGTCCATGTGCGTCTCCGAACGAAGGCTCTTGAGCCCCAAATCTTGTTTTTCGGCAGCTGTCGCACGAACACGCGATCTGCCTTTCTTTCGGGTCATATTTCATCCGAATAATGTTAAATAAGCTTTGCCCAACCGCCAACAATTCGGCGGCATAAGCCCTACTCAAACGTGCATGATGGAACGCGAAACCCAATGAAACGCGAGTTGGCCTTCGAAATGTCTGAACGTGCTTTAACATTCTTGTCCGAACGCCCGGATGAACTTCAGCGATTCTTAACCGCAAGCGGCCTCGCGCCTGACGAATTACTTGCGGGGCATAATAATAAAGCGATTCTAGCTGCCGTGCTCGGCTTTGTCGCCGCCGACGAGTCGTTGGCCAAGGATTTCTCGGAATCTGAAGGGCTCAAACCCGGCGCTTTGCTGGCGGCCTGCGCCGTCATCGACCCACACGGATCGAGTGCGTGGTGAAACTCGACCCGACGCGCCCACTCGTCATTTGCGATGCCGACGAGGTCCTCTTGCGCTTCTTGGCAGGCCTCGAACGCTTTCTCGAACGCAATGGCTGCTACCTGGATCTCACGTCGTTCCGCATTCACGGCAACGTCAAACATCAAGCCACAAACGAAGCCGTCGCCGATGAAGCAGTCACAAAGCTGATCGCCGACTTCTTCGCCAGCGACACCCGCCACCTCGAACCGGTGGAAGGCGCCGCGGCCGCGCTCAAGACCCTGAGCAATCGCGCCCAAATCATCATTCTGTCGAACTTGCCCGAAACCTCACGGGACGCCCGCGTCGAGAACCTGATCGAGCACGACATGAACTATCCCGTCATTGCCGGAAAAGGACCCAAGGGCCCGGTCGTCAAGAAACTAATCGGCGACTTCGCGCAAAGCGTCGTCTTCATCGACGATTTGCCGCCCAACTTAAGTTCGGTTGCAACCGAAACCCCGCATGTGAAGCGCCTGCATTTCATCGCCGACCCACGACTTGCGAAGTTGTTGCCGCCGGCGGTCGACGCGCATCGGCGCATCGACGACTGGCCGCGAGCCACCGAGTGGATATCGTCAGTGATTTCATGAGCACGCTCTGCCGCGATTGCTTCGAACTGATTGGGGACGGCGCCCGCCGTTGCCGATCATGCAAAAGCCCACGGCTGGTGAGCCACGAAGAGATCGCCAACCTTTCGATGGCCCACATCGACTGCGACGCGTTTTACGCAACGATCGAAAAGCGCGACAATCCCGCGATCGCCGACAAACCCGTCATCGTCGGCGGCGGCAAACGGGGCGTTGTGTCAGCCGCGTGCTACATCGCACGAACCTTTGGCGTGAAGTCGGCGATGCCGATGTTCAAAGCCCTCGCCGCCTGCCCGAACGCGGTCGTCGTTCACCCAAGCATGCAGAAATACGTGAGCGTGGGTCGCGAAGTCCGCCAACTCATGCTGGAAACAACACCGCTCGTCGAGCCGCTTTCGCTCGACGAAGCGTTTCTCGACCTTGCCGGCACCGAGCGATTGCACAAATGCGCGCCAGCGCAAACGCTGGCTCGGCTCGCACGCCGCATAGAGGCGGAACTCTCGATCACAGTTTCCGTCGGCCTCAGCTTCAACAAGTTTCTGGCCAAAGTCGCATCTGACCTCGACAAGCCGCGCGGCTTTTCGGTCATTGGCAAGGCCGAGGCCGTAACTTTCCTCGAGACACGCCCTGTGACGTTGCTGCCCGGCGTCGGCAAGGCTTTTGCTGCGTCCCTCGCGCGAGATGGCATCTTCACGATTAGCGACGTCCGGCGTCGCAATCCTAAGGAACTAGGCGCCCACTTCGGCTCAAGCGGCCTTTGGCTCTGGCGCCTCTCGAACGCCGACGACACGCGCACCGTTGAGCCACGCTCTCCAGCGAAAGGTATCTCAGCCGAAACGACGTTCGAACACGACATCGCCGACGCCGATCAGCTCACGCGCATTCTCTGGGCACTGTGTGAGAAAGTGGCGGCCAGGGCCAAAGCGGCTGAACTCGGCGGCAACGTCGTGCAACTGAAGCTGAAGACAGCAGACTTCAAAATCGTTACCCGCCGCCAAACACTCGACCGCCCTACGCAACTCGCCCGTCGTCTGTTCGAAACCGGCAGCGACCTTCTGCGGACTGAGACGAAAGGCAAGCGTTACCGCCTAGTTGGCATCGGTCTCGCAGACCTCGTGCCGCTCGCAAAGACCGACACGGCCGATCTGTTCGATCAATCCGGCGCGCGCCGTGACGCCGCCGAGCGCGCAATGGACAAAGTGCGCGAGAAATTCGGCTCAAGCGCGATCAAGAAGGGCCGCTCGCTCTAGGCCTTCCCATCGAGCGACATCAAGAGCCCATAAAGCTCTGGCCGCCGATCTCGAAATAATCCCCACGAATTGCGCGCAGCCGCAATCGCGTCAAGATCGACGGTGGCCGTGACTACCGCCTCCTTATCGCGGCCCGCGTCGGCCAAGATCTCACCCGTCGGCCCCGCGACGAACGATGTGCCATAGAAAGTGATTTCGCACGTTTCGCCCACTTCACGCCCAATCCTGTTCGAAGCGATGAGTGGAACATAGCTCGCGCCAGCATGCCCCTGCATCACGCGCCGCCAGTGCGCCGACGAGTCGATCGGCGGTGCCGGCGGTGGTTCCGTACCGATCGCAGTCGGGTAACAAAGGATCTCCGCCCCCATCAACGCCATCGCGCGCGCGCACTCCGGAAACCACTGATCCCAACAAATCGCTGCGCCGATCTTGCCGTAACGCGTCGGCCAAACCTTGAACCCCGTATCGCCGGGATTGAAATAGAACTTCTCTTGGTAGCCCGGGCCATCAGGAATATGCGACTTGCGATAACGGCCGAGCACGGAACCGTCTGCATCGATCATCGCCAGCGAATTGAAATGCGCGTTGTTCGCCTTCTCGAAGAACGAAAGCGGCAGGACGACCGAAAGCTCTTTGGCAAGCGCAGAAAACTCGCCGATCAACGCATTGTTCTCGTAAGGCTCCGCCAGCGCAAAGTGCTTCGCAGCCTGGTCTTTGCAGAAATACGGCGCGTCGAAGAGCTCTTGGATCAAAATCACCTGCGCGCCTTGCGCTTTCGCCACACGCACCAACCGCTTCGCGTTCGCGACGTTAGCCGCACGATCTGGCCCGCACGCCATCTGCGTCGCCGCAAGCGTGATCTGTCTCATCTCATATGCCTTTCCGGCGGAAGCGCGTGCCCCGCCGGCTGTTGCTGTGTAATGCAGTGAATACCGCCGCCGCCTTCGACGATATCGAGCGATGGAACCTGGACGATCCGCCGGTCCGCAAACGCCTTTTCCATGATCTCGGCAGCGACCGCGTCCATCGGATCGTCGAACGACGGCATTACGATCCCATAGTTTGCGAAAGCAAAATTGATGTAGCTCATGTCGAGCCTGCGCCCATCATGCCGCTCGCGTCGCGCCGGTTCGGGCAACGCGATGATCTCTAACGCGCGGCCGCGCGCATCCCGAGCCGATTCGAGACGCGCGATGTTGTCCCGCATGACACGCTCGTTCAATCCCCCTTTCTCGCGCGCACCGTAGACTAACACGCGCCCTGGACTCGCAAAGCAAGCAACGTTATCGACATGTCCGTCTGTCTCGTCGTCCTCCAACCCTTCGCCGAGCCAAATGACCTTCGTCACGCCAAAATAGAGCGCCAAACGTTCTTCGATCTGCTGCCGGTCAAGATTCGGGTTCCGGTTCGGATTGAGCAAGCATTGCTCGGTCGTCAGCAACGTACCTTCGCCATCGACACAAACCGACCCGCCTTCGAGTACCATCGGACCCTCGTAGCGGCGCATGTCCAGAGCCTCGATCACGCGCTGTCCCAGCGCCGCATCCTCATCAAACCCAAGATATTTGTTTCCCCACGCGTTGAAGCGCCAATGCACACCGGCGACGCCGTTACGCCCGTCACTCACGAAAATCGGCCCACTGTCGCGCGCCCACGAGTCGTCGATCGGAACCTCGAATATCTCAATCCCGCGCCCCAGCATCAGCCGCGCCTCATCGATGTCGCGTGGATGAATTGCGATCGTCACCTTCTCGAACCCAGAAATCGCGCGCGCCACGGCCGCATAACCTAACCGCGCGCGCAACATGCCGTCCGCCGATCCCCAGGGCTCCAACCGGCAGGGCCATGCCATCCACGTGCGCGCGTGCGATTCCCACTCGGCGGGCATGAAAAGCCCGTCGCGCAAGGGACAACGGTCGTCGGCATCAAGACGCTTTGACATGATATCCGCGTTCCGAAGTTGCGTCGGCGCGCCCGATTTGCGAGCCTGCGTTTCTCGCATGGACACTCGCCTTTCGCAAAGGGACAAGACATGACCGGACGCGTCGACGCTCGCCTGAAGGAACTTGACATCACACTACCCAAAGCCGCGGCACCGGTTGCGAACTATGTCCCGTTTGTCGTGTCAGGCAATTTGGTGTTCATCTCCGGCCAAGTGACATTGGGTCCAAACGGCCTGGAGTACGTCGGCCAAGTCGGTAAAGAATTCACCGTCGAACAAGGCCAAGCTGCCGCACGCCTTTGCGCAATCAATATCGTTGCGCAACTGAGAGAAGCTTGCGGCGGCAACTTGGACCGGGTGAAACGTTGCATGAAGATCACGGGCTTTGTAAACGCCATCCAAGGCTTCGCCCAACATCCTGAGGTGATCAACGGCGCGTCCGATACCATCGTGCAAATCTTCGGCGACCTCGGAAAACACGCGCGCGCTGCAGTCGGCGCCGGCTCTCTACCGCGCAACGTCGCCGTCGAAGTCGAAGCTACGTTCGAGATCGCATGACCACGAAACGGGCGGCAGCGGCAATGTCGGCGCCGTCCGCACGCCTCCTAGGGGGCATGAGGGACGTTGCCCCCGCCGTTTGGGACATGCTCGCCAACCCCTCCGGCCACCGGTTCAACCCGTTCGTTGCACATGCGTTCCTGAGTGCACTCGAAGAAAGCGGGTCGGCCATAGCCAGCGCCGGGTGGCAACCCGCCCACATCGTCCTTGAGCAAGCGGGCCAGCCGACCGCTGCGGCGCCGATGTACGTAAAGAACCACTCATACGGCGAGTACGTCTTCGATCATGGTTGGGCGCAAGCATTCGAGCGCGCCGGCGGCGAGTACTACCCGAAGCTACAGGTCACCGTGCCGTTCACGCCCGCAACCGGGCCTCGCTTGCTGACCGGCGGCAACGCGGCGGCCCGCGAGCCCCTCGCCCGCGCTATGATGGCATTCGCCCAAAAGCTTGAGGTCTCGTCGCTTCACATTACGTTCGCACCGCAAGACGAAGCGGAAGCGCTCGCGCCGCTCGGCTTCTTGCAACGCCACGATCAGCAGTTTCACTGGCGCAACCAAGGTTACGAATCCTTCGATGACTTCCTGGGCGCTCTGTCGTCCATTAAACGCAAAAACCTGCGCCGTGAACGCGCCGAGGCGCTTAAAGCCGGCATCGAGGTCGAGTGGTTGACGGGACGAGACCTCACGGAAGCACATTGGGACGCCTTTTTCGCGTTCTACATGGATACCGGTTCCCGCAAATGGGGTTCACCTTATCTCACACGCAAATTCTTCAGCCTCGTCAGCCAAAGCATGGCTGACCGCACCTTGCTGATCATGGCCAAGCGCAACGGACGCTACATTGCAGGCGCCTTGAACTTCATCGGCTCCGACACGCTCTACGGTCGCAATTGGGGCGCACTTGAGCATCACCCATTCCTGCATTTCGAGCTTTGTTACTATCAGGCGATCGATTTCGCGATCCAGAACCGATTGAGCATCGTCGAAGCCGGCGCTCAAGGCGCTCACAAACTCGCCCGCGGATACCTGCCCGTCAGGACGCATTCCGCTCACTGGATCGCGCACGCCGGATTGCGCGATGCCGTTGCCCGCTACTTAAGCGAAGAACGCCGTGCGGTGGGCGAGGAAATAGAAGCAATGTCAGAGCACGCGCCCTTCAAGAAAGATACCCAAGATGGCATATGACCCAAACAACATCTTTGCCAAGATCGTTCGCGGCGAGGCCCCTTGCTTCAAGGTATATGAGGACGCGCACACACTCGCCTTTATGGACATCATGCCTCAAGCCGAAGGCCACACGCTCGTGATTCCAAAAGAAGGTGCAGAGTCAATCTTCGACCTAAGCTCGGATGCAGCGGCCGCCCTGATCAAAACGACAAAGAAAGTCGCCGCCGCGGTAAAGGAGGTGACGAGTGCGCCTGGCGTCATGCTCGCGCAACTCAACGGCGCGGCCGCCGGCCAAACCGTGTTTCACATTCATTTCCACATCATCCCGCGCACGAGCGGCATTGACCTCCAACTGCACGCGCGAAGCAAAGCGGACTTCGAACAAGTGAAAGCGCTGGCAGCAAAGATCGCAGCCGCGATCAAATAGGCGTCAGTTCGCGAGCGCGACCCCGATGCGCGTCTTCTTGCCTTCGGGCGTAAACATCACTGCAAATTTGCGCGTAACTTCACAAGCCGATGCAGACCAGGACTCGCTCCATGGTTTGCCGGGCAACCGCACCTTCGTCACGCTGCTGTCGACCAAGAATGCAGGCTCCTCGCAATTGCCGCGCATGGCGATGCCGTTCGCCTCGCGCAGCACCAGCGGCACGGCTTCGGCTTGTAGCCGCACGCCCGCAACCGAGCGTCCCGGTACGCCGAGCCGCAATCCTGCAGGAGCACCGACGCGCGGAAAGAGGAACACGTTGTGCAACCGAGGAGACCAGCAGCCTTTGCCCTGCACAGCTATCCGCCACACGCCGCGCTTGCTTGGCTCGATACGCCGCGTCAGATCGTTTTCGTCGTAGTAGTCGGCACCGGCGAATTCGAAAATCCGCTTCATCCCGCAGGGTGGAGCGATCAACCGGTCAAGATTGATCATCGTCACTGCCATCCGGTTCGCCATCTGCACGACGGTTTCGCCACGCGCCAGGATCTGCGGGAACTGACCGCGGATAATCACGTCCTCGTCCGCACGCGAAGGCGCCGCGAGGGTCGCCAATATCAATAAGGCCAGATAAATGCGCGTCATTTCACCAGTTCGGGCTCATGAGGCTCGGACTCCTCGTCACCGTCGAAGTCATCGCCTGTCGTCGCCATCTTGGACGGCAATTGCGGCGCTTCGATGATCTCGAACGCAAGGCCCGACCTGTCGGGTTTGACGGTCATCTTGACCGTGCCCCCACGCGCCAGTTTCCCGAACAAGATGTCGTCGGCCAACGGCTTCTTGATCGTATCCTGGATCAGCCGCGCAAGCGGCCGCGCACCGAACGCCTCGTCATAGCCATGTTCGGCCAACCACCGCGTCGCGTCAGGATCCAATTCGAACGTCACGTTGCGATCGGAAAGCTGCGCTTCGAGTTGCAGCACGAACTTCTCGACCACACGCTCGATGATCTGTTGCGACAGCGGTGCAAACCCGATAACCGCGTCGAGGCGATTGCGGAACTCTGGCGTGAACAGTTTCTTTATCGCTTCCGTATCTTCGCCTTCGCGACGTCCGCGCCCGAAGCCGATGGATTCCTTCGCGGCGTCCGACGCACCCGCGTTCGTCGTCATGATCAAGACAACATTGCGGAAGTCGATCTTCTTGCCGTTGTGGTCGGTCAGCTTCCCGTGATCCATGACCTGCAACAGAATGTTGAACAAATCCGGATGCGCCTTCTCGATCTCGTCAAGCAACAGCACGCAGTGCGGATGCTGGTCGACACCGTCGGTAAGTAATCCACCCTGATCGAAGCCCACGTATCCCGGCGGCGCGCCGATCAAGCGGCTCACCGAATGCCGCTCCATGTATTCCGACATGTCGAAGCGCAGAAGTTCGACACCCATGATCTTCGACAGCTGGCGCGCAACTTCCGTCTTGCCCACGCCCGTAGGGCCAGAGAACAGATAGCACCCAATCGGCTTCTCGGGATCGCGCAAGCCCGCGCGCGCCATCTTGATCGCCGCCGAAAGTTGCTTGATCGCATCATCCTGTCCGAACACGACGTGCTTCATGTTCATCTCAAGGTCGCGCAACGCCTCCGCGTCATTCTTCGACACGGATTTCGGTGGGATGCGCGCCATCTTGGCGATGACGGCCTCGATCTCCTCAATCCCGATGATCTTCTTGCGCTTACCCTCAGGCAGCAGCATCTGCGAAGCGCCCGTCTCGTCGATCACATCGATCGCCTTATCGGGCAGCTTGCGGTCGTTGATGTACTTTGCGGACAGCTCCACCGCAGCTTTGATCGCGTCGCCCGTGTAGCGGACCTTGTGATAGGTCTCAAAATAGGGCTTCAGCCCCTTCAAGATCTTGATTGCATCCGGCACCGAAGGCTCGCCCACGTCGATCTTCTGGAACCGGCGCGCGAGCGCCCTGTCCTTCTCGAAGTGCTGGCGGAACTCCTTATAGGTCGTCGAGCCCATGCAACGCAGCGTGCCCGACTGCAACGCGGGCTTCAGCAGGTTCGAAGCGTCCATCGCCCCGCCGCTCGTCGCACCGGCACCGATCACGGTATGAATCTCGTCGATAAAGAGAATGGCGCCCTTGAAGTGCTCCAATTCTTTCACGACGTTCTTCAAACGCTCTTCGAAGTCTCCGCGATAGCGCGTGCCGGCAATCAACGCGCCCATATCGAGCGCGAAAATCGTCGAGTCCTTTAGCACTTCTGGCACTTCACCTTGCACGATCTTGCGCGCAAGACCCTCCGCAATCGCAGTCTTGCCGACACCTGGATCACCGACTAGCAACGGATTGTTCTTCTGCCGGCGGCAAAGAATTTGGATCGTTCGCTCAACCTCGGATTCGCGACCGATCAACGGATCGATCTTGCCCGCACGCGATTTGTTGTTGAGGTTGACGCAATACGCCTCGAGCGCCTCGGTCCCTTGCTTGACGGTCTTATCGCCGCCCTCGTCGCCTTCTTCATCCGCACCGCGCACTGGCCGCGACTCCGTGGCCCCTGCCCGCTTCGCAATGCCGTGGCTGATGTAACTGACCGCGTCGTAACGCGACATGTTCTGTTCTTGCAGAAAATAGGCGGCGTGGCTCTCGCGCTCGGCAAAGATCGCGACCAAAATATTTGCGCCCGTCACTTCTTCGCGGCCCGACGACTGCACGTGGATAACCGCGCGCTGCACGACGCGTTGAAAGCCAGCGGTCGGCTTCGCGTCTTCGCCATCGTCCACGACCAACGTTGCAAGGTCGGTATCGACATATGTCGAAAGGGTCCGGCGCAGCGCATCGACGTCGACGTTGCATGCCCGCATAACGGCGGCGGCATCCTGATCGTCGATCAGGGCCAACAGCAGGTGCTCCAGCGTCGCGTATTCGTGGTTGCGCTCATTCGCGAGCGCCATCGCGCGGTGGAGGGTGTTCTGTAGAGACTTCGAAAAACTCGCCACTAATGTTCGCCTTTCTTCAAACCCTCAACCGACCCCTATTTCATCTTCAACTCAGTCTATCACTCTTTCTCCAGCGTGCACTGCAACGGGTGCTGGTGCCGCCTGGCGAAATCGATCACTTGTGCGACTTTGGTTTCTGCGACTTCGTACGTAAAGACGCCGCAGATCCCAACTCCCTGTTGGTGAACCTGCAGCATGATGCGCTCCGCATCCGAGCGCCCCTTGTTGAAGAAGCGCTCCAGCACGTGCACGACGAACTCCATCGGCGTGTAATCGTCGTTCAGCATCAGAACCTTATACAGGTTCGGACGCTTCGTCTTCGGCCGTACTTTCGTGACCAAGCCGGTGGACGGCCCTTGTCCGTCGCGGTCACCGTTCTGTTTCGTCATGCCTGTCGTGCGCAGATGCCAATACCGTTGCCGCCATTAGATATGATCCTGGGCTCGAATGGAAAGCACCCTAAAGGCGCATATCCCTGCGTTTTTCAGCGGGAGGACGGCTTGACAGCCCCGTCAACCAGTTTCAACCAGCGCAAGCCGCGCGCCCGGTTAACACCCAAGTCCCGTAGACCGAGCGCGAATAGAGTGCGAGCGTGGCACCACCTTTGCCATGCGCCAGAAACTGTACCGACACCAGGTCGGGGAAGTGGAAAATGGCCGATCGCTGCACGAAATCGTCGTAGAGCTCACGTTCATCCGCGAGCGTATGCGAAACCCGCGGCTGCGCGATGACGACGCTCAAGAAAGCCTGCCGCAGCTTCGCCGGCGTCACGGAAAACGCTGGAGGTGCCTGGTCGACCTTGGCCGCCTTGCATAGGCCATCCGGCGCCATCAGGAATGTGTTTGGCGTGGACGGGCGGGTCAGGGTCTCGAAGTCGACGCGGTGCAAGGACATGCGGCCCAAGCGCAGCACGCCTGGCCGCCGCGCGCAAGCGGGTCCCTCAATCAGCCTTTACGCAATGAAAAACGGGGCTGAAGGCAGCGCCTTCAGCCCCGTCATATCGGCTTACTTAAGTGCCTTATTCGGCTGCGCGGCCGAAGGGGCTCGCCTGACGTACGTCACGCGCGACTTCCGTCAAACGCGCGTTGAACGGCTCTGCAGCCTTCTTCGCGGCGTCCATGAACGTGTCATTGGCTTTCGTAGCTTGAGCGACGAACGCGTCCAGCGAAGACTTCGCGAAATCCGTTTGGACTTCCCAAGCCTCGTGCACGCTCTTGGCACTGGCGACAGCTTTGAACGCGGCAACGCCGTCTTCCATTTGCTGCTTCGAGAACGCGAACCAATCGCCATTGATGCGCTCGAATGCCTTCGTCATCGCGGTCGCGGACTGCATCCACGCCTCGACGCCGCCTTTGCCGAAGCCTGCGAAGTTCTCATAGGCCTTCGTCACCTGCTCCATACCGTGCTTCATCGCTTCGTTTCCGTTCTTCATGACCTGCTCCACCGTTTCGGTGTCGAATTTCGATTTTGCCATCGCCTTGATCCTTTACTGCCCGCAGAGGATGGTTAATCCCATTGCGGATTCTGTGCAGCTGTGTCCGTTTTGTCGCGTCATGCTGCACTGCAACATTGCGCTATATGAGACGGCCTAGTCCAATTGTCAAGGCAAATTTGTTGCACCGCACAATAACCGGAGTCGATTGTCCGCAATAGCGTTAACCAAAAGTAAATCCGCGGCCTGCGAAGCTCAAAGGCGCCGAATCAGGTTCAAAGTCGGCCGCCGAATGGACGACGGCCACTGGCTGATTTCGGAGGGCCATAGACGATGTTAGGGCTTCTCAACCGCGAAATTTCTGACAGACTCGGCAACTTGTTGGTGTCGTGTCGGGGGGGAAGCGGTCCGATGGATGGTCTGCTTCTTGCTGACGCGTCCGCTATGGCGTTTGACCTCAAGTAACGGGCTCGATCATGGTTTGGCGCGGCCAGTTGTGGAGATATTTCTTAACGGTGCTCGTTTTGGCAGCGGTCACGATGATCGCCGCCGATCCGGCCGACGCGCGTAAGCGCAAGTCCAAACCCCACCGTCGCCACGTCATCACCGCGCCTGAGCCCTACGTCGAAAAATTCGCGGCCATCGTTATCGAGGCCAACAGCGGCAAGATTCTCTACGAGCGGATGTCGAACGATATTCGCTATCCGGCTTCGCTGACGAAGATGATGACCCTCTACCTGCTGTTCGAGCAGGTTCAGAGGGGCACCTTGACCCTCTCGACGCGGATGACAGCATCGTCCTACGCGGCCTCGCAAGATCCGACGAAATTGGGGCTTGATCCCGGCGAACAGATCACCGTCGAAGACGCCATCAAGGCGATCGTCGTACGATCCGCAAACGACGTGGCGGTCGTGACCGCCGAACACCTCGGCGGCACCGAGTGGGCCTTCGCCACGCGCATGACGCAAAAAGCGCGCGAGATGGGAATGGCGCATACGTCGTTCGTCAACGCGTCCGGCTTGCCGGACGAAGGCCAGCAATCGACGGCGTTCGATCTCGCGATCTTGAGTCGCCGCTTGATCACGGACTTCCCGCAATTCTATCCGTATTTCCGCCTGCAGAGTTTCTATTGGGGCGGCCGCAGCTTTGAGGGCCACAACAACCTGATGAAGTTCTTTGACGGCGCTGACGGCCTCAAGACCGGCTACACGCGTATGTCGGGCTTCAACCTCGCAAGCTCCGCAACACGCCAAGGCACGCGCCTCATCGCTGTCGTGATGGGCGAGATCGCTCTGGGGGATCGAGATCCAAACAGCCGAACTGCTTGAGAGCGAATTCACGCGCATGGGCCTCGGCCGTCCGGCGCCTGTGATCATGGCACTGTCACCGCTCGTCCTCGACGATGAGGAAGCGGCCGCCGAGGCGGCACAGAACAGCGCCACTGCGTCCCGCCCAGATGCCGAATCGAAAGTCGTGATGGCTGCACCTGCGCCGCAGGCCGCAACGCCTGCAGCCCCGGGCAACGCGCCGGTCTTCGCCACACTCCCGTCTAGCCCGCGCGAAGTCGGTCAGGAAGCCTGACGGATCAAGGTGCGATCGAATCCCGTCGTGCACACCGGCCAATGGGGCATCCAAGTCGGCGCCCATTCGACGCGTGAAAAAGCAGAAGCTCAGCTGCAAGGAGTCCGGCCTGACGCCGCCGTTGGTGGCGCTCGCAGCGCGATCGTCCAACTCTACGTGCGCGGCGAAACCTTCTACCGAGTCCGCTTCGGCGCCTTCACGCCCGCGAAAGCGGAATCACTCTGCAAGCAACTACAAAAGAAAGGCACCTCCTGCCTCGTCGTCACCGATGGAGCCTGGGACCAAGCCAACGCGCGGGCTAGCTTACCGATTGCGGTGCGATAGGGCGCTTAGCCGGCGGCTGCCATCTTTGAAAATTGCGGCAACCTGAGTGCCGCGACCAGCGCACGCACCTCGGCGCGCGCCGCGATCTGGCCCATCGTAATGCCCTTCGTCTTGCCCTCGATGAGGTCAAGCACGGTCAGGCCTTTCGGAAACAGCTCGCGGTAGATCACGCGCTCGGTCAAACCGGGCGCCAGGCGAAACCCGATACGTTGAGACAACTTCGTCAGAGCCTCGCTCACCCGGCGCTGATTGCGGGTCTCGATGCTCGACATTCGGTTGCGCACGACCAGCCAATCGATCGTCTTGCGCTTCTCGATCATGTGCCGCTTGCGGCTTTCCCACACGAACTCGGCATAGATCGACGGCGCCTTCGCTTCATACGTTTCCGGATCGACACCGGCCAGCAAATCGAAGTCGACGAAACTGTCGTTCAAGGGCGTCACGATGACAGTCGCGTTCGCGTGCGCCGCGCGCCCCAACGCCGTATCCGCACCGGGACAGTCGACAACGATCACATCGCATTCCGCCGAGAGCTCTGCGACCGCCAGTGCCAACCGTCGCGCCTCTTCGCCCTCCGCCAGCGCCTTCGTCTCGCGCGCCGACGCATGGACAGGCGCAAGTTTCGGCAACGGATAGTTCCGCCCTACCCGCTCCGACCAGCGCGCGCGATTCTCGAAGAAGTGCGAAAAGCTCTTCTGACGGTGATCGAGATCAATTCCCCCGACACGAAGCCCAGCACTCATTGCACCCGCAACAAGATGAATGGCGATGGTCGTCTTACCCGACCCGCCCTTCTCGTTCCCGACGACGATCAACGGTGCCGGAAGTCCGGCCATGCGCACCCTCGCTCACGGCGCTGATTCGCCGAGCGAGAGCAGGCTAGCATTGCCGCCAGCAGCGGTCGTGTTCGTGCATGCCGTGCGCTCAAGCGCAAAGCGGTGCAAATAATACGGTCCGCCCGCTTTCGGTCCCGTCCCCGAAAGTCCCTCGCCGCCAAACGGCTGAACCCCGACGACAGCACCGATTTGGTTGCGGTTGACATAGAGGT
>JBGAPZ010000017.1:0-69947 GCA_044220975.1 Micropepsaceae bacterium | reverse complement strand
TGCACGTCCGCGTGTTCGATGCACTTGATGCGTTGCTTGAGTCTATTACGGTGCAGGTGTCGCCAGCGTGGGTTGCCGACTACGTTCGCTTCGAGCTGATGCTGCTCGAGGATTTGGGCTTCGGACTCGATCTCACGCAATGCGCGGCGACGGGCACAGGTGACGACCTACGCTTTGTGTCGCCGAAGACAGGGCGCGCAGTCAGCGGAGCCGCAGCCGAGCCTTACCGCGACCGGTTGCTGAAATTGCCTGGATATTTGACAGTGAGCGAGGGTGCAGTAGCGCCGAACGATCTTGTGGACGGTTTGGCGTTGACAGGCTTTTTCTTGGAGCGCGTGGCCCAAGAACACAGTGCCGTGCTGCCGCAGGCGCGTGCGCGGTTTGCCGAGCGGCTTGCGATGCTTGGCTCTGGCCGGTAGTCAGACGCTCTTCCACTTCGGCCGAGGGATTCGTCATGGCGCTTGAGGACTTGCTGCGTGAGGTCGACCTCAAAGACGCCCTTGGCGAGCGGTATCTCGCCTATGCGCTTTCGACGATCATGCAGCGCGCGCTTCCGGACGTGCGCGACGGGATGAAGCCTGTGCACCGGCGGCTGCTGTTCTCGATGCAGCGGCTGAGGCTCGATCCCACGGGAAGCTTCTCGAAGTCGGCACGTGTTGTCGGCGACGTGATGGGAAAGTTCCATCCGCATGGCGACCAGTCAATCTACGATGCACTGGTGCGCCTGGTTCAAACGTTTTCTTTGCGCTATCCGCTAATCGACGGGCAGGGGAATTTTGGGAACGTTGACGGCGATAATCCCGCTGCGATGCGCTACACGGAAAGCCGGCTGACCGTCATCGGCGAGCTGCTGCTGGACGGGCTCGACGATGGCGGCACAGGTTACCGTCCAACCTATGACGGCAAGGAAAGCGAACCGCTCTTGTTGCCAGGCGGGTTTCCGAACCTGCTTGCGAACGGCTCGTCGGGTATCGCTGTCGGCATGGCGACGAACATTCCGCCGCACAATCTGGACGAGATTGCGCAGGCCCTGATCCATCTCGTCGGTGCGCCGAATGCGCGCGACGACACACTGCTCCAGTACATTAAAGGGCCCGACTTCCCGACCGGCGGCATCGTCGTCGAACCGGCGGATTCGATGGCGGAGGCCTATCGCACAGGGAAGGGCGGTTTTCGCCTGCGCGCGAAGTGGCACAAAGAGGAAGGTGCGCGGGGCACGTGGGTTATCATCGTTACGGAGATCCCTTATCAGGTCGCGAAAGGCAAGCTGATCAAAGATATCGCCGACATGGTCATCGACAAGAAACTGCCATTCTTGGACGACATTCGCGACGAGTCGGCCGAAGACATTCGCGTGGTTTTGGTTCCCAAGAGCCGGAACATCGAACCCGACGTGATGATGGAGCAACTGTTCCGGATGACGGCGTTGGAGACGCGCTTCTCGCTCAACATGACGGTGTTGGACGCGACGCTGACGCCTCGGGTGATGAGCCTGAAGCAGGCGCTGGTCTCGTTCCTGGATCATCAGCGCGACGTTCTGATCCGGCGCGCGAGCCACCGTTTGGCGAAGATCGCGGAGCGTCTTGAGATACTGGAAGGTTTCCTGTCGGTGTTTTTGAACATCGACAAGGTGATCCGCATCATCCGCACGTCGGACGATCCGAAGGCGGAGTTGATCAAGACGTTCAAGCTAACCGATCTTCAGGCCGAGTCGATTTTGAACATGCGGTTGCGCAGCCTGCGCAAGCTCGAAGAAATCGAGATCCGCCAGGAGCATGTCGCGCTCGAGGCCGAGCAGAAGGAGCTGAAGGCGCTGGTTAAGTCCGAGGAGAAACAGAACGACCGCTTGAAGGCGAGTTTCCAGGAGTTGCGCGTGAAGTTCGGGGCCAAGACGGTGCTTGGTAAGCGGCGTTCGACGCTGGCCGATGCGCCGGCGATCGAGGACGTTCCGATGGACTCGCTGGTCGAGAAGGAGCCAATAACGGTTGTCTGCTCCGACAAAGGTTGGATCCGCGCTATGCGGGGGCATATCGAGCCGAACGACGACGTAAAATTCAAGGACGGCGACAAGGGCCGGTTCTGGGTGCAAGCGCAGACCACGGACAAGTTGGTGATGTTTTCGACGAACGGGCGGTTCTTCACGCTCGAATGCAAGGACCTGCCGGGCGGGCGCGGGCATGGCGAGCCGGTCAGGCTTATGTGCGACCTGGAGAACGATCAGGATATCGTCGCACTGTTCGTGCATGCGCCGGGGCGGAAGCTTTTGATCGCCTCTTCGGCGGGGCGAGGCTTTGTCGTGCCGGAGGATGAGGTGATCGCCCAGAAGAAGGGCGGCAGACAGGTGATGAACGTCGATCCGCTGGAAGAGGCGAAGGTCTGCGTGCCGGCGGCGGGCGATCACGCGGCCTTCATCGGCGAGAACCGGAAGATGGTCATCTTCAAGCTCGATGAAGTGCCCGAGATGGCGAAGGGCAAGGGCGTCACGCTGCAGAAATATAAAGATGGCGGCCTGATCGACGCGACGACGTTTGTCTACGCGGATGGCTTGCGCGATTACAACGGGCGCACTTGGGAGAAGCCGGATCTGAAAGACTACCTCGGTAGCCGTGCGCAATCGGGACGGCTTGTGCCGAAGGGTTGGCCGAAGAACGGCAAGTTCGCGTCGGTGCTCTGATGTGCCGGCCCGGACGCGCTGTGCGCATCCGGGCTCCAGCAGCGTGACCTAAGGCGCGTATTTGAACGATAGCGAGACGCGCGCACGGTAGGCGACGACCTTGCCCTTATCGTCGAGGCGCATGTCCAGTTTTGTGACTTCGGCGATACGCAGATCGCGGAGGGAATGGGACGCTAGTTCGACTGCGTTCTTGGCAGCCTCTTCCCAAGAGACGCGGCTGGTGCCGATGACTTCGGTGACGCGATAGACGCCGGTGTCGACCGATGATTTCTTCGCCATGAATTTCCTCCTGTTTTCGCGGAGCAGGCCGGTGGGGTCTGCTGGCGCGATCATAGGCGCTTTTTCGTTGGCGTTCGACGGGGTTAGGGTGGGGCCGCCTCGGGGCGTTCTGCCGCCCTATTGGTGCCGTCATGAAAATGCCAGCGGTGGATATTACCACCACTGGCTTCGATCTGCGAGGAATGCGCCTTGATAGGCTAGATCAGCGAGTCAGGCCGCGGGTCGAGACGATCGTAATCGTGTACCCCGCAATCACGTCGATCAGTTGCATGAGCGCCAGTAAGAAGAACGTCGAGTTGGTAAAAGCCGGGAACGAGATGAACTCGACCACGTAGACCAACAGCGTCATCACGGCAATTCCGTGATTCACGAGCGAGAGCATCGGCGAGCCGACGGATTTCAAGACTTCGATGAAGAGCAGACCCATTGCCGCGCCTAAGATGACGTCGGATTGGCTCATCG
The DNA here is from genome assembly GCA_044220975.1 of Micropepsaceae bacterium. Classification (GTDB taxonomy): domain Bacteria; phylum Pseudomonadota; class Alphaproteobacteria; order Micropepsales; family Micropepsaceae; genus SZUA-430. The sequence goes on along the minus strand of JBGAPZ010000017.1, from coordinate 66,532 downwards.
ACCAAACAGCGCCTGAGAACATCGTGATGTGAAAAGCTGTGCTGCTGAGCCACGTGGCCACCGCGACCGAATCCATTCCGTACACGGCAAAGATCATGAAATTGACGTAGAGCGCCGGCAGCAACAGCAACGGAAAGACGTCGAATGTGGGCGACGACGAGTTGAGGCGGACGCGACGCTCGCGATAACGCGACATGGAAACCCCCTGACAGGCGCTGGTGATTCGCCAATTATAGTGGGGTTTGGGGCGGTTCAACGCTGGGTCAATCGCGTGCTCTGCGGGAGTTGATCTAAGGTCCGGCGAAAGCTAGTGGCGCTAACGCGCTGAAACACAATGAAGCGCTCTCGCCGCCATGACTTACGGGTCGCCGTGTCTTGTTGCAGCCTTGCTTCACACACGCGGCGCAACTTAGCCCGCCTTGTACTTCTTTTTCATCGAAGCCACCGAAAGCGTGATGAGTTTCTTCAACGTGGGCAGGTCGATATCCGAAAGGCGTTTGATGTACAGGCAAGATGATCCGGTTGAGTGTTTTCCGAGTTTTGCCATCAGGCCGTCGCGCTCGGCGAATCCTTGCATGATGTAGATCGTCAAATTTTGTTTGCGGGGGCTCAAGCCGATGATCGGCCAGTCGCCTTCACGTCCGGTTGCATATTTGTAACGATAGCGCCCGAAGCCAATGATGCTGGTTCCCCACATCACCGGATCGGTCTTTGTCGCAGCGCGCATGATTTCTATGACCGTGCCAGCATCTTCGCGTTTTTGTGCGTCCGTCACAGTTTTTAAGAACGCTGCGACGCTCTGTTTTGTCGGTTTTGTCTTGAGTTCGGCCATCTGGCTGATTCCTGTGCGGCGATGTTGCCAAGCGCGGCAAATTGAGTGAGGCGCCATCTTCGGATACTCGATGCGGCAGCAATTGCGCAATCGGGGCTGCGGCCGTGCAAAGCGATATCACCATCCAGCGGACCAAGCACTCGGCGCAAAGCCTGCGCTTCGAGCAAGCTGTTAGGCGGTCGGTGCCTGGCGTAATGCCGCGCCTTTCCGATATCGACTACACCACCATTCGCGATCTTGTCCCGTGGCTTGCAGTTGTCGATCCCGATAGGTCAGCACTGTCGTTGAAATTTGCACGCGCGGGCGCGGGGATTGCTAAACTGGTCGGAGGCGACGCCCTTGGGTTCGACTACCTCGACCTCGTCGATCCAGCGATCAAGGGCGATGCATTCGATAGCGCTTTCCTGATGCTATCGCGGCCGTGCGGCTTGTGGCAGATCACGCCGGCATTGTTGAACGACGGCTCTACGATCAACGTCGAATACACGGGCTTTCCCGTGTTCGACGAAGTGCGCGGTCGGGGTCAGGTGATCTTTTTGATCGTGCACGCGATCCCAGACGTCGGAAAAGTGCCCGGCATTCGTGCCGTTAGGCACGCGACCGAGTGGCACTGGATCGAACTCAAGAACGCTTAGGCGCGGTCGCTCTCAAAACCGCTATCAGCGCGCAACCCAGCAGCGACGCAGCAATGAAGAATGGTGTGCCGAGGATCGGAAAGTCCGCGAAACTGTTCCTTGCGTCGATCGAAAGCGCGAAGGCATTCGTGTAGAGCGGCGGCGCGACAATCGATGCGATCCCCATAAGTGCCCCAAGTGCGCCTTGCAGCTGACCTTGCTGGCTGGGAGAGACGTGCTGCGTCATCACAGTTTGCGCGGACGGCGTGTAAAAGCCCCATAGCGCTGCAATCGGGATCGCAATCCACACGGAAAGATCCGATGGGCCGACGGCGTAAATCATGAAGCCAATGATGCCGAAAGAGAGACCGGCGATCATCGAGTGGCGCGGCCCGAGCGCCTTAACGACGGGTCCGATAAGGAGTGTCTGGACTACAATGCTGGCGATGCCGGTGGCGGCCAGCGCGAGACCATTCGTTGCCTGGGTCCAGCCGTAGCGGTACATCGTGAACCAGATAAACACCGCCGGATAGACATTGTGCGCAACCGCGTAAAAGAGGTGGGCGGCGCCCAGTCCGGCGAGCTGTGCGTTTGATGCCAGCAAGCGCAGCGAAGCGAAGAAATGGGCGTCACCGATCACAAAGCGCTTTGTGCGTCGCTCCCGCGGCAGCGACTCGGGCAAAACGAAGAAGCCGTAAAGTGCGTTCAGCAGTGTAAGGCCTGCTGCGACCCAAAACGGAAGACGCGGATCGAATGAACCCGCGACGCCGCCAATTGCAGGGCCGATAACGAAACCGATGCCGAAGGCCGCGCCCATTAGGCCGAATGCTTGCGGGCGTTTTTCGGGCGGTGTGGTGTCGGCGATATAAGCGTTTGCCGTGCTGAAGCTGGCTGCGGTGGCGCCGGAGATGGCGCGCGCGATGAAAAGCCAAATGAGGCTGGGCGCGAGTGCGGTCAGGATGTAATCGAGGCCAAGGCCCGTCATCGAGATGAGCAAGACGGGCCGGCGGCCGAAACGGTCCGATAGCGCGCCTTGGACGGGCGTGATGAGAAACTGGGCGATTGCCCAGGTGAGCGAGATCCACCCGCCCATTCGAACGGCGCCGGATTGCGTCGTATCGGAGAGCTGCTCAATGAGTTTTGGCAGTACGGGAATGACGACGCCCATCGACAGGACGTCCAGCATCAATGTGACAAAGATAAATGCGACGGCGGCCCGGCCCGTTCCGCCCACTGCCAGTGTGTTTTCGTTAGCCGGTGTTTGCATCTCAGGGATGCTTTAGCGGCTTGGGGAATCCTTGTCGCCGTAGGAGGTGACGGAAAAGGCGCGCGCGTATGTGACCTTCCAGCGCATGTCGCCGAGCGCGCGCGGGGTCAGCTCGAGCGCCATGAACGCTTCTCCGGCATAAGGCGCTTCGAGGACCTTTGCCAACATGCTCGAGAATCTGAAGCGGCGATAGTATTTGGGGTGGCCTAAGACCAAGACGACATCTTCGGGCATCGCGCGGAGTCCATCGAGCGCCAGACGCGTAAGCGCTTGTCCGATCCCCGAGCGCTGGATCTTGGGTGCGACAGCCAGTGGCGCAAGTGCGGTGGCGCGAAGGGTGCTCCGTCCTTCCGCATTTGAAGTCTTGAGAAGGCGACGTGACCGACAATCTCCGACGGGGTGGCTGCGACGAACTCGCAAACCATGTCGCCATCGCGACGGAGCGTCTCGATAAGCTTGATTTCGCCGTCGCCACCGAACGCGGCTGCAACGACCGATGCCACGCCGATTGCATCGGCGTTCGTGTACGGGCGAAATTCAACGCTGCTCATCGGTTTCGGAGGAGCTTGACGGCGTCGGCAACTATCTTGCCGTGATCGAAGGCGAGTTTCTTCGAACGCCAGTCGTCAACGAATGTGGCGGCGGCGGCGTCGTCGGCGGCTTTGGGAATGGCGGAGCGAACGCTCATCAAGAAAGCGACCGAAATTACGTGCCCGCGCGGGTCACGGCCGGGCTGAGAATAAATGCCCACCAGTCGTTGTGATTTTGCAGTGACACCCGTTTCTTCTTTTAGTTCGCGGTGCGCAGCCGACTCTACGGTTTCACCAAGTTCCACAAACCCGCCCGGCAACGCGTAGCGGCCCTTGAACGGCGGTCCTTTGCGCTTGATCAGCAATAGGCGGCCTTCGCGGTCGAACACGACAGCGTCGACGGTGAGCTTGGGTTGGTTCATCACGTGACGGAAGAGGCAGGTGTTACGGTTAAGGCGACGTTTACCGTGGCGGAGCACACTTTAACGATCGGTTGCGAATTACGCGCGCGACTCTTTCTCAGCACACGGATCATCGCTATAGGAAGGTAGTATCTCTTTGAACGAGCAAGTGAATTTCGCGCGCGAGGGGAATATGCTGGCGTACGAGGAGCTGAAGGGCGCGACGGGCCGGCAAATCTATTTCCGGCCGAAGCGCTATGACGCCGCGGAACTTTTTTCCGGTGCCCCGCCGAAGGTCTACGTGAAGTCTGCCGCGCTTCGTCTCGGCGATATCAGCTTGACCGGAATTAGCGTCAACGCCAACCAGACCGTAGAGGTTTCCGTCGAAGTCGGCGAGATCGTTCCGATCGTCGTGAAGCAGGCAGGCCTTTCGATCTTCGAGGGCAGCGCCAAAGTCGTGCGGACCGAACGCTCGATCTTCGGTCCCAAGATTGCGCTCAATCTCGTCGACGATGTCGTGGATTTTCATTCACTCTTGCGCCGCAATGCGCAGGCGCGCATTTCGCAACAACTTGCCACGCTCGATCCGCATGTGAGTGGGCTCGTTCCGGCGGAGTACCGTGCGCATTGCGCGGATGTGCTCCGCTTCCTGCGCGCTTACCGCTCGGTCGTGGAGGCGAGTACCAAGCCATTTCCGCATCAATCGACGGGGCTTAGCGTCGATGAGGCATATGAGATGTGCGCCGAGAGGATCATTCCGCAATGGCGGAGCCTCTGGCGTGCGGGCAATCAACTTATTGCACCGGTAATGGCCGACAAGAAGCAGTTGGAGGCCGTGAAGGATTACACGGAGCTCGTGTTGACGCCGGAGCTCAGTCACGGCGCAGTTTGGCGGCGCAGTTATTTCAAGCCGGCGGGCTATCCCGGCGACTTCGAAATCATGAACTACGTCTACGACTGGCAGCGCGAAGGCGCTGACGTTTATTCGCAACTCATGCATCGCGTCGGCCTCGATGTTGCCGAATGCATCGGGACGCGAATGCATGTTGTACGCAAAGTGATCGACGACGTCGTGCGCGCTCGCGCGAACGGCACGCCAGCGCGCATCATGAGTCTCGGATGCGGGTCTGCGCGAGAAGTGGAGCTGCACCTCAAAGACCCGATGGCGCCGCAGGGTGCGGTGGCGTTCACACTGATCGATCAGGAGCAGGCGGCGCTTTCGTATGCGTTCGACCATGCACATCCGCTGACGCTGAAGATGAAGCCGCAGGCGAAGGTGCGGCCAATCAACGTGGCATTCAGCGATGTGTTGCGCGGGGGGGCGTGGCTGGATGACGCCGGGCCGCAGGATTTGATCTACTCAGTCGGTCTCCTCGACTATTTGATCGACCGGCGGGCTCGCGCACTTAGTATGCGGCTTTACGAGCGACTGGCGCCCGGTGGATTGCTGATTATCGGCAACATGAACGAGACCGAACTCAGCAACCTTTGGCCGATGGAATTCATCTGCGATTGGCACCTCTTCTACCGGACCGAGAAGGATATGCTGGGTTGGGTGGGCGGTATGCCGGGCGCGCATGCGTGGACGGAAACGGATCCGACCGGCCGCGTGCGCTTGTTGTTTGCGCGCAAGCCGGTGTAAATTCGCCCCCGATTTTCGGGTACTATTTACATGAATGTCGAAGTGCTGCGCACAATCCGCTATGGGGCGTTCGCGCTGATTGCGCTTGTCGCCTTCGCTTGGGTGGCGGTTGGTCTTGGGCTCTTTCGAAGTGATTCCGAGCCACATTTCGGGCGAGCGGCGATAGCGTCCTTTCGTCTGACGGATCAAAACGGCGCGACCGTCACTGAGAAGGCCGTTATGGGACGTCCCGCGGTTTTGTTCTTCGGATTCACCTATTGTCCCGATGTATGTCCGACGACGCTGACGTCGATCTCAGCGCTGCTGGCGCGTTTGGGCGGCGATGGGGATCGGCTCGGCGTGTTCTTCGTAACGGTCGATCCCGAGCGCGACACGCCAGCGCTACTCAAGACCTACCTATCCTCGTTCGACCCTCGCATTCGGGGGCTTACGGGAACGGCGGATGAGATTTCGGCGATTGCCCGCCCACTCGGCGTCTACTACGCGAAATCCGGTACTGGCGATGGCTACACGATGGACCACGCGGCAAGCGTGTTCTTGCTCGACGCTAACGGTGCGTTGAGCGGAACGATCGCCTATGGCGAAGATCAGAACGTGGCGGAAGCCAAGCTACGCGCGTTGTTGCGCTAGACCGCTTCTCTGAGGTGCGACGTCGGCAATTTCGGGGCGCGGACACGCGAGGCGGGGAGGTCGACGCGGACCGTGGTGCCAACATTCTCTTGGCTTGTCAGCGTCAGCGAGCCGCCGTGGATCTCGATGATCTTCTTCGAGTAGGGGAGGCCTAGACCCGTGCCCCCGTGGCGGCGTGCCGTTGCGCTCTCCACTTGTTCGAACGGCCGCAGGACCCGCTCGAGATCGGAGGTCGGTATGCCGATTCCGGAGTCCTTGATTTTCAGGACGACACCGTGCGTGTGCGACGTTTGGGCGACGACTTCGACCCGGCCGCCGGGCGGCGTAAACTTAATCGCGTTAGAAACGAGGTTGAGCGTGACCTGGCGGATCAGGCGTTCGTCGGCATAGACTTCGTGGTTGCCAGTCGCGCCCGTGAATGCAAGCTCGATCTGACCTTCCTGTGCCTTCTGCGTGCACATTCGCAACGTCTTGTCGACGAGCGCGTTGAGGTCGAACGTGCTTTCGAAGAGATCCAGTTTTCCGGCCTCCGCCTTCGCCAGATCCAGAATGTCGTTGATGATGGCGAGCAGATGCTGGCCGCTGCTGTGAATGTCGGCCGCGTACTCGACGTACTTGGGTGAGCCGAGCGGGCCCATCAGCTGCTGTTTGAACAATTCGGAGAAGCCCAGAATTGCGTTCAGCGGCGTGCGCAGCTCGTGACTCATCACGGCTAGGAATTCGCTCTTTGCCCGGTTCGCTGCTTCGGCTTCATCGAGCAGCGCTTTCATCACATGGTTCTTCTGCTCGATGACTTTTTGCGCAACGTAGTTGTTGCGAATGTGCGTTTCCAGGATGTAGCTGCAAAAGCAGCCGACGCCCGTCGCCATTCCGAGGAAGAAGTTGTTGGAGATGTACTCGCTCATCGGGATCGGATTGATGTAGAGCGCGACCAACTGGTAGCACGCCCACAGACCGATCGTGACGGCAAGGGAGAGCGAGAAGCGCAAACCCAACAGGCTTCCGGAATAGATCACGACCATGATCAGACCGGCGTAGTATTGGCTGTTGAACGGCGGGCCGAGGACTGCCGTCATCAGGATCACGCCGAGACCGCCCGCGACCATTGCCGCCGCAAGTGCCGGCTGGACGAAACGTTCGAACGATGCGGTGAAGGACAGTCCCAGGATGGCGATAATGATGGGTACGGAAAAGCCGTAGCGAATGAGCAGCAGTACGGGGTGATATTCGACAGCCACCACAGCGTCGAGGACGCCGAATGCCGAGTACAAGATCACGGCTGCGATCAGATAGAGCCGAATGAAATGGATTGATTGTCGGAACGAGCGACTCGCGAAGTCGCGCTCGACCTCCTCGTTTTTGAACACGAGCAAGAAGCGGTTCAGGGCGAACCGGTCTCCCGAGTTGGCTGCTCGCGCGGCGTTCACTTTGGCAGTCCCCACCAACCTGCTTTCACCAGGTTTCCAGGCAAATTCTAGCCCCAGACGAGTTAAGGACGCTCTTACGCAACCAATGCGTTGAGATTTGGTAACCAAGGGGTCCGTTTCGGTACAGGCACCGATTTTGTGGGCTGGCCGCGCACCCGGTTTTGGCGCAAAGATTGGGTCGCCATTGGGGGTGGCGGGGGTGCAAACGTTCTGTAAACGAGTTCGCGTGCGAGCGGTCGCGATCGCTTGCTTTGTTGCCGCTGCGGCCTCAAATGCCCAGGCGGCCGGTTTTGCCCTGCGCGAATACGGTTTCGATGCAACGTCGTCGGCTTTTGCCGGCGCGAGTGCGCAGGCCGATGCGCCGGGCTTTCTTGCAACCAATCCCGCCGCTAGCTCGGGCGTGTCGAACTGGGACTTTCAGTTTACGGCGAACGCGATCTATCCGACGTCGGATGCATCGTACACGACAGCTACAACATCATTCGCGACGCCAACCGGGGGACGCACCACCCCGGACGATTTCATCCTCGATGCCTATGAGCCCGGCCTTTCGGTTCGGGCGAGGGCGACAGAAGACTTAACCTTTGGGTTGAGCGTGAGCGTTCCGTGGGGGCTGGGCACGCGCTACGGACCGACGTGGGCTGGGCGATACTACGCGATCGAGTCCAAACTCTTGACGATCAATGTCGCACCTTCGATTGCCTATCGGGTAACTGAGGATCTTGTTTTGTCTGCAGGTGCGCAGGCGCAGTACGCGAGGGGCACACTTTCGAACGCCATCGACTTCGGAACAATCGGACTTGCGAACAGCGTCGCCGGTGCGGTGCCAGGAACTCAGGACGGCTTCGTCGAGTTTAATGCCAGCGATTGGGGTTTTGGATTTGTCGCTGGCGCGCTGTGGTCGCCGTCAGACAGCTTGACGTTGGGCGCCACCTATCGCTCGGCGATCGCGCATGAGCTGACCGGGGATGTCGATTTCGTGTTGGACACTTTCGGTATCGGATCCGTGCTCTCCGGTGCGACCGGTGCGTTCGTTGACACACGTGGCCGCGCCAAATTGACAACACCAGCTGTAGCGTCCGTTGGCGCCAGCCTTGCGGTTACGCCACAGCTTGCTCTCCTCGCGGAAGCGGGTTTCACGCAATGGAGCGCGTTCGAGACGCTGCGGGTTGGATTCGCCAATCCGGCCCAGCCCGATAGTTTTCAGACATATGACTGGAAGGACACTTGGCTGGGCGCCGTCGGTGTGCGCTACCAACCTCAACGCGACTGGATTTTCCGCGCTGGCGTCGCGTTCGACGAAAGCCCGACGCGGGACCGCACGCGCGACCCGCGGATACCGGATTCCGATCGCACCTGGATTGCTTTCGGCGTTCATCATGATCTGTCAGATGCTGTGAGCCTGCAGTTCGGTTACGCGCGGCTCATGTTCCCGGAGGAGCCGATAGGCCTCTCTTCGACGACGTCCGGCAATGAAGTCCGGGGCAATCTTGCCGGCCAAACCGATGCCGACGCGGATATGATCTCGTTTCAACTGACCGTTCGCTAGCCGGTTAACGAATTGAGCGCAGACGTTCGTTGGCGCACGGGCGCAATTTGTTGTATTCATTGGGCTCGCAGGCAGACAGCCGGTGTCGGAGCAGCAATGGCATATCAGAACATCGATCGCATGGCGCTAGCGCCCTTCGCGCGACGTTCGGTTGGGCGTTCGCTTGCCTATTTGACCGTCGATCTGTTCGTGTATGCGGTGTTTGTGTACGGCGCGCTGGTCGCCGATGCGCTCTCGCTCAAGTTGATCTTCGGATTCGGCGCGGGAACCATGATCTCACTCGCGGCGATCGCGGGACATGATGCGGGGCATCAGAGCTTTTCGGCAAGCAAGCTCTTGAACCGGATTTGCGGAACGATTGCTTTCCTGCCGGCGCTGCATCCGTTCGTCCTTTGGGAGCACCACCACAATCGCGTTCATCACCGCTTCACGGCGCAGATCGGGGTGGACAACGCATTTTCGCCGATGTCCGTCGAAGAATACCGTAGCGCCCCAGCCGGGAAAAAAGTCTACTACCGGTTCATGCGGAGCCTATGGGGCCAACCCTTCTTCTATCTCGTGGATATTTGGGTTCCGCAAATGCTTTTGCCGTTTTGGCAAAAGACGCCGCCGATGACGCCACGCGTCTGGTTCGATCTGATTCTCGTCTATGTTTACTTTGTGCTGTTCGTTGCGCTCGGCACATACGTTTCGCTCATTGCCGCGGGGGACGGCAGCCTTTGGCGCGCGGCCGCGAATGCGCTGGTGTTCGGCTTCGCCATTCCGTTCTTCATTTGGAACGTGTTCATCTCGTTTCTCTCGATCGTGCAACACACCGGGCCGGACGTCCGTTGGGTAATGCCCACGGGGGTGCCCTCGACGGTTGAACAATCCATGGCGGGTACGGTGCATGTCGTCCTGCCGGAAGTCATCGACCGCTTGTTTCACCGTATCATGCAGCATCAAGCCCACCACATTCATGTCGGAATACCGCTGCAAGAGCTGAAGGCAGCGCAGGCCGCTGTCGAAGAGATGAGCGGTAAACAGCTCGTGCGTGTTTGGTCACCCAGCTATCATCTGCAGTTGACGCGCGAATGCCAACTCTTCGATCCGCGGCACAGCCGGTGGCGCCGCTTTGCCGATGTCGATGCGGCAGAAGCAGTTCAAGACATCGCTGCGTAGATCGCACGCTATATTGCCAACGCTGTAAGGGTGTCCTTCGATGTTTGTCCGGCTCGGCGAGCAGCGCATTTTCTTCGATGTCGTGGGCTCGAAACTCGAGGCCGATGGCCCGCGAATGCGCGAGAAGCCCACTTTAATCGTGATGCACGGAGGGCCGGGCTTCGATCACACGGGATTGCGCGGGGACTTCGATGAGTTCGCTGACATCGCGCAGGTCGTCTACATCGATCATCGCGGAAACGGACGCAGCCAATCCTACGCGACGCGTCACCCGGAACATCCGCGCGCTCTAGTGTTGTCAAGCACAGCAGCGCGCATGGACTTGGATGCGAGCTTGGCCTTGTTTCGCGCAAAGGGCGGGGAGGATGCTTTCGCGGCGGCGGAACGCATGTGGATGTCCGGGAGTGATGAGGAATTCGACACGTACATGCGCATCTGTATGCCGCTGTACAACACGACGGTGCGCGCGGGTGGCGATGATGCGCGCGCTCGTGCGATTACGCGGCGCGAGGTCTACCGCCATTTTTCGCTGCCTGACCGCGAGATCCGGCGGATGGATTTTCGGCCTGTCCTGAACAAAATCCTGTGTCCGACGCTGGTCTTGGCGGGTGCTCAAGATCCGATCACGCCTCCACATTTGGCCGAGGAGATCTTGACTTGCCTCAATGCTGGGCTGGGAACCCTTCGTGTATTCAAGAACTGCGGCCACGGTGCGTTTCGTGACGATTCTCTGTCCGTTCTAAGGACGATCCGTGAATTCGTCGCACGCGTGTGAGATGCGATTGCGGTCGCGCAGTGCAATGTGCTTCATGGTTAATCCACATGATGGGAAGAAATTCAGATCAAGTTGTTGCGTTCGTCACTGAGCCGTTCCCACGCGAGCGGTTTACATCTAAAGTTACATAACCCTATTTAGGGACTAGCCGCTGGGTATGGTTGCTTGCCATCCCGATGGGTTCTCGAGCGTAAGCTCGATGAAGAAAAGAAGAGAACACGATGCGGGGGGCATTGGTGGAACATACCGTCGTTTGGCTCGTCGATGCGCACCCGTTGCTGCGCTCCGGCTTGCGCTCTCAGTTGGACGGCAATGGCTTCCACATCGCCGCCGAAGCCGGGACTGTCGACGAGTTGACGCGGAACGGTTCCAATGGGGGACCCTCGCCGAACATCATCATTCTCGACTTTGCGCAAGGTGCCGAGGCTGTCGCCGCGTTGAAGTCAGCGCAGCCTCAAGCGCGAATGGTCGTGTTCGCTGAATCTGCGGAGCTTTCTCATTTGGCCGACATGTTCGGCGCTGGAGCCGATGGCTACCTGCTCAAGAGCATTACCGCGAGTGCTTTGATTGAGTCGCTTCGCCTTGTGGCTCTAGGAGAGAAAGTCTTCCCGAGCATGCTGACCGATTTTTTGGGCGCGATGCGCACCAATCAGTCTGGTACAAGCGAGCGCGTGCGCGTGGGTGACGTCGCCCTGTCACAGCGCGAACTCGACATAATTCGTGGCCTTGCCGACGGCCATTCGAATAAGGCCATCGCCAAAGAGCTTTTGATCACAGAGGCGACGGTCAAAGTCCACTTAAAGACGGTGTTGCGCAAACTCGGCGCGACGAACCGCACACAAGTTGCCATCTGGGCCGTGCAACACGGCTTAACAAATGCCAACAACGGCGCGCGGAATGGACGCGCGAAACCCGCGTAAGCGATTGTTCCCTAATTGCCGCCATTCCTAAATGTTGGGTTGCGATCGAGCTCAGGGTGCGCACGGAACGTCGGCATCAGTGTAAGATCTGGCGAAGATTCTCGATACCGCTGCGAGCCTTGCAGACGCGGCATGCCGTAGGCTGCCGCCGTCCAGCCGTCGACGGCTGAATAGCCGCTATCCACGACGCCAAATACGCGATCGGTCCACGCGCTCACTGCGTAGTTTGGCGCGAACAGGCGCGCGTAATCGGCAGCGTAGTTAGCGTATGGAGCCACCATCAACGCGTGGCTCATCAACCGGTTCGCGTAGGGAACCCCAGGTGCCGGCCCGCCAGCGTAACCCGGTGGGGGCAACGGCAATTCATGTCGCGCGAGCGCGGGCTGGCCGTAAACGAACGTGTTAGCGACGCTCACGCCCGGAACATTCGGCTGGGGCGAGACGAAGCCGGGTGCCGGCGATGCTGATAGCTGCACACCGCTCGCGCTTGGGAACGTATAGTTCTCGCCAGCGGCTGCGATCGCCGTGCAGCTGATGCTGAATGCAGCTGCTGTGATAACCGTCGCAAGTTTGCGTGTTACGTTCATGGTTTCCTCGGAGCGTAGGGTTGTGCCGCACTCGGCGCGACTCGCCTTGGAAGCATTGCAAAGGAATGGCGGCACGTGAAGCGAGTATTCGCGTGTACCACTAAAGTAAGTGGCTCGGGTCTCGAATGGATCGGGCTGTTGAAAAACAGGGGATACGCGCACTTCTAACGTGCAGGTTCGTGGGCTCTGCATCAACTGATCGGTATTGGCCGGAAGTCGTGACGCGATCGGAGTACATCAAATGGTGATGCTTTTGAGTCGCTGTGTGTTTCGACAGGCTAGCGCGCTGGTGGGGTAATTCGGAAGGCTCGGAAGTCTCAGCCTTTGTCTCCATTTCAGACGCTCGCGAACACCAAGTAATTTCCCGCCCGAATAGCGAGGCGAGGTGATGGAATCCTCCGCCACGCGAAATGGGGTGGAACCGATGAAGCGCCTTGCGGCACTAGGACTTGGGTTTCTGTTTACGACAGCTTTGACATCTTGTGCGGGGCTTGCCCCCGGCGACGCCACCGGCGTGAAGCCGTTGATCGTCTATCCGGTGACCAGCAACGACACGCCTTACAGCCAGTGCTTGAGAAAGCTGCAGAGCGTTTCGGCGAGCAATTTGCCGGTATTTGCGGTGGGCGAGATCGCCGACAAGACAGGGCAGGTTTCCTATTACGACAAGTCGGGGAACAACTTGACGCAGGGCGCCGCCGAAATGGTGATGAGCGCGCTGTACAAAACCGGCAAGGCGCACCTGGTTGAGCGGTACGACCTTCGGATACCGCTGGCCGAAGTGAAGCTCGCTGAGCAGAACCGTCTGAGCCGCTCGGTCGATGCGTTCGGCAAACTGCCGGCGACCGACTTTATCGTCGTCGGCGCTCTTACAGAGCTCAACTACAACATCGTGACCGGCGGCATCGGCTTGCGCGTCGGCGTGGGTGGCGGCGCACGCATGGCGGTCGTGAACGTCGCGCTGGACCTGCGCGTCATCAACTCGAAGAACTTTGCCGTTTCATACGTGTCGTCGCTGCAGAAGCAGATCTACGGCTACGAAGTGGAAGCGGACGTTTTCAGGTTTTGGGATTCGACGCTCGTCGAACTCGAGGCCGGACACGTGCGCAACGAGCCACTTCAGTTGGGCGTGCGCACGGTCGCCGAAATGGCCGTCTATCAGATCATGACAGACTTTTTGAGGCTACCGAGGGACCCTAGCTGCGCCCTCGTAGAGAACGACCACGTGTCGTCTTATCTAGAGCAGCTGAAACCTAATGGGGAGACCACTAAATGAAGACGCTAAAGAGTGCGAGGACCCTAGCGGCTAGCCTCGGCGTTCTCACAGTCTGCGCTATGGCAACTCCTGCCATGGCGTTCGACAACGTGAGTTGGTCGTGGACGAAGGACGTGCGCGAACACGTCGATATCGATGTGGACATCGACATCGACCTCAAGTCCACGGGCCTTGTCGAAGTCGAGAAGCTTCAAATCTTCTTCGGCAACGTGACTGCTAACTCGAATGTGCATGGCATCAATAACAACCAGTACGATCCGGGCTTTGATATCCAGTACGTGTATTGCCGCCCGATCATCATCTGCGGCTCGTTTGACGCCACCGTCGATCTTCCGTCGGTCGTCAGCGCAGCAACCGCCGTCGGAAACAACCAGAGCATCACGTCCGATGTTCCGGTGTTCCTGCACGACGGTCAATTTGTGGCGAATACGCGGTTCAATGACGAATACGGCTGCGACATCCGCTGCACACTGAAGACGGCAATGCCGGGAACGGACGTCGACTCGTACGACGGTCGTCATTCCGGTAACCTGCATACCGACCTCGCCCTGCTGTTCTCGTTGGGCGCAATCGTCGGCGCTTTGACGCCTGCCGAGATTTCGGCAGAGTCGAACGTCTGGAACATCCGTAATGCGACGGTCGATAGTTCTGCGACCGCCGTGGCGAACAACATCAGCGTCACGCTGAAGTCGAACGTCGATGGTACGGGTGGCCCCGATTCAGCTAGCCTGATCAGCACTTGCCGGGGTGACAATTGCACCCCGCCGGGACCGCGTGATCCGGGTGGTTTGCTGAGCAACCACGTGCTGATCGCCGACATCACCCAGTTCGCTTACGCGAACGTATCGGCGGTGTCGAACGTCTGCGACGTGTCTCTCAACGACTACAAGAACCTGTCTCCGAACACGGATGACCTGTCGGCCACGCTCGGCCGTCCGATCGTCAGCTCGGTTGCAACCGCAGTGGGCAACAACGTCAGCATCACCGTTGGCGTGCCTGACGCGTCGGCTAACTAGTCGGACTATGGAATGGCGGCGGGGGCGAAAGCCCCGCCGACCGCACATGCAAACGAGATTCAAACGGGAAATTAGGTGAGCGCCATGCGGAAATTGGGAACGGCATTGACGTCGTTGGTTTGCTTGGTGGCTGCGCTTTCGGCAGGGCCGACGCGCGCCGATCCTCTCGGGGTGAAAGAGCCGTGGAACTACACCGGTGAACCGCGCGGGTTTGGCGATCGCGATCAAGCAGGTCGAGGATCCGGGCAGCGCCGGCAGCGGCGGCGGCAGGCGACCGTCGTGTGCGGCAGAACCAGCAGGGCAAGCGGTGATGGAGTACCGGTAGCGGCGGCGCATCTGCGCGGCGAACAACAGCTGCATCATCATCAACAATTCCGCGAGAACTCCGACCAGGACTCGCCTGGCGATCCAAACGGCGTCGAGCAGCACGAATACGAGCTCCTCAACGCACAGCATCGACGACGTTGCGGCGATGAACGGCAACAAGCAGGGCGGCCTCCTATGCTTCTTGGGAGAAGAAGACCTACGCGCCACTACGAGCCATAGTCGCCGGTCTGGCGCTGACGCTGGCGCCGTCGGTGCCCAGGCGGCATCGAAGGCCGAGTTGCAGAAGGCAGCGGATCAATGCTTTGGCAAGACCACCGCAGACTGGCCGGTGCTGGCGAGTGCCTGTACGACGATACTCGGGGCGAAAATTTCGACAGATGCAAGGGCGGGCGCGTATTACAATAGGGGCTCGGCCTATCTGCACCTCGGTGGCGGCAAGAACGCGCTTGAGGACTTCAATGCGGCGCTGAAATTGCGGCCCGATTTCTCACGCGCGTTGCAAGCGCGTGCGGGCATCTTGATCGGTCAGAACAAGATTGACTTGGCTTTGGCGGATCTCAACAAGGCGATCTCGCTCGACCCGAAGGCTTCGGCGGCCTACAGCAATCGCGGGCTCGTATACGTCAGCAAGAAAGACTTCGTTCGCGCCCTCGCTGATCTAACAAAGGCTATCGAACTTGAGCCAGGCGATGCGGCCGGTTACGCGGTTCGTGGTTAAACTTATGCCGCCAAGGGCGACCAGGAGCGCGCACTGAGCGACCTGAACAAAGCTATCCAGCTCGATTCCAGACTGTCGGTCGCTTATTTCAATCGCGGCATGGTGTTCGCAAAGAAGGGCGACAAAGCGGATGGCGAAGGCCGATCTCGAAACCGTTCTTTCAATCGACTCCGGGCAACCCAGCAAGCCAAGGACGAACTGGCGAAGCTCGCCAAAGCTGGAGGCTAATCCGATGGCGCGTATTCTTGGCGCTTGCTGTGCGGCGATGCTTGCGGCATCGCCCGCTATAGCGGCGTCGAAGCCGGCGAAGCCGAAGCCCGGGCAGCTTACGACCACGGACCTGCGGACTTGCATGGGTCTCAACAACTCAACCCCTGCCGAACAAGTTCCGGCCTGCACCAAGATTCTCAAGTCGGGCAGCGTGAAGCACCCCTACGAGGCGGATTACTACGCCACGCGCGGGGCGGCTTACCTGGCGCTCGACAAATTGGACGAGTTCTGGCGGATCTCACAAAGGCGATTTCCGTTCGGCAAGCGCCTGAGTTCTATTTTCAGCGCGCGCTGATACGCATGGGCCGGCGGGAACCGAACGAGGCGAAAGCGGACTTGGATCAGTCCATCAAGCTGAGGCCGCAATTTGCGCCAGGCTATATGATGCGCGGTCTGATTGCCTATCAAGAGGGTAATTTCGCGGAGGCCCAGACGCTCTTCGACAACGCCACCAAGCGACAGGCAAACTATATCCAAGCGATTTACGCCCGCGGTGTCGCACGAAAGCGTAACGGGGACGACAAGGGCGGCGACAAGGACATCGCCGAGGCGCGGGGCATGAGTCAGCATGCCGACGAGGACGGCCGGAAGCTGGGGTTAATTCCTTAGCTTACGCGGTATTGCCCCAATCCCGGGCGCGCGCAAGTTTGATGAAGGCGTCGCTGGCAGAGGAAAAGCGGCGTCCGGGGACCGTGCCGAGCGTGATCGCGCGCTCGATGTTCAAGCCTTCTACCGGTTTGACAACGAGGTCCGACGATGCCGCCAAGCTGGCTGGCAGGGTGGCGATCCCAAGGCCATCGCGGACAAGAGACACGACCTGATCACAGTTGGCGGCCCGCGTGGCGAATTTCGGCGTCACCCCAGCTTCCGCGCACATCTGCATGAGGCGAGTGGCGATTGGGCAATTCGTCAGCACGATCATGTCGACGCCATCCAAGTCGGCGATAGCAATCGATTTCTGGCCGGCGAGTTTGTGATCCTTCGTCATCACTGCAAGCAGCGGCTCGCGATGTAGCGTCCATGCGCGCACGCGTTCGGGCAAATCTTGGTCGTCGCCTACTACAATCAGGTCGAGGTCGCCCGCGACTGCTTCTTCGAGCAGCTTCGAGTCGGTTCCACCATCGAGCGTCAGTTCGAATGCGGGCACCGCCCGCCGCACGCCAACACATTTGTGACTGTGGCCGCGGACACGGTCGGGGATACGCCGACGCGAAGGTGCACCACTTCGCCCTTCTTGTAGGAAGTCGTTGCTTTGCGGATTGCGCCGCATCGTAGGTCCGCTCCAGGTGCGGCAGCATGGCTTTGCCGAGCTCGGTCAAATGCGTGTTCGCGCGCTCACGGTGAAACAGCAAACCGCCGAATTCTTCTTCGAGCTTTTGATAGCGGGTCAGGGAGGCCTGGGCAACGTTGCACTCCTCGGCCGCCTTCGTGAAGTTCAAGGTTCGGCAAACGGCCAAGAAGTATCTGACTTGGTGCATTTCCATGGGTGTGCAGTTTAGGCGGGCTGCCGGGTCGCAATCCAGCCCCAAGATACATGCCCGGCAGGTCGTTCGATTGTGGGCATTGCTCAAGACAGGCCGATCCGGCACCCTTCGCCGCGTTGTTAGGAGGTTTCCCATGCGCAAGACCTTGATGATTTCGTTCGCTACCATGGCGATCGCTGGTTGCCAGGGGATGTCGGTCGGCGTCGGTGTGGGTGGGACGTCTGGAAACGTCGGGGTTGGGGCGTCAACGGCGGTCGATGTTGGCGGTGGTCCGGGGGGGCTGCGGCAAGTGACGGTCTCGATGTTCAAGATCGATGCACAAGGCGTTGGACCTGAGATCGGGACGCTGGCGCTCTCGGATTCACGGGGCGGCCTGCGCATTGTAGCAAACCTCAAGGGATTACCGCCCGGTTCGCACGGCTTCCATGTGCACGAGAACCCAAATTGCGGTCCGGCCATGAAGGACGGGAAGATGCAGGCAGGGCTTGCGGCGGGCGGCCACTACGATCCGCATGCAACGGGCAAGCACGTTGGCCCGATGGGGGATGAGGGTCATCGGGGTGATTTGCCCGTTATCAACGTGGCTGGCGACGGGACGGCAACGGAGACGGTGCATGCGCTGCGGTTGTCGGTCAACGAGGTTCGGGCTCATGCGATCGTCATCCACGAAGGCGGCGACAACTACTCCGACCAGCCGAAGCCGCTTGGCGGCGGCGGAGCCCGCATTGCTTGCGGAGTGGTGAGCCCACAATGACGCTCAAGGTCTATGGCTACGCTGCTTCGCGTGCGGTTCGAACACTTTGGATGTGTGAAGAACTGGGCGTTGCCTACGAGCACATCAAGACAACGACCAGCGACGGCGGGACGCGCGCGCCCGCGTACTTGAAGGTCAATCCCGCGGGACACATTCCCGCTATCGACGACGCCGGGTTCACGTTGTCGGAATCGATGGCGATCAATCTCTACCTCGCCAAGAAGCACGCGAAGCTATATCCCAGCGACGCGCACGGCGAGGCTAAGGCTTGGCAGTGGAGCTTCTGGGTGATGGCGGAGCTCGATCCGCCGGTCGTTCGCTGGATCACGCACAGCATGCTTTTGCCGCCTGAGGCGCGCGACGTGAAAGTCGCGCGCGAAGCGCGTGAGGCTATGGAGTGGCCCCTTCATGTGCTGGACGAGGAGCTTGGTCGGCGGCAATACCTGGCCGACCCCAACGCATTCACTGTTGCGGATTTGAACGTCGCGTCAGTTCTCTACCGGCTCCTATTCGTCGATCTCACGGGAAAGCCGCATCTGGCAGCATGGCTCAAGCGATGCTGGGAAAGGCCCGCGGCTAAGAAGGCGCGAGCGCTCCGCGAGAGTTGATTATCTCGTAGGTTATCGCCGAGCCGGGCTTTGCGCCTTACGCTGTCGAAAACGGGGACGACGAGTTATGATGACCGCCGAACAATTGAACGCCCATCCTCTGCCTTTCGCGAAACTCATGGGGGTACGGTTCGTTTCCGTGTCGAAAGATGAGGTCGTCGCCGAACTCAACGTCCGCGAAGATCTCTGCACGGCACCAATGCCTATCCTGCACGGTGGGGCGGCGATGGCGCTGGCGGATACGGCGGGCGCGGTCGCCACTTTCCTAAACTTGCCGGAAGGTGCGAAGGGAACGACGACGATCGAGAGCAAGACGAATTTCTTGGCTGCAGCACAAAGCGGGACAACTGTGCGTGCAACAACGACGCCAGTTCATCGCGGCGGCAAGACGCAGGTTTGGCAGACACGGATCACGCGCGAAGACGGAAAGCTGGTCGCACTTGTGACGCAGACGCAGATGGTACTTTAGCCGCCGCCCAGGCGTGCTTCGATGAAGTCCTCGGTATCCTTCAACACGCTGGCACGCCAGCGCCAGCCCCATAGGAATGCTGCGAAGATCTCGAAGTGGCCGATGCGCGGATAGATCTTGGCTTCGGCTCTCGATCCAGAAGCGCTGAGTGCGGTCGCCAGATTGATACTGGCGTTCGGCCCCACAATGCGGTCGCGTGCACCATGCAGTAGCAGCATCGGGGGAGCGTCAGGTTTCACCAATTTGATGGGCCTTGCCGCGTGCGGCACGTCGCGCGATGTCGCGAAGATGTCCTTCACGCCGGCCCACTTCAGCGGATCGAGCGTGTAGGGACCGGCAAGACCAATAACGCCTTTGATCGCCGACGGCTTTAGGCCATGTACTGCGAGATACGCAGGATCAAGCGCGAGCAACGTCGAGATGTGGGCGCCGGCCGAGTGTCCCATCACGAAGAGACGAGACGAGTTTCCGCCGAGCTCTGCAGCGTGGTCGTGAATCCACTTGAACGCGAGCGCCGCGTCTTCCACGAAATTCGGGAAAGTTGCAGACGGATAAAGGTGATAATCGGGCACGACGACGGCGAAGCCGCGTGCGGCCATCGCGCGACCGAACAGCCGATAGTACCATCGCGCACCAGAGACCCAGCCGCCGCCATAGAGGTAAAGAATAGTGGCCTTTACGTCCCCGGTTTTTGGAACGTAAATGTCGAGCTTCTGGCGCGGCAGCGGTCCGTAAGGGACATGGCGCGAGCCAACGTCCGAATGGAATTCGAGCGCGGTGGGGTGCAGACCGTCGATGGTGCGAGCACTACACATGGCTCGCATAAGGTCGTGCTGACGTGGCGCGCGTCAAGGGTTGCGGTCTCCGCGCAATGGACAGGCGCGGAAAACCGTCAGTTCAGCGGGGTCGAAAAGGTCAGCAATACGGCATGTCCGCCGCCGCGCTCGCGCCCCGTGACAGGATCGCGATCGCTGCCGTTCAAGTCGTACCGGTACTCGAGCTTCAACTTGGCGTCGGGCTTGTTCAATTCTTCCTGCGCAAAGGTCGAAATGTCGACGCTGAGTTGCAGCTGCTTCGTCTTCGCGCGCGCTGCCAGGTTGTCGTCGATGATCTGCGACTGCGCGTCGGCGGCGCCGTAGCGCAGTTCGATCCGCGGGCCGTTCTCAGGCGCGTAGGCGACCGAGATGTGGGGTGCCACTTCGCTTTGCGTTTCGCGGATACCGCCGATCGTGTCGTCGGTTTCGATCATGGAAAGGCCGGCGCCGAATTGCCAGTCGCCGCGGCGGATCTTGTGCGAGATATCGACAAAGCGGTCGCGCGAACGGGCGAGCGGAACCTTGTCGTCATCGCCCCCTGGGCTCACGATGTCGGTGCTGATGCGGCGCTCCCAGACGCTTGCCGTCGTTTCGCCCAGGCGCGTGTCCCAGCTCATGGCAGCGTTCGCGGTCGACACACGGTCGCGGGGCCCTGGCAGAAGCTCAGAGCGGATCACATCGCCGCGTTCGAACCCGCCGCTGATCATCGTCGGCAAGAACGGGCGGATCGGATCAATCGCGTCGGCGACCGCGTCCGGTAGGACGTCGGCGACGATCACGTCCGCGTTGATACCCGTGAACGACGTACGCTTCAGCCATTGACCGCCTTGGGTCAGGTTAAATTCCATTCCGTCTTTGCGATACACGGACAGGGCCGACGACGCGTAGGCGAGCGTGAAGCCTTGGCGCTTTAGTGCTTCCCGGTTCGTCACGTAGTCCTGATAGTCGACCTTTACGCGCGTATCGCCGAATTCGATGCTCGACGACAGGTTCGACCACGAACCCGGCAACACGAGGCGGCCTGTGGGCAATTCGCGCAACGACGTAGCGAATCCTTCAGAGGTTTCGCCGAAGTCGCCATCGACGAGCAAGCGCAGGTTTTCGGAATCGATAACCTTCGCCGAGAAGCGGTGGCGGCGCGAGGTATCGGCCAGGTTCATCGCGTGATCGCGCTCGCGCAGTTGCGGATCGCGGAAGTCGCGCGTGTCGCTTTCGTCGACAGTCTTGATGATATCGGTGCTGAACGACAGGCGGCCGTTGAATAGTTCCGCATCGAATCCAGCGCTTTCGGCGGCCACGGCGCCGGTCCCGAAGTTGGCGGAGTTGGCAAGACGATCGACCGCTACATTTACGGCCGGCTCGAGACCATACGAGCTGCCGCGAAGCTTGAACGAGACAGAAGCTTGCGGAGCATCACTGTCGGAGAAGCGGACAGGTTCGTCCAAGTTGTCGAAGGCGGGCGTCAGATCTTTCCAATTGGGTTCTGGGGCCACGAACAATTCGACGTCTTGCTTGGCCAGAACTTTCGTTTTCAGTTTCTTGATTTGCTGAGCCGCAATCGCCGCTTCGACACCCAGGTTGCTGGCGAGGACGGTGGGTGTGAGCCAATAGGCCTGTATCGGTTCGGCACGTGCGGAGCCGGTGACACAAATGGCGGTGCCTGCTAGCAGCAGCGTGCTTAGCCTGCTTTGTCCCGATGGACGAGGTGAACGATGTTCCATGGCGATCCAGTGCTCCGCAAGAACCGCGCCATCGGCCTAAATCACCGCTTTCTGGCGCGAAGAAGAATCCTCGCCGCGGTTTAACAACCGCGTCGTTAGGCCTTCCCGTCTTTTTCGGAACACCGCTGCCCAATTGACCCAACGCTCGCCGACGTCACATGGACGCCCTGGCCCCGTACGCATACTGCCGCCCTCCCTAGGCGGTAGCCGCGTCATACGCCCAATCAACAAAACCGATAGAGAATCACGCGGCTACTCTACCCAGAAGCGTATGTCTACTTTCGTCTTTGCAATAGAGGGGGATGAAAATTTTTCCGCGTGCGGAGCAATTTGCATCGGTCGACAATCGTTTACGACGTGCACGGACAATGATCGCGCAGTGTTACCGGTCGTTTCAGAGTTTGATCGATCTGATGGTTACGATGCAGACGTCTCATGCACGGAAAGAGTTTCGATGCGCATGCTCTGAACGCGTAACGTGTTTTTGCGATGCAGCGTAGATAGCGCGGAGGCTCGGATCACAGCCGTTCGAAGAGTTAAGCGCTTAACCGGTCAGGAAGGGGACCGAAGCTTGGAACGCGTCTTGCTGGTAGTCGGCGACTGGCGCGGTAGCCAGAAGACCTGGTCGAGTTGCACCGTCATAAGTGTCTGGAATGGGCTAACGCAGGGATGAGCAGGGATAATGACGCTGTCGTCAGTGGGGCGCGTTGGTGCATTGGATGCCTGTGCCGAATTGAGCGAGGCGCTGGCGCGCCTTCGAGCCGCCGCAGCTGCAGAGGCCATCTGGCCCGGCGTTAAGGAATTCGCGGCGCACTTTGGTTACGTGCACATATTAGCCGTCGACCTGTCCAGAATCGCCGGCGGCGCGGTGGACTGCTCGCTTTACAGCGATGCGCCATACTTCCTCTCTGCCTTTGACCAGGAGTTGGTGGCAATAGAGCACCCCGTCATTCGCAAGTGTTTGGAAGCCCCGAACACGTTTCTGATATCCGAGATCCGCAACGCCCCAGCACATCGTGGCGCACGTTGGATCGAGTTTATGGCCAACGTCGTTCGTTATGGCGAAGGCTTGGTGGTGCCGGTTTACCGGGCGGGCCAGCCCATTGCTGCGGTGAATTTTGGCGGGGAAAAGCCGGATGTGTCACCGCTGACGCGGGCCCTGCTTCAAGTCGTGTCGCATGCTGCTGTCGAGCGGGCGCTCGACCTGCGCGGTGGCAAGCGGTCGACGGTTAACATCCTATCCCCCCGGGAGGCCCAGTGTCTGACACAGGTCGCGATAGGCCGTCCGGACGCCGAAATCGGGCAGCTTTTGGGGATTAGCGCGCGTACCGTCCGCTTCCACGTGGACAGCGCCAAAGCGAAGATGGGTGTCTCGACCCGCGTTCAGGCCGTCGCTAAAGCCTTTCGCGAGCGTATCATCGCACTCTAACGCGTGGCCCTGGCGCTGCAGTCAGTGCATCCAAGTTTGTGTTAAGACCGTCCCGGGACATGACGGGAGGGGGCATTGCGGCGTTGGTTCTGGCCCTACGCTATTCTCGCAGTGGTTTTGACGGTGCTAGGCGGCTTCGGCGTCTGGTCGCTTCTGCGTGGGATCGGTGTCGATCGGGTGGGCGGGCAGTTTGCGGCTGCAAACGCGATTGTCGTCGAGCCCACAATGCAGTTCATGGTTTCTATGTTGGAGATGGTCGCCCCGTTTGACGTTCCCCTGTGGCTGAAACAGGTCTACGGCGTGCTCGTCGTGATAGTGATCGGCGGGCTTGCGCTCTCGACCGTCTTGGGGCTGCTCTTGCTGCCCGTCTTCTACGCGCTCTACCGCAACGCGCGTTAGCCCAGCGTCTTGCCGATCCATATGATGCGGCCCAGCGTTTCCAGCGCGTCAGGGTCCAGATCGGTGTAGGGCTGGTAGTGTGAATTGTCTGCTGCGATCGTCACGCGCTTTGTCGCCGGATGCATCGTTACGCGGCGGATCAATAGCGTGTCGTCGAGCTTGAGAATGTAGATGCCTTCACGGCGCAGATTGAGTTGGGCGGTGTCGACTAGAGCGCGGTCGCCATGGCCGAGTGTCGGTTCCATCGAGTCGCCTGACATAACGACGGCTGCCAGTTGCGAAAACGGGCTCGACGAGATTTGGCGAAGCCACGCGCTTGCGAACAACTCGAAGCCGATCGCGTTTGTCGTGTTGGCCAACGCATTGCGTCCGCTTGCCGAGCGCAAATCGAACAATGGAATGCGCTCGTAGTCGGACAATTCGGGGAGCGGCTCTTGCGGTTCTGCGCGAGCCTGACGTTTTGCCTTGGCTGGTTCGCGAATGCGGCCGTCGCCGGTTTCAAGCCAAAGCGGGTCTTGGCCTAGGGCACGAGCGAATTTTGCGCCGTGCTTTGTTCCTTTGGCACGGCCGGACTCGAGTTCCATGACCGCTTGCTGAGAGACGCCGACGGCTCTGGCGAGCATGACTTGCGTCATGCCTAACGCTTCGCGCGCTTTCTTGATCCGTGTGCCTACGCCCGACATGCGAAGACCCTCCCGATTCCTCTAGCTTAGCGCGGCGGGCGGCGAAGCGCCGCGATTGCCTGAATTCCGTCCTTTTCCCGCCATCGCTGCCGGAGACCATGGCGCTAACTCACGCAAATGCGGCTTGCGTGGGTGGCGTGAATGAGGCTCTTTGAGCCTTGCATCAATGGTGGGGCTTGATGCCTTCGGCATGCGATTCCAACGGCGTACTTGGCTGCGCGACTGAGAACATCCCTTGGGTCCTCGGGATGCTCGCGGTGTTGGTTCTGCTGCTCATCGCTGCCCGTGTTGCGCTCTACTTATTCGAACTCCGCGGGCGACCGCAGGGCTCGCCCACGTCGCCGGTTCGCCCTACCAGAATCGTGGTGCCCGGAAGTCCGTTACAGCCGACACCGGCCGAGCCGGTGAAACCGACGCCGTTGCAACTTCGCGTCATCGATGCGCCGCATCTGAAGGCGAAGGATTTCGCGAGCGATCAGACGAAAAGCGATTTCGGCGAGCTTGTCACGGACATCGTGCTGACGAGCGACGGCTGGAAGAAGTTGGCGTCCAAGACCTCGTCCGGTGTCGGCATCGGGGGGCTCTATGTGCGCGAGGTCAAGGGTGGTGGCGGGTTTGAGGCGCTTGCGGTCGACACGAAGACAAACGAGGCGCCCTACAATTCCGCTGCGATGGCTGATGCCGCGATCGAAAACGCTCTAAGCGCGCTTTATGCAGAAGGTGCATTCGGCCGGTCGATCAACGAAGCGATCGCCAAGGAGTTGATCCGGGGTTTGCGCAACGGACCGCCGTTCTTTCGCAAAGAACTGTGGCGGCACAATTTGTCCAATGGCGTGACGGCCATGACGCACCTCGGGTCGGCCGGCGAGCAGAAGGGCAGTACGATGCGCTCGCATGCGCGCCTGATCGAAGGCGTCTTTGCGGGCTTGCAGCAGTTCGATCGCAAGGTGGTGTATCTGGGCGGGCGAGCTCTCGACGACGAACCGGGCTAAGGCGCCGGTTCGATCTTGAAGACACTGCCTGACGCGTCGTCCGTCGTCACGTAGAGGTAGCCGTCGGGGCTTACGCGAACGTCGCGAATGCGCTTGTCGAGCTTCGTCAAGAGCCTCTGCTCACCGAGGGCGTGACCTTGGTCGTCGAGATCGACGCGGCGCAGATGTTTGTGTGCGAGGGCGCCGACGAACGCGTCGCCGTTCCACTGCGGGAACTTGTCGCCGCGATAGATGGCGAGGCCCGAAGGTGCCATCGACGGCGTCCACACCGCGACCGGTTGCATCATGCCGTGACGCTCGGTGAACGGCGAGACATATGCGCCGGTGTAGTCCATTCCATAGGTGATGACGGGCCAGCCATAGTTGCGGCCGGCGTCGATGATGTTCAGTTCGTCGCCACCCTGCGGTCCGTGTTCGGTTTCGTAGAGGCGATTGGTGACCGGATCGAACGCCAAGCCCTGTTCGTTGCGGTGGCCGAGCGTATAGACATCGAAATTCGTGACGCCGATCGCGCCGACGAACGGGTTGTCCTTCGGCACGCTGCCGTCATCATTCAACCGAACGATTTTGCCGAGATCGGAGTTTACGTCTTGCGCCTTCTCGCGGTACTCGAAGCCATCCCCGATCGTGAGCGCGAAGGTGCCATCGGCTAGGAACGCCATCCGCGCGCCGTAGTGATTGTTCGTGTCTTTCGACGGCTTGGCCTCGAAGATGACCTTCAGATCTTGCAGTGCGGTGCCGTCGAACCTGGCGCGCGCGACGCGGGTTGCGTTCGCGCCGTCGGTGCCGTGTGCGTAAGTGAGGTAGAGGATGCTGTTCTCGGCGAACTTCGGATGCAGCACTACATCGAACAGACCAGCTTGGCTTCCGGTGTGAACGGGCGGGACACCGGCGATGGGTTGCGGCTGAAGCTGACCGTTCTTGATCAAGCGCAAGCGGCCGGCGCGCTCCGTCACCAGAATCGCGCCATCGGGCAGGAAGGCCATCGACCAGGGATGATCAAGACCCTTCGCCACTTCCGTCGCCTTGTATCCAGTGTCGACCGCGGGGGCGTCCAGCGGCTTTGGCGCCGGCAGATTCAGCGGATCGGGCAGCACGTCCGCGATGGCCGTAGCTTGCGCCATGGTGAAAATGGTCGCGCTCAATACCAATGGCCGCAAATGCATTTCCGGAAAGCTCCTATGTCCCTAGAGACATCTGACCCTATTTCGGGGCATAAGCAAAGCGAGCTTTGCTAATGGAGATCGGTCCCATGGTGCGCAGACTTGTCGCGTTTCTGATTGCAGCTTTGACGATGGCGGTGTTGGGCGCCGTCGCGCATTCGCTGTTCGTGCAAGAGGCGTGGCTTTCGGCAGCGTCGCAAGCGGACGGTGGGACACCGGCCGCGCTTTCAATTGGCGACCGGCTGGGCTGGATCTGGCATGACATCATCAACATGGAAGTTGGCGCCGCCGCTAACGCGCCGCCATATGGCGTGCTCGCGGGCGTAGCATTGTTGATTGCGTTCCTAGCAGCTGGCCTGGTTTCCCGGTTCACGGGTATGCGCGAGATCGTTTTCGCGGTGGCGGGCGCGGTTGCGATCTTCGTTCTTTTCACGGCTCTTCGGGCGACGGTCGGGACGGTCGGCGTGTTCGGTGCACGCGGCATGGGACTTGGCGCGCAGATGATGGTTGGCTTACTCGCGGGCCTTGTGTTTGCGGTCCTCACCCGGCCGCGTGCAGCCTGAATGACCACGCCCAAAACGCCGCGCGGAAAGTTTTTCCAAACGCTGAGGATCGGCGCCGTGTTCGTCGTCGTGTCGCTCCTCGGGTTCGGATTGGCGCGCTATCTTGAAGAGGGCAAGCGGTTCGACTTTGGATCTTGGGTCGTGATCGCCGTGCTTGCTGTCGCCGTTGTGATCACCGCGGCCATTCGAGCCTTTGCCGCCTCGCTCAAGACGAAGTAATCGGGTTCGAACCATTTTCACGCGCAATCTCAAGCTCTTTCTCGCCTCGCGGTTTGCGGGCAGCGTTGCCATGCAGGTGCAAGCAACGGCGGTCGCCTGGCACATCTTCAAGCTAACGAACGATCCGTTCGCGTTGGGCCTCGTAGGCCTCGCGCAATTCGTGCCGATGTTTGCGCTCACTTTGTATGCGGGCGATGTTGCGGACCGGTTCGAGCGGCGGCGTATCCTGGCGGCGAGCTACGCGGTCGAAGCCTTGTGCTCGCTCATCTTTATAGCTCTGACCGTGGGCGGCGTAACGGATACATGGCCATATTTCGCGACGCTTCTTGTGTTCGGCGCGGCGCGCGCATTCTCGGCGCCGGCGTCGCAATCGTTCCTGCCGCAAATCGTTTCCGTCCAAGAATTGCCGCGCGCCATTTCGGTGTCCTCGACCGTCTTTCAGGTGGCTGTGATCTCGGGGCCCGCGCTAGGCGGCGCGATTCTGACGCTTGGCGCGAGCGCCGCGTACGCGATTTCGTTTGGCTTGTTCGTTTCGAGTGCGGCGGTCATGTATGCGATCAATGCAAACGTGCGGCCTCGTTTGGAGACCGGCGGTTCGCTCTTCGAGCGCGTGCGCGAAGGCGTCGTCTTCGTGCGGCGGCGGCGGGAAATATTCGGCGCGATCTCGCTCGATCTCTTCGCGGTCCTGCTCGGCGGTGCGACCGCTTTGCTGCCGTTCTTTGCGAACAATGTGCTTCATGTGGGCGCGCTCGGGTTCGGCATCTTGAAAGCGGGGCCTGCGATCGGGGCGGCGGTCATGTCGGTGGTATTGACGGCGATGCCCATTGGCCGGCACGCGGGGCTCAAGATGTTCGGCTGTGTCGCGATTTTCGGCGTTGCCACCATCGTGTTCGGGTTGTCGGAGAATTTCTATTTGTCGCTCGCAATGTTGGCCATACTTGGGGCGGCGGACATGGTGTCGGTGAACGTGCGGCATTCGCTCACAACGCTGATCACACCCGATCACATGCGCGGGCGGGTGAGCGCCGTGAACATGCTCTTTATCGGGGCGTCGAATGAGCTTGGGGAGTTCGAGTCCGGTTTGACGGCGGCGTGGTGGGGAACGATTCGCGCGGTTGTCGTGGGCGGAGTTGGAACGCTCGCCGTCGTGGGCCTTTGGGCATACTGGTTTCCCGCGTTGCGCAAGGTCGATAGACTGGGCGACCTAAAGCCGGAGTAGGAGTTCCCATGGAACGGACCGCGATTTGCTGCTGCGGAAGTTTGCGCGTGAAGGTTCGGGGCGAGCCTCAGCGCGTCGCCGTCTGCCACTGCTTCCAGTGTCAGCGGCGCACGGGCAGCGTGTTCAGCGACAACGCGAACTTCGATCGCTCTCAGATGATCGCGGTGGAAGGTGAGACGAAGACGTTCACGCGCGCTACGGAGCGAGGCGGGCGGATGACATTTCATTTTTGCCCGAAGTGCGGCTCGTCCGTTTTTTGGGACCTTTCGCTCGACCCCAATACTGTCGGCATCGCCGTTGGGGCTTTCGCCGATCCGGGGTTTACCAAGCCCGTGCGCTCGCTTTTCGGGGTGAGCCGTCATCATTGGGTCCCCAATGTTGAAGGCGCCGAGGCGTATTTGGCCGACCAGTACGGGCCGAAGGAGTAGGGAACCGCTTGCCAACGATGCGGCGTTTGGCGAGACTTTCGGCTGCTCTTTGGGTGGGGGCCAATCACGCCGGCGGCCGGATCGGGTTCGCTTTTAGCCGAGCAGGATCGCCGCTATCCGTTCGTTCTGCATTTCGGTGGAGCCGTCCGTGTAGCTCGCTACGCGCGCCGAGGCGAGGTGGCGGAGGAACGGATATTCCTCGCGCAAGCCCGCGGCACCCATCAGTTGACAAGCGTCCGAGATGCGTTGAACCGCCATGCGCGTTGCGAATTTTTTTGCGTGGGCCGAGGCGAGTGCGGCGTCTTCGTTGGCGATGATCTTGACTGCAGCTGACGCCACAAGTTGACGGGCGGCTTCGGCGTCGGTTGCGATGTCGGCGGCCATCCAGCGCCATCCTTGCTTTGTCGCGAGCGGGCTTCCGAACGCCTCTCGCGATCTGCCGTAAGCGATCGCCGTGTCGAGGCATGCATCGACCATGGCGACGCACATGGCGGCGACGTAGGTGCGGGCTTGGTTGACGCTGGCCATCGCGCGGCGGAACGCCTGACCGGGTGGGGCGACGACTTCGTCCGCAGCGACGCGGTAGTTTTTCAAGCAAAAGCCGCCTGCGCCGATGACGCCCCCACCGGCGAGCTGCTCGGCGGCGACGCGGCTAAAGCCTTCGCGTGTGCCGTCGACGAGGAAGCAGCCGATGCCGCGCCAGCCTTGCGCGGGGTCGGTTTGGGCGTATGTGACAAAGACATCGCCGAAGGCTGCGTTCGTGATCCAGCCTTTTTCGCCGGTGAGCCGCCATCCGTCGCCGTCTTTCACCGCGCGAGTCTTGATGCCCGCGAAATCGCTGCCGGCGTTGGGTTCGCTCAAGGCGCTGCCGCCGAAGCGTTCGCCTTTCAGCATCGCCGGGACATAGCGTTCGGCGACCGCGCGCGGCATCGTCGCTGCAATGTTTGCGGCACAACCGGCTGTGTTTGTGAGACTGAAGGCGAAGTCATAGGAGTGGCGGGCAAGTGTTTCGAGCAGCTTCAGCTTGTCCGCAAAGCCGATTTCAAGGCCGCCCCAGGCGTGCGGCGCTTGGAAGGAAAGAAGTCCTTGCGCGGCCGCGGCTTTGAGGGCATCGACCTGCATGCGTCCTTCGCGCGCCC
The DNA here is from genome assembly GCA_044220975.1 of Micropepsaceae bacterium. Classification (GTDB taxonomy): domain Bacteria; phylum Pseudomonadota; class Alphaproteobacteria; order Micropepsales; family Micropepsaceae; genus SZUA-430. The sequence continues at coordinate 36,508 of JBGAPZ010000017.1, read as the reverse complement.
ATTTGGCGGCGTTGGGTGCGACGTGCGTTGTGGCAAAGCGGGAAGCTGCTTCAACGATCTCGTGCATAGGTCAGAGGCCCAGATTGGAGCGCGCGAAATCGGTCGCCGCTTTGTAGTCGGCTTTGCCGTTCGGGGCGCGAAACATCTGCGGCACGACGAGGATGCGCTTGGGCGTCTTGTAGCCTGCGAGGTGCTCGCGGACGTGCGTACGCAACGCAACTTCGTCGAAGCGCGCGCTGGGCGCCAGTTCGACGACGGCGGTGACGGCGTTGCCCCACTTGTCGTCCGGCACGCCGACGACGAGAGCGTCCTCGACGGTGTCGTGGAGCTTCAGTGTCTCCTCAACCTCTTCCGGATAGACCTTTTCGCCCGCCGTGTTGATGCAGGCGCTGCCGCGGCCTAACAACGTGATCGATCCGTCGGCATTGACGAGGCAGTAGTCGCCGGGGATCGACCAGCGTTGGCCGTCGATCACGAAGAACGTCTTGGCGGTTTTCGCCTCGTCCTTCCAGTAGCCGACGGGGATGTTGCCGCCCCGGGCGATGAAGCCCGGCTCGTTCGAACCGACGGTCACGGGCTTGTGGTCAGCCGTGAAGACCGCGACGTCGGCGCCCAGCGTGAACTTCGCGGTCTGCGCTTCGCCGTCTTTCGTCGTTGCCGACATGGCAAAGCCGACGGCTTCGGACGAGCCGAACGAGTCGAGCAGCGTCACCTGCGGCATGTGCGCGACGAGACCGTGCTTGACCTCGCGCGACCACATCGTGCCCGACGAGACGATCATCAGAAGGGAGGACAGGTCCCAGCGGCCGGGATTTTCGTCGAGCGCGCGCAGCATCGGTTTGGCGAAGGCGTCGCCGACGATCGCCATCTGCGATGCCTTGCGCTTGGCAGAGACCTCCCACAGTTCCACCGGATCGAACGTCGCCGAGTCCAGCGTGATCACGCAGCCGCCGCCCATGAGCGCGCCGAAAGAGGTTAGAAGCCCGGTGCCATGCATTTGCGGGCAGACAGGAATGAAGCGGCTGGCCGCCGGTGCGGCGCGCACGATTGCCACGTGCTCGGCAAGTGTCGTCGGAACGACCGGCATCAGCGCGGGGTTCATCTGCGCCGCGCGCAGGTCGTGATGGCGCCACATCACGCCCTTGGGCATGCCGGTGGTGCCGCCGGTGTAGAGGAAGAAGAGATCATCCGGGGAGCGCTTGATTTCGAGGTCGCCACTGCCGTGGGCAGTCACGAACGCCTCGTAGTCTTGTGCGAAAACGGGCCGCGGCGTGTCGTCGACGTCGACCTGCAGCCATGTCTTCACGCCGGGCAGGCGGTCACGGATGGAGGCGATGATCGGGGCGAATTCGCTGCCGTAGACGACGACACGGGCATCGGAGTTATCGAAGATGTAGTGCAACTCCTCAGCCTTGTAGCGGTAGTTCACGTTGACGTGGACGAAGCGGCCTTTGAAGGCGGCGATCGTGGCTTCCATGTATTCGGGGCGGTTGCGGATCAGAATCGCGAGCTTATCGTCGGGCTGGTGGCCGGCTTGGATCAAACCGCGAGCCAGCGCGTTCGTGCGGCCATGGAATTCGAGCCAGGTCGTGGTTTTGTCCGCATGGATCAGCGCCGGCGCGCCGGCAGGCACCACCTTGGCCACGGCATCTATGATATCGCCGTAGTTCCAGACACCCATGACATTTCTCCCAATATCTTTGGGGCGAGCGTAACCGAAATTGTCCGCGCCACAAGCGGCTGTTAGGTTCGGCAGCATGAGCAACGCACCCGAACTCGGCATCATCGAAGGCTATTTCGGCGCGCCGTGGAGCTGGGCGGATCGGACGAGCGTGATCCAGGCATTGGCCGGGCACGGCTATCGCTTCTTCATCTATGCGCCGAAGGCTGATGCATTCTTGCGCCGGCGGTGGCGGGAGCCGCACCCACAGGCAACGCATGAGGCGCTGGCCGCGTTCGCTGCCGCTTGCCGCGCGGCGGGCGTGCGGTTTGGCGTGGGGTTGAGTCCGTTCGAGATTTATCGCCACTTCGACGATGATGCGCGGGCCGCGCTTGCCGCACGCATCGTGGAGCTCGACACGCTTGGCCTCGACGATCTAGCGATCTTGTTCGACGACATGCGTGGCGACATTCCGGATCTCGCAGCGCGGCAGGCGAATATCGTTGCGTTCGTAGCCGGCTGTACGAAGGCGTCGCGGCTGATTATGTGTCCGTCCTATTACACGGACGACGCCGTGCTCGACCGCGTGTTCGGGATGCGGCCTGCGAACTATCTCGAAGACTTGGGGCGCTTGCTCGATCCCAGCGTCGAGGTTTTCTGGACCGGCGAGGAGGTTTGTGCGCGCGCGTTTTCACCGGGCCATTTGCGGGATGTCGAGGGGAAGCTGCGGCGGAAGCCGTTTCTCTGGGACAACTATCCGGTCAATGACGGGCCGCGCATGTCGCAGTTCCTACACTTGCGCGGGTTCACCGGACGGCCGGCCACGATTGCGCCACACGTCGCGGCGCATGCGATCAATCCGGCGCTCCAGCCGCATTTGAGTTTGATCCCGGCGCTCACGCTCGTCGATAGTTATGCGCAAGGCGATCGCTACTGCTACATGGCGTCGTTTCGAGCTGCAGCGCGCGCCATACTAGGCGGTGAGTGTGCGAAGCTGTTGGAGAACGACATTCTATCGCTTCAAGATGCGGGGCTTGGAAATCTTGGTGAGCGCACACAGCGTTTGCGGGCGAAGTGGGCTGCGCATGCGCATCCTGCGGCGCAGGAGATTGTCGCTTGGCTCGACGGCAAATACGCGATTACGAGCGAAGAGATGTTGACGAGCTAGCGGCGTCTTGCGTCGAACTGGGCCAATGTCATCGCAAACAGCATCAGCAAGATCACGGCGACGATGTGAGTGGCGAAGTCGACCGGATTGGTTTTGTGGGCGTGGACGAATTGGAGCAGCGCGGCGGCAAGGAGTGCGCTACCGAGTGTGGCGAGCGCTGTCACGCGCACGGCGTCGATCGCCAGATGGCGGCGGAGGAAGACGTAGACTGCAACCGCAGCCGGTAGGCCCGCGGTCACGATGAAGAGGAAGCAGTCGCGGCTTGCGAAAATCGACGTTGGTGCGTAGCCGAGGTCGGCCACTTGCTCGTAGCATTCGAAAGCGCCGCCGGCGAGCCACAGTGCGAGGCCGGGCAGGGGTAAGTACGCCCATGTTTGCGAGCGCCCGGGGATGGACAGCATCACGGCCGCCACAGTCGCGCCTATGGCTGCGAGCAAGGCACCTGCGAGGTCGAGTGTGAATGGCATGTTCGCGAGATGCGCGAGGGTTTCGGTCTCTTGTCCGCCGAATGCGGCGAGTGCCGCCATGACCGCGAGTAGTCCAGCGAGCAAGATGCCTGCGCGCAGGAACGGCGGGGCGAGAGGCTTCACCGGTTTCGCGTTCGTCGCCAGGTCTTCGATCAGTTTGTCTGTGTCACGCATCGCCGTCACCTTTCAACGCCGCGCGTAGCGACAGCATCGCGCGGTGCAGCAACGATTTCAGAGCGGGTACGGATTGACCGCTCAGTGCCGAGGCTTCGGCGAGGGAGAGTTCTTCGATTTTCAGCATGCGCACGGCGGCACGCTGACCAGCGGGGAGGGCGGCCAGAGCGGCGGCAACTTCGGTCCGCGTTTCGTGTTGTGCGTCGATACCGGTCGCAGGGTCAGCGATTTCGTGCGCAGCGTCGGTTGTTTCGGTTTCGACTGCGGCGCGTCGCGTGCGCGCGCGCAACGCGTCGATCGCGCGGGCTTTGGCGACCGCTGCGACCCAGGGTTCGACCGGGCGGCCCGGCTCGTAAGTTCGGCGGATGCGATGCAGGCTGAGCAACGTTTCTTGCACCACGTCTTCGACCAAACCCGCATCGCGGTGATAGCGCCTGGCGATCACGCGAACGAAGACGGCCGCTTCTTTGAGGAAGCTACTGTATGCGCGCTGGTCGCCCGCTTGCGCCGCCACCATCAGGCGCTGCCAGCGGACGGATGCTTTTTCGCTCGCCTCGTCGTCTTGTTGCACGAGCGCCCAGAATCCCTCGATGACCGGCGCGATCATCACGAACGCACGCGTCTCGTCAATGGAAGGTCCGGTCCTGAAAGCTATCGTCCTCATACCTTTCAGTTCGCTCAAAATCAGGAAACGTTGCGCGATCACGTGTCTGTGACGCGCGAAACTTTTGTCCTTAGCCGACCGAACAACCTTACGCAGACCCAGAAAACCTAGGAGATAACCCCTATGAAGCCCGTTTTTTCGAACCTCTTCGGCGCGTTTGCGCTAGCTGCCGCTTTGTTTTCTGCGCCGGCCGCATTGGCCCGTGATGCCGACGTCTATACCGGCACGTTCTCGTCGCTGGCGGTCGGCGGGTATGACCCGGTTGCCTATTTCAAAGCGGGCCATCCGGTGGCCGGCAATGCCCAGTTCTCGACCCAATACCAGGGCGCGACGTGGCGCTTTGCGTCCAAGGAAAATCTCGATGCGTTCCGCGCGACCCCGGCAGCCTATGCGCCGCAGTACGGTGGCTACTGCGCGTGGGCGGTTAGCCAAGGTTATACGGCCTCCGGCGATCCGCAGTTCTGGAAGATCGTCAACGGCAAGCTCTACCTGAACTACGATGGCTCGGTGCAGGCGAAGTGGGAGAAGGACATCCCCGGCTTTATCGCCAAGGCCGACAAAAACTGGCCCGGCGTTTTGAACTGAAGGCGCCGTCTATCGACACCATACCTTCCTTTTGCGGGCCTCAAGGGCGACCTTGGGCCCGCTGATCCTCACGAGTGCGAGCCATGGCCAAAGACGTTCACGATTTGGAGTTGACAACGGCACGAGCAGAGACGGTGGCCGCCTACAACGTGTTCGCGGGCGACTGGATCGGGTATGGGCCGCGGGTAAGGTCGATCTTCACCGCGGCGGACGCGGATGCGGACTGTGCGCTCGTCAACGCGCACGCGGCCGCAGTGCACATGGCGCTGGAGGCGGCGCCTGGATTCAAGATTGCGCGCGGATATCTTCGGCGCGCCCGAAAGGTGGCAGCTTACGCAACACCGCGCGAGCAGGCGTTCGTGTCGGCGATCAACGATTGGTGGCGCGGCAATGTGCCCGGCGCACTGAAGCGGATGAAGACCATCGTCGCCCAGAACCCGGCCGACATCGTCGCAGCGAAATGGGCGCAGTATCTCGCGTTCAATCAAGGCGATGCGGCTGCGATGTTGGAAGTCGCGAGGACGATTGTACCGGCACATCCCGAGACGGCCGGCGCGTGGAGTATGCTGGCTTTCGCGCACGAGCAGAACAATGCGATCGGCGTTGCGGAAGAGGCGGCGTATCGGGCGCTTGAGATCGACGAACGGGATCCGTGGGCGCATCATGCGATCGCGCATGTGATGGAGACGCGCGGCAAGGCCGACGACGGGATCGCGTTCTTGACGAAGCGCGCGCCCGGTTGGGCCGATCGCAGCATATTCGTGCGCGAGCACAATTATTGGCACTTGGCGCTGTTTCACATCGACCGTGAGGAGCATGGCCGAGCGCTTGAGATCTTCGACAAGCATCTGTGGGGCGAATGGCGCGAGTTCGCGCAGGAACAGATCGGCGCGATCTCGGCGCTCTGGCGACTGGAGATGCGTGGGGCCGATGTCGGCCAGCGCTTTGAGCCTATCGTCAACAAGGTGGTCGAGCGTTGGCACGAGCACATCCTGCCGTTCAACGATTTGCACTTCATCTATGCGCTCGCACGCGGCGGGCGTGCGCGCCAGGCGCAGGAGTTTCTGGCTTCGATGAAGCGGCATGGCGCCCAGGACGTGACGGGCGTTTGGGAGTCGGTGGCGATCCCGTGCGCGCAAGGTTTGATGGCCTACGCGGAAGGCCGGTTTGCGGACGCGGCCGAGGCGATCGGGCCGGTGTTGCGGCGGCTGCACCTCATCGGCGGCAGCCACGCGCAGCGCGACGTTTTCGTGCAGACTTGGATTGATTCGGCGCTGCGTGCGGGGCAGCATTCGGCGGTGGCTGATGTGGTTGCGCGCCGCGCAGCGGAGCGGCCTGGCGTGCGCGAGGTGCAGCGTCAACTCAGCCAGTTGCGGCTGGCAGCATGATTTGAGCGGGGCTGATGGAAGCTGTCTATTGGGTGCTGACGTGGGCTTGCCATCGCAAGTGCCGCCATTGCTACGATGATCGCTTCCGCCCCTATGTGCGCGACGAGTTGAAGCGCGTTGTGGGCGAGGGTCAGGCCGCGTATCGCGTGGTGCTGCAGAATTTGCCGGACGACATGAGCTTTGTGGATGCGGCTGGCGCGCGTAAGCGTAGCCTGCTCGTGCTCGCCGGCGGCGAGTTGTTGATCGACGGTGTGCGGGAGGAGCTCTTCTACCCGGCGCTGGAGGCGATCTGCGAACGCTGGGGTGAGCGCGCGCCGTATGTGTCCGTGCAGACGACCGGCGACGTGCTGACGCCCGACCGGATTGAGGGCATGCTTTCGCGCGGCGTGCGTACGATCGCTGTTGCTTCCATCGACGACTATCATGTGGGGCTCGAGGGCGAGAAGAAGTTCGCGTTTATGGACGAGGTGCGGGCGATGATGGCGCCTTTCGGGGCGAAGGAGATCGACCTTGGCGGCGGACGCGATCCGCGCCTTCGTGCGAAGGCGCCGCTTACGCGGCGCGAACAAATCGGTGACGGGCCGTTCTTCCTGTTCTTCGGCGCGCAGCCGGAGCTTTGGATCGGGGAGCTGTGGCCGCGCGGACGGGCGTGGACGAACGGACTTTCGAACGCGACCTATGAGACGAATTTTTGCGCGCGCTGGAGCGGCGGCAAGAATTTCATGAATCATGGTGAGGCGGGATCGGAGGTCGCGATCGAGCCCGACGGGTCGGTCTATCCGTGCTGCCTGAAAACGAAGGCGCCGCTCGGCAAGCTCACGGAAGAGCGGCTGGTCGATATTTTGGACAGTCTGAAAGGCCATCCGGCGTTCGAGGCGATCAACCAGGGCGATCCGGAGGCCATGGGGCTTGGTGCCGGTTGGTCGCGCGAGGACTATCGGGCGGCGTCAACAGTCACCGATCCAAAGGGGCGTCAGGTGGCGAACGTGTGCCTAGGGTGCGACGCCTTTTTCGAGAAATATCTGAAGGGCGAACTGCAGCGTCTGCGCGAAAAGCGGCTAGCCGTCCGGCCCTAACTTGTAGGCCCGGCTTGGCCGCCGGTTGGCGCCAATGCTAGCGTTTGCTTGCGATGACGCGGGACATGGTGAAATCGGTTGCGATCTACGGGCTTGTGCTTGGCGCGGGCGCGTTCGTGCTGCAGTGGCTGCAGTACCAATACGTCGCGCGGGTGTTTGCGCCTGAGATCTACATTTCGCTGATTGCGCTCGCGTTCACGGGGCTGGGCATTTGGGCGGGCGTCAGACTCACACCGAAGGCGGTCACGGGGCCGTTCGAGCGCAACGAGGCCGCGCTGAAGGCGCTGGGGCTGACCGAGCGGGAGGTGAAGGTGCTGGAGCTCTTGGCCGGTGGCGCCGCGAACAAGGAGATCGCGCGCGTGCTCGACATCTCACCCAACACGGTCAAGACACACGTCGCGAACCTGTTCCAGAAGCTGGAAGCGCAGCGCCGCACACAGGCGATCCAGAAGGCGCGGGAGCTCAGGCTGATCGCGTAGGGGTGCGTTCGCTGACCATGATGGCGGGAGGAGTGTCGGCCGTCGCGGGATAACTCCCACCTGATCGGCGGATATTCGCGAAATCACCCTTTCGGGCGATAGCAAATGTGGCGTCGGTCCGGTGAAAGTCGGGCCATCGAACGCTTCACGAGGACGGCCTATGACCAGCGACGACCTGACCCGGCGCAGCACGCTTGCCCTGGCCGGGGCGGCATCGGTCGCGGCGATGGGCGCAATGCCACTAGGAGGGCAACAGATGGAACGTGTGACGGGAATTGGCGGCTTCTTCTTCCGGGCGAAAGACCCGACGGCCTTGGCCAAGTGGTACGAGGACAATCTGGGTTTGAATACGGTGCCCAAGGACTATGGCGGGGTGGCGTGGAAGCAGGAGGCGGGCACGTGCGTGTTCGCGCCGTTCAAATGGGATTCGTCCTATTTCGGCAGGCCTGAGCAGATGTGGATGATCAACTTCCGCGTCCGGAGCCTCGACAAGATGGCGGCGCAGCTGCGCGCGGCGGGCGCCACGGTCGAGATCGACCCTGAGACCTATCCCAACGGCCGCTTCGCCAAAGTGACGGACCCGGAAGGCAATCCGGTCCAGCTTTGGGAACCGGGCGGCGTCGACCGCATCTAGAGGAAACGCACATGATCAACATCATCTTTCTCTACGGCACGTTCGCCGGCCTGATCGTTATCGGCGTGATGATCGGGTTCATCATCGCGGCCAGCGGGCATCCGGAGATGAGCGACAACTCGCTCTTCACCGGCTATGCGACCATGATCGTCGCGCTGACGATGATCTTCTTCGGGGTGAAGCGGTATCGCGACCGCGACCTCGGCGGGGTGATCAAGTTCGTGCCCGCGTTCCTGATGGGGCTCGCCATCGCTGTGGTGGCCGGCATCATCTATGTGGCCGGGTGGGAGGTCTATATGGCCGCGACCGACGGTACGTACATGAAGGCCTACATGGACCATTACATCGCGGGCGAGAAGGCGAAGGGGTTGACCGGGGCCGCGCTCGACAAGCTTGTCGCCGAGATGAACGCGATGATGACCGCTTACAACACGAACATGCCCTATCGGATGGGGCTCACGTTCCTGGAGATTTTCCCGGTGGGCGTGATCGTGGCGCTGATCTCGGCTGTGTTGCTGCGGATGCCGCGGTTCTTGCCGGCGCGAGCATGAGCCACAGCTCTCCCCTTGCGGGAGAGCACGGTTTTGCGAAGCAAAACCGGTGAGGGGTCCGCTGAGTCAATGCAGGCAACGCCGGTGGACGCGGAGACTCAGCGACCCCTCACCCATTTTTCGCATTCGCGAAAAATGATCCTCTCCCGCAAGGGGAGAGGGGTATAATACGTGCGACCAACTCTTGGAGACGCACCCCATGAAACTCGAAGGCGGATGTTACTGCAAAGCGCTGCGCTACACGGCCGAGGGCGAGCCGATGATGATGGCGCAGTGCCATTGCCGCGAGTGCCAATACATCACCGGCGGTTCGCCGAACGTCTTCATCGCGATGCCGATCCCGGGTTTCAAATACACGAAGGGCGAACCGAAGAAGTTTTCGCGAAAGGACATCGAGCGGCCGGTGACGCGCGAGTTCTGCGGCGAGTGCGGTACACACATCGTCACGCGACCGCCGGGCTTTCCGGCCGTGATCCTAAAAGTGGGCTCGCTCGACGACCCGAAAGTGTTCCAACCGAAGCTCGCGATCTACACCTGCGACACGCAACCCTTCCACCGCGTGCCGGAGGGGATACCGACGTTCGAGAAGTTGCCGGGGTAGGTGACGGTCCACCAATGGAGCGGGTTGCTTGCGCGAAGTGCAGCGTACTGATCCTGCCATCAACAGCGGTTGAGACGGGCGGCGTCTGCATTCCTTGCAAGCGCGGGTACCGGGACGACATTGAGCGGTCGAAGGCGCAGCGGATCGAGCAAAAAAAGTACGAACGGAGCGCTGAACGAAAACACTGGACTTGGCTGATTGCACAGGTGCACGGCAGCGGCGAAGGGTTCGACCACTTGTCGGCCGCCAATCAGGCGTTCTACGCGGTCTGTGTACTCGATGGCGACGTTCACCGCGGAGGTTTCGAGTCCTATTTTTTCAACAGTTCGGCCAACTATCATTCCCTAGCTTTGAACCTGCTGATGGAGATTGGTGCCACAAGTGCGCTTCGCATTGTGATTGCCGCGAAAGAGGTTTTGTTCGGGCCGGGTCCCCTGCCCAAATCCGTTCACGCGCGACGTGCGCATCTGCAGGCACATCACGATCCGGTATCTCGCGCGAAGAAAATGGCGCTCATTGATGCAACGTTTTGTAAGGACCCGGACGAGTTGCAGAAGAAGATCGAGGCTTTTGCCGCTCGACATGGTCTGCGGCGGCCTTTTGACGAGTAAACGACGGCGTGCCCATACTGCCTCACTATGACATTGAGGCTCTTCCATGAAATTCGGTGTGTTTTACGAGATGCAGTTGCCGAAGCCTTGGGCTCCGGGTGACGAGCGGCGGTTGTTTCATGAGGCGCTCGCTCAAGTCGAGCTCGCGGACCGTCTTGGGTACGACTATGCGTGGGAGGTGGAGCATCACTTCCTGGACGAGTATTCGCATTCGTCGGCGCCGGAAGTGTTTCTCGCGGCGGCTGCGGCGCGGACGAAGCGCATCCGGCTGGGGCACGGTATCCGGCAGGTGATCCCGAACTACAATCATCCGGCGCGCACGGCGGAGACGCTATCGACGCTCGACATCATGTCGGACGGGCGCGTGGATTTCGGGATCGGCGAGGGGGCGACGCGGCTTGAGCTTGGCGGGTTCGGCATTCCCGCCAAAGAAAAGCGCGCGATGGCGATCGAGGCGGCGGAGCAGGTCGCCAATATGATGGTGATGGACCCCTATCCGGGGTTCGAGGGCAAGTATTTCACGATGCCGTGCCGCAACGTGCTGCCGAAGCCGGTGCAATCGCCGCATCCGCCGATGTGGATGGCGTGCACGAACAGGGACACGATCAAGATCGCGGCGTCGCTGGGCGTGGGTGCGCTCGCCTTCGCGTTCGTAAATCCGGAAGAGGCGCGCGCGTGGGCCGACATCTATTACGGCATCATCGCGTCGGATCAGTGCGTGCCTATCGGGCATAGCGTGAATGCGAATATCGCGATGGTGTCGTCGTTCTCGATCCATCACGACCGGGCGGAGGCGATTAGGCGCGGTCACGAGGGGTTCGAGTTCTTCGGCTACGCGCTGAACGCGCTTGTCGCGCGCGACACGGTGCCGGGGCGGACGAATCTTTGGGGCGAGTATCTGGCCCTGCGCGGGAGCCGGACGGAGGATCTCGCGAAGGCGGCGGCGAATGCGCCCGCCGGCGGCGGCATCGGCACGCCCGAGGACATGCGCTTGCACTTGCGCGCGTTCCAGGAGTCGGGCGTCGATCAGGTGATCTTCATGCAGCAGGCGGGGCGCAACAAGCACGAGCATATCTGCGCGTCGCTGGAACTGTTCGCGGCCGAGGTGATGGGCGAGTTCAAGGCGCAAGCGGTGGAGCGCGAGGCTGCAAAGGCCAAACGGCTTAAGCCCGCGATCGAAGCAGCACTGGCACGCAAGGTGCGGATGAAGCCACTTGCCGATCACGAGATCCCTGTGGTGCGGGCCTCGGTCGCGGCGGCGCAGGTGAATCGGTAAGGTCAAACAACGTTCGTCATGGCCTGGCTTGACGTCGTTGTTGGCAAGAAAAAGGGGCGCCACCGGCGCCCCTTCGCATTCGTGTCGCTCTTCGCGGCTACCAGATGTGAACGCGATCTTCCGGTTTCAGGTAGAGCTTGTCGCCGGGTTTCACGCCGAAGGCGTCGTACCAGGCGTCGACGTTGCGGACGACGCCGTTGCAGCGGTACTGCGCGGGCGAGTGCACGTTGCTGGTGACCTGATTGCGCAGGGCCGCTTCGCGCTGGTTCGAGCGCCAGACTTGGCACCAGCCCAAGAACACGCGCTGTTCGGGCGTGAAGCCGTCGAGCGTGGGTGCGGTCTTGCCGTTCAGCGACAGCTTGTAAGCGTGCAGGCCGACAGTGAGGCCGCCCAGGTCGCCGATGTTTTCACCCGACGTGAAGTCGCCGTTCACGTGCAGGCCCGGCAGCGGTTCGAACGCCGAGTACTGAGCTGCGAGCGCCTTCACCTTCGTGCCGAAGCGGTCTTCGTCTTCCTTCTTCCACCAGGAATGCAGGACGCCGTTTTCGTCCGACTTCGCGCCTTGGTCGTCGTAGCCGTGACCCATTTCGTGGCCGATGACGCCGCCGATCGCGCCGTAGTTGACGGCGGGGTCTGCGTTCACGTCGAAGAACGGCGCTTGCAGGATCGCGGCCGGGAAAACGATCTCGTTCCAGGTCGGATTGTAGTAGGCGTTCACCGTTTGCGGCGACATGCCCCATTCGTCCTTGTCGGTCTTCTGGTTCATGCGCACCACTTGGCGCTGCGTATCCCACATGGCGGCGCGCTTGCGGTTGCCGTATGCGTCGCCAGCTCTGATATCGAGCTTCGAATAATCGCGCCAGCGATCGGGGTAAGCGATCTTGATGCGAACCTTCTCTGCCTTGCGCATCGCGACTTGGCGCGTCTCGGGCGACATCCATTCGAGGTTAGCGATACGCTCGCGATAGGAAGCGAGCAGGTTGTCGACGATCTTGCGCACTTCGGCCTTGGCTTGCGGCGAGAAGTGGCGCTTCACGTAGAGCTGGCCGACGGCCTCACCCATCGGTGCCAGGAACGGGGCGCCCGACAAAGCGGTGGTTGCACGCTTCCAGCGCTCGCGCTTCTGCGGCTGGCCCGTTAGGACCGTGCCGTTGAAGGCGAACGAGGCATCGTCGAACGCCGCCGGCATGATGTCGGCTTCGCCATTGACGTAGTGGAACGTGAGGTAGGCCTTCCAAAGGTCGACCGGGGTCGCGCGGAAGAGTTTTGCCAGTGCTTGCACCGGTTGCGGCGAACCGACGACGAAGAAGTCTTGGTTCTGCAGACCGCTTGAAGCGAGGCCCGCATCCCACGGGAACTCAGGCGCGAAAGCCTTCAGTTCGGCGCGGCTCTTTGCGTTGTAGTTCGCGTCGCGATCGCGCAGCTTCTCGATCGGCCACTGAATTTCGGCGATCTTCGTTTCGAGCGCCATGATCTTGTCGGCCCAGCCGGCGGCGTCGGCGTAGTTGACCATGCCCAGCATCTTGGCGATGTAAGCTTTATAGGCACCACGCGTCTCAGCGAACTTTTGGTCCGGCTTCAGATAGTAGTCGCGGTCCGGCATGCCGAGGCCCGCTTGCGCCACGTTCACCGTGTAGCGGTCGGGATTCTTTTCATCGAGGCCGATGCCCCAGCCTACGGGCGAGTTCGTGGCGATCGACGGGTCGCCGATGAAGGCTGCGACGTCTTCATACGTCTTCAAACCGGCAACGCGCGCGAGATCGGCTTCGAACGGCTTCAGACCGAGTTGATCGATCTTCGCGGTGTCGACGTAGCTGTTGTAGTAGTCCGCCACCTTTTGCTCGATCGAGCCCGGCGGGTTCGCTTTGTTCGCGATCTCGTCGATGAGTGCTTTGACATCGGTTTCCGATTTCGCAGCGAGAATTTGGAACGAGCCCCAGCTCGACCGGTCGGCCGGGATTTGCGTGTTCTTCATCCAGGTGCCACCGGCATAGTGGAAGAAGTCGTCGCCGGGCTTCACACTCTTGTCCATCGCCGCGAGGTCGAAGCCCCAAGTGCCGATGGAGGATTTGCCCGTCGCGGCGTTCAGCGCGAGCACGCCGGCCGAGAGAGCGGTCCCGGCTAACGCCAGAACGGCCACAGTCTTTTTGATGTTCATGGAAGAATCCTGTCCCCTTTCGAGAGGCGCCCGTTGTCGGCGATGAACAGCGTCGGACGCAACGGCCTGGGCAGCCGTTTTGGTTCACGATGCTGCGATTTTCCCTTAGCGACGGCGATGCCGCAGGGGGCAGGGGGTGCCTTGGAAATCGCATGGTTTCTGGTACGAATCCGAAACAAGGCAAGGCTCAAGCGAAACAATCGCCTAAGGGCCGCAATATCGGGGGAAGCCAAACGTGGTTCGGATTATCGGCTTTGTATTGGTGCTGGCGCTTTTTCTAGCGGCCGCCCTCGGGTTCTATTGGTACGGCGCACGCGAAGGCTGGTTCGGCGAAGAGCGCGACGCCGGTGTTATCCACGGCAAACAGATTCCCGCAGAGGTTGTTGCTGCACGCGCGCAGGCAACGCGTGCGGTTGCGCCAGAGGGTTCAAACGATCAGATCTTGTTCGGCGACTTGCACGTGCACACCACGTTCTCGGCCGACGCCTTCCAGTTCTCGCTGCCGATCATGGGCGGGCCCGGCGTGCATCCCGTGGCCGATGCTTGCGACTTTGCGCGCTACTGCTCGGCGCTCGATTTCTGGTCCATCACCGATCATGCGGAGACCGTCACGCCGCTCCGTTGGCAGCGGACGAAGGATTCGATCCGCGCCTGCCAAAAGATCGCGGGCGACGGACCGAACCCGGATCTCGTGTCGTTCATCGGGTTCGAGTGGACGCAAGTGGGGCGCACACCTGCCGAGCATTTCGGGCATAAGAACGTCATCTTCAAGGACCTCGACGATACGAAGGTTTCGCCACGCGCGATCGCGGCGGGCGGGATCGCAACGTCGGCCCTCAAGTCGGGCAATGGGATTCCGCCCATTGTGTCGTTGCTCGACTTCCAAAACCGGCAAGTCTATTTCGACTTCAACAAGTTCTTGCGTCTTACGCAGGCGGTGCCGGACTGCGATGCCAAGACGTCGTCGGATCAGTTGCCGAACACTTGCTACGAGGAGGCGTTGACGCCTGCGGACTTGATTCGCAAGCTTGTGGACGAGCAAAAGCTGCAGCCGTTGATCATCCCGCACGGTTCGACGTGGGGTTTCTACACACCGCCAGGCACGACGTGGGACAAGTCGCTCGTCGCGAAAGAGCGGCCGGGCTATTTCCGGTTGATCGAGATTTATTCCGGACACGGCAACTCGGAAGAGTACCGGCCGTGGAAGGACGTGGTGATGAACCCGGACGGCAAGTCGGCCACATGTCCGCAACCAACCGATACCTACCTGCCAAGCTGCTGGCGCGCGGGTGAGATCATTCGCGAACGTTGCTTGAAGGCGGGCACCGCTGCTCCGGAGTGCGAAAAGCGCGCAGCGCAAGCCCGCGACGACTCTGCCAATATGGGTGTCGCGGGGCATCTGGCAGTCAGCGGCGAGACCCCGGAGGATTGGCTCGATTCCGGTCAGTGCACGGATTGCTTCATGCCGCCGTTCAATCATCGCGGCGGCAATGCAGTGCAGGCGGCACTCGCGACGTCCAACTTCGACGATCCATCGGGTAAGGCCACACGTTTCGAGTGGGGCTTCATCGGTTCGTCGGACAATCACAGGGCGCGGCCAGGCACGGGCTATAAGGCGGTGGCGCGCCGTGAGAATACGGAAGCAGGCGGCCCGATCAGCGAGTTTTGGCGCACGCAGCTAGCACCGAAGGTGGGCGAGCCGTTGCCGCAATCGAAGCGGATGACGCCCGAGGAGTTGACGACGCTTGCGGGCTTCCAGCTGACCGAGTTCGAGCGGCAGTCGTCGTTCTGGCTGGCGGGCGGACTTGCCGCCGTACACGCGAGCGAGCGGTCGCGCGATGCGATCTGGGATTCGCTGCAGCGGCGCGAGGTCTATGCAACGTCGGGTCCGCGCATCTTGCTGTGGTTCAATGCGGTCGACGCGCAAGGCAACAAGATCCCCATGGGTGGACGCACGGCGACGGAAACGGCGCCGACGTTCGAAGTGCGCGCGGTCGGTGCGTTCAAGCAGAAACCGGGATGCCCCGACTTCGAGAAGGCAGGCCTCGATGAGAAGCGCCTGAAAACATTGTGCTCGGGCGAGTGCTACAATCCGTCCGACGAGCGGCGCAAGATCACGCGCATCGAAGTCGTGAAGATCCGTCCGCAAGCGAAGGCCGGCGAAGATCTGTCGCAGCTGATCGAGGACCGTTATCTGGTGCACACCTGCAAGCCGGATGCGAACGGCGGCTGTACCTTCACGTTCAGCGATCCCGAGTACACGAAGGGAAGGCGCGACGCGCTCTACTACGTGAAAGCGATCCAGGAGGCCGAGCCTACGATCAACGCGCAGCCGATCAAGTGCGAACGCGACGGCAACGGCAAATGCATCAAGGCGACGCTGTGCTACGGCGACTATCGCTCGGGGACCGAAGAGTGCACCTCGCCGTCGGAGCATCGCGCGTGGTCGTCGCCGATCTACCTCGACTATGGCGTGGCTGCCGCCCCTGCGGCTCCGGTCGAGCCGGCACCGGCCGCGCCTGCACCCGGCGGTAACGGTGGCTGAAGCCTCACGGACGACGGACTACCTGCTCATCGCGGCGGCGGCGCTGGGGCTTGGCGCCGCGATGTGGTCGGCGCTCGGCGTCAGCCAAACAGTGACCAAATACGATGATGCTATCGCGGTCGTGGACGGCGTCGCGATCCCGCGCACCGTCTATGAGACGGCAATTTCCGGATTGGCATCGGCTAAGCGCAACCCGCTGTCTGACGAGGAGCGGCGCGAGGCGCTGGACCGCATCATCGACGAAGAGCTTCTACTGCGACGAGCGATGAAGCTTGGGCTGCCGGAGTCCGATCCGCCGTCGCGCAAGGCGCTCGTCAACGCGATGCTGCAGCTGTCGATCGCTGATGCGGCGAAGCTGGAGCCGACCGACGAGGAGCTTGGCAAATTCTATGCGGAGCGACCGAAGCTCATTGCGCCGCAGCCGCTTATCACCGTGCGGGCGGTTTCGTTCGACAGCGCCGACGCACAGCGGATCGCGAACTTCAAAGCGGCACTCGATGCCGGCAAGACGTTCGCATCTGCGGGCGGCGAGGCCGTGTTGCTGCCCTCGGGGCCGATCATACCGGCGAAGGTGGCCGAATACGCAGGGGCTTCGATCCGCGATGCGGCATTGGGGCTGACGCCAGGCAAGACCTCGGGGCCGATCGAAATCGGGCGGCGCGTCGTGTTCGTCCACCTCGTCGACCGCGTTGAAGCGCCGCCGCCGCCTCTTGAAGAGGTGAAGGCCGTCGTCGCCGACGAGTGGCGCAAGCGCGCGACGGAAAAGGCGTTCGAGGATTATCTGAAGGGTTTGCGCGCGACGGCGCGCATTACGTATGCGGATTCCGTGAAGTAGATGCGCCTCGTCTTCGCGTTGCTGTTCCTGCTTATCGTGGTGCCCGCTCACGCGCACACGCGCAGCCAGAGCTTTTCGACATGGACGGTGGGCGACGACACGGTCGCTGGCGTGTTTCAAGTCGACGCCTACCGGACGACGCAGCTCGACGAGAAACCGCAAGATTTGGCGACGCTTTTGAAGCGCGAACTCGAAGGCACCGTCACGCTCCAGCAAGACGGCGCGGCCTGCACACGCACGGCGCTGCAGTCGGTGCGCGCGCCGCGGGGCGAGTTGCGTGTCGAGATCGCGTTCAAGTGCGCGAAGGCGTTTGCGGATGCGCCGGCCGAGCTCAAGGTCGAAGCGTTTTTCGGCGTTTCGATCAGCCACGTGCACTACATCCGCGTGACGAGCAAGCAGGGCGTGCACGAAGGGGTGCTCACGCAGGGCCGCACGACTTTTCGCGTTGGCGGCGACGAAGCGCCACCCAGCACCTTCTCAAGCTTCCTCATGCTGGGGTTCGAGCATGTGTTGTCCGGCATCGACCACATCGCGTTCTTAATTGCGCTTGCGATGCTTGCGGGCGGTGTCTGGCGGATTCTGATTGCGATCACGGGGTTCACGCTTGGGCACTCGCTGACGCTGGCGCTTGTGGCGTTCACCGTGTTGAAGCCCGACACGACCGCAATCGAGGCGTTGATCGGATTCACGGTCGCCTGGGCCGCGGGTGATGCGCTCCGGCGCGTGCGCAGTACGCCGCGATGGTATGGCCTGGTCGCTGCGGGTGGGATCGTGTTGCTGCCGTTGCTCGCATGGTTGCTCGGGCTGCCGGTGCTGGCGTGGTCCGTTTTGCTTGGGCTTGCGCTGTTCGCGGCGGCGATGTCCTACGCGCGGGCCGATGCACCCTATTTGGCGCCGGCGATTGCCACTGTGTTCGGGCTCGCGCACGGGGCAGGGTTTGCGGGCCCGCTGCTTGAGATGGAGATACCGCCGGCGAACCTGATTTGGACGCTGCTTGCGTTCAATGTCGGGGTCGAGCTTGGTCAGCTGACCGCGCTGGTCGTGTTGGCGGCACTGCTCTGGGCCGCGCGGCGGGTGGTCAAAGAGGTACCGCCGCTCGCGTTCGATGCGGCGGCGGCGTTTCTCTTCGCGCTCGGCACGTTTTGGTTCGTGTCACGCGCTCTGGCGTGAGGCGCTCGTCGCTTTCAGCTCGCGGACGATCAAATAGAAAAGCGGTCCGAAAGAGCCCAAGAATAGCGTTATCGCGACGAACGGCCAGGCGTTGATGCCGCTCGTGCGGCTGTCGGCGATCATCCAAACGATGGCGAGCGTGCACGCGATGACGAGGTCGGCCAGGACTTGGCCCTCGCCCCAGGATGTGAAGTGCGGCGCAAGGATGCCGAAATAGCCGACGTCGAGCAGCGCGATGGCAGAAAGTGCGGCGAACGGCAGGACAACGGCGAGAAGCATGATTAGGCGGTTGGACATGGGACCCTCCTTCAATGGCACCCACGAAACGCCTCGCCGGTTATTCAAGCAATTACCTTGGAGGTCATTGAACGGCTGTCTTTATGCCGCAATATGTGGGCAGCAGGAGGCCGGTTCTATGTCCCTTTCTACGATGGCGCGCGAGGATGCGTTTCCGCAGATCTTGAAGACATGGCGCTCGAGGCGGCGGATGTCGCAATTGGAGCTGGCGCTAGCGTCTGGTGTGTCGCAGCGGCACGTGAGCTTTTTGGAATCGGGCCGGGCGAAGCCGAGCCGCACCATGATCCTGCAACTCAGCGAGACGTTGGAGGTGCCGTTGCGCGAGCGGAACGATTGGCTGACGGCGGCGGGCTTTGCGCCGGTGTTTCGCGCGCGGCCGCTCGACGATCCGCAGATGGCGCTGGTGATGAACGCCGTGAAGGTAATGTTGGCCAATGCCGAGCCTTATCCCGCAATCGCGATCGACCGGGCTTGGAACATCCGCATGGCGAACGGGCCATTCGAGGCGATGGGGGCGATGCTCGGTGCAGACTTGTGGACGCGCATTGGCGGCACCGAGCGCAACCTGATGCGCCTCTTCTTTCATCCGAACGGGATCAAACCGTACGTCGTGAACTGGTCTCTCGTCGCGCCGCTGCTTTGGCACCGGGCGCAGCGCGAGGCGGAGGCGTTGGGCGGGCAAGAGATGAAGGCGGTGCTTGGCGAACTGGCGCAATATCAGGACGCGGAGACATTGTGGGCTGCGGAAGATGCGGCGCTGGTGCCGGTGCTGCCGCTTGAGATGAACAAGGACGGAGTGCGGATTTCGTTATTCACGGTCATCGCGACGTTCGGCACCGCGCAAGATGTGACCGCGGACGAGCTTCGGATCGAGAGTCTGTTTCCCGCAGATACCGCGACCGAACAGCTGTTCCGGTCTATGGCGATGGCCTCAAGCAATTAGACGTTCGACCGGCGTCGCGATCAGACGAGAGGAGGGCAACGTGATGGTTACACATGTGCCCTTGCCGCTTTCGCTTTCGATCTCAAGCCTGCCGCCATGCAGTTCGACCAGTTCGCGTGCGAGCGGCAGACCCAAGCCCGCGCCGTGGCGGCCGGTTGCAGGTGCCGTGTCGAGGGTCGCAGCGACGGGCCTCAGGCAGGGCGGCATCCCGATGCCGGTGTCTTCGACGACGATCGTCGGGCAGCCGTCGGTCGAGACGCGCAAGTGCACGGTGACGCGACCGTGTGCGGGCGTGAATTTCACGGCGTTCGACAGCAGATTCGTGATCGCTTGTTTCAGTTTCGGCGCATCGCAACGCACGATCAGCGGCGTTTCGGTGCCGTCGCGGCCCAAGGTCACTTGGGCGTCGAAGGCGGCCGGCTGCATTCCGGCGCAGCTTTCGCTGACCAGTTTCGTCAGGTCGACGGCGGTTTCGTCCAGCTTCACGTGCCCAGCTTCGACTTCGGACAGGTCGAAGAGAGAGTTGATGACGGCGAGAAGCGAAGCGCCTGTGCTGGCGATTTCCTTCGCATAGGTTGAGCGGGTTTCGCCGCCCGTCGCGGCTTCCAATGTTTCGCGATTGATCAGGTCGGAGAGACGTACGATCGTGGAAAGCTGCTCGCTCAAGCCGTGGCTCAAGCTTGCGATGTGTTCGGATTTTGCTTTCAAAGCGGCTTCGGCGGTTTCCTTGGCCCGGCTCAGGTCGCGCTCTCGCGCCCAAAGCTTGTCGCGGACGATCTTCATTTGCCGGAACGACTCGAACGCGCGAGCCATCGGGGCGAAGGCATCGCTCTGCTTCGGCTTGGGGCCGCGGTAGAGCGCGTTGCCGCGGGCGAGTGCTTCCATGGCATCGCCAAGCTGCACCAGCGGCGTCGTCCAGTACCAGGCGAGCGCAAACGCTGCGATCACGGCGAGACCCGCGACATTCAAGAATCTGTTCGAGAGCGTGTTCGTTGTCGCGAGGAGCGCGGCCGCCGGGGTCACGCCCACGGCGATGAGGCCCATATCCTGCGGCAACGCTTTCTTCTTCATCGCAAGGCCGGCTACGAAATAGCTGTCGCCGCGCCAGGTCATTTGGGTGCCTACGCGGTCGTTCTGCAGGGCTTCGAGCAGCGTCGCATCGGTGCGGGAGGCGAACACGACGTGGCCGTCGCGTTTCGTCAGGATCAGCGCGTTGCCGTCGGCGCTCAGCGTCGTCGGTGCGATGACCGCCTTCAGGATGGCGTTGAAGTTGAGCACACCGGTCAGTGTGCCGATCACCGACTGGCCGTCATGGCGGGCGATCAGCGGCACAGTGAAGGATACGGTTTCCTTCGTTTCGCCGGCGCGTGCAGCGAGAGGGCTTTGATAGATGCGGCCGGAGGCGGCCAACCGGAAGCCTTCGTCGGCGGCGATATTGCGAGCGCTATGTTTGGCCGTGGTGGCAATGACGTTACCTTGCGCGTCGGTCGCGAAGATCTGCGCGAAGTCCGGGTACTGCGCGGCGAGGCTTGTCAGCGTGCGCGCGAGGTCGCCGCCTTCGCCGGCGATCAGCACGTCTTGCATGACGGAGAGTTTGCTCCACGCCGTCAGGTGGCGCAGGTTCAGGCCCGCGCGGTCTTCGATCGCTGCCGCTGCAGCCTCGGTCGTTGTCGCGATTTCGTGGGTGCCGGCATCACGCATCATTGCCTGAGCGCCGAACCAGATCGCGCCAAAGCCGAGCGCGAGCGGTGCGCCGATGCAGATGGCGAGCGCGGTATTGATTTTTCCCCTTAGCCACATAGGCGGGCTCCCTCGGTAACGCAACGCCGGGGCGCTGCGATGCCCTCCACGGCAATGATGGTCCAGTCGCCCACGGGGCGATAATTCACGCGATAGCGAAGTTCGCCGCCGACGATTTCGCCGGTGCGGGCGGGTGCGGCTTTGCGGATCGCGGCCAACGTCAGTTTGGCGACGATCGCAGTCCCGCCGGTTGCGCCGTCGCGGCTGTCGGCCAGGATCACGCCCTTGGCGTCGGTCAGGACGACGAAGCGGTCGGCGGACAGGCCGTGCGCCAGCACGGTGTGGTAGCTTGAGAAATCTTGGCGTGCGTCGACGACGAATTCGTTCTGCTCGCGGTAGACGACGGGTGCCAGCAGATGCAGGCCCTGGCCGTTCTGCAGTGTGGCCGTCCGGCGCGGCGTGGTTGCGAGCCCTGCCGACAGCAGCGGGTCTTTCTTCGGATCGAGTGCCGCGATGGTGCGGTCGAAATTGCCGGCGCGGGCGAGGAACGTGCCCGAGCGGTCGGCGACGCTGACTTCGCGGATGCCGAAGCGATTGAGGAGCGTCGCCAGCAAGGCATTGATGCGCGGCTGCAGGCGGGCGGCTTCGCCGAGCGAGGCGGTGCTCAGATAGGCTGCGAACAGGCGGTCGCCGGCTGCGAGTGCGACTTGCCGTTCGGCGCGTGCTTTCAGCAGCTCGACGGCCGCGGCTTTGTCGGCGCCGAGGCGTTCGACCGCGTCGAACTGCGCTGCGTCGGCATGCGTGCTCAAGATGAGCGCGAGCGACAGCGTCGATGCCGCTAGAAGAATTGAGACCCCACGCATTGGCTGCGCCCGTTACTTTTTGTTAGTGCGGATGAAGGCCGCGTGAACGCGTGCTTCCCCGGCGTTGTTCGATTTCGAGACTACGGGCGCACGGTCAAGAAATGCTGAAAGCGGGTGCGGTTTGGTGAATTATTCTGCCGCTGTGGTACGCCGTATCCTGTCCCCAATTTTACGCGGCAGCGCGGGCGTCGCTGCGGATGCGCTCGACCATGGAGAAGAGGCCATTCGAGCGTTGTTGGCTCAAATGGGTGTCGAGGCCGAGTTGGTGGAGGATGGCTTTGGCGTCGATCGCCAGAATCTCTTGTGGGGTTTTGCCGTTGTAGAGTTCGAGTAGGATCGCAATCAGGCCGCGCACGATATGGGCGTCGCTGTCGCCCACGAAGGTCAGTTTGTTATCTTCTCGTTTAGAGATCAGCCAAACCTGGCTGGCGCAGCCGCGGACTTTGACCGCATCTGTGCGGGCGGCTTCGGGCAACGGGGCCATCTTGCGGCCGAGATCGATGATGTAGCGGTAGCGCTCGTCCCACTCGTCTATAACGGCGATGTCGTCATTGTTGCGCTATATCGACATGTGCTATCCTGCGAACTTCAATTTTTGTCTGGGTCCGCGCTGGCGGACCACCCACGACCAGGCCTCGAAGAAGAAGTCGTGGGTGGTCCGCCTACGCGGACCATGACAGAGAAAGGGAGTGTCGGCGGCATTGTCAGCTGTGTTGTTGCTTCAACCGTAAGAGATAGACGTGCCTACCTTCCAAGACCAGGTCGCGGCGTTGGTTGTGCACGGTAGCGGCCATCGTAACCAGGCCGGTCGTGCGTTGGGGCTTCAGTTCGGCGATCGTGAGGGCCGGGTAGAGCGTGTCGCCGGCATAGACGGCTTTCAGGAATTTTGCCTGCACCTCGACGAAGCCGATCAGGGCTTCGCCGATGACGTGGGGGAAGAGGCCGGCGCCGGCCGCGGTGAAGCTCAAGACCTGCAGGCCGTGCGCGAGCAGGCCGTCGTGGCCTTGGGCGCGGCAGTATTCCACGTCGTAGTGGATCGGGTGGTTATCGCAGCTCACCTGTTGAAACGCGGCAAAGTTCGCATCGGTGATCGTGCGCGAGGGCAGGGCGAAGCGTTCGCCCACCTTCAGATCTTCGAATCCGCGCAATGCGACGACCCGGTGTTCGGCCGGGTCGAACGCCGTCACCGGTCGGCCTCAAGCAGCTTGCGGAACGCGGCCGCATCGAGGCGGTAGTGCAGCAAGTCGTCTTGATGGACGAAGCCGATGCGGTCGAGCGAGATGCGCGACGAGTTCGCGTGCACCATGTTCAGTTGAAGGCTGGTGCAGTCGCGCTCGCGCGCGGTGCGGGCGACTTCTTGCACCAGGCGAAAGCCGACGCCGGTTCCGCGTGCGCCTTCATCGACGAAGAGGTCGGTGATCTGCAGCGACGAGGAGCCGTCCCAGATCGTGTAGTGGGTTTGGAACATCGCAAGGCCTACGGGCTTGCCGTGATCTTCGGCGATGATCGCTTCGAATTGCGGCACAGGGCCAAAGCCCGCGCGGCGCAACTCCGCCGCACTCACGTGCACGCGATCGCCGACGCCTTGATATTCGGCGAGCGCTTCGATCATGCGCAGCATCACGTCGCAATCTTCGACGCGGGCTTTGCGGAGGGTGACGGTGGTGTTCGTGACTGGAAAAGCTACGTGGGCGGCTGCTGCCGGCATTTTATTCTTAGCTCCGAACGCGAGGTACTGTTCGTCGTGGCCGTCACATCGATCAGCAAACAGGAGCCGAGGGGTGCTTCAGGCGGCCGGAGTTATAGGTAGGCGCTTAAGCCGAGTCACTCAACGCGCGCTTGAATTTTTTGCGAACGTGGTTTCACCGATTCCGCAGTTGCGAGCGGCTTTGCGGGCGCACTGACCAATTGGACAGCCACGCCTTCTGCTATGTCTGTTGCAGCTGCGAGCGAGGTGTTCACCAAATCGACGCCGGCCTTGCACAACTGCGGGTTGGTTTCACAGGTGCTCATGATTTGATCGGCCCGCGACCACGCCGCGTCGGCCACAGTCTTTAGTTCCGCCGCGACGTCGACGTTGCGGAACTCGGCCGTGTCGTCGCCGCCACCGAGGCGCGCCTCTGGCGGCAACGCGACAAGCGCGAGCCCCAACCAAAAGATCGTGCGGAAAATGAAGCCCACGGGACCTACTCCAACTTTCGCGCGGAGTGTCGTCCCAAGGGCGTTCGAAAGTGCTCAAAACATAAGGCAAAATTGAAGCAAACGACGCCGGAATCAGCGTCAACACGTATTAGCCTCAACGCACATTCACGATGTGCGGGTGCGTTTGATTCAAGAGAGGCGAGAATTTTATGGGACGGTGCCAAACCGGCCATGACGGCTCTGTTGAATGTACTTTTCGGTGCACGAGACGCTGCGTGTTTTAACGCCTCATTAACCTCCATAAACGAAGTCTTACCCTCGTGTTCTGGGGGTCGAGTCGCGTAATGACATCGCCGTACAATTTCCGTCGGTTCTGGGCCGATTTTCTGTTGGATGCGTTTGACGGCGTTCTGGGATCCGAGCCCGAGGGCGAGTCAGGACGCGTCAAAGCCTTTGTCTCGGCGAACCTGCTCGCAGGGGGCATGGGTGTTGCCCTTTGGCCGCTTTATTTCGCGTTCGTCGGTCCGGTCGACGCGGCGACCGCGTTTGCGTTTCTTTTCTTGTGGATGCCGCTCGCGATCGCGCTCGCCGTTCGTGCCGAGGCGATCACGCTCGAGCAAGGGCAGATGGCCTCGGCGTTGGCCTTGGGCGGGTTCGTGTCGCTGGCCGGCGTCTATACCGGCGGGCTCGCCTCGCCGTTGTTGCCGTGGCTTCTGATCGTGCCCGTGGAAGCCGCGATCACGGGCAAACGCTCGGCGGTGACGATCGCGTCGTGTGTTGCGGGCGTCGGATTCTTCATCGCGGCGTCGTTGTCGTTGATGGGATGGCTGCCGGTTTCGCGGATCGATCCCGCGTTCACGGGGTTTGCGTATGGGGTCTCGGTTTTTGCCGCGATTATCGTCGGCATGTTCGCGATGCGCACGCTGCAGCGGCGCAACGAGCACGAAGTGGCGCGTGCGCGGGCGAACGCGGCCTGGCACCGGGCGATGACGGACAACGCCGTCGATATGATCACGCGGCACACGGCGAGCGGGGCGGTGCTTTATGCGTCGCCGGCGGCCGAGGAGATGTTGGGTCTGCGCGCACGCGAGCTTGAGGGAATGAGCCCCGCAATGTTCGTGCACATTCAAGACCTGAAAGCGGTGGAGCAGGCTTTCCTTTCGGCGGCGCATGGCGGGAGCGAGGCTGTTGCCTATCGCGTGCGCCGGCGCGACGGCACGTATCTGCCGGTCGAGATGCGCGTGCAGGGCGCGAACGGCGAGGCGGTGGCCGTCACGCGCGAGATGTCGACAGCGAAGGCCGAGATCTTGGAATTGGCGCAGGCGCTCGACAAGGCGGAAGAGGTTAGCCGGGCGAAGTCGCGGTTTCTCGCCTCCGTCACGCACGAGTTGCGCACGCCCTTGAACGCGATCATCGGGTTCTCCGACGTGATGCGGCACGAGCTGATGGGGCCGATCGGCACGCCGAAATACCGCGAGTACGCGGAGCTGATCCGCACGTCCGGTTCGCATCTCGTGGATCTGATTTCGGACTTGCTCGACATGTCGAAGATCGAGGCCGGCAAGTTTACGATCGAGCGCAAGCTCATGGAATTGAAGCCGGTGGCTGACGAATGCCTGGCGATGGTGAAGGTGGCGGCCGATGAGGCGGGGGTCGAGCTTGTGTGCGACGTGGCACCTGGCTTGAGCCTCATGGCCGACCGCCGCGCGTTGAAGCAGTGCCTGATCAATCTGCTGTCGAACGCGATCAAGTTCACGCTGACGGAAGGCAAGGTCACGCTGAAGGCGCGCAAGGTGGGCAGCGACATGATGCTTTCGGTCAGCGACACCGGTGTGGGAATTCCCGAAAAGGATCTCTCGCGCATCGGCAAGCCGTTCGAGCAGGTCGAAGGCGAAATGCAGCGCACGCACAAGGGCACGGGGCTTGGCCTCTCGCTCGTCAAGGCGCTGGCCGAGATGCACGGCGGGGGCATGGCGATCGAAAGCGCGCTCGGCGATGGGACAACGGTGACATTGCGACTGCCGCTCGCTGCGCGCGACGACGTGCCGGCGGAACCGGGTGCCGTGGTCTTTCCGGAGAAGTTTCGCGCGCGGGCGTAAGCGCGCATAAGTTTGAGGGGAATGGGGACCGGAAGGGGGGCTTTCCGGTCCCTGTTTTTTTGCGTGGAAGCCGACGGTCCCAGGCGTAGCTCTTTGTTGGTAGGAGATCTCGCCTTCAGATTCAGCGGACCCCTCACCATTTTTCGCTCGACGCAAAAAATGGGCTCTCCCGCAGGGGGAGAGCACCTCGCTCACGCAAAATAATTGAGCCCCGGGGCGACGCGTCGCTCCTCGGGGCTCTTCATCACTTCCGATTCTTTGGCCAGCAGAGCCGGCCTTAGTTTACGAGCGTGTTTTACGCACGCCGTTGTATGCGTATGCCAAATTGTCGTTTGAAGAGGCTCGGGCTTTCTCGCGCGGTCGTCTGTCGCAAATTCAGTTTCCGAACGCGAGCGCTTAGCGAACCTTGCCCTCGTTAGATGCGAGGGCGGATTTTATGTCCGGTGGCGTCATGCTCCCTCCATTGGCTGTTGCTCTGCTCATCCAGACGCTTCGTGCCTTTTCGGGCCGCACCTCTTCGCGACAGATCAGGGCTTCGGTCATCCCGTGAAGCGCCTGTCATCCAGCGAACGGCGGCCAGTCGTCAGAGACTTCATCGGGCCACGATCGTCTGAATAAGAGTTTGGACCTCTGAGGCTCAGAGTCAAGGGTGCGAGGGTGCAATGCGGTGGTCAGATCGTTGCGCGAGAGAGTAACAATGTTTCACGCTTTTTCATGACCATTATGTCACCGAAATTTGTGCGCTCATCGACTAGTGCATTGTCCGCGACATGCGCCGCAGCGGAATCCATTTCACTTGCGCAGCCGGTGGGTTCACTTTGCGCCAGAGGCTGACGAGCCCGCGCCAGCTCAACGCGCTGAAGAGGCGGGTGAAGCCTGCGCTTTTCGCGCGGGCGTCGCAGAGGTCGGCGTAAGCGTCGCCGCTACGGTGGGCGAGGCGCACGACGGTTGCGAACTCGCCGACGGTGCGCCCGGTGAAAGAGAGGCCGAACGCTGGACGGCCGAAAGCTTCGGTTTGGCGCGAGAGCTGGACGGGCAACGTCATCTTGCCTTGCGGCGTGTCGAGCGTCAGCTGGCCAGCGAGCGCGCGGGCGGGCAGGTCGACGGCGTCGTTGGCAATGAATCTGGCCCCGTGCACGGAGATGTCGGCGAGGCGGCCCGCAACCTCGCTGCCGCCAATCAAGAGGTCGGCGCTGAAGCGGCGTGCGATGCGTGGCGCTTGGCGGCGCTGGCGCGGTTCGGCGATCGCGCCGAGCAGGCACGCGAGCAGTGCTGCGGCGAAGACTGTCAATCCCAAGAGCGGCGCGATCCCCGCTTGCAGCTCGGGCTTCGTGAACCAGGCGGCGGTGCCAAACGCGGTGCCGGCAAGTGCCACCGCGAAGACGACGACGAGCAGACCGTTCGCGTGCTCCGGCGCGGGCACGCGTTCCGTTTTCTTGGCTCGGGTGATGATGGTGAAAAGCGACGGCGCGGTCAGGAGCGATTCCAGAATTTCGCTCCACGCGCCGATCAGGCGGCCGCGCATGCCGGCGTTCAGGCTGCCGGCCATCGTGATCGCGACGACGGCAGCGAGAAGCGAGAAGATCGTGGCGACTGTTGGGCTGGCGTTTCCGAACAACGGTACGCGCAGCAACAGCGCCAGCGGCGGCAGTGCGAAAGCGAGGCCCCAGGCGAACGGCATCAGCGCTCCGAACAGTGCAGGCATCCACGACAGGCGCTCGCGCAGAGGCAGCCGCCCGCGCATCAGCGGATCTTGCGTCAGCGCCGCGTCGATTGTGCCGATGCGTTGGCCCATGCGCGTGCGCAGGTAGTCTCGCACCGTGTCGGGTGCAAGCGAGGCCACCATCGGGCGGGTGACGATGCCGCGTATCCAGCCCGCTTCGACGGCGCGGATGCGAGCGGGTGCATCCGGACGCAGGTTCCAGCGCGAGCAGCTGCCCGCGTTCGACAACGCCGTGCGGCGCCAAACGGTGCGATGGTTCAAGCCCAGCGAACCGGTCGCGGCGCCGATCGTCTTCAGGCACGTCTTGAAGAATGCGCCGGGGTCGCTCGGCAAGCGGCGGGTGACGTCGATGTCGGTCAAGACCGGGTCGCCGTCGATCGCGAACACCGGCACGTCGCAAAACGCGAGGTTCGGGTTGCCGACGAAGCCGCCGGCGATGCGGCGGAGCAGATCCGGCGTCGGCGCTTCGCCGGCGTTGACGATCAACACCAGCGTGCCAGCCGTGCGGGCGAGCGCTGCGTTGACTGCGGTGCCGGCGTTTGCTTCGGGGGAGGCGGCGAGCCACGACGTATTCATGCGTTCGGCCAGTGCCGCCAGCGACTCCGCGTGTTCGGTTGCGCGGTCGACGCCGACGAGATGCAACCTTACGCGGTCGCGCGGGTAGTCGAGCTGCGCTGCGGCGGCGAGCGAGTATGCGGCCTTCGGCGCGAACTTCGGATCGTTGATGACGAAGAAGATGTCGGTCGACGGCAATTCGGCATCGCGCAAGCCTTCGGGCTTGATCTCGACGGCGGCGGGCAAGATGTCGGCGAGGGCGGCCAGCGTGAGCCCAATCGCGATGAATGTCTCGACGGCGAAGAGCAGGATCGATAGCGCGAATGCGCCCGGTGGCAGACCGGCTAGCGTTACATCTGCACGCCAGAGTAGGTGTACGATGAGGACGGCAGCGCCGGCACCGAACGCCAACGAACGCTGCAACGGAACGGCCCGGAAAACGAGACGTTCTGATGGGTTACGCGCGGACTCTTCACTGACCACTGAACTGCCCCTCAACGCGCGAATCGCCCCGAAACGCGAGCATCGATGGAATCGCAAGTTGTGTGTCGGGCGAAGTGGCAATATTGACTCACCGGGGTCCAAACGCCGGACGATGCACTCAAAGATGGAGCACTTGTGACCGAGCCCAGAGTGAAGACGTCGATCTGGGCTGCGGCGCTGATCCGGCGCGCGGAAGTGAGCGGCGCGTCCGCATTCGTTGCCAAGAAGGGCGATCCCGAGTCCGGCGCGGTGCTGGTGAAGGTGTCCCTGCTAAACGGTACGGCGCGTGTTTGGTCGGCGGGATACGGCATGGACGGCAAACGCCGCTGGCTGCGCGCGACGGGGCTTGAATTGGTGAGCGACGCGGACGCGGAAGCCTATCTCGAGCGGGCACGCCAGCGGGATGCGGACCTTTGGGTGGTCGAGGTCGAGGACAGGGCCGGGCGGGACTTTTTGACGGAGGAGAAGGAGTAGGGCTCAGGGTTCCCTCATCCGTCACGGCGCTACGCGCCGCGCCACCTTCTCCCGTTCGCACGGGAGAAGGGCAACACCCTCAATCAACGACAATGGATTGCACTTCTCCCGCGCGTCAGCGTGGGAGACGGTGGATCGACGCCAAAGGCGGCGAGACGGATGAGGGCCTTAGTGCGCCTGCGACTCGAAGGTTCCGTCGCTGCCGAGTTCGGTCGCGAATTTGCCGCCCGAAAGATACGTCTTCGCTTCGGCATTGCCGCGCAAATAGGCGTCCCAGAACGCGAGCGAGGCTTTTTGGATCCAGGCGTGGAAGCGCGGGTCTTGTGGGCGCAGTTCGCCCTTGAGGCCGCGACCGGAGAAGATCATGTGGTCGCCGCCTTTGAAGACGATCAGATATTTGTCGGCGTTCGTGATGTTGCGATAGGGGACTTGGCGGTTCTCGACCGGATCGCTCGAGTCGAGCGGGTTCTGGTCGTTCGTGCCGGTCATGTGGAAGGTGGGCATGCGGATGCCGGTGAATGCTTGCGCCGGATCGCCTTGCTTCGGCTTCGACGGGCTGTAGGCGATTGCCGCTTTGATGCGGTCGTCGGCGAAACCAAAGTAGTTGCTGTCGGGCCCGAAGCCCTGACCGGCGAGCGCCATCGTCGTGATCGCGCCGTAGGAGTGGCCGGACATTCCGAGTTTGGTCATGTCCAAGCGGCCTTTCAACCGCTGGTCGTTTGCGTTCATATTCTCCAATTCGTCGATCGCGAACGGAATATCGCGAAAGCGATCGGCAGCGGCCGCAGGCGCGATCGCTGCGAACAGGCCACCGTTGTTCACTCTGCCCCCTGGGAAGACGGCTTGGGTGTCCGAGCCCGGATGCTGCACTGCCACCGCGACGTATCCGTTCTCGGCAAGGAAGCTCAGCAGATACTCCGCGCCGTTGCGATTGCCACCGAGGCCGTGTGAGAAGATCACCACCGGCGCCGGCCCTGTTGCGTCGTGGGCGAGGTAAATCTTGTAAGGCACCACGCGGTTCGAACGGCTCGCGTCCGTCCATTCACCCAGCAGCGTGTCGACGCCGGCGGCATGCGCTGCGGTGAGTGTGAGAAAGAAGGCGAGGAGAGCGGTGAGAAGGCGCAGCGGCATGTGTGGCGTTCCCAATTGTCGTTGTGTCGTCAGTGGTCGTTGCTAGCCTGCGCTCGTGCCGTCCAGTACGATCGCTGCCTCAAAACTACGCGTCATAGCCGGGCTTGACCCGGCTACCCAGGGACACAGTCTCGGCAGTCTGAGTGTGCGACCCTGGGTGGCCGGGTCAAGCCCGGCCATGACGAAAAATTAGGGGTGGCGGTGTGGACGAGGGATTGGCAATCGTGATCGCCACCGGTGGCGTTGCTGCAGTTTATTTGGTGCTTGCGATCCGGCATTTTGTACTTGGGCGCACGAGCGACGGCTTTGCGCGATTGTTTGCGGCTGCGCTGTTTGCGGCGGCCGCTTTGTTCATCGGTTTCCAGGTGCGGCTGTTGTAGCGCATTGCAAACAGGGGATTGCACGATGGGTAGCGGCATCGACGAAGACACTTTGATTGCGTTCGCCTCAGGGTTGTTGGCGTTCGCGTGCGCGGTGTTGGCGGTGCGCGGCTTTCGGCGCGGGAGCCCGATCGCAGGGATCGTCTGGGTCGTGGGCGCGGGGGCGCTCGGCTTTGTTGCGTGGTTCTTCGCGGCGTTTACGATGCGGATGTTCTGAGGACTTCAGGGGGGCACCATGCGCGCAATCGGCATTGCTGCCGCGGTTGGTTTTGCTGCGATCTACGCGGCATCGTTGATGCATCTGAGCCGCGTGAGCGCCTTTCCGCTCGAAGAGGCGTTGGCGATCCTCGTCATCGTCGGCATCGGGTTTTCGTTTTTGGCGTGGGTCACGACAATCGGCGTCACGCCGCAGCCGCTGAACGTGAAGGCGCCGGTAGGTGAGGCTGTCGTCGCGCTCGTCCTCGTTGCGTTGCTGGCGATGCATCTTGTCGGCGTGAAGTCATGGGCCGACGAACTTGTTCCGGGCGCGGGACACGGCGGCAACGACTTGGCGCATGAGGCGTGGGTGTTGGCGCTGAAGCTTGCCGCGTTCGTGCTCATCCCGCTTCTCGTGTTTCGCACAGTGTTCGGCGCAACGTGGGCCGACTTCGGGTTGACCGCGGCGTCCTATCGTCGGCTCATCGGCCGCGACGGGCTTACGGTCATCGTGATCGGCGTTGCGGTCATCGCCTTTCAATATGCGGCGGGAAGCGCTGCGGCGCCGTTTCGCGAAGGCAAGTACGCGGCGGACGCGCTGCAGCTCGGGCTGCCGCTCGCGTTCGCGTGGCTGGTGTTCGAGGTCGGTCTGGTCGAGGAGTTCTTTTTCCGCGCGGTGTTGCAGGAGCGGTTGTCGGCGCTCTTCAAGTCGGACATCGCCGGTCTTTGCGTTATGGCCGTAATCTTCGGGCTGGTGCATGCGCCTGGAATGGTGTTGCGCGGTGCGGGCGTTATCGAAGGGCTTGGCGCCAATCCCGATATGCTGACCGCCGCCGCGTACACGATCGCGGTGCAGGCGGTTGCGGCTTTCATGTTCGGCATTCTCTGGCTCAGGACGCGCAATCTGCTTGCGGTCATGCTCGTGCACGCAGCGATGGACCTGCTCTCGAACGCGTCGGATTTGCTGAACGCGTTCGGGTTCGTGCAACAGGGCGCCTAGCCCGGTCCCGGCGCATCGAGGACGGTGCGAAAGCCGACATGGCTGGTGCCGAGGCCGTCTTCTTGCGGCTGGCGCGCTGCGGGGCGGTAGCGCAGGCAGTAGTTCGGCGCGCAGAGAAACGAGCCGCCTTTGATCACATGCGCCGCCGGTGCGTGGCCTTCGAACGCGTCGGACGTGAACTCCCAGACGTTGCCGATCATGTCGTGCAGGCCGAACGCATTCGGCTTGAAGCAGCCGACGGGGGCGATGCCGGTGAAGCCATCGTCGGCGCCGTCGATGATCGGGAAGACGCCCTGCCACGTGTTCGCGTCCTTGGGCTGCTCGCGATCGGGTAGCGCGGCGGCGCCAGCGCGGGCGGCATGTTCCCATTCCGCTTCTCTTGGAAGTCTGCGGCCCTTCCACTTTGCGTAGGCGGCGGCGTCTTCGAGCGTGACGGCGACGACGGGGAAATTCTCGCGGCCTTCGATCGATGTCTCGGATCCGCCCGGGTGGCGCCAGTTCGCGCCTTCGTCCAGGCGCCACCAAGACGCAATGGTGCTCAAATCGGCGTTGCCGGACGGCATGACGAAGACGGCCGCGCCCTTCTTGCCCGGACGTTCGGCGAGCGTGACATAGTTCGTGGCCTTCACGAAGGCGGCGAAGTCGGCGTTCGTGACTTCGGTGCGATCCATCCAGAAGCCTCCTACGTTCGCGCTGCGGTGCGTTTCCTCGGGATAGACGTCGCTGCCCATTGCGACTGTGCCGGGGGGAATCCACACCATGCCCGGGTGTTGGGCGCGTTCCTCGATCTGCTGCGGGCAGGCGAGGCGGAGGGGTGGTGCCTTGCGATCGCCAAGGACGACGTAGAGCGTGCCGGCTGCGAGCGCGAGTGCTGCCGCCACCAAGGCAAACGTTGTCCAGGCTGACGTCAGTTGGCCCAGTAGATGAACTCCTCGCCTTCGGCCTCGGGGGCATCGAGCGGGTGGTCGATCGGCACCGCGCCTTCGAGCAGCGACGGCCAGAGCGACTTCGCCTGTTCGCCGTCGACCTTGGTCAAGAGCGCCGTGATCTCGGCGAGCTTGTCGGGGTTCGTTTCGGCGAGGTTTGTTTTTTCCGTCGGGTCGGTCTTCATGTCGAACAGCCACATCTCCTTCGGGTTCTCCGACGTTTGGAGTTTCCAGTCGCCCGCCAGCAGCGTGCGGTAGTGGCCGGAGCGCCAGAACAACGTTGCGTGCGGTGCGGCAGCGTTCTCACCCGTGAGAAACGGCATGAGGTTGACGCCGTCCATTACGCGATCCGTCGGCACCTCCGCGCCTGCTGCCGCTGCCGCGGTTGCGAAGATGTCCACGTGCGCGGTGGCGGTCGAGAAGACCGTGCCCTTCGCGATCTTGGCCGGCCATTTGACGAGGAAGGGTACGCGAATGCCGCCTTCGAAGAACGTCATCTTCCAGCCGCGGTAAGGCTTGTTGATGTCGGGCAGGCCGATGTAGTTCGCGCCGCCGTTGTCGCTGGTAAAGATGACCAGCGTGTTGTCTTCGAGCCCTGCGTCTTTCACGGCCTGCAGCACGGTGCCGACGCCGCGGTCGAGCGCTCTGATCATCGCCGCGTAGACGCGCAGGCGGTGATTCTCGATGCCGCTCAACGCGTCGTAGTCGGACTTCAGCGCTTGCAGCGGCGTGTGCGGCGCGTTGTAGGCGACGTACATGAAGAACGGACGGTTCTTGTTGGCTTCGATCGCCTTGGCAGCTTCGCCGGACAGATAGTCGGTGACGTAGCCCTTGGGTGCAAAGCGGCCCGGCTTGTTGTTGTTCACGACCGCGTAGGGCAGGTTCGCCCAGAGGAACTTGTCGATGGGGTCGAAGTCTTGGCGCGACTCGACGCTGTTCGCATCGCCGGTCGGCAGGAAAAGAGCTGCGCCTTGCAGGAAGCCCAAGAACTCGTCGAAGCCGCGCGCTTCCGGACGCGTGGCCGGCGTTTCACCCAAGTGCCACTTGCCGAGCATGAGCGTACGGTAGCCCTTCGTCCTGAGCATTTGCGGCAGCGTGATCTCGCTCTCCGGCACCGTCATGTCGGCCATTTCCGGCACGTTCGCTTCCATCTCCTCATGATAGACGGGCGGATGGCTGGTCGTGCCGGTGTGGCCGACGAGGCGGGCGAATTGCTTTGGCACGGGCGTGAACTCGAAGCCGAAGCGCGTCGCGTAGCGGCCGGTCATGATCGCAGCGCGCGACGGTGCACAGGTCGCGTTGCCGGCATAGCCAAGCGTGAGGTTCGCGCCGTCCTTCGCGATCGCGTCGATATTGGGCGTCGGGACGGCGCCCGCCGCCACACCGCCGCCGCCCAGCGTGATGTCGTTGTAACCAAGGTCGTCAGCGACGATCAGGATGATGTTCGGCGGACGGTCTGCCGGCGCTGCGGCAGGCGTGTCGGGGCCTTTCTCCCAAACGACCTCGCGGTTCGGTTGGATGGGATCGCGGAACGACTGCAGGATGCCGGGGATGTAGTACCAGTAGTTTTGGAACGCGACGAAGCCCGCGACACCCAAGACGGCGACGACGGCAGCGGTCGCGATGGCCCAGCGGCGAAGTGACATGACGGCTCTCCCTAGGCGACTGCGAGTTTGTTGTCGATGCGCGTCAAACGACGGGCGAGCTTCAGGTCGAGAAGGCTTGCGCCGCCGGCTTCGGCGAAGAGAACGCGGGTGCGGTCCTTCGCTGCGTCGTCAACCGCTGTGTGGGCGTCGAGCGCACGCTGCATCATCCAGAGCGTGTGGCCCGACGACATTTGACGGACGGTGGCGTTCTCCAGCGGGTATTCGACCCGGCCGAACGTCGGTTGGTCCTCGCCCTTGTCGGAGACGAGCGCGCGGGATGTCTTGGCCGGATGTTTCGCGCACCACTCGGCGAAGGCCTGCGCGGTCGCTTCGACTTCGCCGGCGTACTCGGCGACGGCTTGCTTCAGGATGGCGCGGAACGTCGGCGGCATGTTGGTTTCGTCGAAGAAGGTGGGCGCGCGATCGGGGAATTCCGGCGTGCTTATCTCGGCTGCGTTCATGCGTTCGACCCAGCGAAACACCAGCGGTGCCTCGCGCTGCATGATGCGCAAAGGATGGGGATCACGGCCGAGATGCGCATAGAGAGGACCCATGAGGCCGTAGTCAGCACGGCTCGGCGTGTCGCCCAGGATGTAGGGATAGAGCTCGAAATGGGCGTTGAGGCGCGCAAGCAGTTTCAGGTAGCTCGCCTCGATCGCACCGATCGACTGAGCATCAATGCCGAGCGGCGGCAGGTAGGCCGACATGCGCCCCGCGATCGCCTCGCCCACTTGGTGCCATGCGGCAGGACCGCTTCCGAAGGCCAGGATGCGGCCGAACTCGCCCAGAATGAAGGCGCGGTTTTCCTCCGGGAAGCTCCAGCGGTAGTGCATCGCCGCTTTGAGCAGCGAGCGTTCGGCATAGGCTTCGAGGAAGAGTTCGACGACGCGCAGCCCGCCCGCGGGGCGCGCGATCTTCGGGAAGCGCTGTTCGAAGGCGTCGAGGATCGCAGCCGAGTCCTGCACCATGGTGGCGTCGTCGAACTCCACCACGGGAATGCGGTGGTTCTTCACCGCAGGCAACACCGCATCGCGATAGTGCGGATGCGAGGGCGAGCATTCCGCGAACGGGATCGCGTTCTTGCGCAAATAGGACCGCACTTTGCCGGTGTAGAGCGAGCATTGCGCGCCGTAGAGCGTGATCATTCGCGTCCCTTCATGAAGCGGCGGACCCTATCGTTATGCCTCGTCCGGTTTGCGCCAATCTTGTGGCATTTTGCGCCAGCGTTCATTTGCGGAACAACATTTTGATGTCCGTGCCCGCGAGCAGCTTGTCGACTGTGGCACGGTCGTTGTCGCCGAGGTCGGCGTAGGCGTTGCGGATCCACTGTAGACACTTGGCTTGGTACGGGAACGTCTGCTGCTTCCAAGGTTTGCCGTCGATTTCGGTTTCGAACGTGTCGGCGCCGTTCGCGATCGCGCTCGCGTTTGCGAGGAGGGCGGGCACGTAGACGCGGCCGAATTCCTTCAGCAATGCCGTGATCGTGGACGGGATGTTCGCGGGATCGAGCCAGTCGCTCTCCTGCGGTTCGAGGCCGGAGAGATCTTCGCTCACCTCCACCCAGGCGTAGACGCGCGGCGCCTTCTTCATGGTGAGCGCCATCGGCGTCGGGTCGAAGTGGGTGAGGGCGGTGAGCTGACCGAACGCCGCGAAGTCGCTGGCGCCGGGGCGCTTGCCCATCAGGAACGGATGCACCTTCAGATGCGCGTTGAAGAGCTCGAGGAAACGTTCGTAGCTTGCCTCGATCACCGGCGCAGTCGTGTTGTTCGAACCGACGACATAGAGACGCGAGATTTGGCGATCTTTGATGAACGTCTTCATCTGCGCCATCTGCTCGTCGCCGGCCGAGATGTTCGACCAGCGGGGCAG
>JBGAPZ010000016.1:0-69705 GCA_044220975.1 Micropepsaceae bacterium | reverse complement strand
CGTAGGCTCCCACGTGTCGTCGTCATCGTGAATGACGATGTAGTCGCTGTCCGAGTTCGCGATCGCCAGGTTCGACGCCGCCTCCATGCCGCGGTTCTTCACAGCATCGACAAGCCGCACGCGCGAATGATCGCAATTCGTCTTTTCGATCGTCGCTCTTACGACGTCGTTGTCGCCGCCGTCGTTCACGACCACGTGGATGTATTCGCGGAAGGTCTGCTTCGCGACGCTCAGTAACGCGCGTTCCAAGAACAATGGTCGATCCATCGTGCGCGTGATGACTGCAACGGCAGGTCGCGTGCGAACCTGCAGCGGCGCCGCAGAGCTTATGGCTGCAACCTTCAGATCGCCCGCCATCCTCTTTTGCAGCGCAAGCGCCAAGTCGGGCGGATACTCGACAGCCGCCTGACCGCACGGCCAAAGCGAATCCTGAATTCGCTTTTCCGGCGTGTCGTGCTCGAAGCGTGGCTCCGCCTTCGGCAGCAGGGGCACACGGGCATCGCGCCCGAAATCGGCCGAGCGCGTCACCCCCGAGAAAATCGCGAGGTCATCCTGCGTCGGATGCACCAAGAGGCGCATGATGCGCTGCCATGCCGCGGTCTCCGCCTTACGCAATTCACCCAGCGACACGCCAACGGGCAGCGCCGCGAGATAGTCGAGCACGCCGACGTACATCGGATCGCTGTCGCGCGTTGGCGCGTCGGCCAAAACGCCCGGCGCGCCCGGCGCGATGATCTGCCCGCCGCGCTCTTCCTGCGCGAGCCACTGAATGCTCTCGCCCTTCGGCTCGAACAGGTACTCGATCAAATGGCGGTTCAGGTTTACCGAGGTCTCCGGCCGCTTTGGGTCGAACCCGTCCGCTTCAAAGACGAGGCCGAACGCACGGTGCCACTCGCTGCGATCGGAACCCGCAAAGCCTGAGCGCCCGAAATAGGCGCCCCACCACTCGTATTCCGGATAGGCCTTCGCCAGCAGCGTCTGCGCCGTCGCCTGCCAACCCGTGTCGACCAGAAGCGCCGTGCCGGACGACCCCAGAAGCTGCTTGATGTAGCCCTCGAACAACAGGCTTTGGTGCCGAAACAGCGTCTGCACGACCTCGGCGATTTTGCTACCGCTGGCCAGGAACCGTCCAAGATCGGCGCCATTGCCGATCAGCGACGGATCGACGGGATTGAGCCGCGCCCCACTCGGCGCAAAGCGGAACATGCCGCGCACGAACTCTGGCAGATTGATGTGGCGGTATTCCTTCGACAGCACATCAATCGAAGCTTCGGGCTTGCGGTTCCAAACGCCGCGCGCAACGACCAAGCGCGAGATCCAGAAAAATTCGCTTGTCGCAGGTGCAGGCAACTTTGTTGCACGCACAAAGGTGTCTAGCGCACGGCGGATACGGATACCCGCGCGTGAAACGAACAGCGTGCGCGCGCCATGCTCCTGCTCGAACGCCAAGATATGCGCATGCAGGCGCGACAGATAACCCGCGATCGCCGGCCCCAAATCCTTGCGCCCGAATGTGTAGGCAATCTCCCGGTCGGTGGCCATATCAGAGCCTCGCCCACTGCGTAAGGTCGTGCCCACGGGATCTGAGATCGTCGACAAAAGTTCGCAGCGCGCGTTCGCGTTCGACGATTTCGCGTTCCGAGATCGGGAAGTGCAACGCGCTCCAACCCGCCTCACGTGCGCGCACGACATCCCCCTCCCATGCGTCGCCGATATGCAAGAACTCTTTCGCCGGCACCCCGAGGTCTTTTTCGATGAATGGGAAGATCTTGCCCGAGCGCTTGGATAGAATGTGATCGGCGCTCGAATAGATTTTGTCGTGCCAACCCGCGACGCCGTTCGAAAGGCGATTCAGGATCGTGTCGATTTCCTTAGCCCCCAAATACATGTCGCTAATCAAGATCACCTTACCGCCCCGCGCGCGGAACCCGGTTGCGACGGCCGCCAAAATCGGGTTCACGGTCAAGTTCGCGGTCTCGTAGTCGAGCTCCGCCGCAAGTAGTGCGTCATCGGCAGTGCGAGGCAGGTTCAACGCCGCGCGCGCGAAGCGGACCACCTGCTCAATATGCCCTTCCCGACACCCATCGACCGCCTTGCGTGTGCGATAGCTGAATGCCATGCCGTTGAGCCGGGCGAGCAACAGGTCGATATCGCTGGGCGTATTCGCTTCCGCTCCCAAAAGGCGGTCCCGCACGCGCATAGAAAGCTCGTGATAGCGCAGCGTTTCCGGCTTGTTGTTCCGCAGCAAAAACGTGTCGAAAACATCGAACGACAGAACGCGGGGCTTAAGCGCTTCGATTTCGCGCTCGATGTCTTTGCGAACCGCCGCCCCTTTCGAGCCGCTCAAAAGCGCCGGGCGCGACCCGCACTCCAAGAGCGCGCGCGAGACGGGCGCAAAATCGTAAACGACAGGCGGCGGCAGGGTCGCGTCTTCGGCGTCGTGCATCCAGAGATCCGGGGGCGTGAAGAAGGGGGCTTAGAGTTCTCACTATAGCGACGGCCGATTGTGCCTGTCGACAGATTCGCACCGCAACCATCCTCGCCGCGTTTACCGAACTGAAGGTCAGGCGGTGACTGGGATTGCGGCGGGCTCCGGCGGCTGACCTTCGCGTACGTCGTCGCGCAACGCCACGTAGATCGCCGGGATGACGAGCACTGTCAAAAGTGTCGAAGAGGCAAGCCCGAACAGAAGCGAGATCGCCAGGCCTTGAAAAATTGGGTCAGACAGAATCACCGCCGCGCCGATCATCGCTGCCAGGGCCGTCAAGAGGATGGGCTTAAACCGCACCGCCCCCGCCTCGAGCAGGACCTCGCGCAGGGGGCGGCCGGGTGCACGGCCGTGACGAATGAAATCGACGAGCAGGATCGAATTGCGCACGATGATCTGCGGCCAGCGCGATGAAGCCGATCATAGAGGTCGCGGTGAACGGCGCGCCGAACAGGGCGTGTCCAGCGACAATGCCGATCAGCGTCAAGGGAATGGGGGTGAGAATTACGAGCGGCAGCCTAAAGCTCTTAAACTGCCCAACGACCAGCACATAGATGCCAAGCAACGCCACCATGAACGCTGCCCCCATGTCGCGAAACGTGACGTAGGTGATCTCCCATTCGCCGTCCCAAAGCAGAGACGGCTTCGCGTCGCTTTCCGGCTGACCGTACAGGCGAATCTCAGGCTTGGGCAGCTTTCCCCAATCGTGCTTCTCGACGGCGCTTGCGACTTCGAGCATGCCGTAAATCGGTGCCTCATAGGCACCCGCCAATTCCGCCGTCACCATCTCGGCAAAATGCCCGTCGCGGCGAAACATCGGCAGCGAGCCCGGTTCGCGAGAGGACTCCATGACTTCGCCGAGTTCAATTGTCCTGGGACCTTGCGCCGTCTGCGCGACCGCTACCGGCGTTGCCGTCAGTCGCGCATTCCAACTCATGTCGCTCTTGGGCAACCTGATCGCGATCTCAATGGGATTGCGGCCCTCGCCACGATGCGAATACCCCGCAACAGTTCCATTCAAAAGCGCACCCACAGAGTCGGAAATGTCGCGTTCGCTCAGTCCGAAGAACTCGACCGCATCGCGTTTCACATTCAGGCGCAGCCGCGGCCGCGCCGCGCCATAGGAATCGTCGACGTCGACGATGAAAGGAATGCCCTTGAACAGCTTTTTCGTTTCTTCCGCGACCGCACGACGCGTCGCGGCATCGGGGCCGTAAATTTCGGCAAGCAACGTGGCGATTACGGGGGGACCCGGGGGCACTTCGACGACTTTAATCGAGGATCCTTCAGGCAGGGACAACACCGAAAGCCGCTTGCGCAGGTCGAGGGCGATGTCGTGGCTCGCCCGGTCGCGCTCATCTCTGGATTTCAAATTCACCTGCAGGTCGCCCAACTCCGGCCTCTGCCGCAGGAAGTAATGGCGCACCAGTCCATTGAAATTGAACGGAGCGGCCGTTCCCGCGTAGGCCTGCACGGAGGTCACCTCGGGAAGAGCCTTAACGATCTCCGCGGTTTGAAGCAGTACGCGCTCCGTCGCTTCAAGGCTCGCTCCCTCAGGCAAATCGGCCACCACCTGCAGCTCCGACTTATTGTCGAACGGCAAGAGCTTCACGGTCACCGTCTTTGTCGCGAACAACATGCATGCCATCAGCGTCGCAGCGCCGACCGAGAAACAGCCAGGCGCGCTTGCGCGTGCGGATCACAGGTTCCGCCACACGCCGGTAGAGACGGCCCAAGATGCCTTCGCCGTGCGCGGACTCGTGTTCCCCCACCCCAGGCGACTTCGGCGCGACTTTGACCATCAGCCAAGGTGCAAGAACGACGGCGACGAAAAACGAAAACAGCATTGCGGCGGACGCGTTCGCCGGGATCGGCGCCATATAGGGGCCCATCAGACCCGACACGAACATCATTGGCAGCAATGCCGCCACAACCGTCAGCGTCGCAATGACCGTCGGGTTGCCCACTTCGGCAACCGCTTCAATCGCAGCCTGCGTCCGCGAGCGCCCATCCTTCATCGCCCAATGACGGGCGATATTCTCGATCATGACGATCGCATCGTCGACCAAAATACCTATCGAGAAGATCAGTGCGAACAGGCTGACGCGGTTGATTGTATAGCCCATCAGGTTCGCCGCGAAGAGCGTGAGCATGATCGTCGTGGGAATAACGACCGCAGTTACCAGAGCTTCGCGCAGACCGATCGCGATCGCGATCAAAATCACGATCGAGATCGTAGCAAGGCCCAGGTGAAACAGAAGCTCGTTCGCCTTGTCGTTCGCTGTTTCGCCGTAGTTGCGCGTGATCGTCGCTTCGAGACTGTTTGGAATCAACGGCCCTTTCAGCGCCTCGATCCGTTCGACGATGCGTTCAGAGATTACGACCGCGTTCGCGCCTGAGCGTTTGGCGATGGCGAAGCTGACTGCCGGCGTCGTTGCCCATTTGCCGTCGGCTGCGCGCGCTATCGACCATGCCCGGGCATCGTCGGCGCGCGGGGCTTGCACGACGTTCGCGACGTCGCGCACATAGACCGTCCGGCCGTCTGCCGCGGGCACGCTTAAGAGGCCCACTTCTTCAGGCCCCGACAATGTGCGCCCGCTGATAGCGGAGACGCTGTTGTCGCGCTCGCGCAGCGTTGCGAGAGGAAACGCGCGGTTTGCGTCGCGCACGGCCGAGATCAATGAGCCAAGCGGAACGCGATAAAGTGCAAGCCGGCTCGGATCCGGTTCGACCCGGATCTCTTGCGGGCGCCCACCCACGATGAACGACAAGCCGACATCTTCGACCTTCGCAATTTCAGAGCGCAATTCGTCGGCCACGTCATAGAGCGCTTCGTCGGTCCAGCGTTCCGCGGCCTCGGCTTTCGGCGAGAGCGTCACGACCACAATAGGAACGTCGTTTATGCCGCGCGCGACGACAAGCGGATCGGGAATTCCAGCCGGGATCTTGTCGGCATTGGCGCGGATTTTTTCGTGCACGCGCACGATTGCGTCATCGGCGTCCGAACCCACCTTGAAGCGCGCAGTAACGAGCACGCGGTCGTCTTCGGTCTGACTGTAGATATGTTCCACGCCGTCGATGCTCTTGATGATTGCTTCGAGTGGCTTGGTGATCAGTTCGATCGCGTCGACCGCGCGGACGCCGTCGGCACGCACCTGCACGTCGACGAGCGGAACGCTGATCTGCGGCTCTTCCTCTCGGGGGATCGTCACGACAGCAAGAAGCCCAAGGGCGAGAGCCGCCAATAGCAGCAACGGCGTCAGCGGCGATCCGATCGTCGC
Organism: Micropepsaceae bacterium; assembly: GCA_044220975.1. Classification (GTDB taxonomy): domain Bacteria; phylum Pseudomonadota; class Alphaproteobacteria; order Micropepsales; family Micropepsaceae; genus SZUA-430. Next base: position 63,936 of record JBGAPZ010000016.1, on the reverse strand, counting down.
TTGCGTCAGTCGCCCTGAGAGCCCAAGGCTCACAGCCGCACCAAACGCCGATCCGGCTTCAGCAGCACATCGCCAGCTTTCAACCCAGAAAGGATTTCGACAGCGTCGGAAATACCATCCGCCTCGATCGCCTGTCCGCGTTGAATGGGTATGTCAAGCGCACCCAACTTCGCGGCCAGACTCACATAGTCGACGCCGAACCGGGTGGTGATGTAGTCACCGGGCACGACGATCGTACGGCGTTCGCCGATCGCCACCAGCACGCGAACGCGCTCACCCACAAACGCACTATCGAGTCCCTTCGCTTCCAGGTCGATCATCGCGCGCCCGTTACGCACTTCGGGATAGATCTCGCGAACAAAGGTGGATGCAAGCCGTTCACGATCGACGCCTGCACTGACCGTCAGCCGGATCGCATCGCCCGTCTTTAAAGTGCGCGCCTCACGTTCGGGCACCTCAACGCGCACCACTGTGTCGTTCGAGGCGATCACCAAGACGACATCGCCAGCCATCACCACCGAACCGGCCGGCACCGATGCTCGAACTACCCGTCCGCCGGCTGGCGCCAAGACTGTGCCTTGGCCAGCCTGCTCCGTGACGACGGCCTGTGCCGCGACGGCGGCCTTCCACGCGGACTCGGCCACCTTTGCGGCCGCGACAGCCTGATCGAGCCTTGCTTTCGAGTAGAAGCCCTTTTGATATACAGCGCGCACGCGTCCGAGGTCTGCCACCGCACGCTGGTACTCCGCCTTTAGCGCTGCAGCCTGCGCACCGCGGGATTGCCCTTCCAACGCGATCTTCTGGTCGGCGATGACCGCCAGCGTTTGCCCCTTAACAACGACATCGCCTTCGCGGACGCGCAACGCGGTCAGTGTACCGCCAATTCGCGCGCGTGCCTCACCCACGTCGCGGGTGGTAAACGTAGCGGCGACCGACTTGTAGTCGGGCACCGTGCGCTCGCTTACAACGAAGCGCTCCGCGCCTTGCGCCGGCAAAGCGGTCAGCAGAATCGCGAAGCTCAACGCCGGAAGGAACCGCAACATCATCGAAGACTTAGACAGTTTGCCCATCATGCCCTTGACCTCCGTCAACGTTTGCGTGCCGGTGGTGCGCAAAATGTACCGTAGAGAACTTCGACGATCGCGCGTGCGGCCGGATTCGCGAGTGCGTAGAAAATCGTCTGGCCCTCACGTCGTGTTCCGACGACACCGTCTTTGCGCAGCAGCGCAAGGTGTTGAGACACAGTCGAATCGCGCAACTTCAACGCGTTGGCCAGCTCGCCAACCGCACGTTCGCGGTCGATCAGCTGGCACACGATCATAAGGCGGTGCCGGTTGGCGAGCGCTTTCAAAAGCTCGCTCGCCCCATCCGCCGCCGTCTCCATTTGCTTGATGTTCATATTCATACTTGCGTATATACGCAATAACGCATATATTGTCAAGGGTCGCAAGACTGCGGCACGTCAAGGTGTGGGCGGCCGGAAACAGGTGCAATCGCGTGGCGTTAAGAAGGCAAGGAGGCTGAAATGGCCGATATCGTCGTGCTGGGTGCAGGTCTCGGCGGCACACTGATGGCCTATGAAATGAAGGACAAGCTGCGCGAGGCCGACCGCCTTACCGTCGTCGGTCAAGGTCGGACGTACCATTTCGTGCCCTCCAACCCTTGGGTCGCCATCAACTGGCGAAAGCGTAACGAGATCGAAGTCGATCTGGCTCCCGTGTTTGCACGTAAAGGGATCGAGTTCGTGACGGCTGGAGCAAAACGCGTAAACGCAAAGGAAAGCCATATCGAACTGGAAGATGGCAGGCTCTTGCCTTACGACTATCTCGTGATCGCGACTGGGCCCGACCTCGCGTTCGACGAGATCGAAGGACTGGGCCCACACGGCTTTACGCAGTCGATCTGCCACGTGGATCACGCCGAGAAGGCGCAAGCCGCGTTCCAAGCGTTCGCAAAGAACCCTGGGCCAATCGTTGTCGGAGCGGCGCAAGGTGCGTCGTGCTTTGGTCCGGCCTACGAGTTCGCTTTCATCCTGGACACCGAACTGCGGCGTCGCAAAATCCGCGATCAGGTACCGATGACGTTCGTGACACCTGAGCCTTATGTCGGCCACTTGGGCCTCGACGGCGTGGGTGACACGAAATCGCTGCTCGAAAGCGAGTTGCGCAACCGGCACATCAAGTGGATCACCAACGCAAAGATCGCAAAGGTCGAAGCGGGTAAGATGGCGGTCGAGGAAGTAAACGAAGACGCGAGCCTAAAGGCCAAGCACGAGTTGCCATTCGAATACGCGATGATCTTGCCCGCGTTCCGTGGCGTCGCCGCCGTGCGAGGCATCGAGGGACTGACCAATCCACGTGGCTTCATCCTCGCCGACAAGACGCAGCGCAATCCGTCGTTCCCGAACGTGTTCTCGATCGGTGTCGGGGTCGCGATCCCGCCGGTGGGCAAGACGCCGCTTGCGGTTGGCGTGCCAAAAACGGGTTTCATGATCGAATCGATGGTAACGGCGACCGCGTTGAACATCGCAGCCCTGTTGCGCGGCGAACCGGCGACCGCCGAGCCGACTTGGAACGCCTTCTGCCTCGCCGATTTCGGCGACGGCGGCGTCGCCTTTATTGCGCAACCCGAAATTCCCCCGCGCAATGTCAATTGGTCTGCCAAGGGAACCTGGGTGCATTACGCGAAGATCGCATTCGAGAAGTTCTTTCTGATGAAGCTGCGCAGCGGCGTTTCTGAACCCTTCTATGAAAAATTCGTGCTCGACACGTTGGGTATCCACAAACTGAAGAAGTCAGGGTGAGGGACGTGACAGCGAAGCCTCACATTGTCTGCACCGCCTGCGGCTCCGTGAACGCCATCGCGCCCGATCGTGCTGCGGCCGCGGCTAAATGCGGAAAGTGCGCCGTAAAAATGTTCACGGCATCAAACGGAGCGAGGCGACATCCCGGTTCTCATCGACGTATGGGCGCCGTGGTGTGGACCGTGCAGGCAAATGGCCCCCCACTTCGAGCGCGCGGCAGCGGAGCTTGAGCCGCATGTGCGGCTTCTGAAGCTCAACGCTGATGAAGCACCCGACGTATGCAATCGCTTCGCCATCCGCGGCATCCCGGCGCTCCTGCTCATGCAGCGTGGCCGCCTTCTTGCGCAGACTGCGGGCGCACTGGACACTACGCGCATCGTTCAATGGACACGCGCCAATCTTCCACAACCGAAGGAAACCACCTCATGACTATCGACAAGGCTGTTATGGCATTCGCAGGCTTCATGGTTCTGCTGTCGCTGACGCTTACCTACTTCGTACACCCCGCTTGGATGCTGCTCACTGTCTTCGTAGGTGTGAACTTGCTGCAATCCGCCTTCACCGGCTTCTGCCCTGCCGCCTTCGCGTTCAAGCGGCTGGGTCTTGCCCCCGGGAAGGCCTTCGAATAGGCGAACCCCATGAAACAGGACCGCGAAGTTCCCGTATGGGACATCATTGTGCGCCTTGGCCATTGGTGCCTGGTCGCTACATTTTTCATTGCCTACTTCACCGAGGATGAATTGCTCAGTTTCCACATCTGGGCAGGCTATGTCGTGGCTGGGTATGTAGCGGTTCGCCTCGTTTGGGGTTTTGCGGGATCGAAGCACGCCCGTTTCGCCGACTTCGCCTACAGTCCCCTGACGGCGCTGCGTTACCTTGTCGATCTCTTCCGCGCGCGAGCGGCCCGCTATCTCGGCCATTCGCCGGCTGGCGCAATGATGGTATTTGCGCTTCTGTTCACACTAACCGGCACCGCGTTGACAGGCATGGCCGAACTTGCCCAATCGCGTGGCGAAGGCCCCCTGGCACCCATCATCGAGCGGCGTGCGTCGACGGTAACCGAGACAAATGAGCAGAGTAAGGAAGATGGTCGGAGCGGCCATAAGGAGGAAAGCGCCCTTCTCGAGGCGCATGAACTCTTCGCCAACCTCACGCTTCTCCTCATAGTCTTGCATGTCGGCGGCGTAGCGCTTGCGAGTGTTGTGCACAAAGAGAGCCTCGTGAAAGCGATGATCACCGGCACAAAACGCGCCGGCGAAACGCACCTCTGAGCGAACGTTCGATGCCAACGCCGGCCGCCGCCTCGACGATCGAACTCAGCGTGAAGGAGGTCGCGCAACTGTTCGAGTCGCTCGACCCCTATCCGTTTCACGAACGCGATCTGGATAAGAACGCCGCTGAGTTCATCGTCGATTGGGCGCGCGAACTGCCCCGCGACCACACGTTCAAGATCGTCGTCCATCTGCCCGCGGCGGAGGCGCAGTCCCGCGCGGCGGCCGGCATCGCGGACGGCATGAGGCGCTTCTTCGTTCTCCGCGCCGAGGCCGTCGGTCGCGACCTGCGTGAGTTGTTTCGCGTGGGTCGCTGGTCGCTTGCCATCGGAATCTGTGTTCTGATCGCATGCGTGGTCGGAACGCAACTCGTCGACGTCCTACTCGGCCAAGGGCCCTTAACGGATATCGCTCGCGAGAGCCTGATCATACTCGGTTGGGTCGCGAATTGGCGTCCGCTGGAAATCTTCCTCTATGAGTGGTGGCCTATCGCACGCCGGCGCAACCTGTATCGTCGCATCGCGGCCGCAACGATCGAATTGCGGCCGGGATCCTAGCGTCCCGTGAGGTTCGCCCATTCTTCAGCCGTAAGCTCCCAGTAGAGCGAGCGCCTAATCGTTCCGTCGGGCCGAACCGCGTCGCGCTCACCCATACGCTTGAAGCCGATGCGGTCGATCAACTTCGCCGAGCGTACGTTGTCGACCGCCGCCGTCAGCCCGATCAAGTCCACCTTCAGCATTCGGAAGATCCAACCGATCGTGTGCGCCGCCCCTGCCCCGCCTGAACCCGAATTCTGAAGACAGGCCCGGAGCGCGCCCCCGAGCTCCGCCGACGACCGTTCCGGCCAGACGGTGATTTTCGAGTAGCCCATGACCGGCCCGCCTTCGACCATGGTCAGGATTAAGAGGCCTTCACCCCGCGCACGCGCAGCTTCGCAATCCTCGATCCACCTGCGGACGGAGGCGACTGTCAGGGGTCTGGGCAACGCGTAGATCGGTTCGGAGACGGCGGGATCGGCAAGCAAATCCAGAAGGGCTTCCGCGTGCTCAGGTCTGGCGACAATGCGGCCCGGGCCAAGCGTCGCCGGATCCGCGTTCAGCACTGCGGCCCTGATCGCTGCCTCCTCATCGGGCGCGGCGATCAGGACTGTTTTCGGCGGTGCAGCCAACTATTGACCGCTGACGATGCGCCAGGTGCCGTCCGGTTGGCGGCAGGCGACGCCCGTTGCAGTTTCAGGATGGCCATCGATATAGACGCGTTGCTCGAACTCGCGGCACGGGCCCGAGTAACCCTCGTAGCCGTCGTCATAGTATGAGCCGGCCGTCACGTAACCGTAGTTGTTCGAATACGGATTGCGCCACTCGTATTCGTCGCCCTCATCAGGGTCGTTGAACGCGTCGTAATAGCTGTTGTTGTAGTAGTAGGCGTCGTGGCGCTTGTCCTTGCAGGCATCTTTCGCGATCGCATTGCCGGCGATGCCGCCCAAGATCACGCCGCCGATCGTTGCCGCCGTCCGTCCCGAGCCGTGCCCGAATTGGTTGCCGATCACGCCGCCGACGATGGCGCCAAGACCAGTGCCGACAGCGACGTCCGTATCGCAGCTCGAGCTGCTGCTCTGGCTCTGATATGGCCCGCCCTGATAGGGCTGGCCCTGTCCGTAATTGCCGTAGACCTGGCCAGTCGCAAACGCCGGCGCCGCGATCAAAGTGGCGGCTGCGAGACCGAATGAAATGCGTTTCAACACGTGGGCTTCTCCCTCAAGACGTAACCGGAATATATGCCTCCAGGCGCTGAGCCGGGAGGGGCGGCTTGGGTGACCAGGGTCACATAGCCGCGCGCGTATCGTTCAAGATTAAGACCCGCCAACCACGTTTTTTGAGCTCCGCCAATGCCGTCGCCGAAACCTTGCCCGGGGTCGCCAAAATCGGCTGCCGCGTCTCGCCGCGCGTCGCAAGCTCAAGGCTGATCAAGTCGAGGCTCTTAGCGGCAGGCTCTGTCCACGCCAAATCGTCAAACGGAAAGACCGCGACCAAGGCGCCGTCGACGCTGCGGTTCAGGGCGAACTCGCGCACGACGTAGAACTCCTTCAGCGTGCCCAATTGCGCGCTGTGCCGGACCAGCAATTCGGCACGGTAGCGGTGAAACTTCGCGAGGTCGGCGCTGTCGGCATTCGCCGCCCGGCGAACGAACGCCTCGCTGTTACGTGCGTTCAACGTCTCAAGCGCGACCGCAATTGCGAAAGTATCGGCGGGCGAAAATGCCTTGTTCTCCACGAACGACTTGATCACATCCTCGTCGACATCGAGCGGCTTTAGCTTCGCCTCGACCAACGCTGCGATCTCGGCCGAACTCTTGTCGCGGATCGGGTTCGCCAGCGTCGACGCAGTGGACGTAGCCGAGACCGCGATCCCCGCGCCGCCCGGGATCGCTGAGATTGCAGCTGCCACCGACAAGTCGCCGGCCGCCATCGCCCGCGCTACGTCCGCCAGGCCGTCCCGCAACGGCGTAAAGTCCGTGTACGGATCAACCTTCAGATCGAAGGCAAGTTCGCGTGTCGCCTTGCTGACGCCCGCCACGCTGTCGACCAGGTCGTCACGGCTCGCCAACCCCGCATGACCCAGCGCTTCGGTGAACGTCTTCGTCGTGGACATCTGCTCGAGCGCCGCGAGCGCGCGAAGCTCGATCAACCGCTGCTCCATCCGTCGCTGTCCGTTCACCTGGAAGCTGCCATACGGTGTCTCGACCGTGTACAGCCTGACGAACCCGTCGGAGCGAACCCCCTCCGCGACCGTCCAGTTCGTACCCTTTACATCGGCACCGAGGAGTTGCGTTGCACTCATCGGCGCGGGCGTTTCGGCGAGCGCCGAGGTCGCTGTGAAAACAAAGAGCACGCTAACGGCACGGGTCTTCATGGCTGTTGTCCCCCGATTTCTGCACTGCAGAATCCTGCGATTCCGGAACCGCCGCAAGGCCCAGCGGCGCTCCCTATTTTCGATAGTAAATTCAATGACTTCTCCTGCGAAGTGAAATTTAGACCCCAAGAACCCTTGCCAGCGCACTGCAACTTGTCGTTTTATCCCCGGCGAAGTTGGGGAACTTCCAAAAAACAAGCGTTCGGGGGGACGGATGGGACCAAAGCTCCTGTTACTGGCAGCCGCTGCATTTTCGTTAGGCGCGTGCTCCATGGTCAAATCTTACGTGGCGGACATGGACATGACCGGGGCGGTCAAATACTGCGAGAAAAAGCGAACCAACCCCGAAGTTCAGCCGATAGCGGGCAAGCTCCCGATCGTGCACGTCGATGAGATCATCCCCGAGATGCTCGTCATCGACGCCGTCCCGACAGACAAAGAAGTCGAGGCCATCCGCGCCCTCTCGCGTGATCAGCGCGACTGCCGCGACCGTATCGACATGGTCGCCAACGACCACTTCCCGACCCAGACCGCCGCCCGCAAAGAACTGGCGATGAAGATCGACCTGGTGACGGCCCAACTCCTCCGCCGCAACCTGACCTACGGCAATGCAAACCGCCTGATGCAGGAAGCTGCCTTGGAAGCCGAAGGCCGGTTCACGCAGGATCGCAAGGAGCAACTCGCCCAGGCCCGCGCACAGGAGGTTGAGGCCTGGCGCACGATCGGCGACAGCGTCCGCGCCATCGCAGGTACGCAAAAGCCGGAGCAAACGGGTGACCCCTGCACCTGGGTCGACAACAGCGTCGACTGCCGCGCGCACTGAAGCGCTTGCCGCACGTTCACGTTCGCAGCTTCAATGTCCGTTCCGAATCGTCTGAGGAGCGGACATGGCCGAAGGTCTGGAACTGGAATTCAACGACAACAATAAGCGCATCGGCATTCTGATCGCCGTGATGGCGGGGGTGCTGGCGTTTGCCGAAGCGGGCGGCAGCAACGCCTCCGCCGACGCGCTTCGCGGCACAGTCGAACTCTCGAATACCTGGGCTTTCTACCAGGCCAAAACGATCCGAATGACGACGCTGAAATCGCAAGCCGAGTCGCTTGAATTGATGACGTCGCAACTGCCGGCAGGCCCTCAGCGCGAGACCGTCGCGAAAACGATTGCCGAGTGGCGCGCAACAGCAGCCCGCTACGACAGCGAGCCCGAAACCGGCGAAGGCCGCAAAGAACTCAGCGCCAAAGCCAAAGAAATCGAAGCGGCCCGCAACGACGCCGCAGCCGCGAACGCCACGTACGATCTGTCGAGCTCGTCGTTGCAGCTCGGCATCTTGCTCGCCTCGGCAGCGGTCGTGACCGGTTTGTTGTGGCTCTCCTACATCGGCGCGGGGCTGGGTGTATTGGGCACCGTCTTGGGCCTGATGGGTCTATGGGCACCCCACGTTTTAGGCGGATGATCCATCACACCCGGCGGTTGCGCTAAAGAAGAAAAATCTTATCCGTTATATCCGTTATCACGGCTGATTTCTGCGGCTTCATCCGTTCGCAATCCGTTATGCAGGCGTTATTTGCCGTTCGCAAACGCCGTGCATGTCCAAACAAGCGCACACGAGCGCAACCGGCTCGTAGACGAGTCGGGTTCGAGGCAAACTCACGGTTCAAGTCGCAGCCGCACCGCCGCTGGGGCGTGGGAAGCCCCCGCGCGCCGACGTGCCGCGGGAACGCGATATAAGTAGAGAACGTTTACCCTTAAGTCGATGACGCCCAGTGCCGCGGACAATTCGTCTTCCGAATAGCGCCGCGGACAATTCGTCTTCCGAATTCGCCGATCTTAAGCGCCCGCTGGAAGCCGATGGTCCCATGGTGCTATGTGCGGCGCATGGAACCTGATGTTTTATCCCTCTGGCTCGTACTCTTGTTGGCTGTAGCCGCGTTGAGTGTCGCTGCCCGGCGCATCCATATGCCGGCGCCGATGTTGATGCTGCTGGCCGGCGTCGGCGTCTCGTTTATTCCGGGCGCGCCCCCGGTCGCGCTCGAGCCGGAAGCGGTGTTCTTGCTGCTGCTGCCGCCAATTCTCTACTCGTCCGGAGTCGGCATGAGTTGGCGCGGATTTCGATACAACTTGCGCCCCATTCTGCTGCTCGCGGTCGGGTGCGTCGCGTTCACCGCCGTCGCCGTCGCGACGGTCGCACACTACGCATTGGGCATGCCCTGGACCGTGGGCTTGGTTTTGGGCGCAGTGGTCGCGCCGCCGGATGCGGTTGCGCCGATGGCGATCGCCCGCCGCCTCGGCCTACCGCGCCGGATGATCACCATTCTTGAAGGCGAGAGCCTGGTCAACGACGCGAGCGCGCTCGTGCTCTTCAGCTTCGCGCTAGCAGCGGTCGGCGGAGCGACGCTCACCATCGCGGACGCGATCGTACAATTCAGCGCGATCGTCGGCGGGGAACTTCTCTGGGGCATTGTGGTCGGGGCCGCGATGTTGCGCCTGCGTCATCTGGCGAACGATCCGCGCGCGGAGGTTCTACTTGCGCTGGCGACGCCGTTCATCGCGTTTTGGCCGCCCCATTTCGTGCATGCGTCAGGCGTCGTCGCTTGCGTCGCCGCGGGGCTTTACGTGTCGTGGAACGGACGGTCGCTCATTCGTCCAGATACCCGGTTACAGGGCTTCTTCATCTGGAGCCTCGCGACCTGGGTAATCGAGGCGCTGCTCTTTCTGCTCACCGGCTTGCAAGCGCGCGCCGTAATCGAGGGCCTCGCAGGCCAAGGCATGGTCCGCGCCTTGGTGGCCGGCGCCGTTATTAGCCTCACCGTCATCGTCATGCGCTTCGTCTGGGTGTATCCCGCGACCTATCTGCCGCGCCTTATTCCCGCGATCGGCCGCGTCGATCCGATGCCGAATTGGCGTTCGCCGTTCATGATAGCGTTCACGGGGCTGCGCGGTGTTGTAAGCCTCGCCGCAGCGCTCTCGATCCCGGTCACGATCAACGGCGCGCCGTTCCCCGAGCGCGACATCGTGCTGGCCGCGACCTTCATCGTCATCGCGGTAACGCTGCTAGGTCTGGGATCCACGATGCCCGCCGTCATCCGTAGGCTCGGCCTTTCGCGCGCGGGCCAGGTCGAAGCCGAAGTGGCACGCCAGGAAGAACGCAGCGTACGCGTCGAAGCGATCGACGCCGCGCTTGCCGCGTTGGATGTCGAACCACCCCCCGCGCCTGTGAATGTCATCGAGCACCTGCGGCGTCATAACGTGGAGCGCAAAGCGCATCTAACCGAGGGACCGGCTAACCCTGAGGCGCTCCGCATCGACCTCATTACCGTCGAGCGTGCTGCCGTTTCGCGCGCCTACGGCGAGAACCGACTAACCGACGAAGCCCGCCGCCGGATCGAGCGCGAACTCGACCTCGAACTCGCCCGCATCCGCGAGGCCCTTACGTTCACGGGAAACGGCGGTTAAGGTCGCGTAGAGGCGGAGGGCGAATGCGGCGGGCGTTGATTTGGGGTGGTGGGCTGTTGGCGGTGCTGGCTGTGGCCTTCGTCGAATTTCTCCGCCCGACGATCGTTTCATCGTTCGACGGAACGCCATACCTCAAGAACGGCACGAACTATGACGTGCGGGTCTTGCGGGATACGTTCGGCGTGCCGCACGTCTACGGGAAGCGCGATGAGGATGTAGCCTTCGGCCTGGCCTACGCGCATTCCGAAGATGACTTCGCAACGATCCAACAGTCGCTGATGACAAGCCGTGGGCGGCTGTCGCTCGTCGACAACCAAACACCGAGGCTCCTGAACGCGCTCACGGGTGCGCTCGGCCTTGGCGCTTTGATCGATACGCCACCCGGCGATCCGGCCGTCACGGACTATCTGGTGCAGTTGCTGCGCGTGCGTGCGCGCATTGACGGCCAGATGAAGGCCAACATCGCTGACGGCCGCATCTCTCCAAAGACCTATGCCATACTTGGTGCCTACGCCGACGGCATCAATCTCTATGCGGCCGAACATCCGGATCGCGTGGTGCCGGGGTTCAAGGCCGTGGCGGCCGATGATATCGCGGCAGGATTCGTGTTCTTCACGCCGCTCTTCTTCGGTCTCGACCGCAACATCCGCGAACTGTTCGAACCCGAACGCCAACGCGACATCAGCTTCCCTCAAGGCGCCGGTTCGAACGCGATGGCGGTAGCGCCTTCACGCTCAGCCGATGGCGTCACGCGCCTCCTCATCAATTCGCATCAGCCCTATGCAGGGCCGCTCGCCTGGTACGAGGTGCGCCTGAAATCGCAAGAAGGATGGGACTTGGCCGGCGGCATCTTTCCGGGAACGCCGTTCATTCTCCACGGGTTCGGGCCTGCTCTGGGATGGGCCAACACGGTCAATAATCCCGATCTGGCCGATGTCTATGTGCTGACCGTCAATCCGGACAACCCGAACCAATACAAATACGACGGCGCGTGGCGCGACTTTGAACGATCGCAAGCCGAGATCACGTTGCGCGTGCTCGGCCCCGTCGCGATCCGCGTGAAACGCGACGTATTGTGGTCGGTCTATGGACCGGTGATCCAACGACCGCACGGCACCTATGCGCTTCGCTATGCGACGATGGACAAGATCAACCAGGTCGAGGAGTACTATCGACTGAACAAGGCGGACGGTATCGACAGCTTTATGCGCGCGCTCGAGCTCCAGGCGATCCCAAGCTTCAATTTCACTTTCGCCGACCACGCCGGCAACATCGCCTATATTTACAACGCCGTGTTTCCGACGCGCGATCCCGCCTACGATTGGCAAAAGTATCTGCCGGGCGACACGTCACGCACGCTGTGGAACAGTTACGAGCCCTTCGCTGCGATTCCAAAGGTCGTCAATCCAAGGGCGGGCTTCGTTTACAATGCGAACAATACCCCCTTCGCAGCGACGGCGCCAGAAGAGGATTTAAAGCCCGCAGACTTTGCGCCGTCGATGGGCGTCGATACGCGCGAGACAAGCCGCGGTTTCCGCCTTCAGGAACAGTTGAGCGCCGACACCGCGATCACGCGCGAAGAATTTCGCGCCATCAAATACGACAAGTACTATTCGACACGTTCAAAGCTCGCCGGCCTAATTGCGCGGATCGGCACAATGGACTTTTCGAAAGAGGCCGACGCTGCCGAACTCGCCAAGGCACAAGCTTTGCTGAAAACCTACGACCTGTCGGCGGACGCCGAGAACCGGACCGCAGCGCTTGCGATCATCACGGGATTGCCCGTGATCGTGCCGACGTTTCAGGGCAAGCCCGAAGGCGATGTGCTCTCCTCGTTGCGCACGGCGATCGCGACGCTGACAAAGCACTTTGACCGCCTCGACCCGAAATGGGGCGAGGTGAACCGCTTCCGGCGCGGCACAATCGATGCACCGGCAAGCGGTGGCCCCGATGCACTGCGCGACTTCGAATCTGATGTCGTGCCGCAAGCGGACGGCAAATTCGAAGCGCGCAAGGGCGACACGCTCTATTACTTCGTCGAATGGGACAAAGGGGGCCAGGTGAGTGCCGAGGGCATCCACCAATTCGGCTCGGCTACACTCGACGCAACGTCACCTCACTACGCCGACCAATCACCGATCTTCTTGAAAGAACAGGTGAAGCCGATCTGGCTCGACGAGGCGGAGTTGCGCAAACACCTCGAGCGGGAATACCGGCCAGGGAGGTGACACGAGTTCGCAGTTGATCTCCCGCGTTGCCATCGCGCACGCGAGGGCGTAGTCACCGTTGCCGCATTCCCCTTCAACCCGAGCAGCCTTCATGAGCCGTCTGCGCGTCCATACGGAACAACATCTGGTCAGCCGAATCGGTTGGCTGCGGGCGGCTGTGCTGGGTGCGAATGACGGCATCGTATCTACGGCAAGCCTGATCGTAGGGGTGGCCGCGGCGGCGGCAACGCAAAGCGACGTGCTGATCGCCGGTGTCGCGGGGCTCGTCGCCGGTGCGATGTCGATGGCAGCGGGTGAATACGTCTCGGTGAGTTCGCAGTCCGACACCGAACAAGCCGATCTCGCGCGCGAACGGGCCGAACTCGCCGACAACCCAGACTTTGAACGAGACGAACTCGCGAAGATCTACGTCGCGCGCGGCGTCGAACCGGCCCTGGCCCAACAGGTGGCCGAACAGCTGATGGCGAAGGGCGCGTTGGCCGCGCACGCTCGCGACGAACTCGGCATTTCGGATATGACCACCGCCCGCCCGATCCAGGCGGCGCTGACCTCGGCCGCAACATTCTCCCTTGGCGCGGCGATGCCGCTGCTGATGGTCATCATCTCGCCGGCAAACCTGCTTGTGCCGTTGGTTTCAGTTGCTTCGCTAGGCTTCCTTGCGCTCCTCGGCGCTATCGGCGCCAAAGCCGGCGGCGCCGTCGTTTGGCGCGCCACCGCCCGCGTCACGTTTTGGGGCGCTCTCGCTATGGCCCTAACCGCCGGTATCGGCAGGCTCTTTGGCACGGTCGTCTAAGCCCCGACCTTGGCCTTCCTAGCGCGCCACCGCGCGAAGGACCGGCATGAGCGCGAACCCGACTTGGCCCGCTAGTCCCACTTGCGCCGGCAACAACGCGAACGAGGCAACGATCTCACCGGTGGATTTCCCAAAACCGTAAATGCCGAGCGCAAACTCCGCAGCCATCAACAGCGCAAACGCCACCGCACCCATCGTAAGCCGCGCACCGACCGAACCCGGCACATCGTTCCTTCGCAAAATCCAACCACACACGAACCACGACACCGCCAGCATGATCGGCACTTCGATCAAGACTGCTGCAAGCTCGCCAACTTGCGGCGCCACGACCAGCACCCGCAACGCCCCCAATACGAAAGCAACGGCAAACGCAGTTGCGAAATAGGCCACGCCCGCTTTGGCTGCCGCAGTCAATCGGGTCATCCTTCTTGAGGCACCCGTGCCTTATTTCGGTGTGTGAAAACTCTTCTGAACGTGGCGTACGACCTCTTCCCAGAACCTAGCCCATTCGAATTCGGCCATTTCCTGGTCCTCGTCCTCGGTCATGCACGTGAGAAAATAGGCGTGTGCCTTCGACGCGACGACCATCTGGCTGTCGACCCGGCCGGGCAATTTTTCCTTGCTGTCGGTGAAGCTCGCGGTGCATTCGGCCGCCTGCGAACCGAAGTGCATAAAGGATGTGGAGCCGCCGATTTCCACGCCGCTAATGGTCCCGCCGTTCCCCTGGCAGAAGTTGTCGCGCATGTTTGTCGCCAGGCCGGCCGCGAACTTGTCTTGCGGCGCTTCCTTTGGATATCCAGTGCGCCACGCCATGCACGTCAAGCCGCCGTGCCCGCTCGCCGTGACCGAAAAGAACATCAAGCTGCCCTCGTTCTTGCCCGCACTGTAGTCGTCCACCGCCGCCGGTATCGAAACCGTGAAATCGGGATTGCCGTCCAACGTGACGGTTTTCCACTTGTCCTCGGCCAACGCCGCGGCCGCGAACATCACAGTCCCGGCAATCGCCAAAGTCACTAGGCGCGCGCAAGCCATCGACCTCTCCATCCTGAACGTCCGGCAGCTTGTATGATCTGGAATGCGCGCCAGGGCAAATGAGGCGCTGGGCTCAACGCTATTTGACGTCGAACGTATAGGCCCCGCGGGTGTGGTGTCCGTCGACGGAAAGCACCCGCCAGGCGACCTTGTAGCGGCCGGGGGCGAGTGCCGCTGCGGCCGTACGCTCGATCGTGTTGCCGGATTTCGCTTCACCCTCCGGCGGCGATAGCGCGACCTCTTGGCCGGCCGGGCCGACCACGCTGAGTTCGACATTCGTCAAATCGATCGCGCAACTGAATTCGAGCGAGAGCTTCGTCGGAGGCTGATCCACCACCGCGCCAGCAGCCGGTACAGCATTGCGTAAAGCAGCATGTGCGAACGCAGGCGTCGCCGCAAACAGCGCTAGCGCGGCAATCGCACTAATCGAAAAGAGGCTTGCCGATCGTTTCCGGGAAAATGTCATCGAGATAGAAGTGCAGCTGCGCCGTGAAACCCACCGTGTCGCCGCTCTCCCTGTTGATCGGGATCACAGCTTCGAAACCGATCTGAACGCTTTGGCCGCTGTAGAGCAAGCCCGGATTGACCGTGCCCGTCGTGCGTTCATCACCATCCAGCGGGGTTTCGAACTTCATTTCGACGATCGGCGTCAGGTTATTCATGAAATCCCCGAGACCCACATCCTTCACATGGGCATGGAGGTACGGCAGGCTGTATTGCAGCGTGGCACCGTAAACCAAAGCGCTGTCCCCGTGCTCCGGGATTGCCACACCAAGGACGCCGGTAACGGCGAGCGGACGCAGATACGTAGCATTCGAAGCGTCGCCGAAACCTTTGCCGAACAGCAACGTCGGTTCGTACGTGTTGGAGTCTTCCACATCGAGATGGCTTGAGCCCGTGCCGCCGAGTTCGACGTCGAGGGCTGCCGCCAGCACCGTCTCCGCGTCTTCGTCGACCAGCAACTGATACTTCGCACCGACGGCAATGTTCTCGAACCCGTCGACGCTCTCGCCTGCGTCGTTTTCGTGGATCCACGCGCCTTCGATCGCAAGGGCAAATTTCGAGGTGATGCGTTTGGCAAACTCGAATTCGAGTTCGTCTTCGCGCACGCCCGGCTCTTCGCCGCCCTTCATGTGAGTGTAAGTGGGCAAGCCCAACTCATCGGCAACGAACGGATCTTCGAGCAGGATCGTTGCGGGAAAAAAGCGCTGACCGGCATATCCATGCGCGAAGGCTGGCGCGGATGCGAAAACCAGGGCGGCAGCGGCGAACGCAACGCGCATCGGACAGACCTCGTAAGACGACAAGGTCTGCCTAGCTGAAACTGGTTTCCGGACGGTTAACTAATGCCCTTCGTGGTCCTCGTCGCCCTCTTCCGCTTCTACGTAGAGGTCGACGTTCATGGACTTGCCGTTCGCGAAGTCGATTGTGAAGGGGACCATCTCCTCCTCGACGAGCGGCTGCTTCAACCCGATCAGCATGACGTGGCGATCGACCGACAGCTTCAACGATTCGCCGGGCGCAATCGTGATGGGCAACGCGATCGGGCGCATCCGCATGATGCCGTCCGTCATCGTCATCGAGTGGACCTCAACCTTCTCCGCGATCGGCGTGGACATGGCCTTGATCTCAAGTGGCTCTTTGCCCGTGTTGACGATCTGCATGTAGACCGCGCCGGTTTTGGCTCCGGCCGGCGATGGCGCAGCCCGCGGGTGTTCGATTTTGACCGTGCCTTCGGTGTACTCGTGCGCAGAAGCAGCGGGGGCCAAAAGAAAGCCCATACTCAAAACTACCAAACCTACCAACGACCGCATCTCGATCTCCAACGCACAAACCGACCTACTCGGCGCGGGACTTATAAGGCGCGCCGCCGACTACGCCTAGGCACCATTTGGCTCACACCGTTCACGACCCTGTTGATCGGCCCTACGGCTTCCGGGCCTTCCGCGGGGTCACCAGCGGCAACTCACGCGGCACAGTCGTCCGCGCCGGCCTTTTCTTGCCCCGCCCCTTGATCGCAGCCTCGTACGCGCGCTGCGCCCACCGGGCGAGTTCATCCGAATCGTCGAGCAGCCGCGCCGGCACCTCGACATAGCTCGTCATGATCGTCTCGCCGTCTTTGCTTTCGAACACGAACGGTTTGCATCGCTCAGCCTCGAACGCCGCCCGTGTCTCTTCGTTGACTTTGAGATAGATGCGCTCCCCGGCAAGGAGGGCGAACATCTGGTCCTTGTAGTAGACGCCGGCGCCGCCGAACATCAGCTTGATCTTGACCTCGCCGAACGTAGCAAACAAATCCGTGACGTGTTCGCGAAAAGCGGCGCTGACGGCCACCTACTGCACCGCGGCCTTCAGCGCGACGGACTCGCCGCAACCGCACGCGCTCGTCTGGTTCGGATTATTGAACACGAAACGCGCTTGGAGCTTGTCGCGCACAAAGTCCATCTCCGTGCCGATTAGAAACAAAATGGCCTTCGGGTCGATCAGAATACGCACGCCCTTGTCCTCGACCACTTCGTCGAGCGGGTTCTGTTTCTCCGCGTAATCCATCGTGTAGGACATGCCGGCACAGCCTGCGTTCTTGAGGCCTACGCGCAAGCCGACGAACGGCTTATCCGCCTTCGCCATCGCGGCCTTCACCTGCTCGGCCGCGGCGTCCGTCAAGCGCAACGCTTTCGGCCGTTCGCGGCGCACTCTTGGGGTTTCGCTCATGAGATGAATTTGGGCCTAGAACATGTTGAGTTCAAGCTTCGCCTCTTCCGACATTCGTTCGGGCGTCCAAGGCGGGTCGAAAACCATGTTCACCGTGACTTCCCCCACGCCCGGCACCTTCGCCACCGCGTCCTTGACCCAGCCCGGCATTTCGCCCGCAACTGGGCAGGCAGGCGCCGTCAGCGTCATGTCGATCGTCACGTCCTTCTTGTCCGAAACGTCGATCTTGTAGATGAGCCCCAGCTCATAGATGTCGACCGGAATTTCGGGGTCGAACACGGTCTTAAGCTCGCGGATCATCGCCTTCGTCAGCTCCTCCAACTCCTCGGGCTTGAGCGCGCTCTCAAGCGGCAATGGGATTTGCGTACTCATGCGAAAATCGCCCGTGCTTTGTGCAACGCCTCGATCAGCACGTCGACCTCGGCGCGCGTATTGTAGAACGCGAACGAGGCCCGTGCTGTCGCGGTCACGCCGAGGCGCTCCATCAAAGGCTGTGCGCAGTGATGCCCCGCGCGAACGGCAACGCCCTGCCGGTCGACCAGCGTCGCCACGTCATGCGCGTGTGCACCGTCCATCGTGAACGAAATGATCGACCCCTTCCCCGGCGCCTGACCTTGAATGCGAATCCAATTCAGATCCTTAAACCGCGCTGTCGCGTAAGTGAGCAAGTCATGCTCTTGCGCAACCAAGTCTGCGCGCGAAAACGATTGGACATAATCGATAGCCGCACCCAACCCTACAGCCTCAACAATCGGCGGCGTCCCCGCCTCAAACCGCTGCGGCGAACGTCCGTAAGTCACGCGGTCGAAATGTACCTCGTCGATCATTTCGCCGCCGCCCTTGAACGGCGGCAGCCGTTCGGCCCACGCCGACTTCATATAGAGAACGCCGATACCGGTCGGCCCATAGAGCTTGTGCCCGGTCAAGACATAGAAATCGCAATCCAAATCCTGCACATCGATCGTCTGGTGCACCGACGCCTGGCACCCGTCGAACAACACCGGAATCCCGCGAGCATGTGCAATGCGCACGATCTCCTTCGCGGGCGTCACCGTGCCCAGCACGTTCGACATGTGCGTCACGGCAACCAGCTTCGTACGCTGCGACAGCTGCGCCTCGAACGCGGCCAATTCGAAAGAACCATCGTCCCGGATCGGCACCCACTTGATCACCGCCCCCTTGCGCTCCCGCAAGAAATGCCACGGGACGATGTTCGAATGGTGCTCCATTTGCGAAAGCACGATCTCGTCGTCCGCCGCAATCGCTTGGCCAAGCGCGTTCGCCACAAGATTGATCGAATCCGTTCCGCCACTCGTGAAGATCACTTGATCGGCCGACGGCGCGTTGATGAACGCCCGCACCTTCTCGCGTGCGTTCTCATAACCCTCCGTCGCCGCCGTCGAAAGCGCATGCAGCCCACGATGCACGTTGGCGTAAGACGTCTGCATCAGCTCCGTCATCGCAGCGATCACCGCCGTCGGCTTCTGCGCCGACGCCGCATTGTCCAAATAGACGAGCGGCTTCCCGTTCACCTGCGTCTGCAGGATCGGGAAATCTTCGCGCACGCGCGACACGTCGAACCTGCGGGTCATGAGGCAGCCTTCGTGATCTGCGCCATGTGCGCCGCGAGCCACCCCTCAACTGGCCCGCGAAACGGCTCCGGCAAGCGGTCCGTGACTTCGCCCAAGAACGCCGCCACCAACAAATTGCGCGCCTCGTTCTCGGGAATACCCCGCGCCCTCAGATAGAAGAGCTGGTTCGCGTCCAACGCCCCGATCGCCGCGCCGTGTCCGCATTTCACGTCGTCGGCAAAAATCTCGAGTTCCGGCTTCTGATCGATTTCCGCGTGCGGCGTGAGCAGCAGCGCGCGCGACATCTGGTGACTGTCCGAGTTCTGCGCCGATTGCCGGACGATTACCCGCCCTTGCACAACGCCATGGCCCGCACCAGACGCGACACCCTTGGCAACAATCCGGCTCGTCGTATGCGGCGCCTCGTGCGCAACCTCGAGCGTGAAATCCGTATGCTCGCCCTCGCCTGGCGCATAAGCGCACGCGCTCGAAAACGCGCCGCCTGGGCCTGTCAATCGAGCCGTCGCCTGCTGACGCACCAGCGCCGCACCGGCAGACGCCACGATCCCGCGATACTCCGCGTCACGCGCCACCTCGATCGTGTCGGACCGGATAACGATACTGGCGCCTTCATTCGCCGTTACCCGCAAATGTCGCAACCGCGCGCCCGGTTCAAGACTGATAGCGGTCACGGTGCTCGCAAAGCCTTGCGCGTTCCCGTCATCGAGTTCGACAAGCGTCAACTCGGCACCTTCCTCGAGCGAGATGACATTGCGCGTGTGCGCCATCGCCGCTTCATTCAGCGACGAGCGCAACAGAACCGGAAGCTTAACCTGCAATCCCTTCGCCACGCGAATAAGCGCACCGTCAGTCGCAAACGCCAGGTTCAAATTCTCAACCGCATCCGCCGTCGGCTGCAGCCACTGCCGCAACCAAAGCGACGGCATCGCCAGCGCATCGGCAAGGCTCATCACCTCAAGCCCGTCCGGCACGTCGTCCGGCGCAGCGCCAACCTTGCCACCCACGATACTCAACCTGTGCGCCTTCAACCCCTCGAATACGTCGGCGCCAACCGCACCGGCGCCCGTCGCGAGATCGAGCCCCGCCGGAAACTTGTTCCTAAGGTCCGTGTACTTCCATGCTTCCACACGCCTATGCGGCAGCCCATCACGCGTAACGCGGTTCAACGCCTCCGCGCGCAAAGGCTGCAGCCACGACCCGCCGGGCAAATCGCCACGCACCTTCGCGAAGAGCGCGACAAGCGCACTCTCCGGCGAACGTTCAAGCGTGGTCTCAAGCGCCGCCATCAAGCCGCCCTGATGATATCGTCGTAGCCGCGCGCCTCAAGCTCGTGCGCAAGCTCCGGTCCGCCGGTTTTCGCGATGCGCCCCGCCGCAAGCACATGCACCTTATCCGGCACAATGTAATCGAGCAGCCGTTGGTAGTGCGTGATGACCAGAAAGCTACGTTCCCGCGCCCGCAACGCGTTGACGCCTTGCGCCACCAGCGAGCGCATCGATATCGAGTCCCAGATCCGTCTCGTCGAGCACCGCAAGCCGCGGGCCGCAACATCGCCATCTGCAGCACCTCGTTGCGTTTCTTCTCGCCGCCCGAAAAGCCGACATTGACGGCGCGCTTCACCATCTCGTCCGGCATCTGAAGCTTTTCGCGTTCTTCTTTGAGCCGCTTTAGGAACGTTACGGCGTCTAGTTCAGGCTCGCCTCGCGCCTTCAACTGCGCGTTCAGGGCGGTGCGCATGAAGTTGATCGTGGTGACCCCCGGAATCTCGACCGGATACTGCATCGCCAGAAAGATGCCGGCCGCGGCGTGCCTCGGTGTTCAGCCCGAAGGTTTGCCCGCGGAACGTCACGCTGCCCTGCGTCACCTCATAACCGTCGCGTCCAGCAAGCACGTAGGACAGCGTCGACTTGCCGGAGCCGTTCGGTCCCATGATCGCGTGCACTTCACCCTCGCCGAGCGCGAGCGTCAGTCCCTTCAAGATCTTCTTGCCGTCGACCGTGACGTGCAGGTCGTTGACTTCAAGCATCATCCCAATTGCCTCTGTACGGACCAACCTCACGCCCCTTGCGGCGGAAAAGATTGCCGATGAACCACGCAGCCGCCGAACCAATCCCGACGATCAGCGCCACGACAAGCAGCGTCGACGCGATGATCGCAATCAAAGCAAGCACCGCGATCGCGATCGCCAAAAACCCGGCCGCCGCAATCCATCCGCGCCACCCTTGCGGCCGGAACTGCGTCCAATTGATGGTCACGCGCGGCATGTCACGAGGATCGCTCATCCCACACTTCCTTCCAAACTCACACCGATCAACTTTTGAGCCTCAACGGCAAATTCCATCGGCAACTTTTGCAACACCTCGCGGCAGAACCCATTGACGATAAGCGTGACAGCCTCTTCCGCCGGAATGCCGCGCTGCAGACAGTAAAATAGTTGCTCTTCGCTGATCTTCGACGTCGTCGCCTCATGTTCGAACTGCGCAGTCGGATTGCGCACCTCGATATACGGCACCGTATGCGCGCCACACTTCGCACCAATCAGCAACGAGTCGCACTGCGTGTAGTTGCGCGCGTTCTCCGCTTTGCCGTGCGCGCTCACCAGCCCGCGATACGTGTTCTGCGCTTGGCCGGCCGATATGCCCTTCGAAATGATGCGCGACCGTGTGTTGCGGCCAAGATGCACCATCTTCGTTCCGGTGTCGGCCTGCTGATGATGGTTCGCGATCGCGATCGAGAAGAACTCGCCCACCGACTCGTCGCCGCGCAGAATACAACTTGGATACTTCCAGGTGATCGCGGAACCCGTCTCGACTTGCGTCCAGCTGATCTTAGAGCGCGCGCCGCGGCAGTCGCCGCGTTTCGTCACGAAGTTGTAAATACCGCCCTTGCCGTTCTCATCGCCCGGATACCAATTCTGCACCGTCGAGTACTTGATCTCCGCATCGTCGAGCGCAATCAGCTCCACGACCGCCGCGTGAAGCTGGTTTTCATCCCGCATTGGCGCCGTGCAGCCCTCGAGATAGGAAACGTACGACCCCTTGTCCGCTATGATCAGCGTACGCTCGAACTGCCCCGTCTCCGCCTCGTTGATCCGGAAATAGGTCGACAGCTCCATCGGGCAACGCACACCCGGCGGTACGTAGACGAACGACCCGTCGCTGAACACGGCTGAGTTCAACGTCGCAAAGAAATTATCCGTCACCGGCACGACGGTGCCCAAATACTTCCGCACGAGCTCCGGATGCGTCTGCAACGCTTCCGACATAGGACAGAAGATGACGCCGGCTTCTTTCAGCTTGCCCTTGAACGTCGTCGCAACCGACACGCTGTCGAACACGGCATCGACGGCAACACCCGCAAGCAGCTTCTGCTCGGTCAGCGGTATGCCGAGCTTCTTGTACGTCTCAAGCAGCTTCGGATCGACCTCATCCAAACTGTCGAGTTTCGGTCTCTCTTTCGGCGCCGAATAGTAATAGGCATCTTGGTAGTCGATCGGCGGATAGCTGACCTTTGCCCAGCGCGGCTCCTTTAAGCCCTGCCAGCGTTCGAACGCGGCAAGACGCCACTCAAGCATCCAGTCCGGCTCATTCTTCTTCGCGGAGATGAAGCGCACCGTGTCCGCGCTCAAACCCTTCGGAGCCTTGTCGCTCTCGATGTCGGTGACGAAACCGTACTTGTAGCGATCGCCTGCGCGGGCGGTGACGGCATCTATGGTAGCTTGTTCGGCCATCAGTTCCTCATGCCGCCGCGCGCGCTTCCGCACGCTTGACGATCTTGATCCAGGCGTCTGCAAACAGCGCCAGATCTTGCTCGCTTGTATTCCAGCCGAAACTCATCCGGATTGCACACGACGCGAGGCGCGGCTCCACACCCATCGCGGCAAGCACGTGGCTTTGCATGACCTTACCGGACGAACATGCGGCGCCGGCGCTCACCGAAATCCCATCGAGATCGAGCGCAATCACCATGTTCTCTGCCGGCACATCGGGCGCCGCGATACAAATCGTGTTCGCTAACCGCTCCGCGTCGCCACCAAAGACAACTGCTCCGGGGACAGCAGCCTGGAGCCTGCGCTCCAAGTGCGCGCGCCATCCAACATTCAGCGGGACCCGTTCTGCGGCTTCAACCGCTGCCCCAAACCCCGCAATCGCCCCAACGTTTTCAGTTCCGGCGCGGCGTCCAAATTCCTGTCCGCCGCCGCGAATCTGCGACGCCAATGGCGCACCCGCACGCACCACAAGCGCGCCCACGCCTTGCGGCCCGCCGAACTTATGAGCATTGAACGACAGATAGTCGACGCCCAACGCGCTGAAGTTCACACGCACCTTGCCGACCGCCTGCACCGCGTCGCTGTGCACCAGCGCCTTGCTGGCGCGCGCGAGTTTCGCGACCTCGGCCAGCGGCTGAACGGCACCGGTTTCATTGTTCGCGGCCATCAGCGATACCAACGCGCGGCCTTTGCCCTCACTGAGCACGCGAACAAATTCGCTTGTGTCGATAACGCCGGCGCGCGTGACAGGACACACGACCACGCGCAATCCCGGAACCGTATCTTCACAAAAGTCGGCGGTCGCACGCACCGAGTCGTGTTCGACGGCCGAGATAATCAACCGCGTGATGCGTTCGCCGGCCGCAGCCGCACCTTGGATCGCGCCGCGCAATGCAAGCGCATTCGACTCCGACCCACCGCTCGTGAAAACGATATCTTCCGCCGCCGCGCCAACCGCCCGCGCCACCTGACCACGCGCCGTCTCAATCGTCGCGCGCGCTCGCCGGCCGTCAGCATGCACCGAGAGTGGATTGCCGGGCGCGTCCAGCGCCGCAATCATCGCAGCCCGTGCCTCCGGCCGAAGCGGCGACGTGGCGTTATGGTCGAGGTAGACGCGCATGCTCACGCTGCCACGTGTTCCTTGTTGGGTTCCGCGCGCTCAACTGTGTGGCTCATACCTAGAACGCGCTTGTTGACCACGTCGGCGAGCGTGACGGCATTCAGGAAAATGTGAATCTGCCGGCCCAACTCTTCCCACAGATCGTGCGTAATGCACCGGCCCTGTCCCCGTGCAGCCGCGTGGCGAGCCGACTTCGCAGCGCGTCGCTTTGATCGGCTCATCGACCGCCAGCATAATGTCGGCGATCCGCGTTTCTTCTGGCGACCGCGCCAGGCGATAGCCGCCACCGGGTCCGCGCGCGCTTACGACCAATCCGCCGCGGCGTAATCGTGCGAACAACTGCTCGAGATAGGAGAGCGAAATCTCCTGTCTTTGCGCGATCTCGTTCAGCGCCACTGGCTTGCCGTTCGCCTGCCGCGCCAAATCGACCATTGCCATGACCGCATAACGGCCCTTGGTGCTCAGATTCATGGGGCCAAACTCCTCTTCAATCGGGTCGGGCGGCGGCGATCTTGGCCATGCGGGATTTTCTTGCTTTTCCGCCCACCACCCATGTTAGAAAGCGCGCCCAATCGCTTTCTGATGCGCGATATAGATTTCCCGAGTGCTGTGGTCAAGTATTAGCCGGAACCAATTTCGGCCCTCCAGCTAACACATTGATCACGCATCCGTTTCGTGCAGAAAGCCCAACAATACATCCTGATCCTGTGAATCAGGAAATGAGTGCCGAGCGAGGTTGAGCCCGAATGCCTGACGTGATTTTTGCCGGACCTTCCGGGCGCCTTGAGGGCAAGTACCAGCACCAAAAGCACAAGTCGGCGCCCATTGCGCTGATCTTACACCCGCATCCGCAGCACGGCGGCACGATGAACAATCGCGTCTCGTACGAGATGTTCTACTGCTTCCAGCGCCGCGGCTGCTCGGTCCTGCGCTTCAACTTCCGCGGCGTCGGCCGTAGCCAAGGCACGTTCGACGGCGGCATCGGCGAACTCTCCGACGCAGCCGCAGCGCTCGATTGGCTGCAAACAATGAACCCCGGCGCGCAGACCTGTTGGGTCGCGGGCTTCTCGTTTGGAGCTTGGATCGGCATGCAGCTCTTGATGCGCAGGCCTGAGATCCACGCGTTCATTTCGGTGGCCCCGCCAGCGAACATCTACGACTTCACGTTCCTGGCCCCCTGCCCTGCGTCCGGTTTGATCGTGCACGGCCGTAACGACCAGGTTTCGCCCGAGGCCGACGTGCAGAAACTTGTGGACAGGTTGAACGCGCAGCGCGGTATCAAAATCACGCAGGTCAAGATCGAAGGTGCCAACCACTTCTTCGATCAAAACGTCCCCGATCTCGTGAAGACGATCGAAGACTACCTTGATATGCGTATGCCCCCGGTTGAGGAGCCGGCAGCAGTCTAGCGACCGCTCAACACGCCGCCTGTCATTGGCCTCGGCACACCTGTCGTCGCCGGAAAGCCAATCGGCAAGCCACGAAGCGAGCGCACGGCGAGATAAGCAAACGCTTCCGCTTCGATGAAATCGCCGCGCCAACCCACATCCTCGGCCGTGACCACACGCGATCCCTTGAGCGCAGCGCGCAATTCGCGCATCAGCACTGGATTGTGACGCCCGCCGCCGCAGACGACCCACTCGCACGGCGCTTCGGGAAAATGCTCGCGCGCTTTCGCAATCGCGCGCGCCGTTAGGGCGGTGAGCGTCGCGGCACCGTCTTCGGCACTAAGGTTGCGTGCTATGTCTAGCGAAAACGCCATCCGGTCGAGCGACTTCGGCGAGCGTCGCGCGAAGAACTCGTGATCGAGTAAATGCGCGACCACCGCCTCGTTCACGCGCCCCTTTGCGGCCAACGCCCCGCCATGATCGACAGGTTTGCCCGTGTACTTAAGCGCCCAATCGTCGAGCGGCGCGTTACCCGGGCCCGTATCGAACGCAATCAGTTCGCCTTTGGCACCGACGAACGTGACGTTCGCGACGCCGCCTATGTTAATCACCGCAACCGGCGTACGATCCGCTGCCAACGCTGCATGATAGATCGGCACCAAGGGCGCGCCCTGCCCGCCAGCACGAACGTCAGCACTGCGAAAGTCGTTCACAACATCGATCTCAGTCGCGACCGCAAGCATCGGACCCGAACCGATTTGCAGAGTCGCCCGCCGCTCCGGCCGATGCGCGAGCGCTTGGCCATGAAAGCCGATGACGTCGATCTGGCTCGCGCGAAGCCCCGCAGAACCAAGCAGCGCAGTAACCGCTCGTGCATGCGCCTGCGTCAATTCGCGCTCCAAGTCGGCGAGTTTGGCGGGCAGCGGTCCGGCGGTCGACAACGTGACGGCCAATTCCATACCAGCTTGCAGCTTCGCCCGCATTTCGGGTGCATAAGGTTCAAAGTGCGTTGGCCCGTACGCGGCGACGCGCTCGCCGTCAGTATCCAATATGGCCGCGTCGATACCATCCATCGACGTCCCGCTCATCAACCCGATCGCCTTCAGAACGCGAACCATTTCGTGTTACACAGCCGCCCTTCACGAATCCGAACCAAGGCACTTATAGACCATGAGCGCGTTTCGCTCCGCCTTCATGAACGAGTTCGCCGCGCGCGGACACCTGCACCAATGCACGAACGAGGAAGGCCTCGATGCATTGATGACGAAGGAACGCGTCGCAGCTTATATCGGTTTCGACTGCACCGCGCCGAGCCTCCACATCGGCAACCTAACGCAGATCATGCGCTTGCGCGTTCTGCAGCGCGGCGGTCACAAGCCGATCGTGCTCGTCGGCGGCGGTACGACCAAGGTCGGCGACCCTTCCGGCAAGGACGAGACGCGCCAGCTTCTGACTGACGCGCAGATCGAAGCTAACAAAGAGCGCCACAAGGAAATCTATCGCCGCTTCTTGACCTTCGGCGACGGTCCGACCGACGCGATCATGGTCGACAACGCAGATTGGCTCGACACGCTCGCCTACATTTCGTTTTTGCGCGAAGTCGGCCGCCACTTTACGATCAACCGTATGATCACGATGGACAGCGTGAAGCTGCGCCTCGACCGAGAGCAGCCGCTGACGTTTCTCGAATTCAACTACATGATCATGCAGTCCTACGATTTCGTTGAGTTGTTCCGTCGTCACAAATGCCGTCTGCAGATGGGCGGCTCCGACCAATGGGGCAATATCGTTTCAGGGATCGACCTCGCTCGCCGCACCGACAATGTCGAACTGTTCGGATTGACATCGCCGCTCATCACCACGTCGTCCGGCGCGAAGATGGGTAAGACGGCTGCAGGCGCTGTGTGGCTTTCGGCCGACATGTTGAGCTCCTATGACTACTGGCAATACTGGCGCAACGTTGAAGACGCCGATGTCGGCCGCTTCCTGCGCGTGTTCACCGATATGCCGTTGGATGAGATCGCGCGCCTCGAAGCGCTGAAAGGCGCCGAACTGAACGACGCCAAGAAGACTCTGGCGAACGAGGCAACCGCGCTGTGCCACGGCCGCGCCGAAGCCGAACGCGCCGCAGAAACCTCGCGCCAGACATTCGAAGGTGCAGGCCTTTCGGCGAATTTGCCGACTGTTGACATTCCGCGTGCCGAACTCGCAGCAGGTATCAGCGTCTTGGCCGCATTCACGCGCGCTAGTCTAACCTCATCGAACGGCGACGCACGTCGTCAGATCGCGGGCGGCGGCCTGCGCGTCAACGACGACGCGGTGGCGGATGAAAAGCTTGTGCTGAACGACGCACTGCTGCGGGAAGGCGTGATCAAACTTTCACTCGGCAAGAAGAAGCACGTCCTCCTGAAACCGGTTTAGTTCGTCTTGACGTCCTGCGCGGCTGGGGTTTTCTGCTGCTGCGCGTCCGGCTTGGACTGCGGCGCCGCCATGGGTGCCGCGGCTTGCGGCGTCGGCCCCATCTGAAAGATCTTGCGCAAAAAGCCCGGCGCCAGCATCGAGATCGGGTTCACAGCAATGCGAAGCTCGTCCACCGGCCCCGAGACGCCATACGTCACGCCAAAGATTCCTTCGCCGTCTCGCGAACCCAAAATGTCGCCGATCAGCGGGACATCGCCGAACACACTGTTGAGACCGTAAAGCGGTACGATCGTTCCGTTCAGGTCGATGCGGCTGCTCCCACGGTTGATCGTGCCTTGCGCCGTCAACCCGATAGCGGGACCGGCGGCCCGGCCGCTCGTCAGCGTAATGAGGTCGCCGCGGCCCTGGAACACCTGCTCCAGCTTCGAGAACGTAATTCCCCTGCCACCGCGCATCAAGTCGTCCAATCCGGTGAACGAACCGGCCCGCCAGCAACCGCGCCACGAACGGCTGGTTCACGATTTTGAATTTCTCGATCTTCAGCACACCGTCGTACTGCGATGGCGCCGCAGCGGGCGATTGGCCTGGACCGGGCATCGGCGAAAGGTCGACGATCAGCGAAAGATCGCCGCCGATCACGCTGCGAAACCCCGTGACCGCGCGAAGCAAGCGCCCGGCGTCCGCCGTCTGCAGTTTGATCTTCCGCGAGTTCTCAGAACCTCGGATCATCTCGCCGCGCACGTTCGCGGCATCCGCCGACGCGTCGGCCTTAAATGCGGTCAGCCGCTCGCCGTCACTGCCATATTCGAACTTCAACCCGGTGAACCAAACGTCGCCCTGAAGATATGCAAGGTCGAGGTCTGCTTTGATTGAGATCGGCCGCCGACGTTCAGCCTTCGCGCCAGCCTTCGGCTCGTCATCCTCGTTGGACTCGAGGAAGCCGCCCGCATCGATCACGCGGCCCTTCGCATTGAAGATGAGCCCGGCCACATCATCGTCGCGATAGGTCAGTGTAAAATCATTGCGCGGGCCCAATTGCAGCTTTTTGAACTCCGCCTCGCGCACTTTGCCGCCGCCAATAACCAGCCGCCCCATCGCTTTCAGACCGGGACCGGTCGCATTGATATTGGCAATCTCGATCGTTTTGTCGGTTCGAAACACGATATCGGCTTTGAGGCTTGCGTTCGCATCCTCGGGCTTGGCCCATCCAAGCTCAGGCGCGGCCAAACGCGCGCCCGTGAGGTCGGCATCGATTGTGGCCTTCTGAAACTTACCGCCGCGGCCCGAGAACGTCGCAACGAGCGCGGCTTCGCCCTGGATGTAGCCGTCCATGCCGAAACCCGAGTGCCGCCGCCAGCACTGTTCAACGTCGACGTGACGTCGATGCGCGTGCCGATCGGTGCGGTCCCGGTGAAGTCTTCCGTCCAGGTGAAGCCCATGGGCGCCGTGTTCACTTGCACCGCACCGTGCGCCTTCATACCTTTTCCGGTGAGCTTCACATTGAAGACGCCGCCGGTCAGCCTCAGCTGTTCGTTCACCGGCAGCTTCACGTCTTTGAAGTCGCCATCGACATCGATGCCGACATTGTCCGCGTTCAGATCCTTCAACATCGGGATAGCGAACGTGAACTTCACGTTCGACGTGCCGCCTGCCTCCGCCGGCTTGATGCCGTACCGCGACGGATAGCCAAGCCGCGGCTTGTCGATCACGGCCAAGAGTTCGTTCGTTGGGCCCGTCACCGTGCCGGCAATCGTGCCCACCGTTCCGCGCTTATGCAGCTCGGGGATCACGACCGAACCGTTGGACAACATCAACCGGCCGATGTTGCCGCCCGTAAGATCCATCTTGAACGTATCGCCGAACGCGGTCGTGGTTCCCCTGCATTCGTCAGGTCCGGCAACCCTTCCAGATAGGTAGCCTTCACGCCCTCCAGCGACATGACGACGTTCAACATCTCGTCGGGAATCTTCTCGTCGACGATCGCACCCGGCGCGATGTTCACGGCAACGGTGGCGTTGCGGATCAAACCTCATGGGCGTTCGTAATGACCCAATCAGCGCACCCGGCGCCGCACCCGCCGCTTCACAAACGCTTCAGGCCCTTCGACCGTCAGGTTTTTGAATCCGCCATTCAGCACGACGCCGCGCGAAACCGGGTTGTCCTGCAGCTCGCCGGCGAGCGAAAGGTCGAACTCGCCCTTGGTCGCATGAATTTCGTCGATCGCCAGATGCTTGCGCGGCGCGTCGAAGGTGCCGCGAAACTTCATCATCTCAAGCGCAAGCCCGCCGTCGAACACATTCGGCGCATCGATCGTGATGTCCTCCGCCGTCCAATCTGCGCTTAGCGATTGCAACGCACCATCGTTCGCGAACGCGAAGGCACCGTCACCGGTCACCTTGCCGCGGATGGTGTTGCCCACCCACGTCATCTCTTCAATCGAATAGCGCTTCGAAGGAAAATCGAGCTCGACGGTCAGCGCCCCACTCTTCAAGTGAATTGGATCGTGCTTCAGCGCCGGTAGTTTGAGCTCGCCTGCGCCCGCATTCAGCCAAAGCTTGCAACGGCCCAGCGTTCCAGCGATCGCAAGATCGCACGTCGCATTGCCCTGCACCGGGATGTTGAACCCTGCGAGCGCCTTGAGCCCGGTACCGCTGGCCGCAAGCAAGCTAAGCCGCACCGGCTTGAACGCGGCTTCAAGCGACACGTGCTCGCTCCCGTTCGTGTAGCGCCCGGCCGCCGTAAACAACCAAGTCGATTTGTCAGGCAGCTTGACCGGCGCATTCACCGACACCACGACGCCGCCCGACTTGCGATCGAACGCGAGCGAAGCCTTGTCGGCGGTCCAATAGGACTTCGTTTCCTCGTCGAACAACGTGAGCTTTGCGTCGATGATCGCAAAGCGCGTCAGATAGCGCGACAACGCATCGTCCGGCTTGGGATTCAGCATCGCCTGCACAGCGGCCTGGCGTCATGCCGGGCTTTATGTCTTCTTCGCTCACCCGCGCGACGTCGTGTCGTTGACTTGAAGGCTGTTGAAATCCGTTGTCCTTGCGCCGAACGATCGGTGCGCTTGCATCTCGACGATCTCGACGTTCATCGGCGCGATTTCGCCATTCGCAGCGCAGGCGCGGAAAGTGCACGCCACCGTGGCACGTGCGACGACGCTGCTGTTCCGGTCGCTGGGGCCTCAACGTTGTCGAACGAAAGTAAGCGCGACCTTCGTTCCGCTGAACGACCGCGTCGTCGCCCAGATCCACCGCCTGTTCGATTGTCGTTGATGGCCGCTTTCGATGCGCGGCATCGAACAAACCGATCGGCACTGAGCCGCCGCTGTTCAGCCGCCAGTGCGAACAGTCCCACGCCCAGCACGACAACGCCCAGCCCGACCGCGGCGGACAAGCGAGGCGATCTTTGCGCGACGGCTGATCAAACCAACCCTCGCTACGGACATGGGCCAACAGCCTGAAGCTCGAGGCCCAGGCAAGCAGCGCAACCTACCACGCTCAGTCGCCCGCCCACCTGACAATGCCAGCTAAGGCTTGGTTTCGGTATGGAAAACTGCTTCAAAGCCGACCAACAAAAAACGGGATGAGCCCCATGGCAAAGTCACTCGCAGAGGGCGACAAGGCACCAGCCTTCACGCTTGAAACCGACGGCAGCAAGAAGGTGTCCCTCAAAGATTTCGTTGGCAAACCCACCGTCCTCTATTTTTACCCTAAGGACGACACGCCCGGCTGCACGACCGAGGCCGTAGGTTTCAGCGCCGCCGCGAGCGCTTTCAAGAAGGCCGGAGCGGCGGTTATTGGCGTATCGAAAGACACGGTCGCCTCCCACGACAAGTTCAAGAAAAAGCACGACCTTTCGCTGATCCTTGCCTCCGATCCGGAAGGCAAAGTCATAGAATCATATGGCTCGTGGGTCGAAAAAAGCATGTACGGCCGCAAGTACATGGGAATCGACCGCTCCACCTTCCTCATCGATAGCAAGGGAAAACTGGCCAAAATCTGGCGGAAAGTGCGCGTCCCCGGACACGTGGAAGAGGTATTGTCCGCAGTCAAGTCGCTGTGAGCGCATTCCTAAAAAAGTTGTAAGGTTTGAGCGATTTCTACAGCTTGGCGAAAAGCTGCAAATCCGTAACAATTACTGAGGCTTCCCGAGTTGGCTGGGGGCGCGAGCTGTAGGCGGACTTATCCACCTACGGACACCTTCCAGCATTGCATAAGTTGAGGTTGTCGGATGTCCCGTTTCGCGGCGCTCTCGCACCGGTTGTTCCCACATCGCCAGTTCTACCTCCGCAGCCGCGGTTCGGTTCAGTTCTTCGAGTTCACGCCCGCCTTCCAAATGACCGTTGCGGTGGCGACGCTGTTCATCCTGGTTTGGGTCGCCTACTCGTCAGTGGTCGTGATCTTCAAAGAACAGATTATCGCCACCAAAGATCAGCGCTACGCCAGTATGCAGGCCGCCTACGAAGGCCGCGTCTCGCAAATGCAGTTGGCCTACGACGAACTGAACGGCCTCCTCGTGCTCGCCGAAGAGCGCTTCCAGAACGCCACCCGCGACCTTGAATCCAAGCACCGCCAGTTGACCGCCCTGTTGATGCAAAAGCAGGCGATGGACAAGAGCGTGCGCGACGTACGCCGCCAGGTCGCCGACATGGGCGCCTACATGGGCCCAAGCTATACGCGTCCCGAAAGCCCCGACGGGTCGAACACGCTCGTCGTTCAACTCGCCGAGGCCGAGCCCGCCGTTCGTCAAAGCCGCGGCAGCGACACGATCGCCGATTCTACGATTGCCGTCGTAGCCAGCGCCGTCCGCCAACCGGCTGGCGGCGGCATCCCCGGCAAGAGCGCGCTGGGCAAGAATTACGTAGTCCAACGGATCGCGGCACTCGAAGACCGCCTAAACACGGTCAAGAAACAACAGCTCGCGCTGCTGGGTGAACTCCGCGACGGCGCCGGCGTCCAGATCGACCGGTATGCCCGCATCGTCCAGATGACCGGCCTGAATGTCGATCAGGTAGCCCAGCAAGTTGGTGTCCGCGCCTTCACCGGCCGTGGTGGCCCGCTGATCGCCGAAGTGCGTGCAGCGAAGATCGACGGGGTGACTGATGAGTTCGACCGTCAATTTGCGGATATCGCAGAGTCTTATGGCCGCCTTGATGCGTTGACCGTTGCAGTCTCGCGCATCCCTCTGGTGACCCCCGTCCACCACGGACAATACCGTTCAACCAGCGGTTTCGGTTACCGCGTCGATCCGTTCACCGGCCGCGTCGCTTTTCATTCCGGTGCCGACATGGCGGGCGAATTCGGCACCTCGATCCTGGCGACCGCGCCAGGCAGGGTTATCGCCGCAGAACGGCGCGGACCCTATGGCTTGATGGTTGAAATCGACCATGGGCGCGGGATTCGCACCCGGTATGGCCACCTCCAAAGCGCCTTCGTGAAGGCCGGGGATCAGGTGGCATTCCGTCAGAAAATAGCTACGATGGGCTCCAGCGGGCGGAGCACCGGACCACATCTTCACTACGAGATTTGGTTCAACGATGTCGTCCGCGATCCGACCAAATTCTTCGATGCGGGGCGAAATGTTTTCAAAGGGTAGCGGCAAGGGCGGCTCAAATACGCCCATGGATCATCTTCCCGTTCCGACGGGACGCAAGGGCATGGGAAGAGCGGCGCCGTCAATTATTTCCAATGACTTAGTGGTCATCGGAACGCTCACGTCGACGGGCGATATTCAGATCGATGGGCGTGTCGACGGCGACATTCGCTCAGGCTCCGTCACCATCGGCGAGAAAGCAAACTTCGAAGGCGAGATCGTCGCTGAGGAGTGCACGATCCGCGGTCGCGTCCAGGGCATCGTCCGCGCGCGCAAAGTTCACCTGTCCGGTACGTGTCACATGGAAGGCACGATCCTACACGAATCTCTCGCGGTCGAGATCGGCGCATTCTTCGAAGGCAGCTGCCGCCACTGCGCTGACCCGCTCGCCGAAGTCGCCGGCAAGCCGGAACCTCGCGCCACGTTCGACGCAAAACGCGATCTAGGAACGCAGTCCCAACCGGTACAACCTGCAGCTGGTATCTTTGGCCGTCCGGGTTCGACGACCCGCACGACCAGTACAGGCAGCTTGCTCGGCGCGATCAAGTCCGGCCAATAAGCCGGTCTAAATTCCTAGTCCAAGTCTTCAATGGGCGGTGCATCAGCGCCGCCCTTTAAGCGTTGGGCGAGCGATGCCTGCATGAACGGGTCAAGCTCGCCGTCCAACACGTCCTGCGGGCTGTAGCTCTGTGCCCCCGTGCGCAAGTCCTTTACCAGCTGATACGGCTGCAGCACGTAAGACCGGATCTGGTGCCCCCAACCAATCTCCGACTTCGTCGCATTGAGCGCACTCGCCGCCGCCTCCCGCTTTTCAAGCTCCAACTCGTAAAGCCGCGACCGCAGCATCGCGAAGGCAGTAGCCCTGTTTTTGTGCTGCGACCGATCATTCTGGCACGACACCACGATCCCCGAGGGTATGTGCGTAATCCGGATCGCGCTTTCTGTCTTGTTCACGTGCTGCCCGCCAGCACCGCTCGCCCGATAGGTATCGATACGCAGATCCTTGTCCTGCACATCGACCTCAATGGTGTCGTCCACAACGGGATAAACCCACACGCTGGCAAAGCTCGTATGTCGGCGCGCGTTCGAATCAAACGGCGAAATACGCACCAGCCGGTGCACGCCCGACTCGGTCTTGGCCCAACCGAACGCGTTCTCGCCTTTGACCAGAATCGTTGCGGACTTGATGCCGGCTTCTTCACCGGCGCTCTCTTCTATGAAGTCGACTTTGTATCCATGTCGCTCCGCCCAGCGCGTATACATGCGAAACAGCATCGAGGCCCAATCCTGGCTCTCAGTGCCACCCGCTCCCGCGTGGATTTCGATGTAGCAATCGTTGCTGTCGGCCTCGCCCGAAAACAGCGACTGCATCTCGAGTTCCGCCGCCCGTGCCGCAAGCGCCCGCAAGGCATCTTCGGACTCGCGCACGAGTGCCGCGTCGCCTTCGCCCGCAGCAAGGTCGATCATCTCGGACGTATCGCGAAGCGTGGTCTCAAGCGCGATGTAGTCGCCCAGCGCTTTCTCGATCTTGTTCCGCTCGCGCATAAGCTTTTGCGCGTTCGCGGAATCATTCCAGAATTTCGGGTCTTCCGCTTTCGCGTTCAGTTCGTCCAGGCGGCGGCGTGCGGCGTCCGGGTCAAAGATGCCTCCTCAGCAGCGCCAGCGACTGCTGAATCTGCTCGGCGATGGTCTGCATTTCTGCACGCATGTCTGTCGTGTCCGCACAAATTCGAAGGGCGCGACTTATATCGTCGCGCCCGAAAAAATCTCAAGCGTGTTTCAATAAAGGCCCCAGTCGCCGTTGTTCTGGCTGGGGGCGGTATCATCCGACGAGTCCGTCGACGACCCGTCGTCGGCCGCAACGCCGAGGCCCGACCCGAACCGGTCACCGCGGGCGTGATAACCGCTGCCAGGCTCCGTACCAGCCTTAAACGCTTCAAGCACGGTGCCGACACTCGATGGCTGACCCGAGTGCAGATCGACGCGCACCAAGCGAATGCCCGGCGGCACGCGGAACGGAACTGGCGGCAGCTTGCCGACGGCTTCCTTCATGAATTCTTTGAAGATCGGCGCGCAGTTCGTACCGCCGGTCTCGCCCTTGCCCAACGTGGAGGGCTGGTCGAAACCGATATACACGCCAACGGTCATATTCGGCGAAAAGCCTACGAACCAAGCGTCCTTATAGTCGTTCGTCGTACCCGTCTTGCCGGCGAGCGGCACACCGACCTCTTTCACGACCATCGCCGTGCCGCGCTCGACCACGCCTTCCAGCATGTGCACGATTTGATAGGCGGTGCGCGTGTCGATCACGTTTTCGGCGTCGTTCGAAATCAGCGGCTCTTCCTGGTTCGCCCAAGCGTCGTTGTTGCAGCCTTCGCAGACACGCTTGTCGTGGCGATAGATCGTCTTGCCGTGCGGTCCTGCCAAGACGATCGACCAGCGCCGGATAGATGCGCTTACCGCCATTCACGAACATCGAATAGGCCGTCGTCATGCGCACAAGCGTTGATTCCGTTGAACCAAGCGCGTTCGCAAGCACCGGCAACATGTTGTCGGACGTACCGAACTTGCGTGCGTATTCGACAACCTTTTCCATACCAATATCGGCGGCGATCCGAACGGTCATCAAGTTGCGCGACTTCTCGAGACCTTCACGCAGCGTCGATGGACCCGCGTAGCTCATCCCGTAGTTCTCAGGTCTCCACATCGGCAAACCCTGCCCCTGGCTCGCCACGAACGGCACGTCGAGCACGATGCTTGAGGGCGTGTAACCCATGTCGAGCGCCGCAGCGTAGACGATCGGCTTGAACGACGAACCCGTCTGCCGCATCGCCTGCCAAGCGCGGTCGAACTCGCTGCCGTAGTAGCTAAACCCACCGACCAGCGCGAGAACGCGGCCCGTGTGCGGATCCATCGCCAACAAGCCGCCGTTGACCTTCGGCACCTGGCGCAGCGCATAGGTGTCGTTCGTGCTGCCGTCGACGGCCTTCGGGAGGGCCTCGACGTAGATCACGTCGCCAGGAGTCACGACCTCGGATGCCTTTTTCGGCTCGGCGCCCATTCGTTCGTCGGTGACGAACTTGCGCGCCCACTTCATTTCGGCGAGCGGTATGCGTCCCTCGGTGCCATCTGCAAATCCAATACGCACAGCCTCGTTCGCACCATAACCCGTCACGGCCGCAAGCCGCCATTCGGTCACGTCGACCAACGACGGCATGTCCTTCAGCGTCTTCTTCCAATCCGTCGCCAGATCGACACGCGATACCGGACCGCGCCAACCGTGGCGCCGGTCGTAACCGACAAGGCCCTTGCGCAACGCCATCACGCCGTAGCGCTGCAGCTTCGGATCGAACGTGGAGCGAACCGCGAGACCGCCGTCATAAAGCGACGCGTCGCCGTAGTTCTGCTGAATCCACCGCCTGATTTCTTCCGCAAAGAATTGCGCTTCCGCAGATTGCGCGCCCGCGGGGCGGAAATGCGGAATCAAATCCTCGGACACGGCTTTCTGCGAGTCCTCGGCGCTGATGAACTGGTTCTCGGCCATGCGCTCGATTACCCAGTTCCGGCGTTCGATCGCTTTGCGGTAGTTGCGCACAGGGTGATAGTTGCTCGGCGCCTTCGGCAAGCCCGCCAGATACGCGGTCTCGGCAACCGTCAGCTGATCCAGTGACTTATCGAAGTAATTGTACGCTGCAGCAGCCACGCCGTAGGAGCCTGATCCCAAGAAGATTTCGTTGAGGTAGAGCTCCAGAATCTTGTCTTTGCTGTAAGCGTCCTCAAGGCGGAACGCGAGCATCCATTCCTTGATCTTGCGCTCCAGCGTTGGCTCGCTGGACAAGAGGAAGTTCTTCGCAACCTGCTGCGTGATCGTCGAAGCGCCTTCAGGCCGGCGGCCGGCGCCCGACATGTAGTTCTGCACGTTCGAGACGACGGCGCGCGTAACGCCGTTCAAGTCGACACCGGGATGTGAATAGAAGTCTTTGTCTTCGGCCGACAGAAACGCGTCGATGACGCGGCGCGGTATCGAGTCGATCGGCACGAACAAGCGCCGCTCCGCGCGTACTCAGCGATCAGCGCGCCGTCGTTCGCGTAGACGCGCGTCGTGATCGGCGGCTGATAATTTGCGAGCCTTTTATAGTCGGGAAGGTCCTGACTGAGCTTGTACAAGTACAGTGCGACCCCGGCGAAAACCGAGATCATCAGAACCGCGATCCCGCCAAGCGTGTACGCGATAAAACGATACATGTGTTGAACGATCCCGCGCCTAAACCGCGCTTGCGGCCGTTATATCACGGTGACGGGTTTCGCCAGGCGAAAAATCCCGTAAGGCGCGCACAAAATGCCGCGTTTTCCAGCAATTTTCGTACATTTCACCCCCACCCACTTACCGTTCTAAATCGGCCTTATGCTCTTGCCGGGCCGGCTTGAAGTGCGCGTCCGATCGCATTCCCAATCGCAGACGCCATGTCGCGCGCCAACGACGGGTCTTCATCTCCGACTCATCGTGGACACTGGAAAGATAGCCAACCTCGATCAGAACCGAAGGCACGTCGGGCGCCTTCAAGACCATAAATCCGGCAAAACGATGGCTTCTTCGCTGTGACATTGTTAACATGCTGCAACTCAGGCACGAGCGCCTGGGCGAATTTTACCGAGCTGTTCTTGGTTTCCCGCTGCGCCAGGTCAATCAAGATGCTGGTAACGATATCCGACTCATTCGTCAGGTCTACGCCGGCGATCACGTCGGACTGGTTCTCGGCCGCCAACGCCTCAGCCTCTTTGTCCGAGGCTTTTTCTGACAGCGTATAGACCGACGCACCGCGCGCTTCGGAACCTGGCGCCGAATCGGCATGGATCGACACAAAGAGATCCGCCCTCGCCCGCCTGCCGACCGCTACACGCGCTTTGAGCGACAGAAAGATGTCAGTGTCGCGTGTCATCACAACTTTGTACTTGCCGGTGTTTTCCAATGCCCTGCGGACTTCCTTGGCCAAGCTCAGGACGAGGTCTTTCTCAAAGGTTCCGTCACCCCGGTCGCCCCAGGATCGACACCGCCATGGCCCGCATCGATGACGATCACGCGCTGCACATTGCGCGGTTTTGGATTCTGCCGGATCGATGGCCGGATCTTCAAGTGGGGGGCGAAGCGCCCTCGCCGTCGCTGGCCAGCCGGCCGACTTCAGATAAGTCGCGCGATCGGTCGGCACGAGATCAAGCACCAACCGGTACTGGCGCTGCCCCTCCGGCGGAAGGAGGAACTTGTTCGCAAGCGTCGCCGGACCGCTGAGGTCGACAACCAGACGCGACCGGCCAGGGCGGTAGAGACCGTAGCGATAGCCCTTCATTAGCCAGTCGACGGCACTTTTCGCCGCCGCCGTATCGAGGCGCCAACCCACTTCCGGAAAGTCGACGACGACCCTGTAAGGGTCTGCGAGCGTAAAAACGTTGAAATCGACCTTCTGCGAAACGTCTAAGACGAAACGCGTGTGGTCGTCGTGCTTGCCGATGCGGGCGTCCGTGACCAGCGTTTGCGGCGCGGCAAAGGCCGCACCCGACCACGTCAACATCAGACCAAGGTCAGAATGAGCGGTCGAAGCGGTTCGAGGGTCCCAACAACCTTCGGTGCGTCCGGGTCATTCCCCAAGTTCGTTCCCAGATCGTCGCTCAACCCAGTTGACGACCCGTTAGCCAAGAATCGGCTACGATATGCCTTTCATGGCGGCCTTCGCCATGGGGCGCAAACCAACGGCAGAAAACTGCGCTGCGTCAGCGGTTGCGACTGGGACCAAGGCGTCTACAAGAACCCTGAACCGCTTGGCAGACCG
The DNA here is from genome assembly GCA_044220975.1 of Micropepsaceae bacterium. Classification (GTDB taxonomy): domain Bacteria; phylum Pseudomonadota; class Alphaproteobacteria; order Micropepsales; family Micropepsaceae; genus SZUA-430. The sequence goes on along the minus strand of JBGAPZ010000016.1, from coordinate 25,018 downwards.
GACTCGAATCGCGAGCGGTGCGTCCGGAGATCGGTGTGGCGGCTCGCGCCCGCATGTGCTTACGGCACCCACAGATGGTCGCGGAACGCCAATATCGCTGGTCGTTTCCGGTGAATCGGCGGCGGAGGGGTCGAATTTCCCATGACGTTTTTCGCCACTTCGTACACGGCTCGGGAGCGGAAAATTGTTCCGCGCCCGGTGACTACCGTGGTTGCGACGGGCTCATCTGTAACATCCAACCAATTGGAATTCGGCGTGCGCGGGCATCGGTCCAGGCGCAGTGCACAGGCGCGGCCGCAGCGCGCGGGTTCCGGAGAATTTTTTAATGTCCAAGAAAATGCTGGTGGACGCGAGCCACCCGGAAGAAACACGCGTCGTCATACTTGATGGAAACAGGGTTGAGGAATTCGACTACGAGTCGGCTTCGCGCCGGCCCCTCAAAGGAAACATCTACCTAGCCAAGGTAACGCGGGTCGAACCGTCGTTGCAGGCGTGCTTCGTCGAGTACGGCGGCAACCGGCACGGGTTCTTGGCGTTTTCGGAAATCCATCCCGACTACTACCAAATTCCGACAGCGGATCGCCAAGCGCTTTTGGCCGCGACACGCGCTGCGCGCCGCCACGATGACGATGAAGATGACGAGCGAAGCCGTCGCTCAGGCGGCAACGACAGTTCCCAGATATGGACACGCGCCCGGCGGCGAGGAAAACTCTTCCGTCCAATTGCACGCCGACTTGACGACATCGCCGTCCGAACGGCAACGGCGAATGGCGACGGAGAAATCGTCGAAGTCGAAACGGGCGAAGACGTCTGGGTGCACGATCCGGAAACGGAAGGCGATGCACCGGGCGACGCGAAGGACTTGGGCGACCACGACATCGTGAGCCGCTCGACCAGCAGAATAGCGCTGAGCAGGAAACACATGACGAACCACGAGATTACGCCCTTGAAGCAGCCGAGGCGGCGCACGAGGCCGAGTCGTCCGATGACGCGATGGAGGAACTGCCCCGGCGTGACCACCGCTCGATGCGCCGCTACAAGATCCAAGAAGTCATCAAACGCCGCCAAGTCCTACTCGTTCAAGTCGTCAAGGAAGAGCGCGGCAACAAAGGCGCGGCGCTCACGACCTATCTCTCGCTCGCCGGGCGCTATTGCGTGCTGATGCCGAACACGGATCGCGGCGGCGGCATCTCCCGCAAAATCTCCAACATGGCCGACCGCCGCAAACTGAAGGAAGTGGCCGGCGAACCCGAGGTTCCGGAAGGCATGGGCGTGATCATCCGCACGGCCGGCGCGAACCGGACAAAGCAAGAGATTCAGCGCGACTTCGAGTACCTGATCCGCCAATGGGACGCCGTACGCGACTTGACGCTAAAGTCGACCGCGCCGACCGTCGTCTACGAGGAAGGCAACCTCATCAAACGCACCATCCGCGACCTCTATTCGAAGGACGTGGAAGAAGTCTTCGTCGAAGGCAAACAAGGCTTCGACGAAGCGCACAGCTTCATGAACATGCTGATGCCGAGCCATGCGGACTCGGTGAAGCACTATCACGATCACGTGCCGCTGTTTCAGCGCTACGGCGTGGAAGCGGCACTCGACAGCATGTTCAATCCCATCGTGCGGCTGCGCTCGGGCGGTTACATTGTCATCAACCAGACCGAAGCGCTGGTCGCGGTCGATGTGAATTCCGGCAAATCGACGCGCGAGCATCACATCGAGGACACCGCGCTCAAGACGAATTTGGAAGCAGCCGAAGAAATCGCGCGCCAACTCCGGTTGCGCGACCTCGCGGGCCTCGTCGTGATCGACTTCATCGACATGGAAGAGCACCGCAACAACCGGGCCGTCGAAAAGCGGTTGAAGGATTGCCTCCGCCACGATCGCGCGCGCATTCAGCTCGGCCGGATCTCGCCGTTCGGTCTGCTGGAAATGTCGCGCCAACGTCTGCGCGCCGGCATGATCGAAGGGGCGACGATTTCGTGCCCGCACTGCGAAGGCCGCGGGGTCATCCGTTCGGTGGGCTCCATGGCGCTGCGCGTTCTGCGCGCGGTCGAGGAGTATTGTCAGCGCGAGAAGCTGTTGGCGATCACTGCGCATCCCGCCGGAGATTGCGCTCTACATTCTCAATCACAAGCGCGCCCAACTGACGTCGACGAGGACCGGCACGGCGTGTATGTCTACGTCGAATCCAAAGCCTCGCTTGCGGCGTCGACTTACGAAATCGAACGCGGCGCTAGTGTGCCGTTTGAGCCGCGCAAGGCTGCCGCCGCCGACGCCGTCACCGTCGAAAGCGAGCTCGAAGCGAACGACGACGTCCATGATGACGACGACGACGACGAAGAAGGCGAGGAAGCGCCTGATGTCGAGACCGGCGACGTGCGCGAAGTGGCTCCGCAGGCCGAAAGAGCGCACGCGCACGGCGAAGGTGACGGCCCGCGCAGGCGCCGCCGGCGTCGCGGCAGAGGTCGCGATCGTGAGCGCGGTCCTGGCGATCGGCCGCAACCCGCGCAAGCTGAAGCCTCACCGTTCGTCGAACGCACAGAATCGACTTCCGACGTCAACGACGACGAAGGCGACGACGCTGACGGACCGGAGGGCGACAACGAACCCGGCACCCAACCAGCAGCCGCGTCAGGTGAAGCCGGCGAAGGTCAACGCCGCCGTCGCCGTCGTGGCCGTCGTGGCCGCAGAGGTCGTCGTCCTGAAGACGGTAGTGGCGAATTCGTGCCGCAACAGCACAGCTCCGCGCCCTCCCCCATCGGCCATCTTCCGACGCCTGCGGAAGCATTGAACGCACCGGATTGGCCCGCGACCGGTGGGTTCGACACCCGCCGGGGCGAACGCCCGGCGCCCTACGAACAGCCGCGCTCAGCGCCGCCACCGCCCAAAGCGGAGCCCGTCGCCGAAGTCGCCCCGGAAGCGAAAGCAGAACGCCCGTCCATCGCGTCTCTGTTTGGATTTGGCGCAAAGCCGGAAGAGGCAACCCCGCCCAACGGCGAGCCGAAGCCCGAACGCAAAGGCTGGTGGAACAAGCGCATCGGCAGCTGACGCCGTTTCGCGCACCACGTCCGCAACGCATCGGCAGCGCGATCGACTTCGTTCGCGCTGCCCGCGTAAGAGAACCGCACCCAACGATCGCCTTCGACGGGGTCGAAATCGTTACCCGGCGTTGCCGCAACACCCGTCTCGTCCAAAAGCGCTTTCGTGAACGCCGTCGCGTCCAACCTGAACGGCGACACGTTCGCGTATACGTAGAACGCCCCGTCCGCAGGCGCGATCGTACCGAACCCCGCCTCACCGAGCGCCTTCAGCAACCGCTCGCGATTGCGCGCATACGTACGCACATGGCCGTCCAATTCTTCGTTCGCATCAAGCGCGGCCAATGCGGCCGTCTGCGAGATCGTCGCCGGCGAAATGTAGAAATTCTGGGTCAACCGCTCGATCGGCCGAACCAAAGCTTCGGCACGACCATCCAGCCGATCCGCCAACCCGTCATCGAGAAGTATTTCGAAAAACTGTTGATCACGACCACATCGTCGGAGAACGCAAGCGCCGTTTGAGCGCGCGGCCCATAGGTGATGCCGTGATAAATTTCGTCGGAGATCAACTTCACCCGGTGTTTCGTGCAAATGTCGACGATTCCCTTGAGTTCGTCGGTGCCGATGACGGTGCCGCTGGGATTGGCGGGGCTTGCAATCAAGACACCATCGATGCCGGGTGCTGCGCAATCGCATCAGCGCTCAGGCGAAAGTGTTCGCCTCACGACATTCGATGAAGTGCGGCCGGAAGACCCGTCGCGTGGGCGATATTGCGGTAGGCGGGATACCCCGGGTTCGCCATAGCAAGCGTCTGCCCCTGATCGAACAGGGACATGTACGCGAGAACGAAGTCGCGGATGATCTGGTGGTGATGACGATGCGCTCGGGCGCGACCTCGACGCGGTGAGTTTCGCGATAGTGTTGCGCGAGGCGCTGACTGAGGACGGGCCGCCCCAGCGCTTTCTGCAGGCCAAGCGCATGGCGCCAAGCTCTTCGACACAGCCGCCAGGAGCGCAGCTTTGGTGCCGGGGTCGATGGCTGACCGGCCTCCAGGTGGAATACGGTCCGCCCCGCCCTTGCGACGTGTTGGCGCGATCCAGGACGTCCATCGCCAGGAACGCGTCGACTTCGCTGCGCTTGGATGGTTTCACGGCGCTCAAACTGCCTTAATTTCGGTACAGGCGCCGTTCATCATGCAGCCTAGAGTTGGAATTGCCCGAGAAATCAATGCCCTCATGACGGCGTCGTGACAAGCATCTGATTGACGGGGCATCGGCACATCCTTACCGTCGCCCGCGCTCAGGCGGTGGGGGCGCCCGAACCGCCGTGTGCAGGGTTCGGCGCGCGGCAGCCTTGTCGCGTAGGAGACAGTGATCGTGACCACCCAGCGTTTGAGCCTAACACCGTTCGCAAGGCTGCTTCGGCTTTGTCGCGGCCGTTGCCCTGATGGCCACGCAGGTTGAGGCTGCCTGGGCACGTGCCGGCATCCGTGACGCGGAGATCGAGCGGATTCTGCGCGGTTATAGCGACCCCATTTTTAAGGCGGCCGGCCTTGATGAAAAAGCCGTCAAAGTCATGATCGTCAACGATCCTTCATTGAACGCGTTCGTGTCCGGCGGTCAGAACGTTTTCATCCATACCGGCATGATCATGACGGTCGACACGCCCAATGAGCTCAAGGGCGTGATCGCGCACGAAACCGGCCACATCACCGGGGGCCATCTGGCGCGCGGACCCGAAGCATATGCCAAAGCCGAGATTCCGATGCTCGTCGGCATGCTTGCCGGCGTGGCAGCGATTGCGGCAGGCGTTCCCGATCTCGGCATGGCGCTTTTGATCGGCTCGCAGTCCGTCGCCCAACGCGAGGTGCTGGCATATAGCCGAACCCAAGAATCCGCTGCCGACCAGGCCGGTATGAAGTTCATGAACGCAACCGGTCAATCGCCCCGCGGCATGATGATGGTCTTCGACCGCTTCGCCGATCAAGAAGCGCTGAGCGGTTATCGCCAAGATCCGTTCATCCGCTCGCATCCGCTCTCGCGCGATCGCATCTCCGCGATGCAAAATCTCGTCGACGAGTCCGCGTTTAAAGACAAGAAAGACTCCGCCGCCGACCTCGCCGACTACGAACTCATGCGCGCAAAGCTGCGCGGCTTCATCGAAACACCGGAAGTCGTGCTCCGCCGCTATCCGGCGTCCGATCACTCGGCGCCCGCACGCTATGCGCGCCGCAGCCGCCTACTTCGCGCAGCGGATTTGGATCGCGCGCTTCCCGAGATCGACAGTCTGATCGCGGAAAGGCCCGCCTACGCCTACTACTGGGAATTAAAGGGACAAATTTACGTTGAATCGAGCCGCGCGAAAGGACCGACTTCCTGCCTATCGCAAAGCCGCCGAGTTGGCGCCGAACGAACCGCTGATCCAGGCGAGCCTCGGTGCGGCGCTGCTTGCGGCATCCGACGACGGAGCCTCATTCCCGAAGCAAAGAAGCACCTGAAAGCAGCGCTAAAGAGCGAGCCGGACAACGGCATGGCCTGGTTCTATCTGTCGCTCGCTTATGGCGAGACCGGCAACGATGCGATGGCGGCTCTTGCTACCGCTGAACGGTACTTTGCGTTGCAGGGTTATGGGCAGGCTGCGACGTTTGCCCAACGAGCGCTGGCCAAGCTGAAAGAAGGCACCAACGACTGGCAACGCGCGAACGACATTCTCGCCATCGCGCAGGCCGAAGCCGCACAACGCGAACGCTAAACAACCACCGCATGAACAACCAAAAAACTCCCCTCGATCTGCTCGCCGTCGGCGCGCCGTGATGGTCGTTGCCGTATTCGCGGCGTTACGCCTGGTCGGCGTGTTCGGCGGCGCGACGTGCCCGAAGTCGCCATGACCAAGTCCGGATGTCGAGAAGATCGTGAAGAACTATCTGATCGAGAATCCGAGGTTATCTTTGAAGCGGTCGACCGGATGAAGAGCAAAAGAAGGTCAACTACGTCGCGCAATGCGCGGCAAGGCAAAGTCCCACAAATCGGAAATCTTCAATGAGCCGAATCCGCTGATTGCCGGCAACCCGAAGGGCGACGTCACAATCGTCGAGTTCTTCGACTATCGCTGCCCGTACTGCCGCAAGGTGAAGAAGAACGTCACGGACCTGCTGAAGCAGGACGGAAACATCAAACCTGATTTTAAAGGAGTTCCGATCCTGTCGCCCGAGTCCGAAATGGCGGCACAGGCGGCCATCGCGTCCGCGGCGCAGGGCAAATATTGGGACGTCCATCTGGCCTTCATGGGCGCAGAAGACCTCAGCAGGACGCATTTTCGCGATCGCCAAGAAGACGGGATCGATGTCGAGCGCCTGAAAGAAGACCTGAAGAATCCACGCGTCGAGAAACGGCTGGTCTCGAACGCAGGAGCTGGCGCGCTCCATCGGTATCGATGCGACGCCGACCTTCTTCATCGACGATGAGCCATCAACGGGTGCGCAGACGCTCGACGAATTGAAAAAGGCGGTCGCTGCGGCCCGCAAAGCAAAGCAGACCTAGATCAATCCCGCCAGCGGCGACGACGGATCGGCGTAGGTCTTCTTCTTCATCCGCCCCGCAAGATAGGCTAGCCGTCCGGATTCCACCGCGAGCTTCATCGCGCGAGCCATCATGATCGGGTTCTTGGCCTCCGCGATCGCTGTGTTCATCAAGACGCCGTCGCAGCCAAGCTCCATCGCGACCGCGGCATCCGACGCCGTGCCGACGCCGGCATCGACCAGCACCGGCACTTTCGCGGCCTCAATGATCAAGCGAATGTTGATCGGGTTCTGTATTCCCAGGCCGGACCCGATAGGCGCGGCGAGCGATAGCGGCGGCGCCAGCGTCTTCGAGGCGCTTGCACATCAACGGATCGTCGCTGCAATAGACCATCACCTGGAAGTCGTCCTTGGCCAATATCTCCGTCGCGCGCAGCGTCTCGATCATGTCGGGATAAAGCGTCTTGCGATCGCCGAGCACCTCAAGCTTCACCAGTGACCAACCGCCGGCCTCGCGCGCGAGGCGCAGCGTGCGCATCGCTTCTTCGGCCGTGTAGCAACCGGCCGTGTTCGGCAGATAGACGAACTTCTTCGGATCGATGAAATCGACGAGCTTGGGACTCCCGCATCGTTGACGTTTACGCGCCGCAGCGCCACGGTCACGATCTCCGCACCCGATGCCTCCAACGCCGCCGCGTTCTCGGCATAGTCTTTGTACTTGCCCGTCCCGATGATCAGACGCGAGCGGAACGTCCGACCAGCAACCGTCCAGGTATCGCTTTGTCCAGTCATCCCTCAGCCGCCCCCAACGAAATTGACGATCTCAAGCTTGTCTCCTTCGGTGAGAGCCGTGTCCCCATAGGTCGACCGGGGCACGATCTCCAGATTGCGTTCGATCGCGATCTTGCGCGCATCTAGCCCAAGCCGCTCAACCAGCCCGGCGAGCGTCGTAGGACCAGGAAGATCGTGATCCTGACCGTTGACCTGAATACGCATAAGAGGGCCGATTCCCGCTGTCCAATTCCGGTTGCGTCGTCAATGAGATAGCGCGTCGAGCCCCCACTAACCACCCGTCATCTGGTGCCTTTCGCCCCCTCGGGGGAGTGGCTATAACGGCGGCGCAATTCCTCACCACGGACGCCGGTCCCTGACAAGATGGCCAAGCCACTTTTCGTCCTAAATGGCCCCAACCTGAACCTCCTGGGCCAGCGCGAGCCCGAGGTCTACGGTCCCGCAACCTTGGCCGACATCGAGGCCCAGGTGCGTGCCAGGGCGACCCAAGCGGGCTTCACGATCGACTTCCGTCAGTCGAACCACGAAGGCGACATAGTCGATTGGCTTCAGGAAGCCAGCAAGACCGCCTCTGGCGTCATCTTGAACGCCGGCGCCTACACGCACACCTCGGTCGCAATCCACGACGCCTTGAAATCCGTCGCAATTCCCGTGATCGAGGTTCATATCTCCAACCCCTATCGCCGCGAGCCGTTTCGCCATACGTCTTTCGTGTCACCCGTCGTCACCGGAACCATTTGCGGTATCGGCGCTCAAGGCTATTCCTTGGCGGTCGACGCGCTCGCAGCCCTAACGACGCCTAAGAAAGCCCAAGGATGAGCAAAGAAGAAAAGCCCGATCCGCTCGAAGGAAAGATGATCCGCGACTTGGCGGCGATCCTCGAGGAAACGGGTCTCAGTGAAATCGAGATCGAAAAGGCGGGCCTGCGCCTGCGGGTCGCGCGTAACATTCAAATGGTCGCGCACGCCGTCTCCGCGGGCCCTGCAGCCCACGCACCGGCAGCATCTCCAGCCGCCTCTGTAAGGCCGACCGACATATCCGGCCATCCGGGTCTTGTCGCCTCGCCGATGGTGGGCACCGCCTATGTCGCACCGACACCCGGCGCCAACCCGTTCGTCAAAATCGGCGACATGGTGACCGAAGGTCAGACGCTTCTGATCATCGAAGCCATGAAGACGATGAACCAAATCCCTTCGCCGCGTGCAGGCCGCGTAACCCAAATCATCATCAGCGACGGGCAACCGGTCGAATTCGGCGAACCGCTGATGATTGTCGAGTAGCGGCTCGATGTTCGACAAAGTTCTCATTGCTAACCGCGGCGAAATCGCGATGCGCGTGAACCGCGCGTGTCACGAAATGGGCATCAAGACGGTGGCCATCCACTCGACCGCGGACGCAAACGCCATGCATGTGCGTATGGCTGATGAGAGCGTTTGCGTTGGCCCGCCTCCCGCCCGCGACAGCTATCTGAACATCCCGGCGATCGTGACCGCGTGTGAAGTCACAGGCGCACAAGCCGTGCATCCGGGCTACGGCTTCCTATCCGAGAACGCGCGCTTTGCGGAAATCGTCGGCGAACACGGCATCGTCTTCATCGGCCCGAAGCCCGACCACATCCGCCTGATGGGCGACAAGATCGAAGCGAAGAAGGCCGTCAAGCGCCTCGGCATTCCGGTGGTGCCGGGCTCCGACGGCGGCATCACGAACGACGCCGACGCAAAACGCATTGCAGCCGCGATCGGCTATCCAGTCCTCGTCAAAGCGGCGGCAGGCGGCGGTGGTCGCGGCATGAAGGTCGCCAAGAGCGAAGCTGAACTGTCGCTTGCGCTCGCAACAGCGCGTTCCGAAGCAAAGGCGGCGTTCGGCGACGATGCCGTTTATCTCGAGAAATATTTGCAACTCCCGCGCCACATCGAAGTGCAAGTCCTTGCCGACAGCCACGGCAAAGTCATTCACTTGGGTGAGCGCGATTGCTCGCTGCAGCGGCGTCATCAAAAGGTCTGGGAAGAAGCAGGCTCGCCTGCGCTCAACGCCGAAGCACGCGACAAGATCGGCAAAGTCGTCACCGACGCACTCACGAAGCTGGGCTACCTCGGGGTCGGCACGATCGAGTTTCTTTACGAGAACGGCGAATTCTACTTCATCGAAATGAATACGCGCCTTCAGGTCGAACACCCCGTGACCGAAATGATCACCGGACTCGACCTCGTACGCGAACAGGTGCGCGTCGCTCACGGCGGCTCCATCGGCTTCGACCAGTCGGACGTCACGTTCTCTGGGCACGCCATTGAATGCCGCATCAACGCAGAAAACCCGCTGACGTTCCGTCCCTCACCGGGCTTGATCAAGGACTTCCACGTCCCCGGCGGCCTCGGCGTGCGCGTCGATTCCGCAGCCTATTCCGGCTACAAAATCCCACCGTATTACGACAGCTTGATCGGCAAGCTGATCGTGCACGGGCGCAACCGCAACGAATGCCTGATGCGGCTTCGCCGCTCGTTGTCTGAGTTCGTGATTGACGGTGTCGAAACGACGATCCCGTTGTTCCAATCCTTGGTGACCGAGCCTGACATCGTCAACGGCGACTATTCCATTCACTGGCTCGAAAATTTCTTAAAGCGCAAAGCCGGCTGAAGGCGCCCCGATGGTTCCAGAGCGCGGACCGGCCACCATTATCCCAGAACGAACGCTGCTCGCCGCTTATCGTGCCGGTCGGTTTCCGATGGCCGAAGCGCGCGACGACGACGAGGTCTTCTGGGTCGACCCGCCGCTGAGAGGCATTCTGCCGCTCGACGCATTCCACATTCCAAAGCGCCTCGTGCGCACGATGCGTGCCAACACGTTTCGCATCACCGTCGACGCCGCCTTCGCACAAGTGATGCAGGGCTGCGCCACCGCAGCAGCGAACCGCACGAACACGTGGATCAACCCGCTGATCGAGCGCTCCTACGCCAACTTGCAGGCTAAGGGTTTCGCGCACAGCGTTGAGGTCTGGAACGACACGGCGCTCGCGGGCGGCCTCTATGGTGTCTCGATAGGCGCTGCGTTCTTCGGCGAGAGCATGTTCAGCCGCGAAACAAACGCCAGCAAGATCGCCCTTGTCCACCTCGCAGAACGCCTGAAAGCGGGCGGCTATTTGCTGCTCGATACGCAGTTCATTACCGAACACCTGAAGCAGTTCGGCGCGACCGAAATCCCGCGCGCACGTTACAAAGAACTGCTCGCGAAGGCGGTTGATGCGAAAGCGAATTTCTACGTATTGGGCGGTGCGGGCGCGGCCGGCTGAGTAGGTGCGGTTTTGCAGCTGACGACCCAAACGTCATAGACCGGATGCTCCAGCGCGTTCAGCGCTGGGCTCGATGCAAACATCCAACCTGAGAAGATCTTCTGGATCGTTCCATCGGGCTTGCGATCTTGAATTTCCAAGAACGCGGCCGACTCCGGTGGCTCCTCCGGTGGCCGTGTTTTGCACGCGCGCACCGTCACAATCAGCGTGTTGTAGAAGACGGGCGTATTCATATTCACTTCAAGGCGCGCCGTACGCGCCGCAACCTTGTCGAGACCGCCCAAGATCACGCCACTGGCAATCGGTGCTGCGCTAGACGGTGGCGCTGGCGTGATGACCTCCGGCGGCGGTGGTGGCGGCGTCACAATTGGTTCGCCAGATGGCATTTCGACCGGCGGCAGCGGCATCGATTCGGTTGGATCGGCCGGCGGCGGTGGGGCCGGCTGGGCTGGAACCGCGATCGGCGTGTCGACGGGCGGCGCCGTGTCTTGCGCAAGCGCGAGACCCGTTAGCAGCGCGATGGATGGCACGAACAACGAGAAGGAACGATTCATGGGCTCAAACTCAACCTAACAAAGCGCCGTTATTGTGGCGTAGCAGGAGCAGGCGCTGCCGATGTCGCCGGCGGCGTTTCCTTCTTGTCCCCGCCACCCATCATCGACTGAAGGGCAAGACCGAGCAAATCGATGGAGCCTTGCGTCGTCGCAAACTCGGCGCCGGGCTTCAGCATGTCGTCGCTGCCGCCGGGCGACACCGACAGGTACGTTCCACCGAGCAAACCTTCGCTCGCGACCTTCACCGAAGAATCCTCCGGCAACGCAATGCCCTGCTTGATGTTCATCTTCAGCAGTGCGCGATAGGACTTCTGGTCGAGTTCTTGCGACGTCACTGAGCCGATCTTGATCCCGGCCATCCGAACGTCGGTCCCCACGGCAACGCCGTCGACGCGGTCAAAGCGGGCAAGCACCTCGTAACCCTCAACGGTTCCCGCGCCCGTCGCGCTCCAGCCGTAGTAGAAAAAGAATACCGCGACCGCGACGACCGCGGCACCCAAGAGTGTCTCTACAAATCCATTCTGCATGTTGGCTCCCCTACTCCGGCTGCCAGGCTTCGTAGTCGCCCGTTGCAGGCGCACGCTGACCGCTGCCGAGCAAACTTCCGGGCGGACGATACGCCGCCGCCGTGCCGGTCAAATTCGGCAGATGTTCCTTCTCCCAGGGCTTCACTTTTGGCGGCGCAATCGTCGGCGGCTCGTCCACCGTGTGATGCAACCAGCCGTGCCACTCAGCGGGCACCAGTGACGCCTCAGCGACATTTTTGTACATCACCCAGCGACGGATACCGTCGCGGGTTTGATAGTACGTATTCCCAAGCACATCCTCGCCCACGAAGCTGCCGTTGCGTTTCGTGTAGATCCATGTGCCGAGCGTGCTGCCGTTCCACCAGGTCAGCGACCAATTCAAGAACCTGAACATTTAGGCCGTATTACTCCTGACTCGCCACACGCGGCCGGACTATGGCGCGCCCACCGTAGGCCCGTAAAGCTGCCCAGGCGCCAGAGTACTCCTCGCACCCAATGGCGCACATTTCCCCTACAGGTTGCAGCGCTCGCAGGCAAACTACTTCTGCCTCTCTGGGAACACCCGAACTTCAAGCCGCCTGGTGCCTAGGTATTGCATCGCGACCGCCGCGACCTCGTCCTTCGTGATGCTCTGCAGATCGCTGAGTTGCGTGCGGATCACGTCCAGTGCCCGAGGCTCGCTCTGGATATCTTCAAGCGCACTGAGCCAAAAGCCATTCGAGAGCCGGTCGGTCTCAACCGACTTCTCTAGTGGCTCCCTCGCGCGCTCCAGCACGTCGTCGCTGAACGTGCCCGACCGAAGTTCCAGTACGATCTTGTCGACCGTCTTGTAGAACGCCGCGACCAAATCCGGTGGCGTCTCGGCCGATGCGGCAATGTAGCCGAAGTCCGGCAAAGCGCCCGAGTTCCAAGATCGGACGGATGGCGAATAGGTCGCGCCCTGCGCCTCGCGGAACTCCTCCGTCAGGCGGACTTCCATCAATTCGCGCAAGATCGCCGTCGCACGCGCGCGCCGCGGACTCGAGTAGAAGTCCGGCGCGGACCACGCGACAAACGCGGCTGCTTGATCCGGCCGCCCTGCATGCGTGAAGCGCAACGCTTTGGTATTCGCCGGAAACTTCACATCGCGCGCACTCGCCGGATCGATCCGCTTCGCCCCGCGCGGCGGCAGCGCACCGAATGTCGCCGCCACAGCCTGGATCACATCGTCGGCCTGCGCATCGCCCACGACGGTGATCTCAATCGGTGCGGACGACAGTACCGGCTTCAGCACGTCTTCGACGTCGCTCATCTTCAAAGCTCTGACGTCGGCGATGTCCGGGAACCGCCAGCGCGCATCGCCAGAGCGCAACAGAGCCCCGGTCTCGCGCTCCAACACGCGGCTTGGACCCGACGAGTATTGCTTCAGAAAATTCTCTGCCGCCGCTTGCAATCGGCCCAGCCCGCCGCTGCGGTAGGCCGGATCGGTCGTAAACGCCGCAAGCAGCTGCAGTTGCAGCAACAAGTCGCGTCCGTTCGTGCCACCCGACAGCTCGAACGACTCTTCGTCGATCGTCAGCGAATTCGACACAATCCGACCCGCCAGAGCCTCATCAAGTTCATCTGCGGTGAGCTGCTTTAAACCGCCCTCGCTGAATCCGAACGGCAGCGCCAGCGCTAGCCCGATCTTGCTCTTCGGCAACTGAACGTAGCCGCCCGCAAATCGCACAGTCACATAGACCGTGTCCTTCTCGAATGTCGTCGATTTTACGTTCAACATTACGCCGTTCGCGAAGCGCACTGCCGTCGCACCGACATCGGCAATCTCGCGCCGCTCGGCGACAGCGCCAGGGGTGCCGAACGCCACATACGGGAACGTCTTCGCGTCGTCCTTTGCGGCGAGTGCGACAGTCGCTTTCTCGCTTTCGGCGTACGCCGTAGCGATCGCGGCGTCCCCGCCGACAACGGGCTGGCTGGACGACAGAAAGATCACCGGCCCTTGTCCCCCCGCAACATCGCGCAAACCGGCGAGCGCGGACTCTGGCGTTACGCTGGGCGCTATCTTTTCGAATCGCGCGAGTTGATCGACCGGCGCCGAAAAGACCGAGCGCTCGTCGAACGAGCCCGTCAATTGGTCGGCCAGCGACTTCGTATCGCGCGTCGATTGGGTTGCAACCGCTTCCTCAAGCGAAGCGCGCCACTCCTTCACTTCGCGCGTCACCTCGCTCGCGGTGAAGCCGTACTGCAGCGCGCGCCGATACTCCTGCTCCACGGCGTTCAGCCCGCGCTGCCATTGGCCAGGCCGCGTCGAGACCGAAAAGCCGATCGTCTGCGAGATGCCGCGCGAATTGCCATAACCCGCGCCGGCCGACACGAACGGCGCGTTGTCTGCCCTCGCCAACCGCGTCAACCGTCTGTTCAACACCGCGAGCGCAACCCGCCGATGCAGGTTCCGCGCGCGCAGTGCGACCGTGTCCGTGGATTCGTCCGCAGGACGGAACCACGTCACCGTCAAACTCTCCGGCAAATTCGGCTCGACATGCGAAACGGCGGTCAAGCCGCGTTCCTTGATCGGGCCTTGCTCGGGATCGGCTGGATCAGCCGCTTCGGCCTTCCAATCCGAAAACTTCACTTTGATCTTCGCTTCGATCTCATCCGGATCGAAATCGCCCGTCGCAACCAACACTGTGCGCTCCGGCCTGTAGAACCGCGAATAATAATCGACTAGCAATTCGCGCGTGGCACCTTTGATCGTCTCGGCCGTGCCGATCGGCAGCCGCAAGGCCTGACGCTGCCCTTCGTACGATAGCCGCCAGCGGTCCACGTAAGCCCGGTACTCCGGCGAGTTGCGCGTGCGCAATTCGGAGAGCACGACGCCCTTCTCCCGCTCGATCGCCGCCGGATCGAGCGCCAACCGGTCCCCGATTTCGCGAAAGAGCATGAGCCCCGTATCGACGAGGTCCGCAGTATTCTTTGGCAACTCCAGTTGGTAGACGGTTTCTTCCGTCGACGTGTACGCGTTCGTATCGGCCCCGAATGCCAAGCCTTTACGCTGCAGCAACTTGACGAAGTCGCCTTCGGGTACGTTCTTCGAACCGTTGAACGCCATGTGCTCCATGAAATGCGCAAGACCTTGCTGCGCGTCTGTTTCCTGAAGAGCGCCTGACGCGATACGAAACCTGAGCGAGATGGTGCCCGCAGGTTGGTTGTTACGCATCAACGCATAACGCATGCCGTTCGGCAGCACGCCGAAGCGCACAGCCGGATCAGGTGCGATGTCGCTGATCTCGTGCGGCCAGTATGTATAGTCGGGACGAGAGTCGCCTGGCGGAGAGCTTGGAGCGGCGGAGCCCACTTGCGCGCACGCGCTAAGAATCAGCGCAAACAAAAGCGCACACGAACGCCGCACCAACTGCATCGGTTTAGTCCCTTTTGGTCGAGCTTTTCTTAGGCGTCGAACATGATCACCGATCGCGCCAATTCTCCGCGCTTCAATTCGTCGAAGCCTTCGTTCACTTGCTCAAGCTTGATCCGCCGCGAGATCATCTCATCGAGCTTGAGCTTGCCTGACATGTAGAAATCGACGAGCCGCGGCATGTCCACCGGGAAGCGGTTCGAACCCATCAGCGACCCCTGGATCCGCTTCTCGCCCAGAAAGTCCGCACCATGCAGTTCGATGTTCACGCCGACCGGGATCATACCGATGATGTTCGCCGTGCCGCCCCGGCCCAGCATTCGAAACGCCTGCTCGGCCGTTTGCTTCAAACCGATGGCCTCGAACGAGTGATGCACGCCGCCCGACGTCATCTCGATCACCTGCTTCACGGGATCGCCGTCTTTAGGGTTCACGACGTCTGTTGCGCCGAAATGCTTCGCCAGGTTCAGCTTTGACCCCTGCATATCCACGGCGATGATGCGCCCGGCACCCGCAATCGCAGCACCGTTGATGCAAGCCAAACCAACGCCGCCGCAGCCAATGACGACAACCGTCTCACCCGCACGCACGTTCGACGTATGGATGACGGCGCCCACACCCGTCATTACCGAGCAACCGATCAGCGCCGCGCGATCGAGCGGCATGTCCTTGCGAATCTTCACGCAAGCATGCTCGTGAATCAGCATCTGTTCCGCAAACGACGACAGATTCAAAAACTGGTTCATCGCGCCTGCGTCCTTCGCGAGCCGAGGTGCGTCTCCCTTCTGGCGCTTCGTCTCCGGGCTGACGCAACGCGACATATGCCCGGTCAGGCAGTGCTCGCAATGGCCGCAAAACGCCGAAAGGCACGTGATCACGTGGTCGCCCACCTTCACGGTGCGAACCTCGCTCCCAATCTGCTCCACGACGCCGGCGCTCTCATGCCCCAGTACCGCAGGCAACGGATAAGGGTAGAGCCCATCCACAAAATGCAGGTCCGAGTGGCACACGCCGGCTGCGACGGTGCGAATCAAAACCTCATGCGGGCCGGGCTTGTTGATCTGCACATCTTCGATGACGAGCGGCTTCTTCACTTCGCGCAGGACGGCGGCTTTCATGGGGCTGGCTCCGATTTGGGAATGGCGTGAGGCCGCAAACTACGCGACCGCGTACCCCCGTGTCAGCCCCAATCACATCGTCGTGCGCCGCACGAATCCGGGCTCCGGCATCTCCGTTTCCTTATGAATATCGACCTGCGTCACCTGCGCCGCGGCGGGGCCTTGCGTCGATGCCTTGAGCATATCTTCGACCTTGGCATCGGGTCCGGCGATCAACACTTCGACACTGCCGTCCGAACGGTTTCGCACCCATCCGTCGAGCCCGCGCGCTTTCGCCTCGGCAATCGCCCAATCCCGGTAACCGACCCCCTGGACTGCTCCCTTGATCTTGAGCCGGAAAATCGTGATTTCGCTCATGTTTATTAGAACTTTCGTTACAGTTTCCAAAGCCTGCAGGGGCACTTACTTAACCCGCGCGCGCGAGAATGTCCGCCAGGGTTTTCTGGGGCTGGGGCGCCATGGCGCGGGTAGCACAAATCGAACTAATGCCGACGCATTCGGTTGCGCTCAATCTCGCGCCGTTGCTGGCGCCACACCGCAAGCGGGTGGGACGCCTATCGTTGCGCCTCGAGCGAATACCGCAAGGCACACGACTCTCGCGCGGCACGCGCAACAACGACAACACGTGGTCGCTGGGTTCCGACGAACTTGACGACCTTGCCCTAATGATGCCGGCAAAGGCGCAACAGGAATTCAAGATTGGCGTTCGCGTAATCAGCCTGTTGGACGGGGCCACATTGGCCACGGTTGAACTTCCCGTCAGACCCGGTGACGAGGTTGTAGGCGCCAACGTGGCCAATCCTGCAACGACAACGCTCTCGCCGGCCGACGCCGCGGAACTCAGCGTCCTTCGCCAAGAGTTGAACGCCGCCAAAGAGAAGCTGGCAGCTCGCGATGCGGAGCTCGCTGAGCGCCTGGCCGCCGCCGCAACCGAAGCCTCGAACCAATTCCATCAAACTCTGGCCAAAGCAGAAGCCGGCTGGACCGAAAGTGAAAACGTCCGCCTCGCAGCCATCCAACAGCAATGGCAAGACAAGTTCGGCGAGGCGCTCCACGAAATCGAAACCGCTCAAGCCCAGGCGCACGACGCGAAGGTCCGCGAGCTGCAAGAGAAAATAGACGGCCTTCAGGCGGCCGTCGATCAGCACAATGCAGCACTCAAAGAAGCAAGGGCAACGGGCGCCGCTGCACGCGAACGGGGCGATCTCGCCGCTCAGGACGCACACACCAAACTCACCGACGTACAAGCGAAACTGTTGGAGCGCGAGGCCGAACTCGCGCGCGCAGTCGCAGCTACCGATGCTGCTAAGCGCGACGCCGAGGCCGCTTTGGCAAAAGCCGAGAACAACTGGCGCGACGGCGAAGCCGCACGCTTGGCTGCCGCCGAAGCCCACTGGCGCGAGGCGTCCGCGAAGGCTTTGGCGGACGCACGTGCCGGCGCTCAAGAGCTTCACGCCAAAGGCACCGCAGGCGAGCGCGAGCTCCTGAACCAGGTCGCCGAACTTAAGGCAGCAGTTGCCGAACGCGACGAAGCTCTCACCCGCGCACAAGCGGCGAGCGAACAAGCGCGTACGAAGGCCGCTCAAGACGCCGCCGCCGACCGCACGGCGGCAGAAGCAAACTGGAAAGCCGCCGAAGCCGCGCGCCTGGCCGCCGTCCATGCCGAGTGGCAGGAGAAACTGGAAAACGCCGTCAAATCGGCGCACGTCGAACCGGCCGCTGTCGCAGCCGTGCCTGTCGACGAAGCCGAACTGACTGACCTTCGCGAAAAGCTCGCCTCGCTCCAAGCAAAGCTCGCGCTTCGCGATGCCGCCGCCGCGCGCGCCGCCAAGCTCTCCGAAGACGAGCACCGCCGCTGGCAGAAGGAAGCGCAGGACGTCATCGTCAAAGCCGCACGCGAACGCCGGTCGGACGAGAACGCACGCCTTGCCGCCGCGCAATCCGAGTGGACCAAGCAATCGGTACGCGACCTTGCACTTGCATCTGCGCGCGCGGAAGCGGCAGAAGCGGCCCTCGCGCAGCTGCGCATTCGCGCTACAGAAGAAGCACCGCTCCAGCATGAAGTCGCCTCGTTGCGCTCGGCGCTCGCCATCCGGGAAGCGGAGCTGGAGCATTATCGCGGCGTGCTACCCACTGACAGCGACCCCAGTTTGGCAACCGACACGATCGTCCAGGACAACGCGCCGCCCCCGCGTCCGAACCGCATGTACCGCGATGCATTGATCGCAGCGTGCGTTGGCATCGTCGCCGTCATCTTGTGGCCGACGATCTCGAACATGGTCGCCCCGCCGCCCGCGCCGCAACCCACGCCCCCGGTCGTGGCCGTCGCTGCACCGGCACCGGTACTCGCCATCGGTACTGCGACCAAGGATGCAAAGTTGCGCGCCACGCCGTCGATTTTCGGCAACATCGTCGGCAAACTGCCGCGCGACAGCAAGATCCAGTTGGTCGAAACCAAGGGCGAGTGGACTCACGTGCGCGTGATGGAGCCCGCGAAAGGGAACCCAGCCGAAGGCTGGGCCAAGTCCGCTCTTCTTCAAGAAGCGCCGGCGACGCCAGCAAAGCCAGCGAAGAAAAAGTAACTTACACGAATTCCAGGATGACTGCATCGACCGGTAAACTATCGCCGGGCTTCGCTGCCACACGCTTGATCACGCCATCGCGTTCCGCGCGCAGCACGTTTTCCATCTTCATCGCCTCGACGACCGCAAGAGGCTCGCCCGCCTTCACTTCCTGCCCGACTTGCGCCGCTATTGAAACGACGAGGCCCGGCATCGGACACAAGAGCAGCTTCGACGTATCCGCCGGTGGCTTAACCAACATGTGTTGAGCAAGCGTCGCGATCCGTGGGCGGCGCACGCTAATGCTCGCGTGCGCGCCGCGATGCACCAACCGGAAAACGTCGCCGCGCCGCGTGACCTGCATCGCGACGGCAAGACCGCCTACCTCACCCGAGAACGAGCATTCGCCGGGCTTCCAGGAACTCTCGACCTCGATCATACGCGAGGTCTTGCCATCGCCCAGCCTGACCGCAACCACATCGCGCCCCTCGGTCATTGTTTTGACCGAGAGAATGTCCACCGTATTCACCGTGACGGTCCAATCGCGCGGTACCGCACTGACGCCGTTCACTTGACCGGAAATCTTGCGCCGGCGCTCTTCTTCGCGGAGCTGCATGAACACGGCGGCCGACGCCATGCGGTCCTTGAGTTCTGCAGTCAGCTCCGCCCCGTCGAATCCATCCTTGAATTCTTCCGCGATGAAATTCGTCGAAAGCTTGCCTGCGCGAAACCGGTCATGCGTCATCACCGCCTGGAGGAACGGAATGTTGTGCGCAATTCCCTCGATCGAAAAATGGTCAAGCGCATCGCCCATCAGGTCGATGGCCGCCTCGCGACTGCCCGCATGCGTGCACAATTTGGCGATCATGGGATCGTAGAAGATCGAAATCTCTCCACCTTCGAATACGCCGGTGTCGTTGCGAATCGTCTTGCCCACCACTGAGGCTTCAGCCGGAGGGCGATAGCGCACCAGCCGGCCCGTCGACGGCAGAAAGTTTCGATAAGGATCCTCGGCATAGATGCGGCTCTCGATCGCCCAACCTTTCAGCTTCACGTCGTCCTGTTTGATCGCAAGTTTTTCACCCGCCGCAACGCGGATCATCTGCTCGACGAGATCGAGGCCCGTCACCAATTCCGTCACCGGGTGCTCGACCTGCAGACGCGTGTTCATCTCAAGGAAGTAGAAATTCCGCTCCTTGTCGACGATGAACTCGACGGTGCCGGCACTTTCGTACTGCACGGCCTTGGCCAGTGCCACGGCCTGGGCTCCCATCGCTGCACGCGTCTTTTCGTCCAAAAAGGGCGACGGCGCTTCTTCGATGACCTTCTGATGACGGCGTTGGATCGAACATTCGCGCTCGCCCAGATGGATGATGTTGCCGTGCTTGTCGCCCAGCACCTGAATCTCGATATGCCTGGGATCGGTGATGTACTTCTCGATGAAAAGCCGGTCGTCGCCGAACGATGCCTTTGCCTCATTCTGCGAAGATTGGATTGCTTGCGCGAGTTCGCCTTCCTTGAAGACGATCCGCAAGCCCTTGCCGCCGCCACCGGCGGAAGCTTTCACCATCACGGGATAGCCGATCTCGCCGGCAATGCGTGCGGCCTCTTTCAGGTCGTGGATCTCGCCGATGAAACCCGGAACGCACGAGACCTTGGCCTTCTGCGCCAGCTTCTTCGATTCAATCTTGTCGCCCATCGCCGAAATCGCGTGCGCATTCGGGCCGATAAACGCAATATTGGCCTTGGCCAACGCCTCCGCAAACGCCGTGCGCTCCGACAAGAAACCATAACCCGGATGGACAGCCTCGGACTTCGTCCGCTTGCACGCGTCGACGATCTTCTCGATCGAAAGATACGATTGCGCCGAAGCCGCAGGCCCGATCGCCACCGCCTCGTCCGCCATGTCGACGTGCAGCGCCGCCGCATCGGCTTCCGAATAGACCGCAACCGTCTTGATGCCCATCTTCCGCGCCGTCTTGATCACGCGGCAGGCGATCTCGCCCCGGTTTGCGATGAGGATCTTCTTGAACATCAATTGCTCCAGAGCGCCTTGCGCCAAACCAGGAACGTCCTCGATCGCGGCAGTTCACCGCCGTCGAAGAAGATCGAGTACGCGTTGCCACGGACGGCGACCGCCGACCAAACCCAAAGGAGGCGAGCCAGCATAGAGATCTACTTCGCCCGCATGCTCTTCATGCGGATGCCGCGGAACTCGTTGCCTTTATACCAGGTAGGCCAATCGCTGGAGTTCGCGATTGTGTTCCCCAGCTCGTACGCGACCTCCATCGTCTCCACCGGTCCGCGCAGGTCCCAACCGTCGCTCCATTCGTCAGACGGCTGGTGATAGCGCTTCAAGCGATAGTCTTCGCGCAACGCCATACCAGCGGACTTCCCGCCTTCCACCATGTCGATGCCCTGCCCCGCATAAAGCATCGGAACGCCGACTTTCGCGAGGCTGATGTGGTCGGAGCGATAGAACGAACCCTTCTCCGGCTCCGGATCGGGCGTCGTTACGCGTCCGCGCTTCTTCAGAGCCGCCGCAAGCAGATCTTCAAGCTGCGAGGCGCCTGATCCGACGACCGTCATATCGCGCGACGGTCCGGCCGGACCCACGCCGTCGAAGTTCATGCCCGCCACAATCTTGTTTAAGGGCACCGGCGGATGCTTCGCCAGATATTCGGAGCCAAGTAGCCCTTGCTCCTCCAGCGTCACGAAACCGAACATCACCGACCGCTTCGGCGGCGCCGCGGCAAACGCCTCAGCCATTTCCAGCACAGCCGCCGAGCCGCTTGCGTTGTCGACTGCGCCGTTGTGAATCTTGTCCGCACCCGGCACGTCCTGCTTCACGCCCAGATGGTCCCAATGCGCCGTGTAAAGCACATACTCACCCGGTTTCGCCGTTCCCGGCACGACGCCGATCACATTGCGCGTCTTCATCCGCGCAACCGCCGAATGCGTGACCGCATTCAGTTTGAGGCCCTTCATCGGCACCGCGCGGAATCCGCGCTTGTTCGCCGCCAGGCGTAGTTTGTCGTAGTCGAGACCGGCGCGCGCAAACAACGTCTTCGCCGCCTCTGTCGTGATCCACGAATGGACGACCGCGTAGTCCGTGTTGCCGTTCGGCCGATCGAGGTAGTACTTCGCGCCGGTGTTCGAGTTTCGCACCACCTGCCAACCGTACGCGGCAGGCTCAGTCTCGTGAATGATGATCACGGCAGCCGCACCGCGACGAGCCGCCTCCTCGAACTTGTAGGTCCATCGGCCGTAGTAGGTCATCGCCCGGCCCTTGAACATGCTCGTGTCGCCAACGATGAAACCGGGATCGTTGATCATGAGCACGATCGTCTTGCCTTTGACGTCGATCCCCTTGAAATCGTTCCAACGTTCTTCCGGCGCATTGACGCCATAGCCGACGAAAACGAGATCGGAATTCTTAACCGCCTGATCCGCCTTGTCGAAACGCGGCGACCAGAACGCGACTTCATCGCCACTTTTGAGTTGCTTCGCACCGTCCGGCCCGACGATCTCGAACGACGACTGCGTGGGATCGAGCGCGATCGAGGCCGCCGGCACATCCTGGAAATAGGAACCGTTGGCGCCTGGCTTCAGCCCCATGCGCTTCATTTCATCGGCAATCCAGTCCGCGGCGGCTTCGCCTTTCGTGGTCCCGGGCCCGCGACCTTCAAAGTGGTCGCTCGAAAGCGTCTTCGTGCGCCAAGCAAAGTCGGCGCCGGTGATCTTCGCCACCGTCGGCTGCGGCGCAGGAGTTGCGCCCGGTGCGTTCATGTCGACGCAAGCAGCAAGTGCGAGCGCGGCGGACGCAAGAATGATCGTGTGCTTCATGATGTTCTCTCGCTAACGTCGTTACTGCGGCGTCACAACGGAATGTTGTCGTGTTTCTTCCACGGCATTTCTACGCGCTTGTTCCGCAAGCTGCGCAGGCCCCGCGCAATCCGCCGTCTTGTGCCATGGGGCATAATCACTTCGTCCAGGTAACCGCGCTGCGCCGCGACGAACGGATTGAGGAAGCGTTCCTCATACTCCTTCGTGCGCTCAGCGATCTTTGCGGGATCGTTGATGTCGGCGCGGAAGATAATCTCGACCGCGCCCTTCGCGCCCATCACCGCGATTTGCGCCGTCGGCCACGCGTAGTTGATGTCGGCGCGCATGTGTTTCGACGCCATGACGTCGTAGGCGCCGCCGAAGGCTTTGCGCGTGATGCAAGTGATCTTCGGCACCGTCGCCTCGGTGAAAGCAAAGAGCAGCTTCGCACCGTGCTTGATCAGCCCGCCGTATTCTTGCGCCGTACCCGGTAAGAACCCCGGCACGTCCACGAAAGTTACCAATGGAATGTTGAAGCAGTCGCAAAACCGTACGAAGCGCGCAGCCTTGCGGCTCGCGTCGCTGTCGAGAACGCCCGCCAGCACCATCGGTTGGTTCGCGACGAAGCCGACGGTGGAACCTTCGACCCGCCCGAACCCCGTAATGATGTTCTTCGCGAAGTTTTCTTGGATCTCGAAAAAGTCGCCCTCGTCTGCGACCTTCAGGATCAACTCCTTCATGTCGTAGGGCTTGTTTGGGTTCGCCGGGATCAAGGTGTCCAACGAGATGTCGTCTTTGTCGACCTCCTGGAACGACGGCCAGGTGGGGGGCGGTTCGCGGTTCGACGACGGCAGGAAATCGATCAACCGCCGCATCTGCATGAGGCATTCGATGTCGTTATCGTAGGCGCCGTCCGCGATCGACGACTTCGTCGTATGCACCTTCGCGCCACCCAACTCCTCGGACGATACGACTTCGTTCGTCACCGTCTTCACGACGTCGGGCCCTGTTACGAACATGTAGCTCGTATCGCGGACCATGAAGATGAAATCCGTCATCGCCGGCGAATAGACGTCTCCGCCTGCGCACGGCCCCATGATGATCGAAATCTGCGGAATCACGCCTGACGACAGCACGTTGCGCGCGAACACCTCGCCGTAACCGGCCAGTGCATCGACGCCCTCCTGGATGCGCGCGCCGCCCGCATCGAATACGCCGATCACGGGCGCGCCGTTGCGAAGTGCCATGTCCTGGATCTTGACGATCTTCTGCGCATGCGCGGCCGATAGCGACCCGCCGAACACCGTGAAGTCCTTCACGAAGAGGTAAACGAGCCTCCCGTTGACCGTGCCCCAGCCCGTGACCACGCCGTCGCCCGGCACCCGCTGCTGGTCCATGCCGAAATCGGTGGAGCGGTGTTCGACGAAGGTGTCGAACTCCTCGAAAGACCCCTCATCCAGCAGGATCTCGAGCCGCTCCCGCGCCGTCAGCTTGCCGCGAGCATGCTGCGCCTCGATGCGCTTTTCCCCGCCGCCCATTTGCGCGGCCGCGCGCCGGCGTTCAAGCTCCTTGATGATCTCGTGCATGCGTGCCCCTGGACGCCTTGAGTCTTGGCGCAAATCTGCACAGTTTGGGGGGGTGCGCAACCGCACAAAGTCCCCGCCCCGCAGCCCACTGCGCATAACTGACGCTGCGGCAGCGGTCAGCCGAGCAACTTCAGATACGCTTCCGAGGCTCGGAGGTCCGCCAGCCGGTGCGCACGCGCCTTCTCCGCCTCCGCATCGCGGCCCCACAGTTCGGCCTGATGGGCCGCGTCGATTTCTGCGATAGCAAGCGCATCGTCGGCTGAGATGGCACCCGCCGCAAACGCCAAACCTAACACCGCCGACCCCGTGATCGTGACGCCCGAGTACAGCACGACAAGCCGGTGGCTATCGTGCGCATCGATCGCCGCACGCAGACGCTCAAGCACCTCCGCGTTCTGGGTGACGTGGCCGATACCGGCCGTCACGGCGAGGCGCGCACCGAACCGCGCGGCCGCCCAGTCGAGCCAGCGATCCCAGGCTTCGCGCTGGCGCCGCACCAGGTCGGCCGGGCTCTCCGCGCGATAGCAAAGCAAATCCGTGCCCGCATACTTCGCCAAGTCTTCGACAATCGTAGCGCGGCTCGCCGCGATCCGGTCGAGGGCTGTGTTCAACGCCTTGGTGAGCACCATGCTCTCGGGCTTGAGGATCTCGCCCTGCTCTCGCCATTCCGCAGCAATCGCATCGGCTAGAACGCGCGTCGGTGCAACCATCGTGGCGCCCGCGGGCGTCTTCACTGCCCGCCCGTCGAGCAGCACCGCGAAACCCGCAGCTTCTGCACGAACATCGACGTCCTTGTAGAACCGTTTCGCACCCGTCT
>JBGAPZ010000078.1:0-9689 GCA_044220975.1 Micropepsaceae bacterium | reverse complement strand
TTTTGGGATTATCCCGTTTTGGCATCAACGGCCTTCGCGCCTTCGGGCTCAAACCGGCGCGCGCTATGGGGAAATCCATAGGCCCACGCCAGCACAAGGCGCTGATCGGCCCTCCGACATCCGTAAGTGCGCGCGGTTCCGGGCGCCAACAGCGACCCTTTGGCTCTCAAAACCCAAAACAGGATATATCCCAATATAGGATAAACGAAGCTATCGTCCCGCCGTCACGGGGGTGGGGCGATCATGAAGGAGCAGTATTTCGGCGACGAAAACGACTACAGGAAATACGCGCTGCTGCGCGTGCTGGCGCGCGCTGGTGCACTAACGATTGGTGTGTGCTGGATGCTGACGCCGCCGGACGGGCGAGCGGACGGTAACAAGAACGGGTACTTGAAGGACCCGAAGCGCTGGCATCACTACGATCCCCACTTGTTCGACTTCCTACACAGCGTATTGCGCGAGGGAGGGGTCGAGAGGCTTCAGGCGATCGAGCGGAGCTGCCTTCTGGTTGGCGCCACGTTCGTGAATGCTGTTGTTCCCGATGCGGCCGGGCCGCGGATAAAGTACTTCCAAGATAGTTTGCACAGCCTTCGATCTTCGCAACTTGTGTTCTTCGATCCCGACAACGGGATCGAGGTGTCATCAAAGCCGAAGGGTCGCAAGGATTCTTCGAAGTTTGTCTTCCTGGACGAGATCGCAGCGACCTATGCGGCCGGCTGTTCCATTCTGATCTATCAGCACTTTTCGCGGCAGAAGCGGGCGGTGTTTGTTTCAGAGAAATGCGCGCTCCTGAAGGGGATTTGCATGGGTTCGCGCGTCTGGGCGTTGGCAACGCCACACGCGGTGTTCTTGCTCATCGGCCAACCAGAGCACTGCGCGGCTATCGAGAGCGCGTTGCTCGATGTTGCGAAATGGCCCGCCGCATTCTTGGCGTCAAACGAGCCTGGTCTGTTTGACAAGGAACTTGGTTGCGCCAAGAGCGGACCGCTCTGACGCGAGAGGTCAGGCGTCGTTCTCGAAGGGCAGTCAAGCAAGCTCGAACGAACTTGATCCGCGACGATCCTGCCCATAGCGCCGATACACACCGTCTGTCGCATAAATCCGCTTTTGGGATAATCCTGCTCCGGGATCAATTGTCATGCCGCAATTCAGCCACTCAGCCAGCGCGGCATGCGGAAATCACTTCGATCCAAACAGCACGAACACCTTGTGGAGTTGCTGACTGAGGCGCGCAAATCGGCTCGTCTCACACAGGCTCAGGTGGCTACAAAACTCGATCGGCCACAATCGTTTGTCGCAAAATACGAGAATGGCGAGCGCCGAATTGATGTCGTTGAATTCTTGGCGATCGCAACAGCGCTTAAGGCTGATCCACTATTATTACTCAAACGCCTGACGATCGCAGCACGGTAGAAGACGCAGTGGTGATCAAACGGTTGAGTCCCGTCGTCGCCATTACCTTCTGTTCATGCGCACCTTCAGGTCTGGTCACTGTTGGAATGGTGAGAGGTTCGTGGTTTTTGTCGAATTGACCTCACTATTATGCACTTGAAGCTATAGTCACTGTAGCGTGTAGCCTAGCCACTCCAGAGTCAGCCAAGGGGTGTGCGATGGGTCAATTCATTGTCGTATCCAACATGACGCCGCTCGCGTTCGGACTTGCTTTCGTTGCTCTGACAGCAGTGCGGAGCATGTGGCTGCACCGGACGGCCGGGGTGAATGCCTACGTGATCGATCATCGCGATCCGATACATCGCTTCGTGGCCGCGGTCTTTGCTGCCGTCGTCGTTGGGCTGATCGCCTATTTTGCGGCAATCGCCATTTTGCCACATCTTGAAGCGGGACTGGGGCGCCCGGACTGGACGGCCAGCGATAGTGCCCGCTGGGTCAGTATCTCGGTTATGGGCACCTCGACGATCTGGACGGGTTACGCTCAGTTTGGCATGGGAAATTCATGGCGGATCGGTATTCCGCAAGGTGATGCACCGCCCTTGCGAACGAACGGGCCATTCTCAATGTCGCGCAATCCGATCTTTCTCGGGATGCTGGCGTTCGTTTTTGGCATGACGCTGTGGTCGGCGAGCGCGGTCACAATCGCGCTTTTGGCGGCAACTTACATCGCCCTCGAAGTACAAATTCGGGGCGAAGAGACCTATCTGCAGGCGATGCACGGCGAGGCCTACCGCAACTATTGCGCGCGGGTGAGGCGTTGGCTTTAGGCGCGTTGGCTCGATTTTTACTGCTTTGCCGTTTGCCGCGTTCACTTAGGATGCTTTTAACACTTGACGTTCAGGCTCGCTTCGTTCGTGACTGACCGTCTAGATATCCTGTCCCTGGGTTCGATGCGTAGTGTTCTTGCCGTTGCCGCCTTCTTGATGGCGCTGCTCGTCGCAGCCGCGCCGGTCGAGGCGGCGTGTGCAAGCGGCGGTACGGCGGCCGTCGAAGCCTCGGTATCGCAAGGCGCCACCGACGTGACAGCCGCGGCGAATGGTGGGCACTGCCAGCATGTGCCGTGCTCCGACTCCAACCACAATCACATGCCCGGCGGATGCGCGGGGCATTCGTTCGTTCCTGCGTTCGCGTCAGAGCACCAATATGTTGCGGCCGAAGATAGCCGCGTCGCGATTACGCACGAAGACTTTAGCGGCCGCACGCTCCCGCCGCCGGTTCCGCCGCCCCTAGCCTAACCCTGCGTTCGCGCGCGCATGCGCGCGCTTGGGTTCGATGGGTAGACAATAGCGGTTAGTGCGAAATCATGTTTCGGTTGACGTTTGCGGCGCTCGCGTGTGCCGTACCCTTCTGCGTTGCGACTGCGCACGCGGAAGATATAAATGCGGGCGCGTCTGCGCCAGCAATGACGGCCACGTGGGCCTTTGTGCATCGCTCGGTGGAGCGCAACGCCGAAGTTCAGGCGGCGCATACCCGCGGCGAGCAAGCGCGCGCTACGGCCGACGCGATGTCGGCGCCACTCTACAATCCCGAGATCGAGGGCGGTTTCGAGCAATTCAAGAACGACGACCGCCGCCCGTCGAAATACGATGTCGGGGTAGCGCTGACACTTGACGTCAGCGGCAAATCTAACGCGCGCGGGCGGACCGGCGCTGCGGAGGCCGAGGGCGCCGCTGCTGAGGCGCAGCGTACGCGCCTCGACGTCGCACGGCGGCTGATCTCGACCATGGCGGGCCTTTCGGTCGCGCTGGAGCGCGAAAAGAACGCTGCGGCGCAGACCGACGCCGCGCGCCAATTCGTGGACGTTTCGGAACGCAGCTTTCGCGCTGGCGATGTCGGCAAGCCGGACGTCGATATCGCGAAGCTGGCGCAACTGGAGGCAGAGGGCGAACGTCGCGCGGCGGAATCCGAACGTTTGAATGCGCAACTCGATCTCGCGCAGCTTTGTGCATGTGAATCCAGTGAAGTGCCCGCTCTACCGGAAATGATTCCCGAACCACCAGAGTTGAGCGACACCGAGATCGAGCGGCTCGGTGATCAATCACTTGAAGTAGCGATCGCCAGAACGCGCGTGAGTGGCGCACGCGGCACTTACGACTTTGCGCAGCGATCGAGAGTCCCTGACCCGACGCTGAGTGTTGGGATCGGTCAGGAGGATGGGCAACAGCTTTACAGGCTTAGCCTGTCGATCCCGATCCCCGTACTTAACTCGGGCGAGGCCGAGGCGCGCGCCGCCAATTTCGGTTTGGCCGCAAGCGAGGTCGACCTTAGACGCGCCGCTCAAGGCGCTGCGGCCCGCCTACGGGCAAGCCATGCCGTGTACCGGTCGGCGTTCCTCAATCTGCAAAGCTGGCGCGGTCAAGGTTCGACGGCGGTGGCCGCACGGTTCGATCAGCTGCGTCGGCTGCTCGCCGCACGTGAACTCACGACTACGGAATATCTCGTTCAATTGCGCGAGGCGCTTTCGGCAGCCTCCCGGGGTCTTGAGGTGGAAAGGTCGGCTTGGGCCGCGTTCGCCGACTGGATCGCGGTTACCAACGGCCTCCCGGCCACGCTCGGAGAAAAGAAATGAACAGGATCTATTTGGTCGGCGGGATCGCCGTGGGCGTTGCCGCCATTGGTTTGCTGGCGTGGTCGCAGTTGGCCGATGCGACATCTGCCCCGCCTGCAGCCGAGGTAGAGCACGTCAAAGGCGAAGCGGGTCATGAGGAAGGTGCCGCCGAGGCAGAAGGTGCCCACGGCTCGGAAGCGAAGGTGATCCAGTTATCGCCTGCCCAACGCAAGGAAGCGGGCATCGCTGTGGAGCCGGTTCAACCCGGCCCGTTGCCGAAGGTGTTTCGCGCGCCAGGTGAGGTCCGGACAAACGACTTCGCCACGAACGCCATCACCGCGCGGCATCAAGCGATCATCGCCGAGCGCAAAGCGAAACTCGGTTACAAGGTGATAAAGGGGCAGCCGCTCGTCGGCCTCTTCAGCGCCGAAATGGCCGAAGCGCAATCGGCCTATATCCTGGCCGTTCAGGAGAGTAGGCGCGTTCAGCAGCTGGGACGCGATGTCGTCGCCGCGCGCCGGTACGACGAGGCGGAAGCCCGGCGGCGCGAGACGCGGGCAAAGCTCGAAACCTTTGGCCTTGCTTCGAGTCAAATCGATGCACTCGCCGCCAAAGGCCGCAGCGATCATCCGCCGGGACAATTCGACATCGTGGCGCCGCAGGCCGGCACGATCGTGTCGGACGAAATTCAGCTCGGCGCCGTTGTTGAGCCAGGGAAGACACTGTTCGTGGTCACCGATCCGTCCAGCGTTTGGGTGGAGGCGCACGTGAGTCCGTTAATCGCGCCGGAGATCGCGGGCGAGGCCGCGAAAATCCACATCGCCAACAAGAGTTTGGACGCGCGCGTGGTTCAGGTGCAGCACCAAATCGATGAGTCGACCCGTACCGTCGGCGTCCGCCTTCAAGCCGCAAACGCGGACGGGTTTCTGAAGCCCGGATTGTTCGTCGATGTCGAGCTCTACGGCAAGGCCGAACAGGTGCTGTCGCTGCCGACCGACGCGATTGTTCGAGGGCCGGATGGTGACTGGACAATCTATGTCGAGAACGCGAAAGGGCAACTCGAACCGAAGGAAGTCGAGGTTCTCTACACGGTGGGCGCGCGCACGGTCGTGTCAGGCGTTCAACCGGGGACGCGGGTCGTTACGCAAGGCGCGTTCTTCGTCATGGCGGAAGCCGCAAAGGCGGGTTTCGACCCGCACAATCACTAGGGCCCGCTCATGCTCGACACAATCGTTCGCTATGCAATCACGAGCCGTTTGCTCGTGCTCTTAGGGCTTGGCGGCTTGCTGGTTGCTGCTGTGCTGATCCTGCCGCGCCTCAATCTTGACGCGTTTCCGGACGTGACGAATGTGCAAGTCACGATCAACACGGAAGCCAATGGCCTTGCTGCCGAGGAAGTCGAGCAGTTGATTACGTATCCGATCGAAGCGGTGATGTTCGCACTGCCCGATGTCGAGGACGTGCGGTCGATCTCGAAGACCGGACTTTCGGCCGTCACCGTGGTCTTCAAGGAAGGCACGGACATCTATTTCGCGCGGCAGTTGGTGTTTGCGCAGTTGCAGGCCGCGAAGGAAAGCATACCGCCCTCGGCGGGAACGCCGGAGATGGGACCCAACACGTCCGGCCTCGGCACGGTGTTTCAGTACATTCTCTATCCCGAGCGGCCGGGCGCTTATGACGCGATGACGCTGCGCAGTCTCAACGACTGGGTCGTCAAGCTGCTGCTCATGCCGGTTGACGGCGTGACCGACGTGTTGTCGTTCGGCGGCGACGTTCGCCAGTATCAAGTCGATCTGGATGCGTCGAAACTCCTCGCCTACGACGTCTCCGTTTCTGACGTGCGGGATGCGATCGAGCGCAACAACCGGAACGCCGGCGGCTGGTATCAAGATCGAGGTGCGGAACAGCTTGTCATTCGCGGCGTGGGGTGGATGCGGCCCGGCGAAGACGGACTGGAGGATCTGGCCAACGTGCCCGTCAAAGAGAAAGACGGCGTTGTCGTCCGGGTTCGCGACCTGGCGGGAGTGAAGTTCGGCGGCGAGATTAGGCAAGGCGCCACGACGATCACGCTGCGTGACGAAGCCAAACGCCCTGTCTTTCTGGGCGAGATCGTGACCGGGCAGGTCCTGAAGCGACTCGGCGCCAACACGGAATCCACAATCAAGGGACTGCAGGCGCGCGTGCCGCTCATCGAAAAGGCCCTTCCGCCCGGCGTGAAATTCCGTGTCATCTACGATCAGGCCGACTTGATCAACAAGGCCGTGTCGACGGTGACCGAGGCTTTGCTCGAAGCGTTCGTCCTGATCGTGATCGTGCTCATCGCGTTTCTCGTCAACGTGCGGGCCGCACTTATCGTACTGCTCTCAGTCCCGATTTCGGTGCTGGCGGCACTCATCGGTATGGCGTGGTTCGGCGTGTCGGCGAATTTGATGTCGCTCGGCGGCCTGGCAGTCGCAATCGGCATGATTGTCGATGGCTCCGTCGTGATGATGGAGAATATTTTTAGCCACCTTACGCACCGGCGCGACGATGGTGAGGGCGGAGCGAACGGCTATCGCTTGCGCATCCAAGAGGCCGCGCGCGAAGTCGCGCAGCCCGTGTTCTTCGCCGTGCTGATCATTATCGTCGTGTTCGCACCGCTCTTTAGCCTCGAAGGGGTTGAGGGGAAGCTGTTCCAACCAATGGCTTTGAGCATCGTCTATGGGCTCATGGCCTCATTGGTCGTGGCGCTCTTGGTGATACCGGCACTCGCAACGTATGCGTTTCCAAGGGGCGCGGTGCATAAGGACAGCCCGATTCTCGTTCCTTTGGAACGTCTCTATCGGCGCGTTCTCGAGTGGCTTCACGGCCGGCATCGCCTCGTTCTTGGAGCGGCGATTGGGGCGTTCCTGGCATCTTTGTTGCTGGTGCCATTTTTGGGCTCAGAGTTTGTGCCCGAGCTTGAAGAGGGCTCGCTAAATGTGCGCGCGACGCTGGCGCCGTCGTCAAGCCTTGACACCTCGCTCATCGTCGCTCGGAAGCTTGAGGAGAAGCTCCTAACGTTTCCGGAAGTGACTTACGCGACAAGCCGCGTCGGTCGCCCGGAACTCGGCGGT
The DNA here is from genome assembly GCA_044220975.1 of Micropepsaceae bacterium. Taxonomy (GTDB): domain Bacteria; phylum Pseudomonadota; class Alphaproteobacteria; order Micropepsales; family Micropepsaceae; genus SZUA-430. The sequence continues at coordinate 2,594 of JBGAPZ010000078.1, read as the reverse complement.
GACGCCGAGCCGGTCTCGAACGTCGAGATTCTAGTCGGCCTCAAGCCGCACGATGAATGGACGAGCGCGCGCGACCGGCAGGAGCTGCAACAGAAAATGGAAAAGGCGATGTCGGTCCATCCGGGATTGCTGTTCTCCTTCTCGCAGCCGATTGCCACACGGGTCGACGAATTGTTGTCAGGTGTGCGTGCCCAGCTCGCGATCAAATTGTTCGGTTCCGACCTTGCGACGCTCGCAAAGAAGGGACAGGAGATCGAAGCGCTGGTACGCCGTGTGAAGGGCACGACAGGCGTTGCGCTAGAGCAGGTCGAAGGCGAAGCGCAGCTGAGCGTGACGCCGCAACGAAATGTCCTTGATCGCTACGGCCTGTCGGTGAGCGAAGTGATGGACCTGGTGCAAGATGCGATCGGCGGGGCTACCGCCGGCCAAGTCATTAGCGGAAACGAGCGGTATGACATCTATGTTCGTCTATCGGAACGGTTCCGCAACAGCCCGGAAGCAATCCGCGACCTAGTGATCAAGGCACCGAATGGGGCGCTCGTGCGTCTCGGCGACGTTGCGACGGTCAACATTGTCAGCGGACCGCCGCAGGTGCGGCGCGACGACGTGCAGCGCCGTGTGGTCGTTCAAGCGAACGTCGAAGGCCGGGACATGGGCGGGCTGGTCGCCGAACTACAGCAGCGGATCGGGGCCGAAGTGAAACTTCCACCGGGCTATTCCGTGGTGTTCGGCGGGCAGTTCGAGAACCAACAGCGCGCGCAGGCGCGGCTTATGATCGTCGTGCCGATCTCGCTTGCGCTGATTTTCCTACTTCTCTTTTTCGCGTTCGGGTCTGTCGGACAGGCGCTCCTTATCATGATCAACGTGCCGTTGGCGTTGATCGGCGGGATCGCGGCGCTGTTCATCACCGGGACGTACCTTTCCGTTCCGGGTTCGATCGGGTTTATCGCTCTCTTTGGCGTCGCGGTTTTGAACGGCGTGGTGATGGTCAACGCAATCAACCAGCGCGTCGGTCGCGACCACACGGTTGAAGAGGCGGTTGAGTTGGGCGCCTTGTCGCGCCTGCGTCCGGTGCTGATGACAGCGCTGATCGCTGCCCTTGGCCTGATCCCGTTGCTCCTCGCAACGGGTGTGGGCGCGGAGGTCCAACGTCCCCTGGCGACGGTGGTCATCGGCGGGCTTGTGACCTCGACACTGCTGACCTTGGTCGTTCTTCCCGCGGCCTTCGCATTGTTTTCGCGAGGCGTGATCGCTGATCGGACCGCATGGCACGAGATGCCGAATCCTGCATAGGAGAGCCTCGAATGTTCCAACGCTCATCAAGTTGGACTGCACTCGCCCTCGTTTGGACCCTTTCGTGGGTGTTGGGCAGCGTTGCGCTCGCAGATGAACCGTTGAATCGCACGGCGCTCATCACGGCGTGCAAGACCGAAGCCAAGCGCGGTCATTTGGCCGGGTTCCTTCAAGAGAAGCGTGAGCACGCGAAGCGCATGGCTTCGATCTGCGATGAGTGGCTCACTGTCGAAGAGGAGAGGCGCGAAGACCTCCTTGAGCGCTGCTTGGCGGAGGCTCGTCGTGGCCCAAGCATTGGGCACCGTACCCGCACGTGGTACGAATCTCACGTATATCGGTTGAGGAAGATTTGCCGGAACCTTGCGGCCGTTGGCTGATTTCCGAGCCTTCGAGGAGACTTGATGTCAGCTGACCATGATCACCAGCACGGCCATAGTCACGCGCACGGCAAAGGCGCCAACGCGCGCCAGCTAGCGATTGCCCTCGCGCTGACGCTTTCGTTTCTCGCGGTTGAAGTAGCAGCTGGTTTCTATTTCGGCAGTCTGGCGCTCATCTCCGACGCAGCCCATATGCTGACCGACGCGGTGGCGCTTGCGATCGCACTGCTCGCAATCCGGATCGGACGGATGCCCGCCGACAATTTGCGCACCTACGGCTACCGCCGCTTTGAGGTCATCGCAGCGGCGGTCAACGCAGTGATGCTGTTCCTCGTTGGCATTTACATCCTCGTCGAGGGCATTGGGCGAATCTTTGACCCTGTGCCGGTGCAATCGACGGGGATGCTGCTGGTCGCGATTGTCGGCCTCGCCGTCAACTTTGTTGCGATGCGCCTTCTTGCGGGCGGCAAGGACGACAGTTTGAACGTGAAGGGCGCTTACCTTGAAGTGTGGGCCGACATGCTTGGTTCGCTTGGCGTGATCGCGGGCGCCGCGGCGATTGCTATCACCGGCCAGACGTGGGTCGATCCGGTCGTTGCGATCGCCATTGGCCTTTGGGTCTTACCCAGAACCTGGACGCTTCTGCGGGACACCACCAACATTCTTCTCGAAGGCTCGCCGGCGAATCTCGATTTAGGAGAGTTGCGGCGCGCCGTCGGGGAGATCGACGGCGTCGGCGACGTTCACGACCTCCATGTCTGGGTTTCCGGTGCGGATCAACCGAGTTGCTCGCTTCATATCGCGCTGAACTCTACAGCCGATCACGATGCCGTGCGTACCGCAGCCTGCGGTGTCCTCAAAGCGCGCTTCGACATCGCGCATGCGACAATCCAGACCGAGCGAACGCCCTGCGGTGAGCGCGAT
>JBGAPZ010000077.1:0-9805 GCA_044220975.1 Micropepsaceae bacterium | reverse complement strand
CTTCCCGTAGGATACGACAGTATCGAGCTTCAGCTTGCCCTGATCCGCCCGCTGCAGGATCGCAGCAGCAAGCGGCAACTTGAACGTCGAACACATTGCAAACCGCTCGTCGGCTCGATGCATAAGCTTGCGACCGGATGCGGTGTCGATCGCATACACGCCCAGCCGCCCGCCCGACTTACCCTCAAGTGCGGCAAGCGCCCGCTGATCGAGGTCAATGCGCGGCTTGGCTATCGCGACTGGAACGAGCGCAACGGCGGTAACGAGCAGTGTACGGCGTGATACAATTGTCATCCACGCAGATCAGCACAGCCGAGACCGGATGCGCCAGTGACGGTAATCACGCCTCAGAACGCCCGCCAGTGGCCCGCAGCCCGAAGCCGGTCGATGAAGGCTTGCTCGTAGGCCTGTTCCGGTGCTTCGCGGACCAGCCCGTCCATCGTCTCCGCATCTTTGCCGATCAGGATGCGCCAACGCTCCTCGCGAACCCCGTTCAGGATGATGGTTGCAGCCTCCGCCGCGCTCGTCGGGGCGTTCTCCTCGAACTGCCGTGCCATCTCGGCCATCATCTGCTGAATTTGCGCGTCGCTCATCGAATCGCCGGGAAAGCCCATCGCTTTGATCGACCGTCGCGCGTCGGCAAGCTCCTTCGCCGTCATCTCGCCGATCCCGTGCCCGGTCAAAACCTTGCGCGAGTTCTCGATGATCGAGGTCCCGATATGTCCGGGCATGACGACGGAACACTTCACATGCGGCGCGTTCAGCCGGAAGTCGTTGATCAAACCTTCGGTAAAGCCCTTCACCGCGAACTTCGCCGCCGGATAGGCCGTGTGCGCCCGCGTCGGCCCGAGCGAAGCCCAAAACCCGTTCACGCTCGACGTATTGACGATATGCGCCTCACGGGCCTTCAAGATCATCGGCAAGAAGGCGCGGCAGGAATAATAGACGCCGTACCAGCAGACGTTGAACGTCCGCTCCCACTCTTCGCGTGGACTGTTGATGAAGCTCGGCCCGCCACCGATACCGGCGTTGTTGAAGAGCAAGTGGATATGATCGGTGTCGAGTTCGCGTCCAACCGCATCCTTGAAGCGCAAGATCTGCTCCTCGTTCGACACGTCGGCAACGAACGTCATGACCCGTGTGCCTTGCGGCGCCTGTGCCTGACAAAGCCGCTTCGTTTCCGCCATGTTCTCGGCCGACACGTCGCACATCGCGACTGTGCAGCCTTCCGCGACGAGCTGCCTGGCAAGCTCGCGCCCCATACCCGTGCCGCCGCCCGTGATGACGGCGATTTTGCCTGCGAATTCTCTCATGGAATGTCTCCTTAAGAGACCACTCTAACAGCGCCCGCCACGTTGCGCGCAAGTGCGTTTGCACGCTACGTTCTCCCGCAAGCACAGGGCGCATCTAGACGACCCGGCGGGAGGACGAATGGCCGAGGCCGTAGCGGCGGCGCCCACGGGCGCCGTGCAGATACCTGAACACGTCAAGCGTCATCGCACCTACGCGCTCTTCATTCTCACACTGGCTTACACGTCGAGCTACCTCGACCGCACGATCATGGGCGCTGTCGCCGAGCACATTAAGACGGACCTGAACATCTCTGACACAGCGTTGGGTTTGCTCACGGGCTTTGCATTTGCGCTGTTCTACGCAACGCTCGGCGTACCGCTCGCCGTCCTCTCCGATCGCATGAACCGGCGCAATATCGTAGCTGGGGCGGTGACTGTCTGGAGCGTCATGACCGCCGTCTGCGGACTGGCACAGAACTACACGCAGCTTCTCATCGCCCGCATCGGTGTCGGCATCGGCGAAGCCGGTTCCTCGCCTCAATCGCACTCGATGATCGCCGACATGTATGCACAACACGAACGCTCGCGCGCGCTCGCGTTCTATGCACTCGGCGTCTACATCGGCGGGATGCTGGGCTTCCTGATCGGCGCACCGCTGGCGGAGATCTGGGGTTGGCGTCCCGTGTTCTTTTTGGTGGGCTTGCCCGGCCTTCTCATCGCGGCCCTAATATACTTCACGGTGTCGGAACCCGTTCGCGGCCTCGCCGACGGAATCGCCGCCGCCGAGCGCAAATCGCAAACATTCGACGAGGTGGTGCAGGCCCTACGCGCCGGCTTCGCCTTCATCTGGAAGTCAAAAGCCTGCCGCCACATCGTTATCGGTCTGACGCTGACCTCGTTCGTCGGCTACGGCGGCGTGATGTGGGCCGCCCCATTCCTGAAGCGCACGCACAACATCTCCGGCGCCGAGATTGGTCTGATCCTCGGACCTATCGTAGGCATCTTGGGTGCGAGCGGAGCCCTGCTCGGCGGTTACCTTGCCGATCGCTTGGGCCGCAAAGACAAACGATGGAGCGCCTGGATCATCGCCCTGGGAAAATTGCTCGCGGCCCCGCTCGGCCTCGCGTTCTATCTGACCGACGACTTCAACACGGCGCTGATATTCTACCTGCCGGCAACCGTGCTCGGCGCCTTCTACCTCGGCCCAAGCTTTGCGATTGTGCAAAGCACCGCGCCCGTCGCGATGCGCTCGACGCTGTCTGCGATCATGCTCTTCATCTTGAACCTGGTCGCGCTCGGCCTTGGGCCGCTAGCTGTCGGCGCTCTCAGCGACGCGTTGGCGCCGGCCTTCCACAAGGACTCGCTCCGCTACGCACTGATGTTCACCTCTCTCGTGAACATCTGGGCGGCCGTGCACTTCATCCTGGCAGGCAACGCTTACGCGAAAGAAATGGCGGCAAGGACCTGACACGAGTCGCCCAAATCGCCCGTTGTTTGCGGGCATCTAGGAGTCGTTACAGTAATTTTCGCCATGCTATGCGGACCCTTAGCGCCACCATGAGATCTAGGTCGCTCCGCCGCCGTAACTCACCCCCAAACCCGCGCGCACGTCGTTCTGTATCCCGTAAGGTGGGATCGGATAGCGCAGACCGTTTTTGGCGAGCGCTTTCATGCCTTCAATTGCCACGCGCAAATGCGCGGGCGATAGCGCCATCAGCATCTCGTCGTCCGGCACGCCGCCGTAGCGCCGCTCTGCAAAGCAGGGAAGCGAGAGCGAAGGCTCGCCGGTTTTGAGCGCACGTCCCCACGAGTCCGCACACGCAGTCTCGCCGACGACACTCCAGTCGAACCGCTTGTAATTCCGATACTGCAGCCCGTTGATCAGAATGATCATCTGCCCCGGCGTCGCGTACACAAGGCAGATATCCGGCGGGTCGAGCCGCCCGCTCGTGAGCGGCGACACTGCCATCGCTTGGTACTTGCCGTACGGCACCACCGATAGCGCTTCCTGGCGCGCCCGCGCACTTGCCGCGTCTTCGTGCCAGACACCGACATAAGACTTGCCGGCCAGCCACTCATCGTTCTGCTCGCAAAGCCCGATGACGGCGCGGCACTGCGAACCCGCAAGGTCCTCCGCGGTCACGCCTACGGTCCACCCAAGCCGCGAGGCCATCGACACGATCTGATCCGTCGTATGAATTGCCTTCGGCCGGCGGATCTTAGGGATCGCGGTCATATCTTCCGTCCGCTCGAACAGCTTCATACCGATGACGGTCGTCTTTAAACGCAACAGCGCGTTCAGTTCGTCGACGAGCTGCTGATAGGTGTTCGGTGCGTCGGGCATGTCGTGAGTCCTCCGGTGGCGGAGAACTCACGATACTTCAATTGTGGCGCCGCCGGGAGTTAGAACCGGCTCGCAGTTAGCGTTACATCCGCGCGCGCCCAAGCCTTTTTGAACGAGGCATCGACGCCGCGCGCGTCACGAGCCTTTCGCTGCTGGACGAGCGCTTGTTTCAAGCCGAACAGGGACCAGCCGTTCTTCGCCCACTCCTTCAAGTCCTCGCGATAGACGCGCTCCGCGGCGGTGGGTTGGTTCCGGCGCAACAAGGCATCGCCCAGATATTGGCGCACCGGGAAGTCCCACCATGGCGGTTCCATATAGGGCAGGGCGTCTTGCAGCTTCACGGCAGCCTCAAGTTCGCCGACCGCAGCTTTGGTCTGCCCCTGCGCCAGCGCAATGTCGGCTGCCGCGACATGGGTCGCGATCTTCACGAGTTCCTCGCCGGGCATACCGAACCCCGCGAAGCGCTTCGCATCGTCCGCACCAAACGAAATCAGCGCCTGCTCGGCCTTCGCTTTCGCGACGTCGCCCTTGGCGGCAAAGGCGCGCGTCCGCGCATAGTGCCAGATCGCGGTCGCATACTTCAGCTCCTTGTCCGGCGCGGGCTGCGCCAGCACGTCGTCCCATTTGCCGAAGCGCAATTGCGAATAGATCAGCGTCGGCACAAAGCCTTCGACGTTCGGCACCGCGCGCGCCATATCCGGTTGCACGGCAGCGACGACGCGCTTCCCATACTCGAGCGCCGTTGCCGACCGTCCCTCGGTCGTCGCCGCGGTCCAAACGAAGTGCAGATTGTGCACGTAGTACATCGCCGCATACATGCCGCGGTCGTTCGTGGCGTCAAAGTAGGTTTCGTCGGCCCTGGCGGCTTCCTGATTGAGATCGACGGACTCGCTGTAGCGGCCGACGCGGTTGTAGATGTGCGTCGGCATGTGAACGATGTGCCCGGCGCCGGGCATCAGAGCGGCCAGCTTTCCGGCCGCCTTCTCCGCCCGCTTTGGGTCGGCCTTCTCGACGGCATGGATGTAAAGGTGGATCGCGCCCGGATGTTGCGGCGACTTCTTCAGCACTGCCTCGATCGTCGGCACCAACTCCTCGAGGCCCGCCTTCGGCGTTCTGTCGTCCTGCCAATAGTCCCATGCGGATGTGTCCATCAGCGACTCCGCATAGAGCACCTGGGCGTCGAGGTCGCTGGGGTACTTCCGCGCCACGTCGCGCATCGCACTCGCAAACGCCTTGTCGAGCGCAGCACGATCCGCCTTCGGGTCGGCCGAATACCGCTTAGCCAACGCTGCGATGTAGTCGCGCTCGGCCGCACTGGCGCCGGCGCCGAGCTTTTGCGCGTTCGCAAGCGCTTCCACCGCGGGTGCGACGGCATCCGGCATCATCGGCATGTTGATGTTGGGGCCGTAAGCGAAAGCGATCCCCCACCAGCACATCGCGCAGTTCGGATCCTTCTTTAGCGCCTCCTGGAACGCAGCAATCGCAGCTCCATGATTGAAGTTGAACAGCTGGCGATAGCCTTGATTGAAATAGGCCTGCGCTTCCGGTGACGTCGTCGTGATCTTGTGCTCGTGCGTTCCCAGCGTGTCGAGCAGTGGTGTTTTGATTGCAGCCGAAGCGTGCGCGCCGTGTCCGGCATGCTCGGGCCCTTGCATGTCGGCCATATCGTCAACGCAACCCGCCATCGGCAGTGCAAGCGCCGTGCTCAGTAGCAGCGCCGAGTACAGTTTTTGAATCCGCGTCATGGACGTTCGTCCCCGTTGTTGTGGCGCGGGGCTTACCCCGTCCCCCAACCGGATTCAACTGCACCTGCAGTAAAGCCGGTCGCACTCACGCGCGGTGCGTGCGGCTCTCAAGCTCGTAGAGTTCTGCGAGTTCTTGGCGGCTATAGTGCAGGTGCGGCCATAGGGCGAGAAGCGCCGTTCTGCCGATCTTTCGTTCAAGGTCGTGAAGATCGCGAAAGCGCTGACGGTCCTCCACAGTGATCTGCAGCTTCGTCCCCGCCTCGCGCGCAAGCAGGAACTCCTCCGCGCGCAGCACCAACTGCGCATGCAGGCGCATGTACGCGTAGATGTCTGCCGTGTCCGTCCCCCCGAACTTGTCGGCAAGCTCGGAAATGAACTGCCCCGCCTCGCTGTGGGCGAACTCGATGCTCATGTTGGCAAGCAACCGTTCATGATCGGCGTGATCCTTGATCAACCAGTCGTGAATACGATGCTCGCTCTTCGCGAACACGGCAAAGAGGATGGCCGGCACCAGCAACAGCATCACCCCTGTTGCGATCATGGGCGTCGCCAGAAGGTGGTTGAACAGCGAGTGCACGCCGACCGCCGCCAGAAAACCCGGCAAATAAAGTGCCGGTTCGAACTTCGTATGCCGCTCCGTCCACGACTGCGCGAGCACGCCGAAGATGGCTGTCGCTCCGCCATGCATCATCGCGGTTCCGAACCCGCGCACGACCCACACACCCACATTCGCGTTGGGGAACGAATAAAGAAAGTAGAGGTTTTCGATGAGCGCAAAGCCGGTGCCCAGCGCAAACCCCATAATCGCCGCATCGATTAAAAAGCCGATCCGCGCTCGCATGAAGAGGTAAATCATGACGCCGGCCTTCAATGCCTCTTCGAGCACCGGCGCGCCGTAACGCGTGTAGGGGCCTATCGAGGCGCCGGACGCGTCCATCGCTGCGGCATTCAGAAAATACCCGGCAATCGCCAGCGCACCGCCGGCGGCGAGCGCGACCAACGCCGCGCGAAAGCTGACCAGGCGAAAGCTATCGAGCTGATCGAGCAGAAACAGAAAGGCCAGCGTCGGCAAAAGCGCGATAGGGGCTTCAAGTAGGAAAGGAAGGGACAAAGGTTGCGCCGCCGCTGACAATGCGCTGTCTTACATGATCTTGAGCGAGATCAGCCACTCTTCGTCCCGCTTCGACCAGTCCTCGATTCCCGCGGCATAACCGACGGAGAACGTCATCGGCAACCGGTGGGCGAGGGTAAAGTTAAAGTCGATCTGCGCCCCGGCGTTCCCCAATGTGCGCTCGCTCACAAGACCGGGATCTGCGAACAGCACGCTGCCGAACACGGCCGGTCTGATCGAGGCGAGATAAATGCTGGGCGTCCCCACATCTTCAAAGCGAACCGGCGGCAAATTCCATTCGACAACTGACTTCGCAAAGCTGCGTGCGGCCACCTCGTCGATCTCGAAGCCCGGCAACGTATCGTATTCGCGGTAACGCTTGACCTCTTTGTCGTCGACATAGTTGTTCTTGAACCCGCCGAAATAATAAGGCGTCAGCGGGTTGTTACGGTCGCCGCCGGTGATACCCGCCGACGAATAGAGCCAAAGCGATGAATGCGCCCAACCGACGGGAAATCCGAAATTGAAGCCGGCGCGTGCGCGCGGGAAGAATGCGCTATCGGCGAATTCCGAACCCCAAACGGCTTCCCACTCATACCCCTTCTCGTGATCGACGGCGCCGAGGGACTTGTTGGTGTCCTTGTAGTCCATCTTGAATTCGAACGTGCCGATTTCCGACGCGCTCGCCGGAACGTTCTGATTGCCTGGAAGTGTGTCGAGCCCGATGAAGTAGCCGACGTCGGCTGAAAAATTCATCTCGATCGGCGGATCGTAGATCAGGGGCCAGCGATAGCCCGCAAGGAACGCATCACCTTTGCGGCTGCGCTCCGTCGGCCCAAAGAGGTCATAGAAGTCCGCATCGTTGTGCCAATAGCGTAGGTAGCCGTTGACGGTTCGATACTCGATGTTGAGATGAAACCGCTCGGACTCCTTCAGCGCCTCGGTCGGGGTATAGGATGCCGTCGCATAAAGCTTCGCAAACTGCAGCCTATCCTCCAGCATCAGGTGCCAGCCGAAGGTGCCATAGCCCTTGTATCCCTGCGCGATCGGATAGGTGGCGCCGATGCCGATCTCTTCTGAGGGCACGTACTTGCCGCGCCCGGTGATCTTTTCGTCGAGGTTCACCTTTGAGGGCGAGCCGACCGCCCACGTCTTCAAGATCGGATGCTTGGAAATAACCTCGTTTCCCAAGAACTTGACCGCGCTCAAATCGGTTAGCGGCTTCGCGTCGATCTGAACCGGCGAGAATCCTTGACCCGTGTACTCGAGCACGATCATAGAGCCGTCGTCGCGAATGATCGGTCGGAAGAAACCGGTCTCCGCATTCGACATCGCATCGACCTTGGAAGTCGCTAAATCGAAGCGATAGATGTTCGAAACGCCTGTGTAGTACGAACTGCCGAAGAGGGATCGTCCGTCCGGCGAAAACACAAACCCCTCCGGCACAGCCGAGCCGAAATTGTACGTGGCCGTCTCTTGCGGCTTGTCGCCCTCCATGTCGGCAAGCTTGAACACGCTCAACGTCTGCGCGCCGTTGATCTTCGACACGGACATCGAAACGAGCTGCCCGTCCGGCGAAATGTCGAGGTCGAACGGCACTTCGCCGTAAGCCCACGTATGCACTTGGCGCCACTTCTCGTAGGGCGCGTCCATCCGAACGAGCGTGACGAACCCGTTCAAATGGCGAAGGCCCCAAAGCGAGCGGTCCGCCCGGTTAAAGACGAGGTCGCCGATGCGCCCGTCCTTGATCAGCATCTTCGTTGCGCCCGAACCGATGTCGATCTGAATGATGTCGCGAAACGCGTTGTTGTCGGTCGTGTACCAGGCCGTATTCGTCGCCGGATCGTATGCAAGCGAAGTCACGCGGTAGTGCATCGGCCCTTTGATATCGACGAGCCGCCTGACCGCGCCAGTCTTGAGCGAAAGCTCGCCCACATGCGCGATCACACCGGGATATCGGAACGCCCCGACCAGCGTGTCTTTCGATGCGTTGTAGTAGAGCCTGGAAACCGATCCGAGCGCCTGCGGCGTGAACCGCTTCACCGGCGTCAGCGGATGTTGTCGTACGGACTGCAGGGCCGCAGTCTGAAACGTGTGCTCCCACGCGATCCAATCCGCCCACGCGTCGTCGAGCGGCTTGCCGAAAACGCGCTCGAATTGGTTCGAGTAGTAGCCGTCGCTGTCCGGTCCGCGCTTCAGCCACGCGACCATCTTCTCCGGCGAGTACGTGAGCGCCAGATAGCTCATGAACCGCGTGCCGTAGAGATACGCGTTCACACCCACCTGAAAGTCGACGGACGATCCTTCCGCCTCAAGCCCAAGCGGTGAATAGAAATGCGCGTTGTCTCGAACCATCGCGCGGAACACCATCTCGTCGTAGGCGCCTTGTGCGCGGCCAAGACCGCCGGCCATCCACGTCTCCATGAAGACGGCGCTTCCTTCCAGATACCAGCGCGGTGCGTTCACCCGCGGCGTGGCCAGGTAGTTGTAGAGGATCGACTCCGGGTGCTCGTTCATGGGCATCGGTTTGCCCATGAAGAGGTTGCGCCAGAACGCATCCTGATCGTTCCACACGTCCATCGTGGCGACGTGCACGAGTTCGTGGTTCATCAGGATGTAGATGCGTTCGCCCCCCGACATCGTCTCGAACGCTTGGCTTAAGGGGGCGACGTCGATCAGAAGCGCGTTGTTCGGCGAGGACCGCGCGGCGGCGTTGCCGCTGTCCGTGAAGTCCTTGAGCAGAAGTGTCACCTTCTCCCACGGCTTCCATTCGAAGATGCGCTTCTGAAACTCGATCGAGTTCAACGCCGCGCGGGCAGCATAAGGCGTGAGATAGGTCTGCGGCGGATCGAAATAGAGAAGGTCGAGATCTTCGGTTTCGAGACGATCAAGCTCGATTTCGTCGGCGCGCGACCCGCCCACGAATGCGCACAGCAAAAAGAGGCACAGCCAAGCTGCGCGCATCTCGTCCCCCGAATCACTTCAAGCCAAAGCTTGCGAGGGGTGGTCCCAAAACAAAAGCCGCCCGGAGCGTCCGGGCGGCTTGCAGTACTAACGAATCAGAGGGGTGTGGCTATTGCCGCAACGCACTCTGGAAGTTTGCGTCGTTCAGGGCCGCCGCAAACGAAGCGTTTGAGATCAGGGCCGAGAAGGCGGCCTGGCGTCCCAAAGCTTCGAACTGCGCCGCGTGCTTGGCCATTGCGTCGAGCGCGCTCTGATTGGCCGCGAATTTCGAGAACGCATCCGCATTCGAAGCTATCGCGTTCAGAGCCTGGCTGTTGGCGTCAAACGCGGACCGCGCGTTCGCGTCGGC
>JBGAPZ010000076.1:0-10378 GCA_044220975.1 Micropepsaceae bacterium | reverse complement strand
GCTCGTTTCCATTCACTGGCGTAGTCCACCGCAGCGACGGACATGTCCTTGATGAACAAACGCTCGACCATCTCGGCGTTGTCGTCGAGGTATGCGCCGCGGAAGATGCTCCAGCAAACCCGCACGCCCGGCGCCGCAAACCAAAGCCGCGTCCCCGATATCGCGTCACGAACATCGACCTCCTTTAGGATCCCCGCGCGGCGCCGCCATTCCAGATCCATAAAATTGATCACGAGCATGCGTGTCAGTAGGTACAGCCGCCATACTTCCTCGGACGAAAGCTCCTGGTCGCCTCGGAAAGCCTTTACGATCACCGGAGCGTGAGCGGGGTCGGCCAACGTCTGAAACATGTCGAACCCGCGGCGGAGAGAAACCTGATGCATATCTGTTCGTTGAGTCCTGTCGGTCTGACGCAGCTGCAAGATGATGATGATCAGCGAGATGACGACAGCGACTGAAGCCGCAATTTGACTGACGCTGTAGACGTCCTCGATCGACATTGGTGCCCGCTCCTTGAATGTGCGTCCAATCCCAGTGTGCCTTAACGGTCTAGGCTCGTCACGCTCATCGGCCATCGATAGCTGACAAGCAGCCTTCGAGGCGCGGCAACCAAGTCTGCTTCTTCAGTTACGGGAACTGACGCCTAGCGACGCAGCAAGCGGGCGACAAGCACGTCACCGACACGATAGTTCACATTACGCCCTCACCCACAATCGAGACCATAGTGCCGGTTAGTGTCGCAAGATCAGCGTCTGAAATCGTCAGCGGTGGAGTCGTATAGACAATATTCCCGAACGGCCTGATCCACGCGCCTTTGTCGATGAACTTCTGGCGCAGGCCGCGGGGATCGAAACCCTGAACCTCGATGACGCCGATGGCGCCTTTGACGCGCACGTCGCGCACGTGAGGCAAGCCGCGTGCAGGCTCAAGCCCTTCGCGAAGAAGCGCTTCGATCCGCTGTGCTTGAGCGACGCGCGGCTCCCGCTCGAACAGATCAAGCGAAGCGTTCGCCGCCGCACATGCCAACGCGTTCGAACACAGGGTCGCTCGCAACCGTCGCGGCCAAAGGCGCTGTCCCGCCGGTCAGGGCCTTGCCCAAACACACGATGTCGGGAACGACGTTCGCTTGTTCCATGGCGAACATGGTGCCGGTTCGCGCGAACCCGGTGAAAATTTCATCGAGAATGAACAGCACGCCGTGCCGCTGCGCCGCAGCGGCGATGCGTGCCAAGGTCTCGGGCGAATGAAACTTCATGCCGCCTGCCCCCTGCACCAGCGGCTCCACGATCACGGCGGCGACGTGCTTGGCCTCGCGCGCCAGCAGCGCGTCGAATGCCGCGATCGTTGCCTCGTCATGCGGCAAATCCACGACGAGCTGTTCGTTCAACACGCCCTTGAACAGCGCATGCATCCCATCGTCCGGATCGCAGATCGCCATGGTGGCGAACGTGTCGCCGTGATAGCCGCCTTTGAAGCTCACGATCTTCGTGCGCCCGCGCTCGCCGCGATTGATCCAAAACTGGATCGCCATCTTGAGCGCAACTTCGACAGCGACCGAACCCGAATCCGAAAAGAACACGCGGTTCAAATCGCCCGGCATCAAAGCTGCGAGGCGCCGCGCCAGGACGTAGGCCTGCTCGTGCGCGAGGCCGCCTAACATCACATGAGGCAGCGTCGCCAGCTGCTTCTGCACCCCATCGCGAACGTGCGGATGATTGTAGCCGTGCGCGACCGTCCACCATCTTCATCTGCGCGTAAGGCAGCCAGATGTGCGGCCACCCCGCCGTTAGCCATGCCGGTGTCGTCACGCCATTGCCTCCTCGACGCGCGAGACCTAAAGGTTCCCTTCAACCGATGCAAAGCCCTAGAATAGCGCCATGAAACCTAAGAGCTCAAAAGCGCAGCTATCCGGAACGGAGTTGCATGCGACGTGAACAATTGGCTCTCTAAAGGGATGCCCAAAAATATGTCTCCGTTGCTCCGATTTGGATTGTTCGTCGCGACGTCGACGGCGCTCCTCCTGTTGTACCAGGCCGTGCTTGCCAACATCACCGATGCCAATCGCGAGTTAGAGGTATTCAAGACCTTTCGGCTAACCCTTCACTACGTCGTCCCCGGCTTTCTCGTCCTAGCGCTGTCGTTCCTATTCCAGCTATGGAGGCGAAATGTGCCCACGATCTTAAAAGGCCTCGTAGTCGCGTCTCTATTCGTTCTTCCGCTTCTCGCGGCGGTAATGACTATTTTTCTTGCATGCGCCGTTTATCGAATCTGTTTTTAGGTCGCCTTTGCACCGAATGGGGTTACCTTCAACCGATGCTACGCTCCAAAATGCAATCATGACCTCGCTCGACGACTTCGCCAAGCGCAAGCTGGAGGCGATGCAAGCCGGTGCGCTCTTGCGCACGTTGCCGGAGCCTGCGCGAACCGCGATCAATTTCTGTTCCAACGATTACCTGGGCCTCGCGCACGATCCCAGACTGAAGGCGGCAGCTGCAACCGCGCTCGAACACGGTGCGGGGGCCGGCGCCTCGCGCCTCGTGACCGGCAATCACGCGCTCTACGGCGTGCTCGAATCAAAGATCGCGGCGTTGAAATCGACCGAGGCCGCTCTCGTGTTCGGCTCAGGTTACCTCGCGAACCTCGGCACAATTCCGGCGTTGGCTGGCCCCGGCGATCTCATCCTCGCCGACGAACTCTCGCACGCTTGCATGATGTGTTCAGCATGGACGGCGATCTAAGCCCGCTGCCCGACATCATCGCCTTGGCGCGCGATAATAATGCCTGGGTCATGACCGACGATGCGCACGGCCTCGGCGTGATCGGCGAAGGACGCGGATCGGCCGCGCATTGGAACGTGCGTCCTGACGTGCAAATGGGAACGTTGTCGAAGTCGGTCGGCTCTTACGGCGGGTACGTTGCTGCAACCCGCGCGGTGATCGACCTCCTCATCAACCGCGCACGCTCGCTCATCTACGCGACCGGGCTGCCGCCCGCCGTCGTGGGCGCCTCGATCGCCGGTCTCGACATCATTGCGACCGACCCTCTCCTGTGCGCCCGCCCGCTGGGTTTGGCACGCCAGTTCACGGCGCTCGCAAATTTGCCCGCCGCGCAATCGGCCATCGTACCTGTCGTTCTGGGCGACCCCGCCGCCGCACTTGAAGCCTCCGCATCTCTCGAGCGCCAAGGTTTCCTCGTGACCGCAATTCGCCCGCCAACCGTGCCCGCCGGGACCGCACGCTTGCGCATCACATTTACGGCCGCCCATCGTGAGGCCGACATCGCGCGCCTCGCAGAGGCGGTCAGACCCTTCGTGCGATGACCTCTTACTACGTCACCGCAACCGGCACGGAAGTCGGAAAGACCTACGTCACCTGCGGCTTGATCGCAGCGCTCCGCCGCCGCGGCAAAGACATCGCTGCATTGAAACCCGTCATCAGCGGTTTCGATCCGGCCGACGCGCACACCAGCGACACCGGCTTAATCCTCCGAGCACTCGGTAAGCCCGTCAACGAACACAGCGTGGCCGAAGTCTCGCCCTGGCGTTATCGCGCGGCACTCTCGCCCGATATGGCCGCCGCGCGCGAAGACCGCCCAATCAACATCGACGCACTCGTCGCGGTTTGCGCAAGTGCCGCCAACACCGACCGCATCACATTCATCGAAGGCGCCGGCGGGATCATGTCGCCCCTTGCGCCACGCTTCACGAACCTCGACCTGATCGACGCCATCGATGCGCACGTGCTGCTGGTCGCCGGCACGTATCTGGGCACGATCAGCCACACGCTCACAGCCTGCGAAGCCATGAAGGCCCGCAACCGCGACCCGTGGACGATTATCCTCTCGGAATCGGCCGACAGCCCCGTACCGCCCGCCGAAACAGCCCGCGCACTCGCCCGCTTCACCGACGTCCCAATCATTGTGGTAACGCGCGGCGGCCAGCCGCCAAGCGAGCTCTTATCTCTGCTGCTGCGTTAGGCCGCCTGCTGCCGCGTCAGCTTCTCCGCACGACCCGCCCACGCGCGATTGACCGGACTTTGCGGTTTCCACGACAGACGCTCGGCGACAAGTGCGTCGGCAAGCGCGCGATCGCCCGCGCGAACGGCCGCTTCGGTGAGCGTCCACGAGAACATGTCGCGCTGCGCGTGGCTGCCGCCGTAACGGTTGGCCTTGCCGCGCACCGGCAACAACAAGTCGACGGCCTTGGCGTAAGCACCGCGCCCGAACGCCGCGAAACCCTCGCACGCCGGCAAACCCACCTCACGCGACAGCGTGCACGTCATTGAACACGTAGTAGCCGTGGTCGATGCGTTCTTCCCACTTCTGCGCCAGGTCGCGCCAGCGATTGCCGACATCGTGGCCAAGAAGGTGCAGACGCCACAACAGCGCCGCCCCGTCGATGAGTTCGAGCGCCTGCCCAAATCCGCCCGCTGAGATCTTGTCGTCGAAGAGTTTCAGAGCCGCCTTGGCGTCGCCGGTGTCCAGATGGAACAGCGCCTTGTGCCACCACAGATGATAGGCAAACCCGCTCCCCGGCTCCCATGCTGCGGCGCCGTTCGCCAGGAATTCGAAACCTTCCTTCGCGCGGCCTTCCATTTCCATGACATGAGCGACCGCGTGCACGGCCCATCCGTCTTCGGCATTCAAGTCGACGGCCTTGCGTCCGTGCACTTCTGCCGCCGCGTAGTCGCCGGACTCCTCCAGCCCGAACGCATACATGCCGTGCACGAAGCCGTAGCCGGGCACGTCGCGGTCCCATTGCGGCAGCACCCGCGCGACGCGATCGCGCAGCATGTGCGAATAGCCCTGGAAGAAATCGCCCGCGTGCGCGAACTGCAGCGCTGTGAGGTCACGCGGATAGAGCATCGAGGCTTTGCCCCACAGCTCAACACCCTTGTTGAGATCGCCGTCGAGCCACGCCCGGCAGGCGGCAATGTGCAACCCTTCGCGCTCGTTCGCCTTGTTCGCCAGTGCTTCTGCGGCCTTAAGGCTCGAGAGTGCTTCACCCTCAAACGCCTTATCGGTCGCGGTCGCCAGTGCCCCGGCGCGCATCGCATGCGCCAGCGCAAAATCCGGATGCTCCGCAATCACCGCGTCGATGGCACCCAGTGTGTCGGCCTTGTAGGCCGCCAGCATGTCCGCCGCCTGGTCCAACCCGTCGATCGCGCTTTGCGCGCCGTAGGAGACGGGGTTGCCGCGTTTGTCGTGTTTCTTCACGTCGTCTCTCCATTCGATGCCCGCGTTTCTATTCAATGCCCTCCGCCCGCTCTAGCCGACCGTTGGTAGGGTCCGCTCGCGAAACGAAAGGTAATTGAGAATCAACGGGATAGGTGATGTTCCAAGCGGCAGATCGTGACCGCCGTCACCCGCCCAATCGCCTGAGAGTGCACCTATGGTACAGTCCCTGATGACCGTCGCTACCAAGCCAAAACCCGCCTCCAATCGCGAGCGCTTGCTCGAACTCGCCGAGCAACTCGTTCTGCGAAAGGGGTTCGCCTCGACCTCGATCGAAGAGCTGATCGTGGGCGTCGGCATCACGAAGAGCGGCTTTTTCTACCACTTCAAGGACAAGAACGACCTCGCGCGCGAGCTGATGCAGCGCTACCTGGACGACAACAAGCGCCAGCTCGACGAAATCTTCAACCGCGCCGCGGAACTGCATGACGACCCGCTACACCGCTTCCTGATCGGCCTGAAACTGTTCGCCGAGCTGATGGACAACGTCCATGACGTGCATCCGGGATGCAT
This sequence comes from Micropepsaceae bacterium, assembly GCA_044220975.1. Classification (GTDB taxonomy): domain Bacteria; phylum Pseudomonadota; class Alphaproteobacteria; order Micropepsales; family Micropepsaceae; genus SZUA-430. The sequence continues at coordinate 4,633 of JBGAPZ010000076.1, read as the reverse complement.
CGCTGCCGCCGTCGTGTACCAGGACCAACTCTTCGACGCGCAAGTGCGCGCGCTCAGCGCCGAAGGTTTTCGCGCCTGGCGCGCCCGCTTTCGCGGCTACCTCGACGCCATAGCCGAACGCTACCCGCCCAAGATCGACGTCGACCTCGACTCGCTGGCCGATGCGCTCAGCGCCCTCGTCGACGGTGGCATCATCCTCTCGAAGGCGCTGCACGAACGCGCGACGTTGCCCGCGCAAATCACGCACTACCGCAACTACATCAAGTTGCTATTCGAGCCTTAGCGAAATGATCAAGAGCGCGATCACACGAGCGTCTGCCGTCTTCGTAGCGGCTCTGATCGTTTGGGCGACACTTCAACAACACGTCGAAGCTGCGGCACCGGTTGTTCGCGACTGGGCCTCCGCGCGCATCAAGCTAACGCGCACGGCATGCTTCGGACATTGTCCGGTGTACTCCGTCGAGATCGCGGGCGATGGCTCCATCACCTACGAAGGCAAACGATTTGTCTCCGTAGAAGGTCGGCGGCACGCGACCGTTGCGCCTGAGCGCGTACGGGAGCTCGTCGCAAAATTCATCGACGCCGGGTTCTTTGGGCTGCTGGACCGGTACGAGACATCAATCACCGACCAGCCCACGTACATCGTCACAATCGCGCTCGATGGCAGCAAGAAGTCCGTGATTGACTACGCGGGTCGGCTTTCGGGAATGCCTGCCGTCGTCACGGAACTCGAGGATGCCATTGACGACACTGCGGGCACAGCCCGCTGGATCGGCGCAAGGGACACGCCTCGATAAAAGCCTACTCGAGGCGCTTCAGCGCATCGCTGAGCTTCGATTTCTGCGCCTCGAACTCCGCTCGCTTTTCGCGCAGCTCTTCGACGACCTCTTCCGGTGCGCGCGTCACGAAGTCCTTGTTGTTCAGCTTCGCGTCGATGCGGGCGATTTCGCCGTCGACCTTCTGGTCGTCCTTCGAAAGCCGCGCCTTCTCCTTCGCGAAATCGATGAACCCTTCAAGCGCCAAACCCGCCGTGCCGTCGCCCACCACGATCTGCGCCGAGCCCTTCGCAAGCTCGCCGCCGCGCGCAGTTTCCAGACGCGCCATGCGCAGCACCACGTCGTTGTGCCGCTCCAGCCACTCGATCTCCGTACCGTTGCCGGTCTTCAAAGTGAGCGGCAGCTTAGAGGACGGCGGCACGTTCATTTCCGCGCGCACCGAGCGCACCTCGGAAATCAACGCCTTGACCCAGTTCATTTCGGCCGCGGCTTCCTTGTCGTGCGGGATATGCTCGTAGTGCGGCCAGTCCGCTGCGATCAGCATTGTCGTGCGCTTGGGCCCGTTCTCGCCGGTTACGCGCCACAATTCTTCCGTAATGAACGGCACGAACGGATGCATGAGTTTCAAAACCTCATCCATCACCCAAGCAGCAGTCGCGCGCGTCTCGGCCTTCTGCGCGCCGTCGTGACCGGCGAGGATCGGCTTGATGAACTCCAAATACCAGTCGCAATAGACGTTCCACACGAACTCGTAGAGCGCACCCGCCGCGTCGTTGAAGCGATAGGCCTCAAGCGCCGCCGTCACGTCGTTCCGCGTCCGGGCGAGTTCTCCCACGATCCAGCGATTGACGGTCGATTTAGACGCCGCCGGATCGAACCCCGCCGTCCGCACACAGGCATTCATCTCGCAGAACCGCGCCGCGTTCCAAATCTTGGTGCAGAAATTGCGGTAGATTTCGACGCGGCTCTTGCCCATGCGCAGGTCTTTGCCGGCCGCCGCAGCGATCGCCAGCGCAAAGCGCAGCGCGTCGGCGCCGAACTCGTCGATCAGCGTCAGCGGGTCGATCCATTCCCGCGCGTCTTCGACATCTTCTGCCCCTTCTCGTCGACGACGCGGGCATGGATGTAGACGGTGTGGAACGGCACGTCGTTCGTGAAATGCAGTCCGAACATCATCATCCGCGCGACCCAGAAGAAGATGATGTCGAACATCGTGACCAGAACGTCGGTCTTGTAGAACCGGCGCAGTTCGGGCGTGTCGTCCGGCCAACCCAGCGTCGAGAACGGCCACAGACCCGACGAGAACCAGGTGTCGAGCACGTCCGGATCGCGCGTGAGTGTCACGTCGCGGCCATGTTTGTCCTTCGCCGCCGCCAACGCTGCCGCCTTCGGTCTTCTTCGACGAACACATTGCTCCGACTTGTCGTACCAAGCGGGAATCTGGTGTCCCCACCAAAGCTGACGCGACACGCACCACGGCTGAATGTTCTCGAGCCACCGGTAGTAGGTGTCCGCAAACCGCTCCGGCACGAAAACCGTTCGCCCGTCGCGCACGGCCTCAAGCGCCTTCTGGGCCAAGGGCTTCACGTTCAGATACCACTGCTCGGTGAGCATCGGCTCGATCACGACGGTCTTCGTTTTCTCGTCGTGCGGAACGGCGTGGCTAACCGGCTCGATTTTCTCGAGCAACCCCAGCGCCTCCAGGTCGGCCACAACCCTCTTGCGCGCTTCGAACCGGTCCAAACCTTGATAGGCCGCGGGCGCCTTGTCGTTGATCTTGCCGTCGAGCGTCAAAATGTTGATCGCCTCGAGCTTGTGCCGCCGGCCAACCTCGTAGTCGTTGAAATCGTGCGCCGGCGTGATCTTCAGAGCCCCCGAGCCCTTCTCCATATCGGCGTACTCATCGGCGATGATGGGTATAAGCCGGTCGCTGAGCGGCAGACGCACCTTTTTGCCGACCAGCGCTTTGTACCGCTCGTCGTCCGGGTGCACCGCGACGGCGGTGTCGCCCAGCATCGTCTCCGGCCGCGTCGTCGCGATCGTAATGAAGTCGTCGCTGCCCTCGATTGGGTACTTGATGTGCCAGAGGTTGCCTTTGACCTCGATATTCTCGACCTCGAGATCGGAGACGGCCGTCTGCAGCTTCGGGTCCCAGTTCACGAGCCGGGTGTCTTTGTACATCAGGCCCTGCTTGTGACAGGCGACGAACACCTTGATGACGGCCTTGCTCAGACCCTCGTCCAGCGTGAACCGCTCGCGCGACCAATCGCACGACGCTCCTAGCCGGCGCAGCTGACGCGTAATCGTCCCGCCGGACTCCGCCTTCCACTCCCAAACCCGCTTCACGAACTCGTCGCGGCCAAGCTTCATGCGCGAGGTCTGGCGCTCCTGCAGCTGCCGCTCGACCACGATCTGGGTCGAGATACCCGCATGGTCCAACCCCGGCTGCCACAGCACGTCCTTGCCGCGCATGCGTTCGAAGCGGATGAGAATGTCCTGCAACGTGTTGTTCAGCGCGTGCCCGATATGCAGCGAACCGGTGACGTTCGGCGGCGGGATGACGATCGTGAACGTTTGCGCATTCGGCTTGTTCCCGGCACGAAACGCGCCCGACGCCTCCCACGCTTGGTAGAGCCGGTCTTCCACGTCTTTTGGTGTGTAGGTTTTTTCGAGCATGGGCCTGACTTGAAAACGATAAACGACGAACGCGCAAGGCCTGGGCGGCCCCGCGCGAATCCTGTCGAGCTAGACGCTTGAGTTAAGAGGTGGCGTTAGCGGCGCCGGCCGCTACGCGAAGCGCGCTCGACCTCTTCTTGTACGACGCGCTCTACGATTTCGGGCAAGTTTTGCTCAAGCCACGCCGCAAGCATCGGCTTCAGCATCTGCTGAACCATATCTTCCAAGCTGGCACCGCCGCTGCCCCCGACGGTGACATCGCGCTCGCGGCTCAACATACCAAACGCGTTGGTAACGGCCGACGAAGCCTGATTGGACAAGATGCCTTCGCGATCGCTGTTGTCTGCCATTTTGAATTCCGGTTGAGGACGCATGTGACGGGTGGGTTCGGGAGCGGGCGCCGTCATCGGCTGAGGACGGCGCGCAACGCGCGGCTCCGGCATCGGATCGCGCAGCTGCATCGGCTCGGGCTCGCGGCGCGACGGCATCGGTGCCGGGCGGCGCGCCATGCGCGGTTCAGTTGGGCCCTGCGACGCCGAGCCGATCGACCCGTCGTCGTGCACGATATTCGTAAGCTCCAACACCTCGCCGCCGCCGTCTTGCGCCGACATGGCGGGGCCCGGCTTACCGGGATCCGAATCTTCCGAAATGATCCGCCGGATGGAGGCCAAAATTTCCTCCATCGTCGGTTCTTGCTGCGCCGTGGGTGATGGCATTTTGTCGAAAACCCTTTCGCGCTACTCGCGCCCCACACCTTTAGAAGCGCAAAACTAAGCCATGCACGCGCCAAACGCCAGTAGCCGCGTCACGGCGCACCGGCCCCGTCTGGCAACAAGGTGAATAGCGGAAAACCTTACTTTTCGTAAGTCGCCCCGCCGAGCGGCCGCCACGTCTGCATGTCGTAATTTTCGACAGGGTCATAGACCTGTACCGGCAACTCCAAGTCCCTCGCCGTCAACTTGCCGACCGCCGACAACAGCGAGTACGAGGCCACCACTTCGTCCCGCTCGGTGCGCACCAACGCCACGCGTGCGTTCAAAAGTTCTTGCTGCTGGTCCAAGACGTCGAGCGTCGTGCGCGAGCCGACTTCAAGCTCTTGCTGCACGCCTTCGAACGCGATCTCGGACGCCATGACCTGCTGACGGTTCGCCTCGGACGAATCTCGAGCGGCACGGTAGGCT
>JBGAPZ010000075.1:0-11697 GCA_044220975.1 Micropepsaceae bacterium | reverse complement strand
AACGCGTCTGTTTCGATATCACCAAAACGGTTGCCGACCTGCGTCGTGCGGATGTTCAGCACGAAGTTGCGGTTGTCGAGGCCCGGGGTGCCGCCGAACTGCAGCTGGGCAAGCGACAAGAGCTGCGGCTGACCCGTCACATACGGGTTCACGACAACGACGCCGGGTGTCGGGTCGAGGTCGTACTTCACTTGCAGACCCGTCGCCGGTGTGGCGGCGAGCTGCTGCGTGGAGTGCGAGTTCGTGTAGCTGGTTTCCAAGAAGGCCGTCAGCAGGCCATCGGGCATGATGTCGTAGTGCGCGAAGGCGGCCGAGTTAATGCGTTCGTTGCCCAAGATCAGGAAGTTGTCTTGTGCGAAATCGTAACGGTCACTGTCACCGTCCGGCGTGCCCGGCAGATCGTCGACAGCCGCGCAGCTCTGGAACGGCGCGATGCCGCCGCCAGTACGGAAGCGAATTGTCGTGATCCCCGCGATCGGCGTGCTCGGGCGGCAGTCGTTGTCGAGCGCCAGACCAGATACGGCCGTGATGTTGGCCGATGAGAACCCACCAATCGAGCCCCACGGCGCCGTCGCCGAACCGCCTGCGAAGAACGGTGCGAAGAGCGGATTGCCAAGGTCTGCCTGGTTCGTGGATACAAAAATCAACCCGGTCGCCGTGTTGCGCAACACAGAGCCCGCCGTGCGCGAGAAGTCGCGCTCGCCGGCGCTAACCGCCTGACGATTGTAGTATTGCATGGCGACTTGAATTGAACCGCGATCGCCGTCGAACTTGCCGCCGATGATGCCGTCGGCAACCCATGCCGGGGCAACGCCGTCTTCGGCTTGGCTGTAGGACGAGTCGAGTTGGATGCCTTCGAAGTTGTCGCGCAGGATGAAGTTGATCGCACCGGCAACAGCGTCGGCACCGTACACGGCCGAAGCACCACCGGAGATGACTTCAATGCGCTCGATCAACGAGGCTGGGATCGTGTTCAAGTCGACGAGACCTGAAGCCGACGATGGGTTTGCGCGGCGACCGTTGACCAGGATCAACGTGCGGCCCGGCCCAAGGCCGCGAAGGTCGGCCGTCGCAAAACCGTTCAGCGACGGGTTGTTCGACGTGATCGTTACGCCCGGAATGACTTGGGGCAACGTGTTGATCAGCTCTTCGGTGTTGACCGTGCCGGTCAACGCAGTTTCCTTAGCGCTGACGGTCGCGAGGGGGCTGACCGAGGTAAAGTCGCGCTGTTTAATGCGCGAACCGGTCACCGTTACCTTTTCGACCTTCTCCTCATCCGCCGCTTGAACGACGACGCTGCCGAATGTTGCCGCGGCTGCGCCAGCGAGGAAAATACAAAAAGACCTTTAGTCTATAGCCCCCTATTTACCGCGCCTGCGTCCCCAAAACTAACCCCGAGTGCAACCTGCGTTCGCCCAAGCGCTGCGTTCGCCTTTTACACTTGCGTGCATCCCCTAGTGACAGGTACTGCAATACCGTTCAAGGCAATTCGGAACGCTGTGGTTTCATTTGGCACACGCTGTGGCTCAGATTCATCATCAAGATGATGGTCTATGCCTCTGAAACATAACAACGAATTGACGTTGACGCTATTTGCGTCAGGGTCATCAGTTGACCTGGCGTGCGCATACGATCTGGAATTGCACCTGCGCGCAACGAAAAGGAGGGCATTTGGCCCTCCAGCCTGGAATCGTTAGGTCGTGTCGTTTACTGTAAATCTACCGTTGCCTGGCGGTTTGCGGCTCTTTACGCCGTCGGCTGTTTGGACCATGAGGTCGCCTTCACCCTTGCCGCTGGTCGTGATTGCGCCATCGGGTATGCCGACCGGTTCGATTTGGCGGCATTCCACTGGCTTTCGGAGGCGCTGGTTGTAAGGTAACCGGAGAACCAGGTGGCCATTCCGACCGCCGTTCCTTCGGACTTCGCAGTATCGGCCGCCTCGCTCAACACTTTGTCTTCCGCGGTGATGTCGCATTTGAAGCCGAAGAAGACAATGAACTGCTTCGCTTTAGCGGCGGCCGGGGGCGGTGGTGGCGTCGGTGGGAGGAGGCGGCGGTGCAGCGTCGTCGCCCAGCGGAAGCCAGCAGGCGTGACGGTGTGCTTCGTCATATCCATCGTGTCGGTTTCGCCGCCGAGCTGCGGTTCGTCCGCCCACAAATAGCGGTAGTTCAACATGACGTCCCAGTGCGGGCCGACGCGATAGCTCAAACCCAGAATGCCTTGCGCCGCGAATACGGCATCAGAGCTTTCGGTGCGCACGCCTGGCGAGATGATGTCGCTGTAGCGCGCGTCATCGACGCCGACGCCAACGCCGAAGTCGATCGCCCAGCGTTGCCCGACGGGCTGATTGTAGAGCGCGTTGAGCATGCCGGTCCATTCGGTGAGGTCGCCTTCGATCAGCGGGCCGCGCTCGCCACCGAACGTGATCTGGTGCACGTCGTTGTTGCGATAGCCGGCTTCAAGCTCCATGCGCCAGTTGCCGTTGAAGGCGAAACCGACCGTGCCGAGCGCGCCCCAGCGATTTTCGAATTGGATGTCCTGATAGAACCAGTTCGGCATTTCAGTGTCGTTGACGTGGACCTAGCCTGCTTCCAGGCCCATGTACCAACCGTGCCGCTCGTTCGCTGCGGCACTCGCCGCTAAGCTCAGGCTCAATGCTGTCCCCAGCAAAAGCATTTTTATGCATAGTGTTGTCATCTGGGTTTCCCAGCTCAAACAGATCGAAACGGTTGCTCGTGGTGATCACTTCAGTGCTAGAGGGTACAAAACCCGCGAAGAGCAAACGCGAAACGCTTCCATGTGCTTTTGCGTGCGTTCTTGATGCCGTGGCACTGTCGCCACGATTCGCGATTAGCGAACTGTAATTGGGTTTTCAGCTGCGATCGATCTTCGGTTGGACGAAACGCGAGTCGCAACCTGCGTTGCGTGCGGCGGTTCCGCTGGCAGATCATTTCGTCGTCGCCATCGGCGATTTGCATGGACGTTTGGACCTTCTGGAACAGCTCTGGCGCAGAGATCGATGTCGCGCTTGTCTGCCGCCGCGTCAGCGAACGCTTATCTTCATTGGCGATTATGTCGATCGCGGGTTGCAGTCGGCGCAATTGGTCGAACGTTTGTTGGATGGGTTTGCGGGATTTGAAACCGTCTATCTGAAGAGCAACACGACAACGTTGCTGCAGTTCCTGGCGATCCACCGTCGGCGAGGTCTGGCGCAACTTCGGCGGTCTGGAGACGTTGCGGAGTTACGGCATCACGCATGGCGCGGGCAAAAGCTGGGCGCAGACACGCAGCGAATTCGCATCTGTGCTGCCCAGAACGCACGAAGCGTTCTTCAAGAACTTGCGGTTACCACACGGTTGGGGATTACATGTTCGTTCATGCGGGTGTGAAGCCGCGCGTACCGCTCGATGAGCAGCGCGAGAGCGATCTCCTGTGGATACGCGAAGAGTTTCTCGGGAAGTCCGGTGAATTTCGGGCGCATCGTGGTACATGGTCACACGCCTGCGAATGCGCCGGAACAATCGCATCGGCATCGATACTGGCGCTTATATGACCGGCAATCTGACGGCGGTTGTGCTTGAGGGGCGGACGCGTCAGTTTTTGTCGACACCTTAGTTTTGCCTACCCGGCTGGATCGCACGTTCAAGGCGGTCTTATTTCTCCACGCTATCGATGCGAGCCCCTGAGTCTCATGTTGCGCCGCTTGTTCGTGTTGTTCGCCGTTCTGACCGCACTCGCCGCGTGTGCAGGTTCGCCGTCGGATGGCCCTGTGACGACCTCGCCCGCGAAAACCGAGGCGGGGGCCGAAGACTATCGGCTTGGATCGGAAGACAAGTTGAAGGTCACTGTTTTCGGCGAGCCGGATTTGTCGGGCGAGTTCCTCGTCGACAGTTCGGGCGTGCTGGCGGCGCCGTTCATCGGCCAGATCACGGTCAAGGGGCCACACTGTTGAGAGGCGTACCGCCGGAAGCTTTGCGCGAGGCGCAGATCCTGCGCGATCCACGTTTCGGCAGAGGTGGTGAGCTTTCGCCCGATCTACGTGCTGGGTGAAGTAGAAGAAACCGGGCCAGTATGCCTATGTGAGCGTGACCGTTCAGAAGGCGGTCGCGTTGGCAGAAGGCTATACGTACCGCGCGAGCGAGAGCACGGTTGAGATCACGCGCACCGGCAAGAAGTTCAAGGTCGACGTCACGCCGATGACCAAGGTCTTTCCCGGCGACGAGATACGGATTCCCGAACGCTTCTTTTGGGCGAAAACTTCGTCGAAATGTAGCCCCTATAGGGTACTGGCGCAATCGACACTGGCGTTGTAGTTCCTTTATCTTGGGGTTCCGGAGGGTTGGGCCATATCCCCTTGGCGGTCCTGAGGCTAGCGGCGGTTAGAGTCAGCTACGAATCGCTGGAACCGTGTGTTTGCGCGTTCCGGCGTGCGCATCTTTGCGCGCCAACCGGGGAACCAGCGCCATGGTCATGCCTACTCTTCGCATTGCGCTCGTTTGCGCGCTGGCGGCGGCAACGCCGGCATTCGCTGCCGACAATCCGGTCAACGGCCTTGCCAGCCGGCGACTTGAATACCGCGGCGGCGTTAAAGACGGTCGACGGCGAACTGCGCCGGAAAGATTTGCCGAAGGGTCGCGACGTTCCTGGCCGATCTTGGGCGTTGCACAAACCGGCAGGCGATCGCCGACGGCTTTGCTTTCTACAAAAAGGGCAAGGACCCGGGTCCGCTCGACGCGGCGTTCGCCAGCGGGCGCGTGGCCGCGAAGCCTGAGAGCAACGCAAGCTCGCAAGCCGGATTGTTTCAAGGATCGTTCGCGTCGCTCGGAACTGCCGGAGATCCGCCGAGCGGGCAGTGAGTACGTCGATATCGTGAAGGCTGAGGATACATCGGCCAAGCGATGAGACGGGTGTGGGTGTGTGGAGCCGGATATTCGTGCCGGCGGTTGGGAGACGATTTCGTGCGGCAACTCGCGTTTGCGATCGCGGCGTCCGGTGCGTTCTTCGTGAACGTCGCTGATGTCCGCGCGGATGAAGCCGCGCCGGATCCGAGCGCCGATGTGCTGGAGCGCGCGCGGCCAGAGTACGACGCGCACGGCATCCGAATGGGAAGCTTCTTCCTTTATCCGGCGCTGACTGCGGGCGTGGGCTACGACGACAACGTCTTCAACGACGTGTCGAGTGTCGGCGACTATTTCTACACGGTCGCGCCGCAACTGAAGCTTCAATCGGCGTGGTCGCGGCACGAGCTTTCGTTCACCGCCGATGCAAAGACCTATTCGTTTGCCGAACAGGGCAGCGAGGACAGGACCGATTGGCGCTTGGGCGCGGCGGCGCGCGTCGACATCGTGCGCGGCACAGACATCCATGTCGACGCGGATTTCGCGCAAGAGCATGAGCCGCGCGGCACGGACTTGACCGGTGGGCTGCTGACCGGCGATCCGGCCGAGCCGACGCAATATACCCGAGCGCATTTCGGCGGCGCCTTCGCGCATACGTTCAACCGGGTGCAGGTGTCGTTGGGCGCGGGCCTGACCACGTTCGGCTTCGACGATACGCCGCAGGTCGGTTTGCCCACCACCTTCAACAACGACGACCGCGACCGCACGGTAACCGATTTCTACGCGAAGCTGTCTGTGACGGCGACGGAGGACACGGCGATCTTTCTGCGCGGGCGGATCGACGATCACGATTTCGACGCGCTTGTCGACGACGACGGGTTCAATCGCGACTCGAGCGGCGTCGGCATCGACGGCGGTGTCGAGTTCCGCATGACGCATGTGCTCGTCGGTGAAGTGTTCGCGGGCTATACGTTGCGCAGCTTCGATGACGTCGCCTTCGACGATGCGAACGAACTGGCGTTCGGCGCGGGGCTGAAGTGGTTTCCATCGATGCTGACGACGGTGCGGCTCGATGCGGCGCGCTCGATCGAGGACACATCGATCACCGCATCATCGAGTTTCGTATCGACGCGCGGCGAGATCGGCGTCGACCACGAGATCTTGCGCAACTTCATTTTGAGCGGGCGGCTCGGCTACGAGAACGCGGAGTATCTGGGCGTCGGGCGCGACGACGATATTCTGCATGCCTCGCTCGGCGGGCGTTATCTCATCAACAACAATTTCCATCTCGATGCAGGGTGGGAATACATCGACCGCAGTTCAACCGTGCTGCCGTTCGATTATTCCACCGGCCAATTCCAGTTTTCACTCACCGGCAAGATGTGACGCTAAGGGCTGTGGACGACGCGTCGTTATCAACACGGTGATCCATGCACGGCTTGGCGGCGTTCGATAGTGTCGTGACGCGATGATGAGAGAAAGTATGAACGTCCACCGCCTGCCGCAGCAACACTCCTCGAGCGAGCCTGTGCAATCCCATACGCTTGGGCAGCCTTATGGAGACGAGGGTGCGGAGCCGTCGCTCGATCTGCGCGCGTTGCTGCGCGTGATCCTGGCGCGGGGTTATACGATCCTGGGCACGGTTGCGGTCGCGATGACGCTGGTCACGCTGGTCTTGCTGCAAATGACGCCGATCTACAGCGCCTCTGCGCTCATCATGGTCGGGCAGCGCGAGAACAAGGTTTTGGACGCCGAGGCGCTGCTTGCGGGCATGCCGACGGACACGGCCACGATCGAGAACCAGATTCAGATTCTGAAATCCTGGTCGCTCGCCGAACGCGTGGTGCTGAAGCAGAATTTGATCGTCGACCCGGAGTTCAATTCGAAGAAGGGCGGCGCATCGTGGCTGTCTTATCTGAACCCGACGAATTGGTTCGGGGGCGAGCGCGAGAAGATCACGGCCGGCGGCACGCCGAAGCCTACAAAGGTCGATCCGTCCATTCTGCGCAAGTTCGGGTCTAAGGTCACCGTCGCGGCGCAAGGACGCTCGTCCGTCATCAAGATTACGTTCGACTCGCCCGACCGAGAGAAGGCGGCATTGCTCGCGAACGCGATCGCCGATCAGTACATCGTCGATCAGTTGGAGACGAAGTTCGATGCCGCCAAGCGCACGACCGATTGGTTGAACGAGCGCCTGGGCGAACTCGCCGAAAAGGTTCGCGCCTCGGAGAGCGCGGTCGAGCAGTACAAGAGCGAAAACGATTTGACGGACGGGAAGGGCGGCAACTCGCTTGCGAACGAGCAACTTTCCGAACTCAACGGGCAGATCGTGCTCGCCCGCTCAAACCTCGCCGAGCAAGATGCGAAGTTCAAGCAGGTCAATTCGCTTTACCGCTCCGGCGGCGGAGTGGATTCGATTGCCTCGGTGATCAATTCGCCGTTGATCTCGACGCTGCGCGGCCAACAGGCGGAATTGATGCGCAAGGAAGCCGAACTTGCGACCAAATATGGCGAGCGGCATCCGCAGATGATCGCGCTGAAGGACGAGCGTAAGAATCTCGACGGTAAGATCGAGGAAGAGGTTAAACGGATCATCCGCAATCTCTCGAACGAAGTGTCGATTGCAAAGGCGCGGCTGAGTTCGTTGGAAGGGTCCCTTGGCGAAATCCAGGGCACGGCGACCGTTCAAGGCAAAGCTTCGATCAAGTTGCGTGAGCTGGAGCGCGACGCCCAGGCGAACCGCACGCTTTACGAGACCTTCCAGGCGCGCTTCAAGGCGACCGAGGACAAGGACCAGATCCAGTCGCCGGATGCGCGCATCATTCAAGGCGCGGCGGTGCCTCTCGACGCCAGCTTCCCGAACAAGCCGCTGATCATGGGCGTGACGCTGTTTGGCGCCGGCGTGATGGGCATGCTGATCGCGCTGATGTTGGAGCGGCTCGACAACGGTTTCCGCATTGGGCCCGAGATCGAGCGCGCGACGCGGCTGTCGAACCTGGCCGTTGTTCCAATGCTGAAGGGTGTGAAGCACGTCGCCGACCGCGTGGTGCAAAAGCCGCTGTCGGTCTTTTCCGAATCCATCCGATCCGTGCACGCCGGATTGCAGCTTTCGAACGTCGATAAGCCGCCGAAGGTCATCGTCATTACATCGTCGATGCCGAGCGAGGGCAAGACGTCGCTGGCCGTCAGCCTTGGGCGCTTGGCGTCGAAGAGCGGCGCGCGCGTTCTGCTCATCGACGGCGACTTGCGGCACCCAAGCGTCGGGGCGCAGTTTTCACCGCGTCCGCCGGAAGCGGGTCTCGTCGAAGTGTTGGCGGGCCGGCTTGAGCTTGGCAGCGTCCTTCACCGCGATCCGATTTCGCCGCTCGAGTTCGTGCCGGTCGCGCATCCGCCGGCAAATCCTGCCGATCTGCTTGCGTCGCAAGCCATGCGCTCGATGATCCACGAGCTTCGCAACCACTACGATCTCATCATCTTGGACGCGGCGCCGGTTCTGCCGGTATCGGACACGCGCATGCTCGCAAGGCTGGCAGACAAGGTCATCTACGTCGTGAAGTGGGATGAGACGCCGCGCGAAGCCGTGATCAACGGCATAAAACTTTTGCGCGATGCCAACGCCGACATCGCCGGCACCGTTTTGACGCAAGCAGACTTGCGCCGCCACGCCATCTACGGATACGGCTATACGTCATACGGATATGGCAGCAGCTACGCGAAATACTATTCAGAGTGAGGCCGCGGTCGTCGGCGTGTTGGTCGCGGCGTTCGCGGCCTATCTGATTGCGTATGCAGCGATGTTCGGCAATCCCGCATGGACGTTCGCGGGCGCAGAGCCCCGCTACGCAACGGTTACCAAGGGCAAGGTTGGCAGCGTCTATGAGCTCGATGCGCTGACACAGGCGCTGCGCGCGTCGCCATGGCACTCCGACTTGAGCAGGGCGGCCTTCGTCCAAATGCTGACCGCGCAGCAAGAGGGATTGGGCTCGCTGCGCGCGACGACACGGCTCACTGCGGCGCGGCGCGATCTGCGGTTGGGGTTGTCGGCGTCGCCTTCGGATGCCTACGCGTGGACCCGTCTTGCGATCTCGGAGCAACGTATTGAGCACGAACAGGACGCGGGTCGGGCGCTTTCGCTCGCGCTCCAGGTGGCGCCGGCCGAACGCAAGCTCACCGCCGTGCAATTCGATCTCGCTGTGATCCTTTGGCCGGAACTGGACACCGTGGCGCGTGAGGCGTTGGAGCGCCGGCTCAAGTGGGCCGAGGGTCGCGCGGACTTGAAGACCGTCGTGGCGGAGAACTCCGCTGTCGTATTGCGCGAGCGCATCGCGGCCTGGCGCCGCGACCGCGCGCGGTAGCAAGGGCCGCCGCCAAAGTCCTGCCCGGGTTACGCCTGACGCTGACTGCGCCGTGCCATCATCGCTGTAGTTATCGCGGTTTCTCTGGGCGGGCGGGCGGCAGATTTTCGTAGTCCTTGCTGCGCTTGTGTAGGAAGTCGTCCACTCCGCCAGGCTGTGGCGAGGGCCTGTATGGGTTTGGACTGACCGGTACCTTGAGGCGTTTTTCCACACAGACTTCCTTGCCGTCCACTACGACCGGCTTGTAACGCCACTCCATAACGGCGCGCATCACGGGCCCGACAAGCGCGGCAGATGTCGAACTTACCAACTGCAGGTCCCTCACCTTGCCCTTGGTATCGATACGGGCATCCAAGACGACAGTACCTCCGTCCGGATCGGTGTCGTACCGTGCATAGACGGCACGCACTTTCACGATCTCCATGTAAATTCCGCGGGCGTCGAGCGCCTCGAACTTCTCGATCACTGGGCAAGTGCGCGCCCACGCGTCAGGCGAAAGCTTGAAAGAAGTGCCTGTACTTGCTGCGGCGGCGGGCGTCAGCAGCATTGGAGTTGCCATGATTGATATGAGGGCCCACTTCACCGTCGTTTGAACTCTTGTGCGGTTTGGAACTTCCCCCCAGACGCGCAAAAGCCCTGTCGAGGCTCCATCCCTCAACAGGGCTTTCGTGAGCTGGGATCTCACTCGCATCCTGGAAACCGAGAGCGCCATGGGTGTTGGGTATCAACCACAGCAGGAAGAATGGGTCGGCCGCCCGGACAGGTAGAAGTCTGAGACGGTCTGTCGCCTTTTTCCACGTGTGCACCACGCCTGGAGCGCGAGATTCAGAATGTGTGACCCTCTTGCAGCAGAATATTCGCCTGCGGGGCGAGTTGGCGCGTCCCGTATCCCGGTTTTCCGTCGCTCTTCTTTCGCGCGCATAGCGGCATGACCATTCGCCGATTGCGATAAGTGGCGGCTTTTCGCATGCCGCCTACGCGATCCGCGGTAGCCATCGGGACAATCGGTTTGTGCCGATTGAGGCGATCAGGACCGTCGCGACGAGCGAAAGCGACATCACCACAGCCTCGAGCCCGGGCGCGCCGGTTTCACTTGGAACGAGCGGCTTGGCCAGCACACCTAAAAGTGCGAATGCGATCACCCAAACGGCGCCGCGCCTCAGGGCGACGCGGCGGCGAGCGCGTGCGCAAATGCGGCCGATCACTTGCACGCGAAATGCGGGGTCGATTGCGGTGGTGCCCTCAAGTATCCCGCGCAGTTCTTCATCAGTGGTCATTGGCCCACCTCCTCGCCCAGCACTTCGCGCAGCTTCGCCCGGCCGCGGGCAATATGGGACTTCACCGTGCCAATCGGCAACTGCAGCACGGCTGCCGCTTCTTCGTGTGTGAAATCGGCGCCGAGGCAAAGTGCGAGCGCTGCGCGCTGAGCTTCGGGGAGCGTTTCCATGGCCTGGCGGAGCGCGAGCCGATGATCGACGCTTGCGCCACTGTCCTGCGTTTCGCCCGTTGCTTCGGCGTAGTGTTGTTCGCGGCTGCGGCGGCGAAACCAGCTGCGGTTTTGGTCGCGCCACACGCGCAAGGCAATGCCGCAAACATAGGTACGAAATCGCGCGCGGCCATCGAAACGAGACAGCGATTCAAAAGCGCGAACGAACGCGTCTTGCGCGATGTCTTCGGCCTCCCCGACGCCTTTGATGAGGCGGCGCAAGAAACCGCGCACGGCGAGCTGATGCGCGTCGACCAACCGGCCGAAGGCTCGCATATCGCCGGCGCGCGCCGCTTGGATCAATTGCGCCTCCTCTTCGTCCGTCACTTCTCGGGCCGCGGACCGAAGAGCAGAATGAGCGCGGAACCGACGGCGAGAACACTCATGATGACCGACACTATCAAGAAGGCGAATGCGTATTTTTCAGTCTGAACGAATTGATAGCCGACGCCAAAACCCGCAGCGACCGCGGTGAACGTTATGAGGCTCCACACCGTCGCTTGTCCGCGTCGGCCCGGGCCCATGCTGGCGCCGCCATCTTCGGCTGCGCCCGAGGCGATTTTCAGCAATTCGGCCGGCGGCTCCTTACCCTGCCTGACGTAGGAGTCGATGAGGTCCATCGCGCGACGGCTGCGCCGTTCCGTCGATGCCATACCCCATAGGGCCATCGCCATGCCGAACAGCGGGAATATCAGCCACCAGAACCGGATGAACAAACCTTCGAAACTCATTTCCACCACGAGGGGTGCCCTCCATTTTGATCAAACCGCAGCTTAGTAGCCGCCGACCCGTGCTCCGGATGCAGGGAAACGTGCGTGTATCTGTCAGGCTAACTAATTTGACCTACAGGCGTGCACGCCATCCCTTGCTAGGGCCACCCGCTCAATAATTGTAAGCGCCCGCCGCCATTCGATCGCGAGGTCGTACACGAGTTGCACGCGATACGAAGCGTCGGCTTCGCGGTCCGTCTGTTCGATCGCGCGGGCCAGGTGGACTGACACCGATGCGCGTTGGCCAG
>JBGAPZ010000074.1:0-10278 GCA_044220975.1 Micropepsaceae bacterium | reverse complement strand
GCGGCAGTGCGTATTCGTTCGCGCGAGGAGACAACGTTCACCGCTGATCTGATCGCGGCGTTCGGGGTGGTGCGCGAACGGTTCACGAGCTGCGTGATGCTCGACCCGGCCGCGAAGCTCATCACTATCGAATACATCGAGGGGCCGTTCGAACATCTGATGAATCGGTGGCAGTTCAACGCGAAGGAAAGCGGTTGCGAGGTGGATTTCGACATCGATTTTCGCTTCAAGAGCCGTGCGCTCGAAGTGCTGATCTCCGGTGTGTTCACGCGCGCGGTCGAGAAGATGACGCGCTCGTTTATTGCGCGCGCGGATGAGCTCTACGGTTCAGGTAAGCTGCCGGCGGAGAAGGTTTAGGGCGACTTCGACGCTGACCATGCGCACCTCGGCGCGGCCGATGTCGCCGAAGCGGTGCGCCTCTGCGATCGTTTCGCGCCCCTCGCGGGCGGCTGCGAAGTGGACGAGGCCGACGGGCTTCTGAACGGTTCCGCCGCCGGGGCCCGCTATGCCAGTGATCGCCACACTCGCACGCTGTCGCTTCACTAACGGCGCCGTGTTCGGCAATCGTGTCGGGCAGGACGTCCAGGTCGTCGATCTTCGCTTCGTTGGTGTAGGTCACGAACCCGCGGTCGAACACGTCCGACGAACCTGCGATGGCGGTAAGCGCTCCCGCGACGAGGCCGCCGGTGCAGCTTTCTGCGGTCACGAGTTTCAACCTCTTGGCGCGCGCCTCGCTGAGGACGGCTTCGGCGAGCGTTAGAATTTCGGGTGGCCACATAGGCGTATCCATCAGTTCAGGAACCCCGTTAAGCGTAGCGCCATCAGCGGCAGCAAGGCGTAGACGCCGGCGATGAGGTCGTCGAGCATGACGCCTGCGCCGCCTTCGAGTTCGCTGTCGGCCCAACTGGCGGGCCAGGGCTTGAACGTGTCGAATAGCCTAAAGACGAAGTAGGCGCCGATCAGGCCCATCGCTGTCATGGGGACGACGGTCATCGCGAGCCATTGCGCGGCCACTTCGTCGATGACGATCTCTGGTGGATCGTCGCGGCCGGTTGCCTTCACATAGCGATCGGCGGCGATCCATCCGATTGCGGATACGATCGCAGCGGCGACGAGTAGCGCTGGCCAGCCGCCGGTGACGCCCAGCAGGTAACCGAATGGGAGCGCGACCAACGAGCCCCAGCTGCCGGGTGCGAGCGGGAGGAGGCCGACGCCGCCCACTGTCGCAATGGCAGTCATCGGTTCGGTGAGGCTGCGACCTGGGGGCAGGCTCGCGATTTTCATTTCGGTCATCATGGGAGGCGCACCGTCGCAATCGCCTGGGCGGCTATGCCCTCGGCGCGACCGGTGAAGCCGAGGCCTTCCGTGGTTGTTGCTTTGACGCTGACACGCTTCGCATCAAGGGCGAGGAGTTCGGCGATGCGGGCGACCATGGCTTCGCGGTAAGGGGCTACCTTTGGGCGCTCGCAGATCAGCGTGACGTCGACGTGCTCGATGCGGCCGCCGCGCTCGGCGATCAGTTTCGCGGCGTGCGTGAGGAAGATGTGAGACGCCGCGCCGCGCCAGCGTTCGTCGCTGGGCGGGAAGTGTTGGCCGATGTCGCCGAGTGCTGCGGCACCGAGCAACGCGTCCGTTAGCGCATGAAGGCCGACGTCAGCGTCGGAATGGCCGATCAGACCGTTCGTGTGTTCAACGCGCAGGCCGCAGAGCCAGATGTGATCGCCGGGTCCGAAGCGGTGCACGTCGAAGCCTTGGCCCGTGCGCGTGGTGCCGGCGTGGCCGAGCAGCGCTTCTGCGATCACGAAATCCTCCGGCGTCGTTAGTTTCATGTTCAGGCGCGAGCCGGGTACGGCTGCAACCTTCAGACCTGCTTGCTCCGCGATCGCGGCGTCGTCGGTTGCGCTGGTATCACGGGCGGCGCGATGCGCGGCTAGAATTTTGTCGAAGCGGAAACCTTGCGGCGTTTGCGCGGCGCCTAGGTTCTCGCGCGGCACAGTGGTTTCGACGATGCCATCGCGCGTGCGTTTCAGCGTGTCGGCTGCGGCGAGGACGGGAAGCGCGCCATCGTGCGTCGCGAGCGCGTCGATCGTGGCCGTGATGATGTCGCCGCTTACCAACGGGCGTGCTGCGTCGTGGATCAGCACGAAAGTCGGTTGAAGGTTCGTGAGGCCTTCGAGGCCACGCAGGACGGATTCTTGACGTGTGTCGCCGCCGGCGATGGGGGAGGGGAGGGTGAGGCCCTGGGTTGCCGCTTCGTAGAGTTTTCCGTGTTCGGCGCCGATGACGACCTGCACCAGGTCGACCATCGGGTGGTGGAGGAACGCGTCGATGGAGCGGCGCAGGACCGCTATGCCGCCGAGCGTCCGGTACTGCTTTGGTGGGCCTTCGCCCGCGCGCACGCCGTGTCCGGCGGCGACGATCAAGGCTACGACGTTGGGGCGGGCAGTCATGCGTTGACCATGCGCTTTTGCGCGGCTGAGTCGTCAAGTAGGGCTAATGCTGCAAGTGCGAAATCCTGCTTGCGGTTGGGGGCACAATCTCCTAGCCTGATTGGTAATTGAGCATCGAGAGGCATTGCACAGATAGTGGGCAGTCCGTTCCAGAGCTTTGGCGAGACCCCGATCGGCTTAGCGCCCATGGTTGGCATCACGGACGCGCCGTTTCGGGCGGCTGTTCGCACCTATGGTCAGTCTTTGGTCTATTCGGAAATGGTCGCCAGCGCCGAGTTGCTCCGTGATCGGAAGATCGCCGCGCTTCGGCTCAGAGCGGACCGTGACCAGGGGCCGATTGCAATACAGCTCGCAGGCCGCGAGCCGGACGCTCTTGCCGAAGCTGCTCGGTTGGCGGAAGCGGAAGGCGCCTTTCTTGTCGACATCAATATGGGTTGCCCGGCCAAGAAGGTTGTGGGCGGACATTGCGGCTCTGCGTTGATGCGTGAGCCTGACTTAGCGGCCGCTTTGGTGCGCGCCGTGGTCGACGCGGTGAGAGTGCCCGTTACGGTGAAGATGCGCCTGGGTTGGGACGACGCGGATCGCAATGCACCGCAGCTCGCACGGCGGCTCGAGGGCGAAGGTGCTCAAGCTTTCACGGTTCACGGGCGGACGCGCGCGCAATTCTATGAAGGATCTGCGGACTGGCAGTTCATCGGTGCCGTGAAAGCGAGTGTCGGTGTGCCGGTGCTAGCCAATGGCGACGTTCGATCGATCGAAGACGCGAAGCAGATCCTACACGTGTCGGGCGCGGATGGCGCGCTTGTCGGACGCGGTGCATTTGGCCGGCCATGGATCATCGCACAGATGCAGGCGGCCGTGCGTGGCCTTGCGGTTCCGAGCGATCCACCGGACGCCGAGAAGTGGGGTACTGCGTTGACGCAGTATCGCGCTTCGCTTGCGCATTACGGTGTGGAGCTGGGCCGCCGCGTCGTGCGCAAGCATCTCGGCTGGTATGCCGATAGCGTCGGCAACAAGGTCCTGCGCGACCGGTTGGTGCGCGCGAGCGATCCGGAACCGTTGCTGATGGAGCTTGCCGAAGGCGCGTTGGCGGTGGCGGCATGAGCGTGAAGACCAAGCAGCGGCCGGTCGAAACGGCGCTGCCCACGCTGACGGAAAGTTTGCTCGCCGCGGTGCCACATCCTTTGATCGGCATCGATGCGGGCGGCGCGATCGTGTTTGCCAACCCGCCGGCAGAACAGTTCTTCGACATCAGTGCGGCAATGCTGAGGCGCCAGGCGCTGACGGCGCTGCTGCCGTTTGGTAGCCCGGTGCTCGCGCTGATCAATCAAGTGCGAACGAACGGCGTGACCGTCAGCGAGTATGGGCTTGAAATAGCCACGCCGCGTCTGGCGGCACGAACGGTAGATGCGCATCTGTCGCCGATTGCGGATATCACGGGCGGCGTGCTTGCGATGTTTCAGGAGCGCTCCATCGCACAGAAGATGGACCGGCAGCTGACGCAGCGCCATGCATCGCGTTCCGTCACCTCAATGGCCGCTATCTTGGCGCACGAAATCAAGAACCCACTTGCGGGCATTCGCGGCGCGGCGCAGCTGATCGAGCAGAATGCGTCGGAATCCGATCGTGTGCTGACGCGGTTGATCTGCGAGGAGACCGATCGCATCCGCAAGCTGGTCGATCGCATGGAGGTGTTCACCGACCGGCGTCCTGTCGACGCGCAGCCCGTGAACATTCACGAAGTGCTGGACCACGTAAAGCAGCTTGCAAGGTCCAGCTTCGCACGCGGCGTCACCTTCACGGACAACTATGACCCGTCGCTGCCGCCTGTGATGGGCGACAAAGACCGCTTGATCCAAGTGTTCTTGAATCTGGTGAAGAATGCGTCCGACGCGCTGAGCGCGGTGAAAGACGGCGAGATCGTTCTGCAAACCGCGTTCCGGCCCGGTGTGCACTTGACCGTCGGCGGGTCACGCGACCGGTTGGCGCTACCGCTCGAGGTCAGTGTGCGCGACAACGGCGCTGGCGTGTCGCCTGAGATGAACGCCTCGATGTTCGAGCCGTTCGTGAGTTCGAAACCGAAGGGGGCGGGGCTGGGACTCGCCATTGTCGCCAAGATTGTTAGCGATCACGGCGGCACGATCGAATGCGAGTCCGAACCGCGGCGCACGGTGTTTCGCCTGCGTCTACCCATGCATCGATAGAGGGGCTTTCATGAACGCCGGAACAATTCTTGTCGCCGACGACGATGCCGCCATTCGAACCGTGCTGAACCAAGCTTTGGGGCGGGCGGGCTATCTGGTGCGCACGACGGGCAATGCGGCGACGCTGTGGCGCTGGGCGTCGGCGGGGGAGGGGGACCTTGTCGTCACCGACGTGATCATGCCGGACGAGAACGCGTTCGAGCTGATCCCACGGTTGAAAAAGTTGCGACCCGATCTTCCCATCGTGGTGATGAGCGCCCAAAACACGCTGATGACGGCGATCACGGCGGCCGAGCGCGGGGCTTACGAGTATTTGCCTAAGCCGTTCGACTTGAACGAACTGACGGCTGTTGTGCAGCGCGCGTTGGCGGCGAAGGGCAAGAAACCGTTGCCGGCCGAACCGGAACGGGATGACGACTTACCACTGGTCGGGCGATCAGCGGCGATGCAGGAGATCTATCGAGTGATTGCGCGGCTGATGCAGACCGATCTGACGGTCGTGATCAGCGGTGAATCGGGCACGGGCAAAGAGTTGGTGGCACGTGCGCTGCACGATTTCGGCAAACGGCGGAACGGTCCGTTTGTCGCCGTCAGCATGGCCGCGATCCCGCGTGAGTTGATCGAGAGCGAACTCTTTGGGCACGAGCGCGGTGCGTTCCCGGGCGCGAATGCGCGCAGCCCCGGCAAGTTCGAGCAGGCGGAGGGCGGCACGCTGTTCCTGGACGAAGTCGGCGACATGCCGATGGAGGCGCAGACGCGGTTGCTGCGCGTGTTGCAGGAAGGCGAATTCACGCCCGTTGGCGGGCGCCAATCGGTGACAGCGAACGTACGCATCATTGCAGCGACGCATCGCGACCTTCGCCAATTGATTCATCAGGGGTTGTTCCGCGAGGATTTGTTCTTCCGGCTCAACGTCGTGCCAATGCGTTTGCCGCCGTTGCGCGACCGGTTGGAAGACATTCCCGATCTGGTTCGCCACTTCTTAAAGCTAGCCGAGCGCGAAGGGATGCCGCAGAAGACGATCGAGCCAGCGGCGCTCGACGCGATGAAGCGTCATCGCTGGCCGGGAAATGTGCGCGAGCTCGAGAACGTCGTGCGGCGGCTCGTTGCACTGCACAGCGACACCACCATCAAGGGCGAAATCGTTGCCGGGGAGTTGCGCGAACAGGCAATCGCGGAGCCGACCGGGAAGGAGTCCGATGAGCCACTGAGCACTCTGGTCGAGCGCTATCTCTCGGCCCAAGTTCAGAAACTTAGCGGGCGATTCCCGCAGCCCGGTCTTTACGACCGCACACTGCGCGAAGTGGAGCGTCCCCTCATCTCCATGTGCCTCAGTCTCACGGGCGGAAACCAAATTAAGGCCGCCGAGATCTTGGGGGTTAACCGCAACACACTCAGGGCGAAGATTCGGAGCCTTGACATTCCCGTGTTTCGCGGCTTCAAGTGATGTAACAGAGCAACTAAAATCGGCAACACTGTCATCACTCAGGTACATTGAAACCTGAATGACACCGTACTGTTGCTGAAACTCTGCGTTGCATTATTCGCACATAGGTAGGCCCTAGCAGCACGAATGACGGTCCAACCGGCACCCGAGCAAGGCCAAGACTGGCTGCAGCGCAACCTATTCCGGGTCGCGCGGACGTCGGTGCTTTCGTATGTGCTGATCTTCGCGTCGCTGGTCGCGGTGGTGGTGACCTATCTGATTCTGACGCGTTCGACCCAGATCGAGCCGACGGCGCCGGGCGTACTGCTCTACCTGATCATCGTCGACGTGCTGCTCTTGATGGCGCTCATTGCGCTCGTGACCGGGCGGTTGGTCCGGATGTGGATGGCGCGGCGGTCTGGATCGGCCGGTACGCGATTGCACGGCCGCCTTGTCACGATCTTCTTTTTGATCGCCGTCATTCCCGTCGTGCTCACGGCTGGTGCTGCCGCCATCACCATCAATCTTGCGATGGAAGCGTGGTTCAGCAGCGGCGTGCGCTCGGTTGTCGATAACTCGATCGCGCTCGCCGAGGCCTATCAGCAGGATCAGAGACGCGTGATCCAGTCAGATGCCGAATTCATGGCGTTCGATTTCAGCAAGGATTTCGGGGGCGGCCCGGTCATGGACTCGGACGCCACCCGCCTTCGCATGGACGACTTTCTAAGACGACAGCTGACCCGTCGGCAGTTACCGGGCGGCGGTGTCTATAATGCGACGGGGGAAGAGATTGCGACGGTTGGGTTCATCCCAATCGACCGGCCCTCTATCGATGAATTGACCGAGGCACAATCGGGCACGACGGCGATCACGATCTCGCCCGAAGGCGCGCGGGCGGTGATCCGGCTGGACGCGATTGGCAGCTTTTTCCTTGTCGTCATGCGCGAGGTCAACAAGGAACTCGTGCAATATCAGCTGAGCACCACGGAAGCTGCGGAAAACTACAAGCGGCTGCAACGCGATCGCGATGCGGTACAGGCGACATTCGGGTTGATGTACGGGATCATCGCGCTGTTGATCATCTTCGGCGCGATTTGGGTGGGCTTTGGTGTCGCAAATCGTTTGGTGATGCCGATCGGGCGCTTGATCGGTGCGGCCGAGCGCGTGTCGGAAGGCGATCTTGCGGCGCGTGTGATGCTGGCCGACGACGACGACGAGCTGGCGTCGCTGGGCCGTGCGTTCAACCGCATGACGGCGCAGTTGCAGAGCCAGCGGAACGAGCTGGTGGATTCGCACCGCCAAGCCGAACAGCGGACGCGGTTTACGGAGGCGGTCCTATCCGGCGTGTCCGCCGGCGTTGTGGGCCTTGACGGGCAGGGCAGGGCGGACGTCGTGAACCGGTCGGCGCTGACGCTCTTGAGCGCTAGTCGCGAAGAGATTATCGGCAAGGATCTTGCGACTGCCGTGCCGGAGCTTGCGGGTCTTCTTAGCGACGCACTCTCGGGGAGTGCCGGGCGCGTGCAGTCGCAGATCGACATCGCCCGTGATGGCAAGACCTATAGTCTTATCGTGACCGTCACGCGCGAACGCGCCAGCGAGGACGACCGCGGCTTCGTGGTGACGTTCGACGACATCACCGACCTCATCATGGCGCAGCGCACATCGGCGTGGGCAGACGTTGCGCGGCGCATCGCGCACGAGATCAAGAATCCGCTGACGCCGATTCAACTTTCGGCCGAGCGTCTGCGGCGCAAGTACAAGAAGGAGATCGCCACCGATCCCGAAGTGTTCGAGCAATGCACACAGACGATCATTCGCCAAGTCGGCGATATCGGGCGCATGGTGGACGAGTTCTCGTCGTTTGCGCGCATGCCGCAGCCCGTGATGCGGGACGAAGATATTGGCGAGCTTATCCGGCACGCAGTGTTTCTCCAGCGCGTGGCGCTGCCGCAGATCACGTTCGCGCTGTTGACGCCGGACGAGCCGATCCACGTCGAATGCGACGGCCGCTTGGTCAGTCAGGCGTTGACCAATGTCCTCAAGAACGCGGGCGAGGCGGTCCGAGCGAAATTCGGCAAAGAAGGCGACGAAGAACATCCCCTTGCCGAAGGCGGGCGGATCGAGATTCGCTTGGTTCAAGACGCGGCGCGCGTCGGCATCGAAGTGATCGACAACGGTATCGGCTTGCCAAAGGAAGATCGCAACCGCCTGACCGAGCCTTACGTCACGAAGCGCGTCAAGGGCACGGGCCTTGGCCTCGCGATCGTGAAGAAAATCATGGAAGACCACAAAGGTGCGCTTGGCCTCGAAGACGCACCGAAGACGGACGAGACCGGCGCTATCCGCGAAAGCGGCGCGCTAGTGAGGCTTACCTTCCCGCGGCGGCTTGCTGCCCCGGTCAAACTTGCAGGTGAATGAACATGAGCAAGAACGCCGCCCTCCAAGCTCTGGATATCCTGATTGTTGACGACGAGGCGGACATCCGCGAACTCGTTGCGGGCATTCTTTCGGACGAAGGCTACAACACGCGCTTGGCCGGCGACAGCGATGGAGCCTTGCGCGAAACGCGCTCGCGCAGACCCGCGTTGATCATTCTCGACATCTGGCTGCAAGGCAGCCGGCTCGACGGGCTTCAGGTGCTCGACGAGATCAAGAAAGAGCATCCCGATTTGCCGGTTCTGGTGATCAGCGGCCACGGCAACATCGAGACTGCCGTCACAGCCATCAAGAAGGGCGCGTACGACTTCGTCGAAAAGCCCTTCAAAGCGGACCGCATCTTGCTGACGGTCGAACGCGCCCTGGAGGCGCAACGCCTTCGACGGGAAAATGAATCCCTGAAGGAACGCTTGTGGGACGATTTCGACCTCGTGGGCCAAAGCCATGCGATCGGTCAGCTGCGTCAGCTAATCGAGCGGATCGCGCCGACAAACAGCCGTGTGATGATCACGGGCGGGCCCGGATCGGGCAAAGAGGTCGTCGCGCGCTTGCTGCACGCGAAGTCGCGCCGGCAAAAAAGCCCGTTCATCACCATCAACTGTGCGACCATCGCGCCGGAGCGCATGGAGATCGAACTCTTCGGCGTTGAAGGATCGGGCGAGTCGCGCAAGGTGGGTCTGTTCGAGCAGGCGCATGGCGGCACGTTGTTCCTCGACGAAGTGCCTGACATGCCGATCGAGACGCAGGGCAAGATCCTGCGCGTGCTCGTCGAGCAGAACTTCACGCGCGTCGGCGGCAGCCAGCGCGTGCAGGTGGATGTGCGCGTTATCTCGTCGTGCTCGGCAGACGCGCGGACCGAGATTCAAGACGGCCGCCTGCGCGAAGACTTGTTCCATCGCCTGAACGTCGTCGGCATTCGCGTGCCGCCGCTGATCGAGCGGCGCGAGGACATTCCGTCCTTGATCGACCATTTCATGAACCGGATTGCGGGCGCGACGGGTTTGCAGCCGAAGAAGGTCGGCGACGACGCGATGGCGGCGCTCCAGGCACACAATTGGCCGGGCAATATCCGTCAGCTGCGCAACAACGTCGAGCGGTTGATGATCCTGGCCGCCGATGCGCCAGACGGCGTGATCACGGCGGAGCTGCTGCCGGCGGACGTCGGCAATTCCACGCCCGCGGTCAGCCAAGGTGCGGGCAGTGAGCGCATCATCGCGCTACCGCTGCGTGACGCGCGCGAGATGTTCGAGAAGGAATACCTGCTGGCCCAGATCAACCGCTTCGGCGGCAATATCTCGCGCACGGCCGCCTTCATCGGCATGGAGCGGTCGGCGTTGCACCGCAAGCTGAAATCGCTCGGCATTAACACTGGCGGCCGCGGCGACGATTTGATCGGGTAGAGATCTTCGGCGCAGCTGGGTTGCTGCGCCGAATATGACCGTTGCCGTCAGATATCGAACCTGAGGCCAATCGTCAGGGTGTGGTGGCTGACGTCGTCGAACGTGTCGTTGTGAAGATTTGCGCCGTCGCTCTCCAGAAATTCGGGACCGTCCGCGTTCATGTAGCGATAGTTCACAACGAGATCGGTTGTCGGACCAATAGAGAATGACAATCCGGCGAGCAGTTGCCACGCGAAGACGTACTCGGAGCCGTCAAAGGGGACAGTGTGCAGCGAGTTCGTTTGCGAGATGTTGTCGCCACCGCGACCGGCGCCCAATGACAATGCCGCGGTGGGGCCAAGCGGAATGTCCCACAATACATT
>JBGAPZ010000073.1:0-10937 GCA_044220975.1 Micropepsaceae bacterium | reverse complement strand
GCATGCCGACGGTGGCCTTCGAGCCGCCGCAGATTTTCACTATGCGTTGGGGCAGGAAGATCAACCGCACTACGATGCGCTACGTTTGGGCGATCAAGGGTACGGCCAGAGCGGCGACTATAAAGGGGACAGGATCGCGACGTTCCTGCTCTATCTGAACGACGACTACGACGGCGGCGAGCTGGAGTTTCCGAAGGTGGGCCTACGCCACCGCGGTAAGACGGGCGACGGCGTCTTCTTCGCGCATGTCGACGAGCAAGGCGTGCCCGATCGCAAAAGCCTGCACGCGGCGCTGCCGGTCACGCGCAACGAGAAGTTCATTCTGTCGCAGTGGATCCACGACAGGCCGTTTGCGGCCAGCGCCTAGTCTTTGCCGAAGAAACGGTCGAGCGACAGCGAAGACAGATCGAACCCGACGAATGCGCAAACAAGCCCGCCATCGTCGATAGATTCATGATGAACATAATCATCTGCACGAGCTTTTCGTGACCTTCCGGCTCTTTCCAGAATGCGTGCAGCGCGACTGACACAAGCACGCAAAACAGCGCCAGCAAGAACGCCACCAGGCGCGTATGAAGACCTAAGATCATGCAGATGCCCGCGATCGTTTCGCACGCGCCGGCGAGCACGAACATCGGCGCCGATCGGAACACCGCTCGCGGTCATGTGAGCGATCTGCTCTGCGGGAATCGGCGCCATGATCTTTCCTGCGCCGGCCGCGAGAAAATATAGGCCGAGCAAAACGCGGCCCAATGTGGCGAAACCAGTCATTGCGATTCCCCAGATAGGTGATCTGTCCAACATGTCACGGAACTGGGGAGGGCTACCATTCGTCGATACGGGGAAGCCCTCGGCAAAGCGTTCGCCAAACAGGCGAGAGCGACAGACACGGCACGGTAAGGTATCATCGGGAAACGATTGACTGAGGATTTTGCAGCAATGTCCAGCCATGTGTTGAGAGCGGTTAAGAGCGCGATCCACGACTTCGCATCGATGGAGCCGGGTGAACTCGTCAACCGGCTGCGCGATCCGGAGCTCATCAAGCGGATGAAGAAATTCGGCGTGAGCGACGCGCAGATCCATCGCGTCATTCTGATTTTGAAAGAACACAAGCCAAGCTCGAAAGAGTTCTCGGCCTATTTGAATTCGAAATTGGTCTGAGGCGTCAGGCGGCGCGCGAACGCCTGTGCGCTTTGCTCGCAAGAGCCGTGCGTACCTCTTCAAGTTGATCGCGCAGATCTTGAATCAACGCCGAGCCGCTCAACACCGACAGCATGGCATCGCGTGCGGTTAGGAAATCGAGCGCGTTGTCGACGCCTTCGTTCGCGGCCTTCGACAGATCGGGATATTTCTCAAGGCCACGTTTGATCAGATCCGACGTCGCGCGAAAGTCGTCCTGATTTATGCTGGGCCGGATGATGGCGTGGCAGCACTCGCGAAGCAGTTCTTGCGTCACGCGCAGAGCTTCGTGCCACTGACTTCCCTTCAGCCAAGCGTTCGCCGCCTCGTCGAGCATGTGGAGGTGCGTCATCACGCTCGAACGCGCGACGATGCCTGGATCTTTGGCTTGGCGTTCGAGGTTGAGCGCTGCGTTCGTCCAGTTCGTGCTTTCTTTGCCGACGGTGTTCTCGAACAACTCCGCTTCGACGAGGGCGTGGCGCTTCCGCAGACGCCAATGACCGGCCCCAAGGCTGATGAGCGTCACAACGAGCGCTGCAACCGCGGTCAGCAGCAGCAGTTCTACCTGCGTCGCGTTCGAGACAAACTTCGATACGGCGGCAGCGATGTCGCCCACGCAAAACCCCTTATTGGCCCGCTCGGCATGGCGAGACCGTCAGGTCGATAGTAAGTGGGTGACCGTGCCAACGCCAGCGTGTGCGCGGTTCGTGGTGCACGCAAAAGTACGCTAGTCACAGCTGTTGCTGCGTAGCACCCTAGGCTGCGGTGACATGGCACCAAGGGTGGTACCACTATTGGAGAAATTAACCATAGTATATCCCAGCATACCTTGGGTTTTTTCGAGCATCATGTCCGTGTATTCGAGTGCGATGACTCTGCTCGCGGCTGCGATGACTCGTCGCAAATTGTCCCTTTACTTTGCGGCAAACCACATGAGATTGTCCGCCACCTTTTCTGCCCGCGAAAACCTTAATGAATCAAGCGGGTAGCCTTCCTCGACGTTCAATCCCTGGGTAAATGGAGAATCTGCATGAATTGGAAGTTGGCCGGTATGGCCGGTACCGCGCTGTGCGTGTTCGCGTTGTCGAGCGTCGGCGTCGCGGGCGCCAACAAGTTCACGGGCAACGTGAGCCTCGCCGTTGGGCATACGTCGCAGGACGATCTCGGCGGGATTTTCGACGACTCGTACACATCGATCTCGGGCGACGCGAAAGTGAATGTCGCGTTCTCGAACAATATCAACCTGCAGTTCGATTTCGCCGGCACAGGCGCATTCTCGGATGACAGCAACCCGGGCTTCTCGCTCGATCGCGATGCCGGCTTCCAAGGTGCGGCCCACGTCTACTATCGCAACGGCAACTACTCCGTCGGCCTGTTCGCGGGCGCGGGCCTTTCGTCGGGTCCGACGTTCGGTGTCTCAACGGATGCCGAGTACTATTTCGTCGGCGCGCAGGGCCAGTACTACTGGAACAACTTCACGTTCGGCCTCGAGGGCGGTTACCTCGACTCGAGCGCGGATAACTTCGGCGGTCCGGACGATCTGTTCTTGAACAACGCATGGTTCGCCAACGCGGAAGTTCGCTGGTACGCCACGCCGAAGTTCGCGCTGGCCGCCAACGTCGGCTACATCTCGGGCGAGGCGCTGTTCGGCAATGCCGACGTCGACACGCTGCACTGGGGTGCGAAGGCCGAATACTGGCCGGAAGAGAAAGAGCCGCTGAGCTTGTGGGTTGCCTATGAGGGCCGCACGACGGAAGCGGACTTCAATCCGGGCAGCGTCGACAAAGACACGCACACGATCAAGATCGGCTTGACGTTCCACTTCGGCGTCGACGGCACGGCGCAGGACAACGACCGCAATGGTCCGGCGTTCAACACGCAGGACTACGGCGCGATCGTGGTCGGCGGCTAACGCCCTCTTCACTTCGGAACTTTTTGCAGCGGGCGCCGGAAACGGCGCCCGCTTTGCTTTTCGTGGGTTGCAGTCCGACGAAGCTGCGCGTTCTCGCATCATTGCGATTGTGATTCGTCTTCGCCGGTCGACCGGGCCACAATCGGTGTGGGGGCCAACGATGGAGACGAGCATGGACACGAAAGCAGTTGCGAAGGCCTTCACCGAGCTTTGTCAGAAGGGCGAGCTTGCCCAAGCCGGCGACAAGTTTTGGGCCGAAGATGTGATCAGCCGCGAGGCCATGGAAGGCGATATGGCGAAGCTTCAAGGCCGCAAAGCCGTCGAAGGCAAAAGCCAGTGGTGGTACGCGAACCACACGATCCACGACGTAAAAGTCGAAGGGCCTTATGTCAGCGGCAACCAGTTCGTCGTCCGCTTCAAGATGGACGTCACGCCGAAAGGCAAGGCGCGCCAAACGATGGACGAGGTCGGCGTCTATACGGTGAAGAACGGCAAGATTAGCGAAGAGAGCTTCTTCTACGGCGGATAAGCCCCACCCTTTTGTGTGCAATTCGCGCGCGAGGAGAATTGGGTTCGCGAGCCAGGTGAGCGCTAACGCTTCCTCCTTGCGCGCGGTTTACCATTGACCTGTGGCCGCAAGCGCGCGCGATCAGGCGTAAACTGTTCCAGCCGATCGAGGCTGTGACCATGATGCTCGTTCGATCCGTTGTTATCGCATTTGCAACCGCCGCGCTGGCGGCGGGGGCTACGGGAGCACCGTTGCGCCTCGCGGCGCATACGGCTTGCGCGAAGGACGCGGCCGGCTGCATCGAAATGCATATGCATTGGGATTTCGCGCGCGTCGACAAGCCGCCGATCGGTGCGGACGGAACGCTGGCCGTGCGCGGGAAGCTTGGCGACGGTGAGGTCGATGCCTACAGGCTAGCCCTCTCAACGCTGCCGTCGGCGGGGCTCGATCTGGGCGATGTGGCTTATCTCGGCCGCTCACATGACGGGCGGCCGGTCATCATGACGGACAAGGGACCTTTCGCAATCGAGACGCGCGGCGTGCAAGTTGGACGCGGCGGGTCGGTCGTCATCATCAACACGCGCGCACGTTCGGTGAAGCGCGCCTATATCGGCGGGCTCGCGGGTGCGACTTACGTGATCGCGGGCGCCAATCGTATCGGCGTGCTGACGAGGGCCGGCGCGTGCTTGTCGGCGCCGACGGCGCGGCCGGGCACGTTGAAGCCGGTTGCGTATTGCGGCGCGAGCGCACCGAAGCCGGCGGCGGGGCTCGCGTTCAGCGAGCGTGTCGCCGGGGCAGTTTCTCCCGCGCCGGACGCAGACCTTGCGCTGGTTCGCAAGTTGGTGCCGCAAACCGCAGACCTCGACGACGAGACGCTGCACACGAAGATCGGCCGCATCGACAAAGACACGCTCGTCGTCACGCCTTGGTAGGCATCAGCTCTCGGGAAGCGCAAACTCGACGCGGAAGAAGCGGTTGGGACGGCGCAGTTCGTAGACAAAGTGCTTGCCGGGAGCTGCTTCGACGGCCCAAACGTTGGTGACCGAGCGTTCGAGTTTGTTCGCGCGGAAGATCAGCTTAGAAAACTCGTCGACCGGGAACTCCTGGCGCGTCGCGGTGCCGTCGGTCGCGGTATCGCCGCCGTAGCGCGAAACGTTGTCCTCCTTACCGTCGTCGTGGCGATGAACGTGTTTGAGGCGCACGCCGGTCCCGGTGCGCGTGACTACCCAGGTGCGCGAGCGGTTATCACCGACGGCGAAGGGTATCTGGACCTGCCCCGATGTGCACGCGACAGGACCCATCACGAGCTTCTTGCCTACGAAATCCGCGTCGGCCGGATCGGTGGTGACAACGCGGCCTTCGTGCGATTGGCCGCAGAGTTCGTTCAGGTTCGCCATGAACGCGTCGGCGGGGGTGCTTGGCGTCGTTGTGGCGCATCCGGCGAGCAGTGTTGCGGCGATCATTACAGACGTCCGGTTCATCGTGGCCCTTTCGTGTTGAGGTCACCCAACGGCCAGGGGCGCTTCGTGTCAAGCGACGTATGTCTGGACGGCGGGACGCGCGCAATCGCGTATTTATAGTCGTGAGCCAACAGCAAGTGGCTTCGACCAGGCCGTTGGGTTTCCGGAAGTGTTCGCGACAGGCGAACCTGGAACGGTCTACCTCTGCCATCCGTTTCTCGTGCATTCCGCGCAGGGCCATCGCGGGTCGCGACCGAAATTCATGGCGCAGCAAGCACTGTTGGAACGCCCGGACGGCGATTATTCTCCGGTCGAACGCGCGATCCGACTCGCGCTCGGCGGGTGATTGTAAGCGTGTGCGGCTCCTGTTCTTGGCCTTGCTCTTTCATCACGAGACGCCTCAAATGGCGACGGGCGCTCAAAGCGAGCGCGGTTTTGCTCCGGTGTCCATGCGATGACGCGAGGCGGGTACTTGTTGTCCGCGGTGCTGATGCTGGCGTCGTTGTCCGGCTGTGTGAGGAACCATTTCCTCCAGTTTTCAGTCTTGCAGGTACGGGCTCACGCTATCGAACGCGATATCGAGGCGGTGGATCGCGCCGCTACCTTGGCGGGATTTGAAGTGACCCGCATGAATTATTCGTACGAGTACGAGAACCGACCTCGAACAACCCTGCGCGGCTACGAAACGCCTGCTCGATGCTGTTTTTCCCTATCGCTTACGAGATGGGATGACGAGCCGCTGCTCGAAGTGGTGATTCATGACAAGAACCGCTCCGAACGTCCATTCGAGCCCACTGACTGCGCGATGTACGCTCGGTTCAGGGAGGCCGTGGTCGCAGCGGTGGGGCAGGCGCGCATCGCCATGGAAACACGACCCTGCAAGTAGGTCTTACCGCCTGCGTCCCCGGAACTGGCGTGTGCCTGGCCGTCCTCCCGTGGATTTGCCTGTCGGCATCGGGGCGGGCTCGCTGCCGTCTTCGCGGGGGCGTGGGCGTTTGCGGGCTTGGGCTTCTTCGGCGGCTTCGGCGACTGCTTCTTGTCTGGCGAACGGGTCGTCGGCGATGGCGAGTTCGGTTGCTTGCAGGCGCTTGATCTCGTCGCGGAGGCGCCCGGCTTCTTCGAATTCGAGGTCGCTTGCCGCTTCCTTCATCCGCTTTTCGAGGTCGGTGATGTGGGCGCGCAGATTGTGCCCGATGAGCGGTTTGCCGTCCTTCGTGTTGCCGATGTCGACGATGACGTGGTCGCGCTCATACGGACTCTTGATGATGTCGGCGATCGACTTGCGCACGCTTTCGGGCGTGATGCCGTTCGCTTTGTTGTACTCGTCCTGCTTCGCGCGGCGCCGGCCGGTTTCGGCGATCGCGCGCTTCATCGAGTTCGTTTCTTTGTCGGCGTAGAGGATCACGCGGCCGTCGATGTTACGGGCGGCGCGGCCGATCGTTTGCACCAGCGACGTTTCCGAGCGCAGGAAGCCTTCCTTGTCGGCATCGAGGATCGCGACCAGCGCGCATTCGGGAATGTCGAGACCTTCGCGAAGCAAGTTGATGCCGACCAGCACGTCGAAGGCGCCGAGGCGCAAGTCGCGGATGATCTCAATGCGCTCCAACGTTTCGATGTCGGAGTGCATGTAGCGCACGCGGATCTTCTGATCGTGCAGGTATTCGGTCAGGTCCTCCGCCATCTTCTTTGTCAGCACGGTGACGAGCGTGCGGTAGCCTTTCGCAGCTACTTCCTTGGCTTCGGCGACGAGGTCGTCGACCTGGTGTTCGACGGGGCGGATGATCACCGGCGGATCGATCAGGCCGGTCGGGCGAATGACTTGTTCGACGAACACACCGCCGGTTCGCTCCATCTCCCAGGGGCCGGGCGTTGCGGAGACGCACACGGTTTGCGTGCGCATCGCGTCCCATTCCTCGAACTTCAGCGGGCGATTGTCCATGCATGAGGGCAGGCGGAAGCCGTATTCCTGCAGCGTGAATTTGCGCCGGAAGTCGCCGCGGTACATGCCGCCGATCTGCGGGATCGTGACGTGGCTTTCGTCGGCGAAGACGATGGCGTTGTCGGGCAGATATTCGAACAGCGTCGGCGGCGGCTCGCCGGGTTTGCGGCCGGTGAGCCAGCGCGAGTAGTTCTCGATGCCGGGGCAGGAGCCGGTTGCTTCCATCATCTCAAGGTCGAGGAGCGTGCGTTGTTCGATGCGTTGCGCTTCGAGCAGTTTGCCCGCTTTGTTGAACGTCTCGAGCGTGGTGCGCAGCTCGTCTTTGATGCCCTTCATCGCCTTGGTCAGCGTGGGCCTGGGCGTCACGTAGTGCGAGTTCGCGTAGACCTTGATCTCGTCCAACTCTTCGATCTTCTGCCCGGTCAGCGGATCGAATTCGTGGATCGATTCCACTTCGTCGCCGAATAACGTGATGCGCCAGGCCGTGTCTTCATAGTGCGCCGGGAAGACTTCGACCGTGTCGCCGCGCACACGGAAGGCGCCGCGGGCGAAGTTTGCGTCGTTGCGGCGGTATTGCAGGGCGACCAGGTTCGCGAGCAGGTCGTTGCGCGAGATGCGCTTGCCGGTCTGCACGGCGAACGTCATGGCCGTGTAGGTTTCGACCGAACCGATACCGTAGATGCACGACACCGATGCCACGATAATGACGTCGTCGCGTTCCAGAATCGCGCGCGTCGCCGAGTGGCGCATGCGGTCGATCTGTTCGTTGATCGACGATTCTTTCTCGATGTAGGTGTCAGTGCGCGGGACGTAGGCTTCCGGCTGGTAGTAGTCGTAGTACGAGACGAAGTACTCGACCGCGTTTTCGGGGAAGAAGTTCTTCATCTCGCCGTAGAGCTGGGCGGCCAGCGTCTTGTTCGGCGCGAGGATGAGCGCCGGGCGCTGCGTCGCCTCGATCACCTGCGCCATCGTGAACGTCTTGCCGGAGCCGGTGACGCCGAGCAGCACCTGATCGCGCTCGTTCGCCTTGACGCCTTTGACAAGTTCTTTGATCGCGGCCGGCTGATCGCCCTTCGGCGTCATGTCGGAGACGACCTTGAACGGCCGCCCGCCTTCGGATTTCTCCGGCCGCGCAGGCTTGTGCGGCACGAACATAGCGGCCGGCGCTTCGGCGAGGCCTGGATTGGGCTTGGAGGGCATGGGCACGAATATAGGGAGCGCGGCGCGCCAGGTCGAGTTGGCCCGCCTGGGGAAATGCTAGACTTTCGGCAGCGTTTGCACGTAGCGCCAGACGCCGATGACGGCGAGGGCCAGCATCACGTGGACGGCGATCACCGGCGGCCAGCCGATGAGATAGAGCACGTCGTTGGCGAGGCCGGGTTTAAAGGGGCCGCCGCCCATCGCCAGGCCGCGGGTTCCCCATAGCGCGTGAAAGTAGGTTGGGATCGTGAAGAGCCAGGTGGTGATCAGTGCGCTCCAGAAGAAGACGCGGTGCCACGTTGAGCTGAGAAGAAGGAAACGTCCGCCGAGGCCTAAGCCCATCAGCAACAGGCCTTGCGTGATCGCTTCCATGTGGACCATGCGCCAGGCGCGGTGGTCGTCGGGGAGTTGCACATCGATCGGCGGCACGATCGGCCACAGAACGATCTGGCCGAGCAGCGCGAAGAACCATTGCCAGCCGACAAAGACGGCGAAGCAAAAAAGTCCGATGCCGTTCAGGAACAGCAGCGCGCGCAGGCGTTCGGGCATTGCGATCATGCGGCTTGCCGGACGGGCAGGGGCACGGGCGCATGGCCTTCGAGGCGCGTCGTGTCGAGTTCGCCCAAGCCCGTTGCGCCTTCGCGATGCAGGCGCCACCAGTTGACGATCCACGCGGGATCTTCGACTTCGCGCGGGTCGTAGCTTGGCTTTAAGATGCGTGCGAGGCGCGGCAGCAGCTTGCGCAACATGCGGCCGAGCAGGCGATAGATCGCGAGCCGGTTGCGCACATTGTACCAGCGGCCGTCTTCGATCAGCATGCGCCGGTAGGCCTGCCAGGTGCGGAAGAAGATGTGCGTCGTGGCGTAGCCAAGCCCGTAGATGCGCCACGCGTAGCGACCGTCGAGCGCCTTGAACACGTCGAACGTCACCGTCTTGTGTTCGACCTCTTCGACGAAGTGCCAGAGGATCATCGAGGCGACGGCGGGGTCGGCGTCCTTGAACAGAAAGTCGCGATCCTCGACCAGCATATGGCCGACGGTCAGGCCCATCGCCTCGAACCCTTCGGCATAGGCAAGGTTGAACGCGAACGAGCGCGTGGCCGTGAAGGCGTCGTAGTCCGCTTTCAGTTGCGCTTCGTGCGGGCCTATGGATTTGTAGCCCATGTCGGCGAGGCGCTTGTTCCATTGCTGGTGCTGGCGAAAGTGGGTCGCCTCCTGCGCGATGTAGAGGTCGACGTCGCGCAAGAGGTTCGGGTCCGCGATCTGCGCGCGCGCTTTGCGCATCGTTTCGATCAGGTAGGGTTCGAGAAAGGGCATCGCCAGCGAGCCGCCGTTTACAATGTGGCTGAACTCGGGCCGGGCCGCGTTCCAATGCGCGGTCGCGCCGTCGGGATAGGCAAAGCGCATGCGGCGCACGGTCATGCCGGTGGCTTCGGTTTCGGGCATGGGCGTCCCCCGCGCGCGTGTGATCTTGCGCGTGAGGCTATCGCGTTGCGAGAGAAAAAGGGAGGCGGAAAGCGCGTTTACGATCTATTCGATCGGCGGGGCTTCTGCGCTTTCGTCGTTGACGCCGCCGCCGTCGGCGGTCTCGTCGTTCGTCGGCGCCTCGTTCTCGGAGGTTTCGGCGGGCTCGTCGGCAACGCTTTCGGCCGCGGCCGACGGCGGCTTCCGGCCTTTGTGCTTCTTCGCGTACGCTTCTTCTTTCTGCTGGAACTTGTAGCGCACGTCTTCGGGCGAGTACTGAGCTTGCGCCGTGGCGTCGGGTGCGGCCGATGGACTTGAGCCGCCCAGGTACCAGCTGCCGATCAAGGTCAGAACGATCGTCGTGATGGCGACGGTGATCGCGGTTTCGCGGTCCATGGGGGTTCAAGCCTCAAGCTGCGTGCGCCGCAAGGCTAGCGCCAACCGCTTAACGCTTTGTCAATATCTCACCCGCAATTCGAGACGGTGCGGCGATGGATTAGCCCCACCAAACGACGATCAACGCGATTTCGACGATCACGAGCGCAATTTGGAAAAAGAGAAACGTCCAGAGCGTGCGGTTGTTCAGCCAGTCCCATTCCTTGGCTTGGCCATAGGCTTGGATCGCCTCGGTCGTGGCGAAGAGGCCGAAGGCGCTGCCCAAGGCCGGCAAACCTTCGGCGCCGCCGACGCCCAGCCAGGCCAGCGCGCGGGCTGCGATGTGGCTTGCGAAGGCGACGGTGCGTTCGGCGAGGAAGGCGTTCCAATTCGCGCGCTCGGCCGCCTTCGTGACCTTCTTCTTGTCGAGTTTGGTGGAAAGTGCCGCCGGCAGCAGGATCAAGAACTCCGCGATCGCAGCACCCAGCGCCATGACGAGCGCGTCGGAGAAGCGCGCGCCCCAGTACCAAAACGCAAAGGCCGAAAGGCCGATCTCGCACACCGACGACCAGATGCCGGAGAGGAGTGAGGCCGCCCAATCCTGCAACGCCACCGTCGCCGTGCGCTGCACGACGAAGTCGGCCAAAACCTTCAACACGACGGCGAGCACCCAACTGCCCGCGCCCAACAACAACCAGCCCCAAATCGTCATGGGGCCACTATGGGCCGAGTGCGGGCGCGTTGTCGATAAACCGGGGGTGGTTTTGCGCAGAGGCTCCCATCACCCCTCGCCCGCCCACTTCGGGCGGGAGAGGGGAAGGGGGTGAGGGTGGGCGCTCCGTGGGTGCAAGAGCTGCAGAACGATCAGCAGCCGACCGCTCGACTGGGCGACAGCGATTGT
>JBGAPZ010000072.1:0-11176 GCA_044220975.1 Micropepsaceae bacterium | reverse complement strand
GATCGCAGCGCTGACGAAATATCTGTTTTGGACCAAGTGAGCGTGCTCGCGACACCGCGAGGACGCTAACCGCCGATGCACAGATTCTACGAACACAAAGCAGAGTCGCTGAGCGAGGTTCGGACGCGCCAGCAAACATTGTTCGACCATCTCGGACGTGGTGCTGCTGAACGCCATCTATTCCGCGCCGCTTTCGACGGGCAATTCGCGCTGGTCGATCCACACCGGCGCCGGTGTTGGCGTCGCGCTGAACAGCATGGACGTGACCGAGGACTTCTTCGTGTTCAACGGCATCCCCGACCGCACGATCGCCGGCGGTGACAACACCAGCTTCGCGGCACGTTGGGCGTCGGCTACGCGCTTGACGAATGCTGGGCGCTGCACGGCTCGGCCTCGATCTTCACGTTGGGCAGCTTCGAGACGGGCTCTTCGAGGACGAAACAGGGGACAGCATACCAATTCCCCTCGGGGATGGTCAGGGGAATAGGTAAGCTGTCACCCATTTTGCACGTAAGATGTCGGCGGTCCCCGGAAGGACGTGAGGACCCGCAACCTGCCGGCGGTCCCAGGGTGAAAGCGCGTGGAAACAGCTGCGGTTGTTCGCCCGTCTGGTGCTTGAGCGGAGCGAAATTCTCTGTATGATTGTGCGCGAGGATTAGGTTGGGGGATCGATCCATGAAACGTATCTGCACGCTTTCGATCGCTTGCGTTTTGAGCGCGGCGTCGGCGATGGCTGCTCCGGCCGGCGTGCCCGCCGGTGCCGGCGGACGACCGGATTTCGCCGGCAGCGGACGCCCGGACTTTGCCGGCAATCCGGCGTCGAGCGGTGGCGGTGGCGGTGCTTCGGCCAACAGCTACGGACAATCGACGGCAAGTTCGGCATCCGCCGGGCGCTCGTCGTCCCAGGGCAATTCATCGAGCGCGGGTTCGTTTCCTTCGAATTCGAACGCCGGCGGTCAAGGCTTCAGTCACGCAGCGCCGCAAGCGCAGGCGACCCTGCAGACGCTCGACACGGCGTTCAGCGCAGGCGAAGTTTCGCTGATCAAAGAATACTTCACGACTCGCGCGCACGCGAACAAGCCGGACGCCGACGCAGCCAGCGCGCCCGCCAGCACCACAACGTTCAAGAAGGGTCAAAAGCTTTCGGCCAGCTATATGGCGGAAACGCTTCCCGCGGACCTGCTCGCCAAGCTGCCGAACCGTCCCGGCCTCACCTATCTGCGCGTTGGGGACACCATCCTCATGCTCGCCGGTCCGGACGACGTCATCGTGGACATCATCGACGCGACTTCGCTGAACTAAGCCGCGCGCTCCGGTTCCTGGGTTTCGCAGGTGCGGTAGAGAGCCGTGCGCCCGGTGCGCGCATGGACTTTGAAGCCTTGGAGCAGCACGCCGCCGCGGTCATGCGGTCTTCGGCCCGCGGATGCGCCACTTATAGAAAAGGCAGGTCGCGAACGATAGCGCGTAGATCGCGGAATCCCCGCCTCGTAGAGCCTCGCGTCCATCAGCTTTGCCGTTACACAATTTCCGGTAAAATCGC
Organism: Micropepsaceae bacterium; assembly: GCA_044220975.1. Classification (GTDB taxonomy): domain Bacteria; phylum Pseudomonadota; class Alphaproteobacteria; order Micropepsales; family Micropepsaceae; genus SZUA-430. The sequence goes on along the minus strand of JBGAPZ010000072.1, from coordinate 9,636 downwards.
TACCCGATGAGGATCAGCGTTAAAGAACCGGTTTTACCTGCACCGCCCGGCTCGCTCTCCGCCGTTACGTTCTGCCGCGCGCGACCGATGGCCGGCCGCCTGGTCATACCAGACGTTTGCTGCGATCTGGTATGGGCGCGGGGACGGCTCGCTCTAACGGGTCCTGCAGCGACGGCTTCGTACTCGCGCAACGTCGGACATGACGTGCAGTTGCTGCGCATCGACCTCTTGTGGCGCTCGCCTGGTTGCGTACGCCTCTAATTATGTTCACCTCCGAAACCGTATTGCTCGCCGATATCGCGCCGCGCTTGGCTCGTGAGCTGGAGCCAATTCAGGCGGCAGGTCGCCTCGCGGCTCTTGTTCGGCCAGCAGGAAGTGTCCAGGAAGCTGGAGTTGACCCCGGCTGGAAGCAGCAGTGCGTGGCGTTAAAAGCGGACTGCCGGTCGCACGTGTCGCCACGATGGTGTCTCTATCCGAGCGGCAACTCGAGCGCCTCTTTGTCCGCAATTTGGGTCTTGCGCCGAAAATTTTTGCGCGGATCATTCGCCTTCGCCGGGCGCTTGGCCGGGCCGCAGCAGGTGGCTCGCTCGCCCAGGCGGCCGCAGCAGCCGGCTACGCCGACCAAGCGCACTTTTCGCGTGATGTGGCCGCGTTCACCGGCACCAATCCGCGTGCGCTTTTGCCCAATGTCGGAAACGTTCAAGACATCGTCGCGGGTAGCATGTAGTGCACGCCAATGATGTACAAACAGGTTTTCGTTTTGGCACTCGCGGTTGCGGGCCCGCTCGGCGCGGTCTGTGTTCCTGCCCTCGCCGACGCTCAGCATAAGGAACAGCTAGTGGGCAATGCGCAAGATGAAGCTGCCATCCGGGCACTGTTTGACAAGCAGGACCAGGCCTGGAAACGCCGAGACGGTGAAGGTTTTGCCGCGCAATTCTCAGAAGACGCCGACTTCATCAACATAACCGGCAAGGCGTTGCGTGGGCGCGATGAGATAGCGCGCCACCACAACGGACTGTTCACCACCGTCTATCGCGACGCCAGCGTGAAAGTGGGTGAGATGCGCATCCGCTTCATACGATCCGATGTCGCCACCATCGAGGCCGAAAGCACTTTGACCCGATCGGGCCAACCAGACCGCCATGCCCATTTCCTTGCCGTTGCCACGCGGCAGGACGACCGATGGCAGATTCGCGCATTTCACAACATGATACCGTTCGTGCCCCCACTGCCGCGCTAAGCGCAATTTAAGAAGGGCACGGGCCTCAAAATTCTCCGTCTCGTCGATGGATGCAGTCCGATGTGCCGTCGCCCGACTCCAGGGCTTGCACCACGGTTTAACATAGAGTATCCCACTACCCTATGCACACCGTGAAAGCGAAGGACGCGTTGATCGCGCGCGTGCGCCGGATTTCCGGTCAGTTGAAGCGCATCGAGACGGCCCTCGAACAAGAAGACGGCTGCGACGCGGTTCTCCAGCTCTTGGCCGGGCCCGCGGCGCGTTCGACGGGCTCAGTGACGAAATCATCGCCGACTTCGTGCGCGAGCATGTCGCCGCGCCGCGCTTGGATGCGACACGGCGGCGCGACGCCGCCGAACAACTGATCACGCTGATCCGGCGCTACGCCAGGTAACCTTCGCCCATGACAATTTCGCACCACGATCCGTTGCGCCACGAGCATGTGTTCTTAGGCAAGGATCACGCTCGCAACGCGCGCAGCACGATGTGGGTCGTGGTCTTGACCGCCGTCATGATGATTGCCGAGATCGTCGCGGGCAGTGTCTATGGGTCGATGGCGCTCTTGGCCGACGGCGTTCACATGGCCACACACGCCGGCGCGCTCGCCGTTGCCTTTTTTGCCTATCGCTTCGCCACGCGGCACGCGCAAGACGCGGCGTTCACGTTCGGCACCGGCAAGGTCGGCGATCTTGCGGGGTTCGGCTCGGCCCTTGTGTTGGCCGTCATCGCGATCGCGATCGCCGTGGAATCGTTCCAGCGTCTGCTCGTTCCGGGCCGCGTGTATTTCGAACAGGCGCTACTGGTGGCAGTCGTCGGCTTGATCGTAAACCTGGTGAGCGCCTGGCTCCTTTCGGGCGACGACGGGCATGCGCATACTCATACGCACGCGCACGGTGCCGACCACGACCATCATCATCACGGCGGCGGCCACGACAACAATCTGCGCGGCGCCTATCTACACGTTGTCGCCGACGCGCTCACGTCGGTCTTGGCGATCGTTGCGTTAGCGGCCGGGCAGTTCGGCGGTTGGGTTTGGCTCGACCCCTTGATGGGGGTCGCCGGCGCGCTCGTCATCGCGCGCTGGTCGTGGAGCCTCATGCGCGATACGGCGGGGGTGCTGTTGGACAAGGCCGATCCGCATCTCGTCGCGGAGGTTCGCGAATACATCGAAACGCCCGGCGACACACGCATCGTCGATCTGCACGTCTGGCGCATCGGCCCGCAAGCGCACGCCGCAATTCTCAGCGTCGTCACGAGTGCCGAGCGCGAGCGCTTGCTCGAGCGGCTGAAGCCCGTGCACGAACTCGCCCACATAACGCTGGAAACGCATGCGAAGGCGTGAGCGGCGCCGATTTGGATCGCGACTTCCGTTGCGGCGCCGTTGTTGACGAAGACCCACACCGGGCAGTCTTGGTCGGCGCTTGGGCAGGTTTGATAGTGAAGGGGCTCGACGGCTCGTTCGATTTGTATCCGGTGCTTGCGTGAGATGCGCCTTCAAGGCTTGCTGAAACGGCTGGCCGGCAGCGTGGGATTCACTTCGATACTCTGCATCGTGTAGGACGTTCCGCTATTGGACAGGCCGGCGGGCATTTGCACCAACGAATGCGCAAAGAGCACGCCGCCGCTGCTTCTATAATCGCCAATCAGCGTCTTGAGTTCGACTCTCTGCCCGCCACCGACAACCACATCTTCGGAGGTCTGGAATTCAAGGAAGTCGCTCGTACCGAGATACACGAATAGTGTGCCGCCGTTTTTCCGCGTGACTCTCAGCTTGTGCGCCGGAGTGCCTTCGACATTCTCATCGGCAACGAATTCGACCTTCGCCCCCTTCGCTTCGTGGTTGATCAACACCCCCTCAAAATCCGCTTGCGCTTTCAGTGTTTCAAGCTCTGCGCCGGTGAGGGGTTGCGGCGCGGTTTGGCCTAAGAACGGCGACAGCGACCAACCGCTCTGTCCATCGTACGTTTGAACAGCCGTCATCCCTTGAAGGGTGAGTTCGGTTCGCACTTTCCCCGAGCGTTCGATCTCAACGAGCACGTCGCCCTCCATTCCAGCGGCCATCCTTGCCGTGCCGCGCATGCGCACCGTGTTGATAGCGGCGATATTGTTCGGCCCGCCTCGTGCTAAGACGTTCTTGCCAACGAATTCATCTGCTTTCAGCTCCGCCGCGCTCTTCACCGGAGCGATTGCGACCGGAGCGATTGCGGTCTGAACAACGCTCGCCGCAGGAAGCGTTACGACAGCCGGTGTCGGCGCGACCGTGGGCGTGGGTTGTCCAGCCGGTGTCGGTGCGACCGTCGGCGCGGCTTGTCCAGCCGGCGGCAACGGTGCGCCAGTCGCCGTGTTGGCTGCTGCTGCAGCAGCAGGCGGCTGGGCCGCAGCGACGCCGGGTTTGACGCACTTCCAGGTCGTCTTGCCATTTCGTTTGACGACTTGCTTCGGTATATTTGTCCCCTTGCATTTGAGCGTTGCAGGAGGTGCGACGTCAGGCGCCTCGGCCCGCACAAGCGCTGCATCACCGCTGAACGCGATCAGCACCGTCGCAAACGTCAGAAACCTGAAACTGCTCATTTGCATCCACCGAGTTTGAGCGCGAACGATAGGATCGGGTTGCCCGGTGCACAAGACACATTCACGATGACGGGTCTTAACGCGCCGCCAAATCGAACAACTGCAGCGTTCGCGCCGCCGTCAGCGAACCGACCTGCCGAACACCAAGACCGAACACCAAGACCGAACACCAAGACCGAACGCCAAGACCAAACGCCAAGACCAAACGCCAAGACCGAACGAGATCTTCGCAGCCTCGACCAAGGCTCCCTCCGAACGCATCTCGGCGACATCAATCAAAGTGATGCGACAAAACGCACAATTGATTTGATCAGCGTTTTCGGCGATATTCGGCGTCAATCTTGCCTATTGGTAGAAATCCGCCAGGCAAAGCGAAAACCCCGCAACAACTGCGAAACGCCGCAATCGGCGATCGCGCTCCGGCAGCCACTGTTGCTGCGCCGCTTGCTGCCGCGAACAACAAGTTCCGACGCTTCGTCGCGTCGGACTCACAACGAATGGTGCGCGACGCCGGACACCGATTTCTGACGGTCGACCCCTGTCCGGCTTGCTGAGTGTCAGGGTAGGCAAGTCCCGATTTTCAAACGACAAATGCGACGCCCCGACGGGGCTCGCAAGTGTCCGGCTTCGAACACTGTCCGGCATCGGCGACGCCGAAGCAAAATCATGATGGCCGGGCTATTTTGAGAATGCGGCGACAGCCGAAGTGCCGTCGTCCATTCGCGCCGCGCATCGCCTGGGGGATGCCGCCGATCAATCCAACGCGCGCACGATGTCGGCGACGAGCTGCCGCAACGCCGGCATATAGCGGCGCACCGCTTCGGCCTCGCTCATGCTCGAGCGATAGATGCGCATCGTGAGCGCGGCCAGAACCTCACGCTTCTTAATGACCGGCAGCGCAAGACCCAGACCCCGGTCCCCCGCAATCGGGCCGGTCACCGCATAGCCATTGCGCCGGACCGTGGCGAAGAGCCGTTCCAAGGCCTCGGGCTCGCGCGCGGCACGAAGGCGCGGATTGCTCGACTGCGCGAGCACCTTGAGGATCAACGCGCGGTCGGCCTTGGGACAAAAGGCGAGGTAGGCGCGGCCGAGCGCGGAATCGAGCATAGGCAACGACGCCGACCCCGCGGCACGGTCGGGCGAGAGCGGACTGTCCTTCGTCGTGGTGAAGCGCAAGCGCATCGACTGGCCTGCATAGGTCGCAAGCGTCACCGGCCAACGATGGAGCGCCGTGAAGGCGCGCATCGGCGCTTCGGCTGCGTCGACCACGCGGTCGCGCTCGCTGAACCCGCCACTCAGGTTCAAGACGCGCGCCGTCGTGCGATAACCGCCGCGCAACCCGACTTGCTCGACATACCCTGCCGCGATCAGCGCATCGAGCACCCGCACCAGGCTCGACTTCGGATAGCCCGTCTCGGCATGCAACACCTTCAGCGTCGAAACCGGGCGCTTGTTCAGCTGCTCGATCACGTCGAGCGCGCGGCTGACCGGCTGAATTTCGGCGCTCGACGTCATGCAGGCCTCCGGCTCCCGCCGGCCGCTAGGCCGCCGGGCGTTCACCGATCATCGACACGCGGTTACCGTAGCGCGACCAGGGATAATAATCCCACACCGCGTGATGCTGGGTGCAGCGATTGTCCCAGAAGATCATCGTGTTGGCGGCCCAGCGAATGCGGCAGTGCAGGGCGGGCTCCATCGCGACGTGGCGGTAGAGCATGTCCAAGACCGTGCGGCTCTCGGTGCGCGACAGCTGAACGATATGCGACGTGAAGCCCGAATTGACGTACAAAAGTTTGCGCCCCGTTTCGGGATGGCGCACGACGACGGGGTGCTCGTTCTTCGGATGCTCCTGACCCGCCGGAACATAGCCGTAGGCTTGCTCGTACGGGATGCGCCCGTCATGCACCGCGGTCAAACCGTCCAGAAACCGCTTCATCGTCTCCGACAACATGTCGTAGGCGAGGTACATGTTGGCGAACATCGTATCGCCACCGGTGCCGATCTCGGGGATCTTGGTGATGTGCAGTATCGATCCCATCGGCGGTTCCGCATCGCACGTCACATCCGTGTGCCACGCTTCGCCGGCCACGAATTTGGAATCCTTCGTCGCCTTGATCTCCAAGAGTTCCGGATCGCCACCCATCTGCGCCTTCAGCGGATGGACGTGAAGGCGGCCGAAGTGCCGGCCGAAGCGCTTGTGATCTTCGTGACTGATCACCTGATCGCGCAACACGATCACATGATGCTCGAGAAGCGCGCGGCGAACCTCGGCAAGCTGGGAGGCACTCATGGGCTTGGAAAGATCGACGCCGGAAATCTCAGCCCCGATGATCGGCGTGATCGGCGCAACCTCGATCGTTTTGTAAGGGTCACGTTTTGCGGTCGCAATCCGCTCGACGGCCTGCAAGCCTGCGCTGTCCATGGCATCCTCCTGTGTTCGCTTCGTTCGTGCGGCCAAAGATGCGCGCAAGCACGCCGGCTGCGCGACAACGAACGGACCGAATTCCGCGTGGCGGAACGTGCGCGTGGAATCTGGCGGAAACGCGAGCAGGGTTCTTGCCTCGCTGTGCCAGCTATGATGCATTACAAGCTGCAACCCCGGAGCAGCCCCGTGACGCTCACCGACGCCCACATCGAAACCGTGCGCGGCTTCTATGCCGGCATGAACGGCAACACGATCACGTCGATGGTGAAAACGCTGGACCAGGACTTCACATGGACGGAGCCCGAGAGTTACGGGAACGGCGGCACGACGCGCGGGCGCGACGCGTTTGAGGCGTTTGCTCTCCGCGCTCGCGACACATGGGCCGAAGGCGCCTGCACGCCGGAACGCTTCATCATCGCGGGCGACAAGATCGTCGTGCCCGTCCACATCCGCGTGCGCCTGAAAGACAGCACCGACTGGCTCGAAGCGCACTGCGCCGACGTCTTCACGTTCAGGAACGGAAGCCTCGCCGAAGGCCGCCACTTCCCCGAAAAAGCCGACGCGCTCGCGTGGGCCGGCGCGAAAGAATAACTTAAGGCTCCACACCCAGCGAGCGCAGCGACGACTTCAGTCGCGCAACGGTGCCCGGATCGCCCGGGTTGCGCCCGAGAGCGCTGCGATAGTCTTCCTCGGCCTCCGCTTTGCGGCCCATCGTTTGATAGACGGCGCCGCGGAACGCGAACGCCCAAAAATCGTCCGGGTCGGCTTTGATGGCGGCGGTGTGCTCGGCGATCGCACGGTCGTATTCCTGACGGCGCGAGTAGAGCAGACCGCGATAGTTCATCGACGCCGCATCGCGCGGGTTCAGCTTGATCGCATCGCCGAAGAAGGCGAGCGCGACGTCCACCTCGTCGCCCGCGTTCGCAAGGTGCGCGCACTTCACGATGTCCCCGTTGTCCGAGAGCGTCTTGACGCAAACCTTCTCGGTGACGAACGGCCCGCCTTGGATCGAGAGCGTCGGGAAAATCTCAAGCCGGTACCACCCGTCGCTCGTCCATGTGGTGGGCGTGGCCGCCGTGGCCGCCCCCGCGCAAACGAACAGCATCGCAACAAACGCCAACCGCCGCATCGAACCGCACTCCAAATCTGAGGGGTGCTAAAATAAGGGGCGAGCCTTAAGCCTTTGCAAACCGGCCCGGCGTCACGCCGAATTCCTGCCCGAAAGCCGAGACAAACGCGCTGACGCTGGAATAGCCGACATCCAGGGCGGCGGTCGTGACGCTGCCCCCGCGGCCCAGCTTTTCGACGGCCGAGAGCAGCCGCAGTCGCTGGCGCCAGCGCGCAAAGCTCAAACCCGTCTCGCTTTTGAAGAGTCGCTGCGCCGTGCGCGTGCTCGCCCCCGCACGCTTTGCCAACGCGCTCAAATCCTCATCGTTCGACGGCGCCTTCTGCAGCCGTTGCGCGATGGCGAGCGCGCGCGCGTCGCGCGGCATCGGCAGGTTCTGCGACGGCGCGGGTTCGAGCAGCGCAAGCCGGTCGACGATCACGAGCGCCAGCCGTTTCTGTGCCGGGATCGCGGCATCCAACACGCCGTGCTCCGTCGCCTCCAAGATCAACTCGCGAAGCAAGGCCGGCACGTTCATCACCGCGCAGTGCCGGGGCAGGGCGCCGGCGATTGCGTTTGCGAAATAGAGACTGCGCATCGTCCCCTGTCCCCGCATCTCCTCCGCGTGCGGGATGCGCGCCGGAATCCAAACCGCACGGTTCGGCGGTACCACCCACGCGCTATCGGCGGTTGCCACCCGCATCACGCCGGCCGACGCATAGCTCAACTGATGCCACTCGTGATCGTGCGTATCGGCGGCATAGCCTTGCGTAAAGCGCACAGGATATGTGCGCACCCAAACGGAACCGTCGGGTTTGGCCGGAACTTTCGGTTGGCGGGCCTTCGACATTTCTTGGCATTCTATCGCAAGACGTGTTCGCCCGATACGGCTATCAAAAGCCAACATCACCGCTGGAGGACCCATGGCCCACGTCGCGCACTTCTCGATCAACGCCAACGACATGGAGCGCGCAAAGGCGTTCTACGCCGACGCCTTCGGCTGGTCCTACCAAGCTTACGGGCCGCCGGGCTTCTACATGATTGAAGGCGCGGCCGGTCCCGGCAACATGCTGGCCAGCCTGCAAAAGCGTCGCGACATCGTGCCCGGCAAGTCGATCTTCGGCCTCGAGTGCACACTCTCGGTCGAGAACAGCGAAAAGGCCGAAGCCGCCATCAAGAAGGCCGGCGGCAAAATCGTCATGCCCCGCGCCGTGCTGCCCAGCATCGGCAAGCTCTTTTTCTTCGAAGACCCCGAAGGCAATATCATCGGTGCCATGGAATACGACAAGAACGCGCGCTAGGCGGTCACGCGCGCGACGAACCGGCCGAGGTTGCGCACGACCTCGTCGCGGTTCGTTTCGTTCAGCATCTCGTGCCGCCCGCCCGGGTAGAAGTCGCTGGTCACGTCTTTGACGCCGGCTGACCTGTAGCGATGAACGAGCGGCGAAAGGAACGCGAGGTCGCCGTTCAGCGGATCTTTGTCGCCGGCGATAAGATAAATCGGAAGCGTGGGCTTGATCCGCGAGAGCGCGTCCGGCTCGAACAAGGGCTGAGCGGCGGTGAAGATGCTCAGCATACCAGCCTGATCGACCGAAAATCCGCACAGCGGATCGGCGATGTACTTGTCGACTTCACGGACGTCGCGGCTCAACCAGTCGAACGGCGTGCGTGCAGGCTCGAACGGTGCGTTGAGCGCGGCCAGCGCGTTGCCGTTCGGATCGGGCGGCGGCATCAGGTCGAGCGCGGCGGAACCGGACAGGACTGCCCCGTCGATCAACGCACTGTGCTTCACGAGATAAATCTGCAGCGCAAACGATCCCATCGAATGGCCGAGCAGAACGAGCTTCCGGCCCGGGTTCTCGCGCTTCGCGATGGCGCTCAAGATCGCCATATCGTCGACGACGGCGGCAAACCCGCCAGGCCCGAAATCGCCCAGCGTCTTCGCGGTCCGGCCGTGACCCCGATGATCGTTCGCATAGATGGCAATGCCGGCCTCGCGCAGGGCTTTAAGCGGTTCGAGATAGCGCAGCGCATGCTCGCCCATCCCATGCGCGATCTGCAGTACGCCTTTGACCGGGCCGATCGCCGGCCAGCGATACGCCGTAATCGGTGTGCCGTCGGCGCCGTCGAACTGAAACATGTCCTTGGTCATGCCGTCAGTCCGGCCTGCTGCAGCAACTTCGCAAAGCCAAGCGACGTGCGGTCCTCATAGTGGTTCGCAATGACTTGCACGCCGATCGGCAAGCCTTCTTTCGTTTTACCGATCGGCACCGCGGTCGCGGGCAGGCCCGGGAA
>JBGAPZ010000071.1:0-11312 GCA_044220975.1 Micropepsaceae bacterium | reverse complement strand
AGCACCGCAAACGGGTTTGGACGCGCCGCGGCGTCGGGGTCGCCTTGATACGCAACACCCGGTTTGCGCGGATAGGGATCGAGATTGAGCGCAAGCTCTTCGATCAAGACTTCGCCAAGATCGATCTCGTGTCCGAGCGGTTCTGGCGGGTCTTCCGCGGTTGGATCGACAAAGACCTCGGTCTCGTCTTTGGCGGCGGCCTTCAGCTTCTCGGCAGGCAGATACGTCCGTTCGAAGCTCCCTTCGACATGTGCGTCAACGGGCTCAAGCGTGACGACGCACGTCTGAACGACATCCGCAATCACAGTACCGTTCAGCCGAACACCTTTGCCGTGCAAACGCTGCAGCGCGATCTCGCCTCTTAGCGATTTCACGCCTGCAAGGTCCAAATAGCGTGCGATCGCCGGAAACTCTTCCGCGCGCGCGATCACCGTTTGTTGTAAACCCGCATCGCCGATCTTCGACGCCGACACGACACGCCGAAAATCGTGCCCGTCTTTCATGGCGCCGGCCACGCAAACGAGGCTGCCAGAATATCGCTATCGTCAGCAGCCTTCAGCGCCTCATGCGCCGCACGCACATAGGTCGCCAGCGCATGCAGCTTGGTTTGCCCCACATCTCCACCCCGATAGACGTTGCGGTGCAGCGCGGCCCGCAGCGCCTCCACGTCGCCGCCTTTGATCGCGGTGTCGTAGGCGGTCACACGCCCGTAGAACGCCGACAACATCCCCTTGACCCTGCGCGGTACGCCCATATCGCCGACGCCCAGTTCGCGCAGGTTGTGCTCGAAGTTCACGAACATCTGGTCGAATGTCGCTTGCGCCAGGGCCTTGCCCTCGGTCCGCACGGCCTTCAACCGCGGCAGATACATCCCTGCATGCAGCACGATCAGGTCGAACCGCCCGTCGATCGTGTCCGGCACGTCGAACGACTCATAAAACTGCGGCCGACGCGCCTGTTCGACAATGGCTTTGTAGATGGAGGCGCCGGCCCGCGCCCTGTCACGGCCGCGCGAAAAAAAAGAGAGAAGTGTGCGCAAGGCGGCCTGGCTTTCCGGGGTCTTTGGCTTTCCCTTGAAATTAGGCAAGCCTGGCGGTAGGTCAACTGTCCGTTCATGCCCAATGGGGCTGGGAGTCGTCCAATGGTATCGCGTGTTCTTCTGACCGGTTCGATTTTGGCGGTTGCGGGCTTGGCAGCTTGCGCCCCCATCAAAGACGTCCGCGGCTATGTGCCCGACGACGAAAAGGTCGCAACCGTCTCAATCGGTGCCGACACCCGCGACACGGTCCAAGACAAGCTTGGTACGCCCTCCTCGACCGCCACGTTCGGCGACCCGACCTGGTATTACATCTCGACCGAGCAGGAGCGCTACGCGTTCTTCAAGCCCGACGTCACAAAGCGCCAAATCCTCGCGATCCAATTCGCCGACGACGGCAAGGTCAACGACATCCGCAAATACGGCATCGCAGACGGCCAAGTGATCGCGCTGGTCGATCGTGAAACGCCAAGCCGCGGTAAGGAGATGACGTTCCTGCAGCAGCTGTTCGGCAATATGGGCGCGATGCCGGCGTCCGCGCCTGGCTCGAACAATGGTCCGGGCCGCCCGGGCGGCGACGGCAAATAGCCACCTCAAAACAAAAAAGGCCCCGAGAAATCTCGGGGCCTTTTTCTTTGCGTCTTGTCTAGCCTTGCATGTGGGCGAGTGCGGCCAGCAGCAGCAACGCCACGATGTTCGTGATCTTGATCATCGGGTTGATGGCGGGGCCAGCGGTGTCCTTGTACGGATCGCCGACGGTGTCGCCCGTGACGGCAGCCTTATGCGCGTCCGAGCCTTTGCCGCCGAAGTGACCGTCTTCGATGTACTTCTTGGCGTTGTCCCACGCACCGCCACCCGACGTCATCGAGATGGCAACGAAGAGACCCGTCAAGATCACGCCCATCAGCATCGCGCCCAGCGCCGAGAGCGCCGCGCCTTTACCCGCGATCAACATGACGGCGAAGAACAACACGAGCGGCGATAGCACCGGCAGGAGCGATGGAATGACCATCTCCTTGATCGCAGCCTTCGTCAGCATGTCGACCGCACGGCCATAGTCCGGCTTCTCAGTGCCCTTCATGATGCCGGGCTTTTCCTTGAACTGACGCCGGACCTCTTCGACAACCGCGCCAGCCGCGCGACCGACCGCCGTCATGCTCATCGCACCGAACAGGTACGGCAGCATGCCACCGATGAAGAGACCGACGACCACCCACGGGTTCGACAGACCGAAGTTGACGATCGTCTCTTTGAAGAACGGGAACTCAGCCGCGTTGTTCATGAAGTGCTTGAGGTCTTCGGTGTAGGCCGCAAACAGCACTAGTGCGCCGAGGCCCGCCGAACCGATCGCGTAGCCCTTGGTCACCGCCTTCGTCGTATTGCCGACCGCGTCGAGTGCGTCGGTCGTCTTGCGCACTTCCTTATCGAGGCCCGCCATTTCCGCGATGCCGCCCGCGTTGTCCGTCACCGGACCGAAAGCATCGAGCGCCACGATCATGCCCGCAAGCGAAAGCATCGTCGTCGTCGCGATCGCAATGCCGAAAAGGCCCGCCAGGATGTAAGTCACAACGATGCCCCACACGATAACGAGCGCAGGCAGCGCGGTCGCTTCCATCGAAACGGCCAGGCCCTGAATGACGTTCGTACCGTGACCGGTCACCGAAGCCTTCGCGATCGAGCGCACCGGCCGGTAGCCCGTTCCCGTGTAGTACTCCGTAATCCAGACGAGCAAACCCGTCACCGCAAGACCTGCAACGCCGCACAAGAACAACGTGAAGCCGTTGAAGCTAAAGCCGCCCGACGTCGTGAGCATACGATCGAAACCGATCACCTGAGACGTGATGCCAAAGATGAAGACGAGCGACAAAGCCGCCGTCACGACCAAGCCCTTGTAGAGCGCGCCCATGATGTTCTTTGACGCGCCCAAGCGAACGAAAAACGCACCGGCGATCGAAGCGAGAATGCACACGCCCGCGATCATCAGCGGATAGAGCATCATCAAGGCGCGATCGGCTTCGAAGAAGATCGAAGCCAGCACCATCGTGGCGCCGATCGTAACGACGTACGTCTCGAACAAGTCTGCCGCCATGCCGGCGCAGTCGCCAACGTTGTCGCCGACGTTGTCGGCGATGGTGGCGGGGTTACGGGGATCATCTTCAGGGATGCCGGCCTCGACCTTGCCGACCATGTCGCCGCCGACGTCCGCACCCTTGGTGAAGATGCCGCCGCCGAGACGAGCAAAGATCGAAATCGCCGATGCACCGAGCGCGAGCGAAATCAAAGCCTCGACGACGGTGCGGTTTTGTTTCGGGTCGTTGATGTCGAAACCGGCGAGTGTCAGCAGGCCGTAGTACCCGGCGATCGCGACCAGCGCGAGACCGACAACCAACATGCCCGTCGATGCGCCCGATTTGAATGCGATGGCGAGACCTTCGGCCAAACCTTTGCGCGACGCTTCGGTCGTGCGCACGTTCGCCTTCACCGACAGGTTCATACCGATATAGCCGGCAAGGCCGGAACATACCGCCCCGATGATGAAGCCGAGCGGCTGAACCCAGTTCCAAAATGCGACCGCGACGATCACCGCGACGAAGGCCGCAACGATGGCGATCGTCCTATATTGCCGGTCCAAATATGCCTTCGCGCCTTCTTGAATCGCCGCCGCGATTTCCTGCATCCGCGCGTTGCCGGCGGCAGCCGCCAGCACCGACTGACGGGCCCAAAAGCCATAGCCAAGCCCAGCCGCCGCACAGGCCAGTACAATCGACAGTCCAGTCACCGTATCCATTGCCTCAAGACCTTATGAATTGGAGTTGGTTCCGGGGATGAGCGCCGCGCTCGAGCCGACGACTCAAGCTTGGCTCCCGGCCAAAAAGAGGCCGGACCATGCCAAAGCGCCTAGAGGCATGCAATACAGGCAAAGCGCGGAAATGCAGGAAATTCGCCGCAGGGGTGTGGGTCATGCACCCCAGGTTTCCGGGGACATGAGTAAGGCAAGGCAACCAGAGCGATTACTTCGCGGCTTCGCCTTCGGCTTTGTCACCCTGCGGTGCGGGCGAACCGAACACCACAATCAGCAAGATCAACGCAAGAATGAAACGCACGACCGGACACTCCCCAACACGCCGATCATGCGCCTTCACGCTTTAACGCGCCGTGAAGCCTTAATTCATTAACGGATCAGAAATGGGTGTAGCCGCCTCGCTCGAAACGGACGGGTCGACCGTCCTCATCCAACGCTGCAACGCCGCGGCCCTTCACGACGCGGCCGATCCGCGTCAAGGGAACCTTCGCCTCGGCCGCGAGCGCAACGATCCGTTGACGCGCGGTCGGCGGCGCAGCAAACGCCAACTCATAGTCGTCACCGCCGCTGAGCAGATCCGCAATCTCGATGCCGTGGCCGACCGCCCCCTTCGCAGCGGCCGAAAGCGGAACGTCGCGCACCGCAATCTCGATGCCAACCTCTGACACCTCGCAGATGTGCCCAAGATCCGCGATCAGGCCGTCCGAAATGTCGATGCTCGCGCGTGCCAAGCCCAGCAAGCGCGGACCGATTGCGAACCGAGGCTCGGGCACGCGGTAACGCGCAACCAGCGCTCGCTGATGCGCTTCGCTGAGCTGCAATGCGTTGCCCTTCGATACGCGAAGCCCCAAAGCCGCGTCGCCGATCATGCCCGTGACCCAAACATCGTCACCCACGCTTGCACCACCGCGCGTCAGCATCCGCCCCTGCGGCACCTCGCCGAACGCAGTGATACTGATCATCAGAGGTCCAGGCGTCGCAGTTGTGTCGCCGCCAACCAGCGTCATCCCGAATTGCAATTGATCGCGCTTCAAACCGCTCGCGAACGCTTTGATCCAGGCCTCTTGGACATCGTGTGGCAGCGCCAATGTAAGCAAGTAACCCCGCGGCGACGCCCCCTTCGCCGCAAGATCGGAAACATTTACGCGCAGCGCTTTCTGCGCGACCGCCTCCGGCGGAGTATCGGCAAGAAAGTGAACACCGGCAATCACCGCATCCGTCGTTACCACCAAATCGTGGCCGGCACGCGGCCTCAAATAAGCAGCATCGTCCGTGAGCCCAAGGGCGCCAGGCTCGCCCCTTGCAAGCGGCGCAAAATACTTCGCAATCAGTTCGAATTCGCCGCCGCGCTTGGGCTTACCGTTCATTGCTCGGCTGGCGCCGGCGTCGCCGGACGCTGATCGCGCGCAAGCCGGTTCAGTACCCCGGCCATGAACGTGGTTTCTTCGCCCTCGCCGAAGAAAGCGGTCGCGATGTGCATGTACTCGTTGACGACGATGCGCGCCTGCACGCCGGGAAGCGACATCAGCTCGAACGTGGCCGCGCGAAGGATCGCCCGCATGGTGGGATCAATCCGGTCGAACGTCCAGTCTTTCACGACCGAACGCGCAATCGCCCGGTCGATGTTGTCCTGCTGCTCGACGACACCGCGCATGAGATCGGCAAAGTACTTCTTGTCCGCCTCCATGTACTGGTCGCCTTCGATCTCGCGACCGAGACGATGCTCGATGAATTCGTTCAGCGCGGCATCGATCCCCTGCCCCGCCAACTCCATTTGATAAAGCGCCTGCACCGCGGCCAACCGTGACGCGCCGCGTGACTTGTCTTCGGACCGGCGCTTGGGGCGATAAGGTTTCTTGTCCTTCTTACTCATCACTTGGACCCGTACTTGACGCGCAACGCCGCCATTGCAAGCGCGGCTCTCGCAGCGTTCGCGCCTTTGTCTTCCACGCGCGCTTCATCGGTCCGCGCCCAAGCTTGATCTTCGTCCTCGACGGTCAATATCCCATTCCCGATCGCGAGGCGCTCGCGCACAGTCAAATCCATCAAACCCCGTGCGGACTCGCTCGACACGATCTCGTAGTGCGTCGTCTCACCGCGAATAACGCAACCAAGCGCCACATATCCGTCATAGCCGCGCGCCGACGCCATCGCGATCGCCGCCGGAATCTCCAGTGCGCCCGGCACCGTCAGCACTTCGACCTCAGCACCCGCAGCTTTGAGCGTCGCGGATGCGCTCTTTAACAGAGCATCCGAAATGTCCGCGTAGTATCGCGCTTCGACTATGAGAATTTTCGTCATCGCCTAGCTCTTATACCGCGAACCGACCATGCGCGTATCGACGACGCGCAAGCCGTAACCCTCAAGCCCCACGATCTTCGGCGACGCCGAATTCGTGAGCAGGATCATATCCCGCACGCCGAGATCGAGCAGAATCTGCGCCCCCACCCCATATTCCTTGAGCCTGCGCGGCGTGCTGTCCGGCTCCGGCTGCTTGCGCATCAAGAGGTCGGATACATAGGTCCCGCGGCTCTCGCGGATCATCACAATGACACCGCGCCCCTCTTGGCCAATGGCGTCCATCGACCGCGTCAACACATCGTCCCTGCCGCCGCGCACGGAAAGCAGATCGTCGAACAGATTGACGGCGTGCATGCGCACCAACACGGGACCACCTTTCGTGATGTCGCCCTTCACCAGCGCAATGTGCTCCGCATACTCCACCGTGTTCACGTACAGCATCATCTTGAATTTGCCGCCGTGATGGCTGTCGAGTTCGGTCTCGACCGCGCGCGTGATAAAATGGTCGTACCGTCGGCGGTAGGCGATCAGATCGGCGATCGTGCCCACTTTCATCCCATGCAACTGCGCGAACTTCACGAGATCCGGCAACCGCGCCATCGTGCCGTCGTCGTTCATGATCTCGCAGATCACGCCGGATGGAATCAGCCCCGCAAGCCGCGCAATATCGACGGCCGCTTCCGTATGCCCTGCGCGCACCAACACGCCGCCGCGCCGCGCAACCAGCGGAAACACATGCCCCGGCGTCACGATATCGGACTGGCCCTTCGTCGGGTCGATGGCAACTGAAATCGTGCGCGCGCGATCGTGCGCAGAGATCCCGGTGGTCACGCCCTCCTTCGCTTCGATCGAGACCGTGAACGCCGTCTGATGTTGCGTGCCGTTATCGCGCGACATCATCGGCAGCTTCAGGGCCTCCGCACGCTCCTGCGTCAGCGCGAGACAAACGAGCCCGCGCGCGTGTTTCGCCATGAAGTTGACGATGTCCGGCGTCGCCATCTGTGACGGGATAATAACGTCGCCCTCGTTCTCCCGGTCCTCCGCGTCGACCAGAATAAACATGCGTCCGTTGCGCGCGTCCTCGATGATCTCCTCGGGCGAGGCGATGAAATCGTGGAATTCGCTTTTGCTCATGCGAACTCCTTAAGCCGCGCGAGATAACGCGCGAGCATGTCTATTTCGATATTGATCTTGTCACCCGCTTTGATGTCGCCCCAGGTCGTGACCTTCGCGGTATGCGGGATTATGTTGACGCCGAAGGTATTGCCGTCGACCTCGTTGACCGTCAGCGACGTGCCGTCGAGCGCGATCGAACCCTTCGCAGCGATAAATTTGGCCAGTTGTTTGGGCGCACGAACTTTGTAACGCATGGAGTCGCCTTCGGGGGTCACGGAAACAACGTCACCGACGCCGTCCACGTGGCCACTGACGATATGGCCGCCGATCTCCTCGCCCACCTTAAGCGAGCGTTCGAGATTCACCCGCGAGCCCACGGCCCAACTACCCAACGTCGTCTTTGACAGCGTTTCGGCGGACGCCTCCACAGAGAACCACGCATCGCCCTCTTTACCGCCCTTCGCGATCACGGTCAGACACGGCCCCGAGCAAGCAATCGACGCTCCGATCGCGATGGCGGCTGGATCGTAGGTCGTCGCAATCTTAACCGTCGTGTCGCCGCGCTTCGCGATCAGCTGCACGGTGCCGACGTCGGTGATTATTCCGGTGAACATAGGCGGGAGTATTAGGTGGACGGACGGTAAGTTTCCAGCACGTCTTCGCCGAGGCGTATTGTCTCCTCGCGCACGAACCGCGGCAAATCCTTAATCGCACTGAGGCCAAGCGACGCTACGGCCGAAATGCCCTCACCCATCACCGACGGCGCACGGTACCAAAGCAGGCGGTCGACGAGCCCCAATTTCAGCAGCGCTGAAGCAAGCGTCGCTCCACCTTCGACAAGCACCCTCGTGAGGCCTTCTGCGCCGAGCAGCTTCAGTCCCGCTGCAAGATCGACCCCGCCCGCAGTTGCTGGAGCCTGCAGCACCCTCACACCGGCATGATGAAGGGTCCGCGCACCCGCCTGCGTCGAAAGCAGCCATACGGGTGTCGACTTCGCAGTCGACACAAGCTTCGACGCGGCAGGCAGCCGCGCCTTGGAGTCGACGACAACGCGCACCAGCCCGGCCGGCTTAACGCCAGGAAGCCTGCAAGTGAGCTCGGGATCGTCTGCAAGTGCGGTCCCGATTCCCACGACAACGGCATCGTTTTGAGCGCGCGCGAGATGCGTGTGTGCACGCGCTCGGTCACCGGTAATCCAACGGCTCTCCCCAGTCGAAAGCGCAATTTTGCCGTCGAGCGTCGTCGCCAATTTCAATGTCACGAAAGGCCGGCCGCGCCCGACCCGCGACAAGAAACCTTCGTTCAGGACCTCGGCTTGCGCCGCAAGCACCTTCGAGCGAACCGCAATTCCCGCCGCAGCAAGAATCGCTTGCCCTTTGCCGGCGACACGCACGTCGGGATCTTCAATCGCACTCACAACGCGCGAAACGCCCGCATCGACCAACGCCTGTGCGCACGGGCCCGTCTTGCCTTGATGCGCGCAAGGCTCCAGCGAAACGTATGCCGTAGCGCCACGTGCGCGCGGCCCCGCCTCGCGCAGCGCTTCCGTTTCGGCATGCGGGCGGCCACCATCTTGCGTATGGCCTCTGCCCGCTACATGCCCTTGCTTGTCGATGATCACGCAGCCGACAGAAGGATTGGGCCACACACGTCCCAGTCCCCGTCGCGCCAGCGAAAGTGCCAGCGCCATATATCGTTCGTCGATGCCGTCGTCGGCGCGCGTGGCTAGCCGCCTTTGCTGTCGCCATCGGTCAACTGACCGATGATGTTCTCGAAGTCTTTCGCTTCACGGAAGTTCTTGTACACCGAAGCAAAGCGCACATAGGCGACCGTATCGAGATTGCCCAAGCCCTGCATGACCAGTTCCCCGATCGTTGTCGAAGGAATTTCGGTTTCACCGGAACTTTCAAGCCGCCGTACGATTCCATTGACCATCCGCTCGACGCGTTCCGGTTCCACCGGCCGCTTGCGGATGGCGTGTTGAATTGAACGCATCAACTTGTCGCGATCGAACGGCGCGCGCCGCCCGCTCTTTTTGATCACGATCAAGTCGCGCAATTGTACGCGCTCGAACGTCGTAAACCGCGCGCCGCACGCTGGGCACACCCGCCGGCGCCGAATTGCGGCGTTATCTTCCGTCGGACGGCTGTCTTTGACCTGCGTGTCGTCGTGCTGGCAAAACGGACATCTCATTCGCTCGCTGCCCCCTTCGCGCCTACCCGTGCTTGTGTCTGAAGTGACCCTGACCCACGATCTCACACAAGCATTTGCGAGCAGAGCAATCAATCCCGCTATTACTATTGTCGCTAACGCTGGACTCGCGGCGTTCTAAACGGAAGCGGTTAACGCCCCCGCCCTGACGGCAACCTCCAAATGCACACGCCTCCGCCGCCCGCTCGGTTCCAAAGTGTTCGAAGGTGAATAGTTTTCAATGTTTCCCGGCCCGCCTCTGGTGTCGAACCCTTCAAAATAACGGGGGAGTATATTCTTACCTCGTCTTGCGAAACTGGACCTACAGAGCCATAAAACATAGGCGAAGTCATTGATTCACGAAAAAACGCATCTACTTCACTTCTCACAACTTCGGGTACCCGCGATGAGCGACACCAAAGCAGACAACGGCAAGTCGATGGATCATCTGCTGCAGCTGGCAACAGGGATCGTGTCGTCCTACGTCAGCCATAACCAAGTGCCAATGACCGAAGTGCCAACTATTCTAAAGAGCGTGCACTCGGTTCTGGCCGGATTGGTCTCGGGTACGACGGCCGAGAGCACCGCGGCCGGCAAGCCGGCAGTCTCGGTGAAGAAGTCGATCGGCGATGACTTCATCATCTGCTTGGAAGACGGCAAGAAGTTGAAGATGCTGAAGCGCTATCTGCGCTCGAACTACAATATGTCGCCTGAGGAATATCGCGCGAAATGGGGTTTGCCGGCCGACTACCCAATGGTCGCCCCCGCTTACGCGCGCCAACGCTCCGAATTTGCGAAGAAGATCGGCTTGGGCCGCGTTCCGGCCAGCACAGGCCGTGGTCGTCGTAAGAAGGCTGCCTAACCGCGCAAACATGGAAAAAAGCAAAACGGCGGCCGCCCTCGGGCAGCCGCCGTTTCGTGTTTCTGTAGCCTCGACTAGAGGCGATAGCGAACCTGGTCCATCCAGAACCGCTCAAGCCGCTGCAGCGCTTTGTTCAGCTGCGCGAACTCGGAGACCTGCAACCCACCTGCAGGCTCAACCAAGTGCACGTGACGGTCGAACAGGCCCGCAACGATCACGCGGATGCTTTTGCCCTTTTCGGTCAAGCTCACGCGCACTGTACGGCGATCCGCATCCGAACGGACATGGTTGATGTAGCCGCCTTCGACCAGCTTCTTCAAATTGTACGACACGTTCGAGCCCAAGTAGTGCCCACGCGTACGCAGCTCGCCTGCGGTCAACTCTTGTTCGCCGATATTGAACAGCAGCAGCGCCTGCACACTGTTCACATCGGGCTGACCGACGCGCTCTAGCTCGTCTTTGATCACGTCGAGCAATTGGCGATGCAAACGCTCGATCAGGTTCAAGCACTCGAGGTAGCGCGGCTTCGCCTGGCCCTCTTCGTGTTGCTCCTCCGGCTGACGTACGGTCGCTGTAACGCTCATAACTGAACCCACCTGTTTTGAGGCTTTTCGCCCCTATGACAGGCGTCACATTAGGCAAGCCGCGCTAAGACCGGCTTAAGTCGTGTGACTAATTTTCGGTTAAGCCTGAGGGTTTCCGCGCAGAAGCTGGATGATTCCCGAAAAATCTCGCCCTCCGGCGCCCGCCGATTCGAAGAGGCTGTAGAGCGCCGTCGCCTGCGCGCCCAACGGCGTCGAAGCGCCCGAAGTTTGCGCCGCGCTCTGCGAAAGTTTCAAATCTTTCAGCATCATCGAAGCAGTGAATCCCGGCTGATAGTCGCGATTTGCAGGCGACGCCGGCACGGGCCCCGGCACAGGGCAATAGCTCGTCAAGCTCCAACACTGTCCCGACGCCGTCGATGATATTTTGAACAACGTCTCGTGGCTCAGACCCAGTTTCTC
>JBGAPZ010000070.1:0-11656 GCA_044220975.1 Micropepsaceae bacterium | reverse complement strand
GTCATCAGCACCATCGCCTTCGTCCAATCCGGATCGCCATACTGCGAGCCTTCGGTGTACGGCGCCGTCGGCGACAACGTGCGCCAAGCCCAACCGGCGCCGATCGCAATGTGCGTGTTGCCGGACGCGATCATGCCGTTGACATAGCTCTGCAGCAGCACCTTGTTGTTTGTGAGCGGCAAGATCTTCTGCAGATTGCAGTCGTTATTCGGGTCGGTCTTGGTTTGGCCGGCGTACTTCGCCGAACGCTTCAGACGAACCTCCTCTGTGGCGCTCTTACCGCTCACGCCATCGGTGATGTAGGTCGTGTAGCCCGAGTAGGCGCTAGAGTCTGGACCATCCGGTTCGAAGTACGGCACCCAACGCGTGCTAGGTGTGCCCGCTGTCGGCGCGGTGTCCAATTCCTCATACCCACTCGGCCGCGCCTCAAGACAGCCACCCCAGCTCGAGTTTTTCATCGAGGCCCAGACCGAGAAGGCGTACATGTTGTTGTCGAAGTTGAGCCTCGCCGAAGCCGAAGTGCCGGTCGTGTCCATCCAACCATTGTTATTGAACTGTGCCGTGTCGACTTTCACGGTCTGCGAGAACGGAACCAGCGCCATCTTCAAACGCGCCGGCGTATTTTGGTCGCCGAAGAGAATGTTGATGAGCTCGTTCGTCGCGCTCTTGAGCGCTGTCAGCTTACCGCTATCCGCCATCGAACCCGTGTTGTCGAGCGCCAAAGCGATTTCGAGACCCTTGGACTCGCGTGTCACCTGCACGTTTACGCCGACATCGAGGTAGTTGATCCCGAACAGCCCCATGAACGCGGTGTCGACACGCGCCGTCCCGGAAACCGTCACCAGGTTGTTGTTGTAGCCGCTGCTCGAAACCGCCAGCGAGGTGACGGTTCCCAACTCGTCGTCGGGAAAGTTCGCATAGAAGAATTGTTGCGCCTTCGTCGTCATCTCGGCATTCGTCATACCGATCGTACCGCCGACCGCCAGGCCCGCGGCGTCGAGCGCCTCGCCCAGGCGCATCTTCACGACCATCGCGCGCGTAAGGTCGACGGCGGACCCAACGGCCGCGATTGTCGGCATCAGGGCCAAGCCATAGATCATCGCAACGTTGCCGCCGCGCGATTTCCGGAATCGACTGAGGAATCCTTCCGTCTTACGCGTTTTCGCGTGCGTCATGACCGTCACTCCCAATCATTTACCCGTGCTGAGGCGGGCCCTTTGCCGGGCTCTCACCTTTCGGCGCAAGAGTGGCCGCCAAGACTTAAGGAAGTGTATATTGGCAGCAGTGGTGGACAGAGGCCTGCAAGTATCCATAACAAAACATGAATACATAAGTTGTTCGTTTACGACTTATTCGTCACGACGGCACGCTTTGCTTTCGGATAAGCGGCTTCGATGATAGTCATTATTGTTGCCTAAAAGACGGCCATTGACGCAACCTTTGCGCCCGGGCCTCAGGACAAGGAGCGACACATGCTTCTGCTACCGCGCACAATGTTGCTGCTGAGCAGGTTCGGGAAAGCGAAAAGCGGCGCCACGGTCGTCGAATTCGCGCTCGTGGCCTTGCCGTTCTTCCTGCTGCTCTATGCGGTTCTCGACATCGCGTTGATCTTCTTTGCCTCGACCACATTGGAAAACGGCATCGTCGGCGCCGCCCGGCGCATTCGCACGGGTGAAGCGCAAGCAATAGGCATGACAGCGCCGCAATTCCGCACGCTGGTCTGCAACGAGATATCGATGTTGCTGGGTTGCGACGCCCGATTGGGTCTCGACGTCCGAAAGTACACAGGCTTCAACAACGCGGCGTTTCCCGCCGCACTCGACAGCAACGGCAACATGGTCGGCAACATGAGCTTCGACCCCGGCGCACCAGGCGACGTGATCGTCGTGCGCGCCTTCTACACCTGGCCGATGCTGACCCCGACCGTGGGTACCCAGTTCGTGAACATGGCCGGCGGTCACCGCCTGCTCGAGGCTTCTATTTCCTTCCGCAACGAGCCCTTCGGCTCGATTCTGAACAACTGAGGTCAACCATGTTCAGCTCCATCAGAAAATTCCGCTGCTCGCAGGATGGCGTCGCTGCGATCGAGTTCGCACTCATCATCCCGCTCATGCTCACGAGCTTCTTCGGCGTGTCGGAAATCGCGAACTACATTTTGGCGGCACGTAAAGTCTCAAATGTGGCCTCATCCGCGGCCGACTTGGTCGCCCAAGACACGCTGATCACGACACCGGAAATGAACGACATCATGGGCGCGCTCGACGTGATCATGCATCCGTTCAACACCAGCAACGCGACGATCCGCATCACCTGCGTCGCCGCGAACGCAACCACCGGCGCCACGACTGTCGCTTGGAGCGACGCGCGTCACATTGCGCCGCGCCCCGTAAACTCGGCCATCTCGATACCGAACATCGTGCCGAAGGGCCAATCCGTCATCATGGCCGAAGTCTCGTTTAAGTATCAAACGCTGTTCGGCCAATACATGACCGACGGCATGACCGTGAGCGACACGTTCTACCTAAAGCCGCGCCGCTCGACGACGGTTGAGCGCCAGCCTTAAGCGCGCGCCACTTACGCACTCTTTACCTTGTGCGCTTAGCGTGTCGTCGAACGAACTTCGGCGGCACGTGCCGCTTGGGGCTCAAGCGAGAGCAAGAAACTTGAAACAAGTCACCGCACAATCGAAAAAGCAAAAAAAGCTGGCCCCGAATTTCACGAAGGCGCTGCGCCAGGAAGCCGTGGAACTTGAGACGTTGCACAAAGGGCTGGTGCGCCACATCGGCGCGTGGCGAACGGCGCACGACGCCACCGTCGCGCATATCGCAGCCCACATAGCGCGTACCGATGCAATTCTAGAACGCTTCGAGCGCAACCGTTCGCTCAAGGGCTAGCAGCCCTCCCCTCGCCCGTCGCTATTCCCTAGAATCCCTCACGAATCACCGGCACGAAAAAGCGCAAAGATCGGCGCTTTTCTCGGGGGAACCGTGCGGACGTTGACATCCTTCAGCCGCGCCATCGGCGTGGCAGCTATCGTGGCCGCCGCTGCCCTGACCATGGGCGGCGCATACTTTGTCGGCTACGTCGGCGAACTCCAGCGTTCGCTCAACGACCCTAACGAGACGCGCAGCGCAGCCGCGCAACAGGCAGCGGCCATCGAACAGGCGCTGGGTTACGCAGGCTTTCTTAAGACCTATCGCAACTATCGGTTGACCGGCGACGCTACGGCGCGGCTTCAGCTGACGCGCTACGCGATCGAGGCGGAAAACGCGTTGACGGAACTTAAGAGCCTGTACGCCGGCACCCCACGCGCAGCCGACATGTTGCGTGAAGTTGAGAACGTCGGCGAAACGTTTGCTCATGTCGCCCAAACAGCGCCGGAAACCCAGTCGGCAGCCCTGCGTGGCACGGCCGCGATGAACGACCTCGCGTCCCTGCCGCAACCGCCGCAGCTTGAGGCGTCGTATCTCGCACTGCGCACAGCGCTCGATCACTTGGCTGTGGCCGATCAAGACCGCCAACTTGGCGGTGTGGCATCGGCCTTAAACTGGAGCCAAAGCCTCCTCATCGCGGCGCTCTTTGTGCTCGTGGTTGGATTGTTGATCGTTGCCGGTTTGCTTCAGTTGGGAATCATTCAACCGCTAAAGAGTTTGGAGCGCAGCCTCGCGTCCGTCGGCGATGGCGCGGTGACACAGAAAGTCTGGGGGACGGAGCGCGCCGACGAATTCGGCGCCATCGCCCGGGCCGGCGAAAGGCTCCGTCACAGCCTGACCGAAACCTCGGCCCTTAAGTTACTGGCTGAGAAGGGCCAACTTCACATCTCGCTGGACGGCGGCTCGTCGCTGCTCCTGCAGCGCCTTGCTGACGAAGTAACGAACACGACGAACGCCCTAAAGGCCGCAGCCGCCGATTTCGCGAAGCTCCAAGAGGGCAATCGCCGCCAATTCGACACAGCGCTGGAGCATCTAACGGCATCGACCGCCGGCACGAACCAAGTGGCAAACGCGCTCCGCCAAAGCGCGACGGCCTCACTCGAGGAAGTTCGCAAAGGCAACGCCGATCTTAAGAACTCGGCTGACGAGCGCCTGCAGCAGCTGGATCGCTTAGCGGCGCGCTATGCAAAGAGCCACGACGATATCGGTGCGATGGCGTCGGAAATCCGCGACCAGACGACACTGGTGACGGAGAACCTAAGCGCGACGGCGCTGTCACTGCAGCAAACCGTCCAAAGCGTAAGCCAGTCTTACGCGCAGATCTCAGCCGGCGCGGACACGACGGACGAAAAGGTCCGCACCCTGGCCGCGCGCCTCAGCGAAACGATCGGCCAGACCGATGAGCGTTTAAGCCGCAAGTTGGCCGCGCTCGACACGCTGGAACAAACCGTAAGCGCCAACATGGCGAGCCTGCGCGCAAAGACCGAAGAAGCGTCGGCCGCCATGAACACGATGGCCGAACGCCAGCACACGCGCGAAGACAACGACCTGAAGGCCGCCATCGCGAAACTCGATCAAATCGCAGAGCGCCTCGCCAATCCGGCCGCAGAGCCTGCAAACACCGGCCATGCCCTCCATGCGCTGGCGAACGGACTGCAGGACCAACTGGAAACCGTGCGCAGCGAAATACGCGACCTGGCGATCCGTATGACCGAGGAACGCCTGCTCTCAACCTCCGCCGCAAGCCCGCTGATGGGAGGTGACGCGGCCACTCTGTCCCCAACACCGCAGCGCTCGCTGGCCGACGTGCCCGGCGAGGAGATCATGGCGCGCCTAAAAGACTTGGCGGCGGAAATGAACGCGGCCCAAGAACACACCGATCACACCGCCTCGCTCAAATCCGCACTCGGCAAGTTCGCAGCCGAGGTCAAAGAATTGGCCGCCAGCGCCGATCGCGCCGCGCGGCTGAAGGCGATGGGCCGCGCGCTCGATCAGCACGCGGAAGACATCGAGGCTCACATGCCGGCCGTCGAACCGTCGACAGCGTTGCGCACGGAACTCGCGGCCATCACCGGCGAACTGCGCGCGATCGCGGCGAGCGCGCAGGCAACCGGCACGAAAGACGGCCCACGTCTGCGCGAAGCCGCGATCGAGATTGGCGCTCGCGCGGAGTCGCTATTCTCCTATCTGAACCAAACGCACCCCGATCACGGCGCCGAGCAAGCAGACGACGAGTTCGGTCCCGCACCCGGCACGACGAACGACATCGCCGCATTGGCGCAATTGATCGACCGCATGGAAGCGCGAGCATCTTCGCTGGCGGCCCAAGAAGCCGATCTCAACACAAACGGCGCCATCCACATGGTGTTCGAGTCGATCGGCCGCCTGAACAACATCGCAACCGCCCTCGCCCGCGCCGGCCACGCCGAGCGCCAGCGCCACGCGACGCACTAAGTCATTTCGGCAAAATCGCGAACGGGTCTTCCCCGGGCAAACCCAGATCGTTGCCTTTCGCGCGCGCACCGTTGGCCTGCCACTCTGACCCTGGTTTGATCCAGCGCTTCTTGCGGCCCGCTTCCTCAAGCGACATCGTCGTGGAATCGTTGCCCAGTATCACCCCGGAATCGCCTTGCCGGTTCAACGGATCGCGCACGCCCAAATCCACATTGCCGAGATTGAATTCCGGACAATCCCTGCGCACGGCCTCGCTGAGCGACATGTCGCGATTGCAAAGGTATTTCCAAACCGCGAGCGCCGGATCCCCGAAGTGCTGCCGGCGCTCAGGCGTGACACCCAAGGGCTCGCGCGGCCTGAACCGCGGCACCATTGCGACCGCATCCGAAGGCCCTGCGGTGTCGACGTCAGGCGGCGGAGGCGGCGGCGCTGCGATCGCCAAAATATGCGGCTCGACGACCTCGCGCTCGGGCAGCTGAAACGAGATGGAAAGCGCCAAACCTGCCAGAGCCAAGGCGTGAACCGCCAACGCTCCCAAAAGGGCCACGGCCAGCCGGCTGGTTTGATCGACGCGCACCCGAAACCATCGGCGAAATCACCGGGCAGGGCAAGAAACAGGCGGGGGCGTGGATGCTGGGTTCATCCACGCCCGTAACCCATCAGCAATGGGGGTTGCTGGGTGGCCGCCTCTTTGCCGGAGAGCCGGTAAATGGGGGACGACTCGGCCGGCGGGGGACTCGAACCGGCCTCTGGGGAAGGCCGGGTTACTAACAAGTTGCAGCCTAAGACCCACCCCTTAACAAAATACTAAAGCGAGCGCCGAACGCTAAGTTCGCGTAAAACGTGCACGAGCCGTATCGAATTCGCCTGCCTGGGGTCCATGCAATGGGCGAGGGGGTATACTCACGTCACAAACGTCCCAAGCGTCACAAACGTCCCCTACACCAACTTTGTCCTTTCGGTCGTTAGACGTGCACCACCATTTCTCTTTTGCCTTTCTGAAGAGCCCCAAAGGGACGAAAGTGATGCTTGGGACGTTTGTGACGTGTGGGACGGGTGGAGTTAAGCGGCGCGCCTCGTTCGTTGCACACTCACCTATCTAATGGCGATCCGCGTTACGAGAAGATCGCAGCATGATCGCAAATGGCCGCGCGCAAACCGTCGCATGCGAACGACTAACCGGGATTGCGCACGCGGATCAGGCCCTCTTGCGCCACAGAGGCCACGAGTTTTCCGTCGCCCGTAAACAAACTGCCGCGATTGAACCCGCGCCCACCCGCAGCGCTCGGGCTGTCCTGCGCATAGAGCAGCCACTCGTCCACGCGGAACGCGTGATGAAACCACATCGCGTGATCCAAGCTCGCAGACTGCAGCCGGCCTGAAAACCAGCTGATTCCGTGCGGCATCAGACATGTATCCAGCAGCGTCATGTCGGACGCGTACGCCAGCACACATTGATGCATGGCCAGATCGCTGGGCATATCGCCGCGAACCTTCATCCACACGTGCTGGTATGGCGGCGCCTTCTTCGGATTGATCAGATCGTCGTCGTCCTCGACCGGCCGAAGCTCGATCGGGTTTTGCCGCGTCACGTGACTGCGCACCTGTTCGGGCAGCTGATGTGCCAGACGCCGCCGGCGCTCTTCCTCCGTCTCTAAGCCGTCAGGCCCCTTCACCTTCGGCATGTCGAATTGATGCTCGAGCCCTTGCTCGGGCACCTGGAAAGACGCTGAGAGGTTGAAGATCTGCTCGCCGTGCTGAACTGCCACGACGCGCCGTGTCGTAAAGCTCTTCCCATCGCGGGCGCGGTCCACTTCATAGAGGATCGGCACCTTCGGATCGCCCGGCCTGATAAAATATGCGTGAAGGGAATGGCACACACGTGCATCCACCGTGCGGTAGGCTGCGACCAGCGCTTGGCCCAAAACCTGGCCCCCGAACACGCGTTGCGAGCGATCCTTGGGGCTCAGCCCCCGGAAAATATTCACTTCGATCGCCTCAAGGTTGAGGAGATCGAGGACATCTTTGATCGTTTCGCCGTTCATTTGCCGGAATTGGTCCCCATATGGGCGTTGGGCCGATTTGTTAGGGGCTGATGGTGCGCTTGCGCAAGAGCACCGGCAGCGCATTCGAGGGACAATCCGATGGACGTTGCCGATTTCTTCGCTCGCGCGTGGGACACCTTGCTCTGGTTCGCACAGACGGTCATCGGCACGGTCGCAACCTCGATCTTCGGCGGCTGGAACGCCGTCTTCGGCTTAGCCGCCGTGGCCCTCGTGCTGTTCCTCGTAACCCGCGTCTTCGTCCGCCGCTCCGGCGATTAGGCGATGCTCGAATGGAAGACCATTCTTGCCTGCATCGCTATTGGCGTATTCGCGGTTGCGGGGCTCTTCGCCCAAACGTACTTCCGAACTAACCCAGCGACTAGCCAGATCACGCTGGTCAACCGCACGTCCGAAACCATCAGCGAAGCAAAGATGCGCCAGGAAGGCATCGAACTCGCCCTGGGCAGCATCGAACCTGGCGGAACCCGATCAGTAGACTTCATTTCGCGCGAAGGCCCCGTGACGGTCGTGGTGAAGTTCAAATCGGGCCACGCCATTTGGGCTGACAAAGTCGGATATCTCGCAGCTGGTTTGCCCGTAATCGTCGTCTTTGATGTCTTGAGCGAAACTGTCGCGCTGCGCGCTGTCACTAAGCGCGGGGGCCGCCGCTCCTTTCCCTGACCAAGCCAAAATTCGCCGAGCTACTGCAGCGGCTGCCCCAACAGCTTCAGCTTCAAGAACGCCGCGATCGCAGCGTTCTGTGCGTCGCGATTGGTCTTCTTCTGAAAACCGTGCCCCTCGTCCTTCGCGAGCATGTACCAAGCCTCAGCCTTGTTCGCCCGGATCGCCCGCAACATCTGCGTGGCCTCGGTTGCAGGCACGCGCGGATCGTTCCCGCCTTGAATGATCAGCATCGGCCGCTTGATCCGCGCCACATTGGTAAGCGGCGAGATGCGCTGCAGGTAATCCCGCATCCGTCCGTCGCGATCGTCGCCGTATTCCGCGCGCCTGAGATCGCGTCGGTAGCCGCTCGTGTTGTTCAAGAACGTCAAGAAGTTCGAGATGCCGACAACCGTGATGCCGGCAGCGAGCCGGTCGTTGTATTCGATCATCGACGCGTACGACATGAACCCGCCATACGAGCCGCCATAGACGGCGACGCGCCGCGCGTCCAAATCGCTCTGCGTGCCGATCCAACCCAGCGTCGCGCCGATGTCCTTCACCGAGTCCATGCGCCTATTCGCATTGTCGAGCTCGACGAAAAACTTCCCATAGCCGGTGGAGCCGCGCACATTTGGCGCCACCACCGCGATCTTCAGCTCCTGCACCAGATACTGAATGAACGCGTTGAAGTTCGGCCGGAACTGCGACTCCGGCCCGCCATGGATCGAGATCAAGACCGGCGCCCGCACAACGCCCTTCGGCTTGTACACGAACGCCGAGATACGCCGCTTCTTCCCGTCCACCTCGTCGAACGTGTCGTACTGAACCAACGTCGGCGCGACGAACGCCGCCTTGTCGAGCCCGCCGATTTCGCTATCCGTCCACGCAACGGGCGCACGCTTGCCGAAGTCCCACACGAACGCGTCGCGCCCGGCGGTGCCGTTCAGCGTGTAACCCAGCCGGCGGCTGTCGGCACTGAACTTCAAATTCTCAAGCTCGCCCGGCGCCAACTTGGGCCCAGGCGAACGCCGCCCGCCGCCGGCGCCGATCGTATAGAGCTGCGAGATACCGCCCTCGTTGACCGAGAACGCGATCGTCCGCCCGTTCGGCGCCAACTCCATCGCCTCGACGTCCCATGGCAGATCGGCCGTCAACGCGTCTTCGTCGTCGGTGCGAAGGTCGTAGCGCGCGACGTGACGAAACTCGGAATCGTCGTCCGAAATGTAAAAGAGGCTCCGCCCATCGGCCGAGAACGCAGGCGACCCACGAAACACCTTCACCGGCGACGGCTTGATCTGCGCCTTGCGATTGTTCGTCAAATCGACGAGCCACATCTGCTGGTCGTTGACAGAGTTCGTGCGCACGACGGCAAGCGTTTGATCGTCCGGCGAAAACGCACCCGGCGCCCAGCTTCCGTCTTCCTCAAGCACCTGGCGCACTTTCCTCGGATCGGACGCGTCGGCCACCATGATACGGTAGCGCGCGGAATCGGAGGCAACACTCGACCACGCGATCCACTTGCCGTCGCGCGAGAACACCGCGCTCGTGTTACGCGACTTGCCGTCGGTAATCCGCACGACATCGCCGGTCTTCTCGTCCACCAGATAAAGTTGGAAAAGCTCGTTCCCGCCGTAATCCTTGCTGAACAGGATCTGACGCTTCGGCCACTTGCCGGGCCTGTACTCGGCGCTGTTCACCGGCTCGTCGTAGAACGTGATCTGCCGGCGCATACCCAACGGCGTGTCCACCTTGTGCAGTTGGTTCGTTTCCGCAAACCGCGTCTGAACGAGGATGCCTGGTCCGTCCGGTGCGAAGTCCAAGAACACGGAACCGCGCGCCGCTTGATAAAGTCGAAGACGCTCGCGCAACCAAGCGGGCGTGTCGGGAATATTCTCGAGAACGAGATTGCCCTTCTCCACACGCCGCACCTGTGGCGCAGGTTGAGCGAGTGCGACCGAGCAAGCGGCGACAAACGCCGCAGCCACTGCAATCAGGCGAAACATCGAGGGACCCCAAAGGACGTCAGCGCCGAATTTATTCGCCTGCGAGCGTCACGTCCACGTTCCCCATGGACGGCCGCGCATGGCACATGCAATCTGGCGCAAATCTCTCAAGAGCGCCGAATGCCTGCTATCGAAACTCGCGTCGATTTGAACGCTGAAGCCGCCCGCGTTAACCGAGAGGGCCACTTGAAGCTGTTGGGCGATGTGCGCGCGCTCGAGGCCAAAGTCCGCGCGAACTCGGCGAAGTCGGCCAAGAAGTTCGAAGAGCGCGGCCAGCTTCTCCCCCGCGACCGCGTCGACCTGCTCCTCGATCGCGGCACGCCGTTCCTCGAATTTTCGACGCTCGTGGGTCTGAAGATGCACGACGACGACGGCGAGAGTAACGCCAGCGGCGGCGGCGTCATCACCGGCATCGGCACCGTCTCCGGCGCCCGCGTCGTCATCAACGCCAGCGACGCCGGCATCCGTGGCGGTGCTGGCACGCCGATGGGTGTGGACAAGGCCCTGCGCGCGCAAGCGATCGCGCTTGAGAACAAACTGCCTTACGTGCAGCTCGTCGAAAGCGCAGGCGGCAACCTTCTGCGCCAGGCCGAGATGTTCGTCCGC
This sequence comes from Micropepsaceae bacterium, assembly GCA_044220975.1. Classification (GTDB taxonomy): domain Bacteria; phylum Pseudomonadota; class Alphaproteobacteria; order Micropepsales; family Micropepsaceae; genus SZUA-430. The sequence goes on along the minus strand of JBGAPZ010000070.1, from coordinate 952 downwards.
GGCGGCCGTACGTTCGCCAACCTAGCGAAGCTGTCGAAGGCAGGGATACCCGTCGTCGCCGTCGTGCACGGCTCGTCGACGGCTGGCGGTGCCTACCAAACGGGCTTGAGCGACTACGTCGTTGTCGTGCGCGGCCGCTCGAAAATCTTCTTAGCGGGTCCGCCTTTGTTGAAGGCCGCGACCGGCGAAATCGCAACGGACGAGGACTTGGGCGGCGCCGTCCTGCATCACGAGGTCTCGGGCCTCGCCGAATACATGGCCGAAGACGACCGCGACGGCATCCGCCTTGCGCGCGATATCCTGGCCAAGATCGGCTGGGGCCACGCGCTGCCGAAGCGCACATACAAGGAACCGCTGTACGACGCCGAAGAATTGCTCTCCGTCGTACCCGTCGACTACCGCAAGCCCTACGACGTGCGCGAAGTCGTCGCCCGCATCGTCGATGGTTCCGACTGGCTCGACTTCAAACCCGAGTACGGTCCGCACACCGTCTGCGGCCATGCCGCGATCGAAGGTCATGCCGTCGGCATCATCGGCAACAACGGCCCGATCGACCCTCAAGGCTCCGTCAAGACCGCACAGTTCATTCAGCTCTGCGATCAGGCGAACGTGCCGCTGCTCTTCTTGCAGAACACGACCGGCTACATCGTGGGAACCGAGGCCGAGCGCGCCGGGATCGTCAAACACGGCTCGAAAATGATCCAAGCCGTGACGAACGCCGCTGTTCCGAAGCTCACGCTCCACATTGGTGCCTCATTCGGCGCGGGTAATTACGGAATGTGCGGACGCGCCTTCGATCCCCGGTTCATTTTCGCCTGGCCGAACAATCGCATCGCCATGATGGGCGGCGAGCAGGCGGCCAAGGTCATGACGATCTTGGGCGAAGACGGCGCACGCCGCGCCGGCCGCGAGCCCGACCAAAATGCGCTGGCCGCCGCCGCCAAGCAAATCG
>JBGAPZ010000069.1:0-11665 GCA_044220975.1 Micropepsaceae bacterium | reverse complement strand
AATCGGCAAAGGCGGCTGTCGCAAAGAAAGTCGAAGTCGTGCTTCCGCGCGACGACAACGGCCATTTCTACGTTGACGCAGAACTCAACGGCACGCGCGTCCACATGCTGGCCGACACAGGCGCCAGCGTGATCGCGCTCGGCGAGGACGTGGCTGAGAGCATAGGGCTCGACCCCGACACACTCGACTACACTGAGGCTGTGTCGACGGCGAACGGCGCAGCCCAAGCGGCATACGTCGAACTCGACGAAGTCCGCGTCGGTTCGATCGTGCGCCGCGACGTCAAGGCGGTCGTGACGCGCGGCCTGTCGGGCGCCCTTTTGGGTATGAGTTTCTTCAACACGCTTTCCAAAGTCTCCATGGAATCCGACGAACTCGTGCTCAAAGACTGAATGCGATAGACTTGAAGGCTATGAGCCGCGTCGCAGCCCTCGTCGTCATCCTGATCGCCGTCACCGCCATTGTTCTTTGGGCAGCAGGCGGTTCGTTCGCGTGGACCTCGGAAACGACTCCGGCCCTCGTCGGCAATCTTTTGATCCTCACGGTCCTGCTGACGTCGCTCGTCATGCATTGGCGCGGATCGTTGACCGACGCAGCACGCTACACCTTGATTTGGCTCGGCATCTTCTTCGCGCTCATTCTGGGTTACTCGTACCGAAGTGATTTTCGCGATGCGTGGCACCGTGTTGCGGGAGAACTGAATCCCGCAACGCCAATAGAGCGCGCAGGCGGCGAAGTCGTTTTACGCCGCGCCGAAGACGGCCATTTCCATGCCGATGTCGGCATCGACGGCACCACCGTCCGGATGCTCGTCGACACCGGCGCAACCACCATCGCGCTCAACGCCGAAGACGCCGCCCGCGCCGGCATCGACGTCGATGCGCTCGTATTCGACACGTTCGTATCGACCGCAAATGGCACGGCGGTTGCGGCCAAAGTCGAACTCAAAGAAGTGCGCGTGGGGTCCATCGTCCGTCGCAACGTCCGGGCTGCGGTTCAACGCAACCTCGGCGATTCCTTGCTCGGCATGAGCTTTCTCGACCAGCTCACCAAATACTCGAGCGAAGCCGATCAAATGATCCTGAAGGACTGACGCCGTGCGCGGCACATTGTTTCTCATCGCAGGACCATCGGGCGCCGGTAAAGACACGCTGATCGCCGCCAGCCGCGATCGCTTGCCCCAGGGTTATGTGTTTCCTCGCCGTACAATCACACGCCCCGTACAGCCCGGTGGAGAAGACCACATGGTTGAGAGCATGGCCGCGTTCGAAGCGCAGGAACGCACTGGCGCATTTGCTTTGACCTGGCGCGCACACGGCGTCGCGTATGGCATCCCTATTGCGATCGAATCCGACCTCGCGCGCGGCTTGCATGTTGTAGCAAACGTCTCGCGCACAGTTGTTGAAGACGCGAAAGAGCGGTTTCGTCCTGCGCACGTGATCCTGGTGACCGCGTCGCCTGCCATCCTCGCTGCCCGCCTGCACGCGCGCGGGAGAGAATCCGGTGAGGACATCGGCGAACGGCTCGACCGCGCACCGCCCGTTGCAGCCGATACGGTCATCCTAAATGACGGCGCCTTGGAACCGGCAATCGAGGCGTTCGTTAAAGCTCTGAAGGGTTGAATTTAGCGGCCTTCACCCGTAAAGCCAGGCAATGCTCACAAAACCACGCGCAGACCTCAAGCCCAACACGGCCGAGTTCGAAACACTGCCGCTCGTCTCGCCAAACGGCTTTCGCGAATACGACGCGCGCTGGCTCTACCCGAAAGAAATCAACCTCATCGGCATCCAAGCACTCGGCCTTGGCCTCGCCACCTTGATTCACGACATGGGCGTAAAGCCGCGCATCGTCGTCGGCCAAGACTACCGCGCCTACTCGCTCAGCGTGAAGCACGCACTCACCATCGGCCTCATCGCCGGCGGCGCCGAAGTCCTGGACATCGGCCTCGCGCTTTCGCCGACCGCCTACTTCGCTCAGTTCGCGCTCGACGCGCAGTGCGTGGCGATGGTGACGGCCAGCCACAACGAAAACGGTTGGACGGGCGTCAAGATGGGTGCTGCTCGTCCGCTGACGTTCGGTCCCGATGAGATGAATGCCCTGAAAGCCATCGTGCTGGAGGCAAACGCGAAAGAGCGGCCGGGCGGCGCTTATCGCGCGATCGAAGGCATGCGCGAACGCTATCTCGACGAACTGACCTCGGGCCCGAAGCTCGCGCGCCCCATCAAGGTCGTCGCAGCGTGCGGCAACGGAACGGCAGGCGCTTTCGCTCCTGAAGCCTTGCGTCGCATCGGCGCCGAGGTGATCCCACTCGACACAGAACTCGATTACACCTTTCCCCGCTACAACCCCAATCCCGAAGATCTGAAGATGCTGCACGCACTCGCCGACGCGGTGAAGCAGCACAAAGCCGATCTTGGCCTCGGCTTCGACGGTGACGGCGACCGCTGCGGTGTGGTGGACGATCAGGGCCGCGAAATCTTCGCCGACAAAATGGGCGTGCTCGTCGCGCGCGATATCTCGTCCCGCCAAAAGGGCGCGCAGTTCGTCGTCGATGTGAAATCGACTGGCCTGTTCATGACAGACCCTGTGCTGATCGCCAACGGTGCAAAGACCGACTACTGGAAGACGGGCCACTCCTACATCAAACGCCGTGCCTACGACCTGAAAGCGCAAGCCGGCTTCGAGAAGAGCGGTCACTATTTCTTCAACCCGCCGGTCGGCCGCGGCTACGACGACGGCATCGTTTCGGGAATCACAATCCTGCGCACGCTGGAACATTCCGGCGGCAAGTCCATGTCCGCGCTCTATGACGGCCTGCCCAAGACCTTCAGTTCGCCGACGATGGCGCCGCACTGCCCTGACGACAAGAAATACGGCGTCGTCGAAGAAATCACGGCGGCCTACACGAGCGCTAAAGCTCGCGGCGAAAAAATCATGGGGCTTGGCATCCGCGATCTCGTCACCGTCAACGGCATTCGCGTCACGCTCGAAGACGGAACGTGGGGCCTCGTACGCGCCTCGTCGAACAAGCCAAGCCTCGTTGTCGTGGTCGAAAGCCCAGTTTCCGAGGAACGCATGCGCGGCATGTTCGCCGAAATCGACGCGCGGTTGTCGAAAAACGCGCACGTCGGCGCATACGATCAGAAACTCTAGGCAGCCGCGCGCGCCCGGTCCTCCCGCATGAACTCAAGCGCCTCGTCGATCACCTCGACGCCCGCGCCGCGCTTCACCGAGTTCTCGCTCAAGTGCCGCCGGAACGCGCGCGCCCATGGCAGGCCGTTGAAAAGTCCGAGCACGTGCCTCGTCATCGCGTTCAACGGCGTTCCCTTGCCAAGCTCATGCGCAACATACGGCTTGAATGCCTCCAACGCCTGCGCACGCGACTGCACCGGCGAAGCCGCGCCGAAGAGCGCCGCGTCCACGTCGGCTAGGATCCAAGGCGACCCATAAGCCGCCCGCCCCATCATCACGCCGTCGACCTGCCCCAAATGCGCACGCACCTCATCGAGCGTCGCCACCCCGCCGTTGATGATGATCGTAAGCTCCGGCCGCGCCCGCTTCAGCTCGTACACCAGCCCATAGTCGAGCGGGGGAATTTCGCGATTGTCTTTTGGCGATAACCCTTTCAGCCACGCTTTGCGTGCATGCACAAAAAACGTGTCGCAGCCGGTTTTCGCGATACGATCCACAAACCCGAACAACGCGTCCCGCGGATCCTGATCGTCGACACCGATTCGGCATTTCACAGTAACCGGAATCTTCACCGCCGCGCGCATGGCCGCAACGCCTTCGGCGACGAGGTCGGGCTCGCGCATCAAGCACGCACCGAACGCACCCCTTTGCACGCGCTCCGATGGACAACCAACGTTGAGATTTACTTCGTCGAACCCCGCGTCCTCCGCCATCCGCGCACAGCGCGCCAGTTCGCCAGGCTCGCTGCCGCCGATCTGCAACACGACCGGATGTTCAGCCTGGTCGTATCCCAACAGCCGCTCCTTTGGTCCGTGGATCAAAGCGGCCGTCGTCACCATTTCCGTGTAGAGCGACGAGCGGCGCGTGAGAATGCGATGGAAAAACCGGCAGTGCCGGTCGGTCCAATCCATCATAGGCGCGACTGAAAATAGGTGGGTCGTCATACGCGCGACACACACCACAAAATGCGCTCGGAAGAAACAGCCCCGCGTTACTCGGCCGCGATAGCTTTTGGGCCGTCCTCGTCGTCCACCATCTTAGCGACAGCCTCACGGGCCTGCTCGAGACGCGTGAGGAGGGCCGGCATCGATATATTGAGCCGCGCAGCCGCCTCGTCGTAGGACAGTCCGTCCAGCACCACCAACGACAGCGCGATACGAAGATCGTCCGTTAACCGCGCCAGCCGCTCGCGCGTCTTGGCGAACAAAAGCAACGTATCGCTGACCTGACCCCGCCGCTGCGTTGCGGACGGACGCCGCCGAACCTTGCTGTAACCCATGTACCACCGCCTCAGGGGGGCGGACCCAGAATCCGCCCAAAGCCAGGCGACAACGCGTGGGACCCAATGCTTATTCCCTCTCCCGCGGAATATTTGTGTACGCCCCGTCTTTTCCGCGGGTTCGCGCCCTGGGTTAGGCATATTGCCTTCGCGGAAACCGCCCCTTATGGTCCCGCGCCTCGCAAGGACCGGGCGACCCGGTGCCCCAGCGACTCATCGGATTGGGGTATAGCCAAGTGGTAAGGCAGCGGATTTTGATTCCGCCATTCCTAGGTTCGAATCCTAGTACCCCAGCCAATCCTTCTCAGGTCGTCTTCTCGCCGTCCCAATAGTCGCGCTTGGCCGCACGGTCGTAGATCTCGCGCCGGCCGAGCGATCGGACCAACACCTTGTTCGAATCCGTGTAGACGACGACTTCGTTCTTGTTCCTCTCGCCAACGATGATGTAACGGCCCGTCGTCGTGCTGTTGTTGATCAGACAATGCCCCGCCAGCTGTCCCGCCGGGAAGCAGACGTAATCGCCGGGCCCCATCTCATAAGTCTTTTCGCCCAGCCGGAGCGTCAGCCGACCGTCGAGCACGTAGATGTGCTCCTCCTCCAGCATGTGATAGTGCGCGGGCACCGTTTGCTTTCCCGGCTCCAATTCCTCGATCGCGAACCCGACGTGGTAATCCTGACCGATCGCTGCCGACGTTAGATGCCGATAGCGCAGCATAAAGCGTGTCCCCTCGCTGAACTCTTCCCACGCCACGCTGTCCGCAGAAATCGGCGGGCGCGCCGGCGTCTCATTTTCTGTCGACATGGCGTTCAACCTCGCATTGCTGATCTGGCGCGAAGTCTAGCGCCTGCGCTAACCTCCCGCTCATGAAAATCGCAACCTTCAACGTCAATTCCATCAAGGCCCGCGTCGAAACCGTACTCTCTTGGTTCAAGCAGGCATCGCCCGATGTCGCCTGCCTGCAAGAGATCAAGTGCGAGACAAACGCGTTCCCGGCACTCGAGTTCGAAGCAATGGGCTATCAGTGCGCGATCTTGGGCCAGAAGAGCTACAACGGCGTCGCACTGCTCTCGAAGCACAAGATCGAGGACGTGCGCTTGGGTCTCCCGGGCGACAGCAACGACGAGCAAGCGCGCTACATCGAAGGTGTCATCGCAACGAAGGCTGGCGCCGTGCGCGTCGCCTCGATCTATGCGCCGAACGGCAATCCGGTCGACACCGAAAAATACCCTTACAAACTCAAATGGCACGACCGCCTTCTCGCACACACGGAAAAACTTCTGCAAAATGAAGAGCTGCTCGTGCTCGGCGGCGATTACAACATCATCCCGACCGTCGATGACGTGTACGATCCGAAAGCCTGGATCAACGATGCGCTGTTCAAACTCGAGACGCGCCGCAAGTTGCGCCAGCTGATCAACCTTGGCCTCACCGACGCGTTCCGCGCCTGCAACGCAGCCCCAAACCAATACACGTTCTGGGACTATCAAGCCGGCGCCTGGCAGAAGAACAACGGCATTCGCATCGACCATCTATTGCTCTCTCCTCAAGCCGCCGACCGTCTGCAAACCTGCGCGATCGACAAGCACACCCGCGCCTGGGAGAAGCCGTCCGACCACGTGCCCATCTGGTGCGAGCTCGCGCTATGACCACGCTCGAGGGAGGCTGCCTCTGCGGCGCAGTTCGCTATCGCCTCGACGGGCAGATCGAAGACTCGGCCTACTGCCACTGCCGCACCTGCCAACGCCAAAGCGGCGCACCTGTCGTCGCTTGGTTTGCGATCGCCCCGAACGCCTTCACCTACACAAAAGGCAAACCGAAAGGCTATCGCGCTTCCTCGCGCGCGACGCGCGAGTTCTGTGCCGACTGCGGAACTTACCTGTTGTTCCGCGAAGACGATGCAACGGCAAGCCTCGGCGTCAACACCGCAACGCTCGACGACCCCGCGCAAGTACCGCCGACGTTCCACATCTGGTACGAAAGCCACGTCTCGTGGTTCGACACCGCGGACAAATTTCCGCGTCACGCCAGGGGCAAGGCATGATCAAGCTCACGTTCTGCCTCGTCCGCCTGCCCAGCCTCACGCGCGAGATGTTCCAAGACTACTGGTTCACGAAGCACGCGCCGCTCGTGCGCAAACATCAAACCGTGCTCGGCATCCGCCGCTACGTCCAATTGCACAGCGCCGATCCGGCGCTCAGCGCCGACACTCGCTCCTCCCGCGGCGGACCCGAACAATACGACGGCGTCGCCGAACTCTGGTGGGACAGCTTCGAAATCTTGGCCAAACACCTAAGCAACCCCGGCGCCGCAGCAGCAGGTCTCGAACTCCTCGAAGACGAACGCAAATTCATCGACCTCCCCCGCTCACCACTCTGGTGGGGCGAGGAAAAGGTGATCATCGGCTGACGAACAACTAAATATCTGCGTAAACGTGCCCCTCACCCTGCCCGCCCGGATGCGTCACGGCGCCCGCACGTGCGGGTCCCACGCCTGCTGCGTATTTCGACAAGACGCCTGACGTGTAGATCGTCTTGCGCGGCTTCCACGCGGCTTTCCTCCGCGCGAGTTCGTCCGCGGAGAGTTCCACGTCGAGCGTCCCCTTCGACGCGTCGATCACGATGATGTCGCCGTCCTTGATCAGCCCGATCGGCCCGCCTTCGGCCGCCTCCGGCCCGACGTGGCCGATGCACAGCCCGCGTGTCGCGCCTGAGAACCGGCCGTCTGTGATTAATGCATAATGCTCGCTCTCGCCCTGACCGTAGATCGCAGCCGTGGTGGACAGCATTTCGCGCATGCCGGGCCCGCCCTTTGGGCCCTCATAGCGAACGACGATCACGTCGCCACGTTTGATACGCCGCTCCTGAACCGCGGCGAACGCATCCTCCTCGCAGTCGAAGCAACGAGCGGGCCCGCGATGTTGGAGATGCTGCAGCCCCGCCACCTTCACGATCGCACCATCTGGCGCCAGCGACCCGCGCAAGCCCACCACACCGCCCGTCGGCGACAGCGGCTTCGAGACCGGCCGAATGACCTCTTGATGTGAATTGAACTGCACGTGCTCCAAATTCTGCGCCAGCGTCTTGCCGGTCACGGTGATGCAGTCGCCGTGCAAATACCCGCCGTCGAGCAGCGTCTTCAACAACACGGGCACGCCGCCCGCCTCAAACATGTCCTTCGCCACAAACCGCCCGCCCGGTTTCAGATCGGCGAGGTACGGCGTCCTCTTGAACACCTCCGCAACCGCGAACAGGTCGAAGTCGATCCCCGCCTCGTGCGCGATGGCCGGCAGATGCAGCGCCGCATTCGTAGAACCGCCCGTTGCCGCCACCACGACGGCCGCATTCTCCAGCGACTTGCGCGTCACGATATCGCGCGGACGGATCCGGCGCGCGAGCAGCTCCATCACGGCCTTGCCGCTCGCCGTGCCGTACTCGTCGCGCGATGTGTATTCGGCAGGCGGACCGGCCGAGTGCGGCAACGCCAAGCCCATCGCCTCCGACACGCACGCCATGGTGTTCGCGGTGAACTGCCCGCCGCACGCGCCGGCGCCCGGACACGCGTGACATTCGAGCTCGTGCAAATCTTCGTCCGACATCTTGCCGGCCGCGTGTTGACCGACGCCCTCGAAAATGTCGACGACGGTGACGTCCTTGCCCTTGAACTTGCCCGGCAAGATCGAGCCGCCATACATGAAAACCGACGGCACGTTGAGCCGCACCATCGCCATCATCAACCCCGGCAGCGACTTATCGCACCCGGCGAGCCCCACGATCGCGTCATAGCAATGCCCGCGCACGGTGAGCTCGACGGAATCGGCGATCACCTCACGGCTGACCAGCGACGACTTCATCCCTTGATGCCCCATCGCGATGCCGTCGGTGACGGTGATGGTGCAGAACTCGCGCGGTGTCCCGCCCGCCTCCTTCACGCCCTTCTTCACAGACTGCGCCTGGCGCATGAGCGCGATGTTGCAGGGCGCGGCCTCGTTCCAACACGAGACGACACCCACGAACGGCTGGGCGATCTCCGCCGCGGTCAAACCCATCGCGTAATAGTAGGACCGATGCGGCGCCCGCGCGGGCCCCTCGGTCACATGGCGGGACGGCAACTTCGATTTGTCGAACGTCGTCATCGGTTCAGCACTTGAGTTGAAGGAGCGCGCAACCTATCGCCCGCTGCAAGCGAGGCAAGCGCGAATGCGGTCCCGATGCCGCTCATACCGAACACACAAGCAGATTCGCAGATTTCCGCCATTCGTTAAGAGACGCCGACGCCACGGCCCAACTAGGGCTAAACGCTGATTCGAACAGCCTGGAGACCCGTTAGGAGCCCACATTCGCCAAATGCAACCCGCGCAAAGCCCTGACTGCCCCAAGCGACGCCGAAGCTGTTCTTGACGATCCAATAGCCACCGTCGTCATTTCCGAATCCGACGACCGCCACCGAATGTTCGCCTTCAAATGTGTTTGTAGGACTTTGCAAACGCCGGTAAACGCCGCCGCCATAGAACTTCCGAAAATCGAGATACAGTTTCATGACGGCCACAACAGGTCCGGCCTGTAGTGCGGCTTTGCCTTGCTCATCGACTGTAAGCTCGCTCCAATCGGAAAGCCCCGGCACGCCTTGCGCAGCGCCGCATTGCCCCGCCGGCCACGGATAGTTGTTCGCGGTCGCACGTGGGATCAGAACACCTTTGATGTCGCGCGCGGCAGATCGCAGATTGTAGCCGTCTGAAGGTTGCTTCTTTCCGATGCATGTGTGAATGAACCCAGGCGCCAGCGCGGGAGATGGGTTTCCCGCAATCGACCGCAAGTCCTGGATGGTCGTGCAGAGCGCGAACGAAGTGCATGTGTTGGGTGTGCCTTGATCACGTGGCGCGCTGAGTGCCGCCTTAGTCCGCCAATCGATCGGCGGCGATACCGCGGCTTCCGTGACCACAAGCCTCACACGCCGCAACGCGCGGTGCCGGGGGCGAGCAGACATGCGAATGCGCCGCGCCGGCTGCCTTTCGCCAACCCATCCCAGAGCCTTCGCTGCTATTTCACGTCGCAATCGGGCAAGCGTCAGGGTAATGCGCCGCCTGATCTTCGCGCGGCGGGCGGACGTCGTCTTCGTGCTGCGGCGAGAGGTCGCCTTCGTCCTCCGCACAACCTTCGCCTTGGCGCGCCGCACAGACTTCGCCTTGACCCGCCGCGCGGACTTAGACCTCGTACGCCGCGCGACCTTCGACGTCACCCGCCGAGTGGGCTTGGCCTTCGGCGTCTTCAGTTTCTTCCGCCTCGCCATCGCCGTGCTGTCAACGCGGTGCGGCGGCCTTCGCCTGAGCCAAGGCCTGCTCGGCCTGAAGCGCGGCGAGTTCGGCTTTGGCAAGCGCAGCCTGCGTCTCGAACGCTTTGATTGCCGCCTGATCGGGATTGGGCGCCGCCTTGGCGTCCGCAAGGGCCTTCTGCGCGTTCAGCTCCGCCAGCTCCGCTTGCGCCTGCTTCGTCCGCGCGCCCTTCGCTGTGTCGACGACACCGGCGACTTGATCGACGGTGTTTTTGAAGACCTCGGACGCTCCGACAGCCGGTGCCGCGGTCTGCGCATATCCGGCACTCTGCAGCACGCCATTCTTGTCGAAACCGGCGGTCGAGGTCATGCTCGCGAACGTGCGACCTTCGAATGGCAGCACCAGCACCTGCCCCGTCTGAAGCACCAACCCTTCGTTCGCGCTTACCTCGTTCGGATCGCCCCTCTTGCACGCTGCTTTCGTGCATACGCTGAGGCGGGTCAGCACCGGCTCCCGATAGGGCAACCCCTTTACCGTCGCAGGAAGACTGTCGGCATCGGTCGGCGCAGCCGGACTACCCCCGACTGGCGCGAGCGTGAAGATCACCGCGAGTCCCTTCTTGGTTTCGTTGCTCGAGGAAACGCCCCACCCTTCCAACACCGTGTCGGGAACCTCGTCCGGATCGGACACGCGATCGCGCGCGTTCGTCGGCCAACTCACCTTCTTCACGTAGGAGACCACTTTGAGATGCCGCTCAAGCACCTTCTTCTCCGCCGCGAGATGCGCAGTCGCGGTCTCGACCTCCTTCATTTTCTTGGCCAGCAGCCTCTTTGTCGTATTGTCGACTGCCGATCCCATAGCGGCCACCTTCGCAACGACCTGGGCAAGGGCCGCCGTTGCGTCATCGAGGGTCGCTTGCGCCTTCTCGACCTTCGGTTTGACCTCAGAGATCTTTTCCAGCGCCTTAAGCACCTCCGCGTTGCACTTGCTTGCACCACCGGCCGCAAGACCGATGCTCGCGAGTTTGGCGGCGCCAGTCACGACATTCGAGATCACCTGCGCCGTGTGGTCCTGAACGGTGACGTTCGCCGACTTCAACGAGCGGTCCTCGTACCATTCGAACTTGGCGTCGGTGGTCTTGAACCATCCAGCAAGTTCGCGCGGGTCAATCGTATAGAACTCCTGCGGATCGAACGCGGCTTTTTCCTGAAATGCCGCCGTGATCTGTATATCGACCGGATTCTCTGGATCCTTCGGTTTTCTGTCGGGCCGTTGTGACCCGCCGCAGTCGGCAATCCGGCGCGTCAGCGTGATTTCGTATTGCGTGAACTTAAGCCGGTACGGATATCCCATCTGCAGCGCGCTATCGGATTCGACTCGTCTGGCTGTGAGAGACGTCGTACATGCCGACGTGCCCGCGAGCGCAACCAACGCAAAAACAATACCGATCCGATTCATGTGCTCTCCCCGAATACTTCAGTTAAATCATAACATAGTTTCCCGAAGTGTCTTTGCCTTGTCGAATTTCTCCTTTCAGTTGATCTACGACATCATGTCCTTGATTTCGCATTGGCCCGGCGCCGCACGCTCTCCCGTGCACGAGCCACGCCATGACGCCGCCCACGCCAAAGCTGAGCGCGCCGCCAATCGCCGCCACGACAACGATCGCCCCAACGCCGATGAGCGGTTGCAAATACGCGATCGCCAATGCCCAGATCACCCGCAGCGCCGCTACGGCAATAACCGCGCCTCTTTCACGACCGACACCATCGCCTTCGTGAGGGTGGCGAGATCGACGTCGGAAATCGTTAGCGGCGGCGTCGTGTAGACGATGTTTCCGAATGGCCTTATCCAAACGCCCCTGTCGATGAACTTCTGCCGCAGCGAGCGCGGATCCAAACCTTCGAGTTCAATGACGCCGATC
>JBGAPZ010000068.1:0-11958 GCA_044220975.1 Micropepsaceae bacterium | reverse complement strand
CCCCGCGCATCCCCCGCACCGTCTGGGCGCTCGGGTTTGTCTCTATGTTCATGGACATCTCGTCCGAGATGATCCACAGCCTGCTGCCCATATTCCTCGTGACCACGCTGGGCGCGAGCGCCGCGCTTCTCGGCATCATCGAAGGGATAGCCGAAGCGACGGCGTCGATCTCGAAGGTGTTTTCCGGCTGGCTCAGCGACAGGCTCGGGAAGCGAAAGCTGCTCGTGCTCATCGGCTACGGGCTCGGCGCACTGACGAAACCCGTCTTCCCGCTGGCGGTCACGCCGTTCGAAGTTCTCGGCGCCCGCTTTGCCGATCGCATCGGCAAGGGCATTCGCGGCGCACCGCGCGATGCCATGGTCGCCGACGTGACGCCACCGGAGATCCGCGGCGCCGCCTACGGCCTGCGTCAAGCGCTCGACACCGTGGGCGCGTTTGTGGGACCGCTTCTGGCGATCGCGCTCATGGTCGCATTGGCCGGCGACATCCGCGCGGTCTTCTGGTGGGCGGCGTTGCCCGCGGCGGTAGCTGTTCTGCTCATTGTTTTTGCCGTGGAAGAGCCGAAGCCTCAGGGCGCCGGCGACGACCGGAAGGTGCCGATCGTGTGGTCGGACATCGCCAAGTTCGGCACCGCATACTGGGGCGTCGTGGCCGTCGGTGTCGTGTTCACGATGGCGCGGTTCAGCGAGGCGTTTTTGGTGCTGCGCGCCCAAGATGTGGGACTGGCGATTGCGCTCGTACCGCTGGTGATGGTGGTGATGAACGTCGTGTACGCAGCCGTCGCGACCCCTGCCGGCCGCTGGTCGGATCGGATCGACCGCCGCATTGTGCTTGGGTTTGGGCTGCTCGCACTCCTCGTCGCCGATGTCGTGTTGGCGCTCTTGAACACGGTGGCCGGTGTTCTCGTCGGCGCCGCGTTGTGGGGCCTTCACATGGGGCTGTCGCAAGGGCTGCTCGCCGCTCTCGTCGCCGACACCGCGCCGCAATCGCTTCGCGGCACCGCATTCGGCGTCTTCAATCTTGCCTTGGGGCTCGCGATGTTGGCGGCAAGCGCACTCGCAGGCGCACTCTGGAGCGCCTATGGACCGGCACAGACCTTCCTCGCCGGTGCGGTGTTTGCCGCGTTGTCGCTCGCAGGTCTCTTCACGGTGATCAGGCGCTCGCGCTGAGCACGACAGAAACAAAAATACGCCACCAAAACGGCGCGGACACGATCAGGGAACATCTTCGGCGGCCATCAAGCCGACCATGCCGGCACCGACGACCATGGCACGTTTGCCCAACATCGTCCGAGAATCCCCACCGTTATCTCAACCGCTGTCGTTCAAAGAAGAACCAGATCACTTCTGGCCCGTTCGGCTCCTTGAGCGTCGGGCCCAAGAGTCGCGGCGCGCGTCGGTATGGCTGAGGGATGGCGTGACCGCCGCCGTGAATGGCCACGAGTTCCACCTCCACTTCGGCGTCGTTGCGCCAGAGCACCCGTTCGACGCGAACGCCGTCGGCGACTTTGGTCTCGTTCGTTTGCGACGCCCCGGCAATGTTGTTGAGATCTGCGAAATATTGGCCTGACGCGCGCGACGAACGGACCGGGCCGTTCCTATAGAGCAACCCGAAAAGGTTGACCTCTCCACCATCGAACGGGACAAGAGGATCCTCCGTACCGTTCATGATCAAGACGGAAGATGTGCCGTTCCCCGCTGGCTTGCATTTGAAATTCTCCGGCGTCGGCACGCTTGCCGAAACCGCCGCAACCGCGCGAAAGCGCGTCGGCGCCTCGAGCGCGAGGCGAAAAGCCATGAAGCCGCCGCGGGAAATGCCGGTCGCAAACACGCGGTTCGGGTCGGCGCCGATGTCGCTGATGAGCTTGTCGGCCAGCGCCGTAAGGAATCCGACGTCATCGACGTCGAGCCCATCGATGCTGCCGCCGCCGACGATGTTGCACGCGTTCCAATAGCCCGCATACGCATTGGGATAGACGACCGCAAAGCCGCGCGTGTCGGCCATGCGCTCGAAACCGTACCCCGTGTCGATGCGCATTTGCGCGCCGTTGAGGCCCGCGCCATGCATCGCCACGACAAGCGGCGCGCCCTTCGCGAGCCCGCGTGGCACGTAGAGCCGATAGATCCGCGTGATCCCGCCCACCTCGATCGTCCCCTTGGTCAGCGCGCCGGACAGAAGTGGCACTTCGGGTTCGGGCGTGTAGACGAGGTAGCCGAACAACGCACTCAGCGTCGCTCCCAACGCTGCAACGACGATCAAACTCCAAAAGAGGAAACGCAGAATTGTTCTCATCGCGAGATCACCACCATCGATCTCCAGCCTTCAGCACGTAATTGGCAAGCACGTATCGCCACGGAATGACGAACAGGAAGATGGCTCCCATTGAACAGGCCTGAAAGTTTTCCCAGCCCTCCGCATCCATTTGTCCGCTGAACCACAACGGCAATCCGACTGAGATGAACCATATCGACTTCCAGGTCAGTTCAAATAGAAACACAGGCAACATCTGTAGTGGATATCGAAGCCCGAACGCCGCCAAGATCGACAGCGCCCCCAGCAAGCTGACTCCCGTTCCATGCCAGTGAGACCACGGTGTTGGGTGGTTGAGGATTTGGGGCCAAATGGTCAATCCGAGTCCCACCACAATGAGAAGGTAAGTGGCCCTCATCAGATACAAACGGAAAATCGATACGTCGCTCATCGTGGCGATGCCTTCTTTTGGTTGAATTGCGCGGCGGAAATGAACCGCTGGCGGACCGGATGCCGCTGTCGCGCCGCCTCACGCGGTCGCCCCGCGTTTGAATCTGACGCGCAGCAACCAAAACACCATCGAGCCGAGCACCAGGACGACGGGCACGAACAGCAGCGCCGATCCACGCATCCACTCCGGCATGACCTTTTGCTGACCCAGGAAAAACGAGCCCGTGGCGATGAACATGGCGAAACACATCCGCCAGAGATGCCTCGAGATGCGCTGGACGCTGGACACGCCGCCGCGCGCGATCACGCTCAGGTCCAACATCGCCGCGAGCGCCGCCAGCGAGCCGAAGGCATAAAACAGAGGCGCCTCGTCCTTGGCGTATGTCGCTCCATAGGCAAGGGCGCAAGCGGCGAGCAACGCCCCGGCGAGCGCCGCGACCGTTTCAAACCTGCCCGTTTCCCCGTCTGTGCGCATGGCCGCCATCCAAGCCGTCGCGACCAGATAAGCCGTGAAGCTCGCGGCGGCGACGTTTCCATCCTGATGCCGGATGACCGCCACCGGTAGGGCGGCGGCGCACATGCCGAGCATCGCCAGGAAAAAAACCGTCCCCACCGCGCGATGCGGTCCGTCGCCTTTGCGAAAAAACAACGCGGCCCCGCCCGACAGGATCGAGGTCGTGCCCATGACGATGTGAACGGCGACGATGTCGGCGAGAGTCATCTGCGGTCCCGCATGGTCAAGCGTCCTCCTCAAGCCGTCGCGGCGTGGTCACCGACATCCCGAATCCGATCAGCAGCACAGCGATGACGATGAGGGGCCGCGATTCGCCCGCTCCGAGCACCCCGACGTTCGCAGAGGTGTCGGCGAGCGCCTGCTGGCCGATGTGATTGACCGCCATCAGCAGGTAGACCAACGGAACCAGCGCCCGGTAGCGCACCACGGCGATGAAGCCCAACACGGTGAACATGAGAGCGGTGACGCCCCACCACGCGAACAGCACAATTGCGGCATTCCCGGCAACCGTGCCGAAAGTGTCGAGTGGAACCCTCTCGACACCCCGCAGAACGTCATGATTGGTCCACAGCGGATTCAAGCCGATGGCGTTGACGCTGGCGAACGTTTTGACCAGCAAGAACAGCACCAAGAGCCAGACGGCAAACCGGTGGCCCCGATAGTCGTCGACCTGCCTCGGGAAAATGCGGCTCAGCATACTTCCGTTGCCCTCCCGCCGAGATCCGCGATCTTTGTCAGAGCATGCATGTGTTCAAGCGACGCCCTCGCGCCACTTCGGCGTGGTCAGCGACATGCCAAATCCGATCAGCAGCAGAGCGATGAGGATGAGATTGACCGGCACGCTGATCGTCCCGTCGATGACTCTCACAATCGGGAAGGCGTCCGCGGCCGCCTTTCGGCCGATATGGTCGATCGCCATCAGCAGATAGATCAGCGGAATCATCGCACGGTAGCGCACGAGTGCGAGAAAGCCCAACAGGTTGAGCACGAAATGGGTGACGCCCCACACCGCGAACAACAACACCGCAGCATCGGCGGCGTTCGAACCGAAGGTGTCGAGCGGAATCCTGTCGGCGCGTTGCAGAACGTCGCGGTTGGTCATCAGCGGATTCCAGCCCACGGCGTTAACGCTGATGGACGTCTTGAAGAGCAACAGCAGCACGAACAGCCAGATGGCGAGCTTGTAGCCGCTATAGTTGTTGTCGATTTGCTTGGGAAAAAGACCGCTCAGCATGTGTGCACCTGCTTTATTTTGGCCGCTACCCTCCAGCTAGCCATGAAGTTGCTTCGTTATGCTGACCGAGCAACGGAGCGAACATAACGTCACCCATTTGAACGGCCCCGCAATCCTGCGCTAAGCTTCCGCTACTACGCGCTGCCCTCTAGCGAAGGAAACCCTAGTGTGGTCCTGACTCGACGCACATGACCGCCGCGCTCAAAAATGTGACTTCGCGCGTCAAAGCGCGCTGCGGACTGTCCGCTCCCACGGTGTCGGCGGGTTACTTCAAAGGGCTGTTGGATTTCGCGGTCTCAAAACAGGCAAACCAAACTGCGCTGCTCAAACGCGCTAACGTCTCGCTCCGCGATGTGCAAGATCCGGACGATCGCATCTCGTTCGAGAGCTACAGGCTGCTGATGCGAGCGGCCGTCGAGTTGACCCGCGATCCCGCACTTGCCCTGCACTATGGAGAAGAGGTTGGCTTCGAGGAGCTTTCGGTCGTCGGCCTGATCGCGCTCGCCTGCGACACGCTCTTTCACGCCTTCACCGAGGTCAACCGCTACAATGGTCTCGTCGTTCAGGTTGACGGTGTCGGTCTCGGGCCCCGTTTCCAGGTGGTGTCGGAAAGCGGCAAGACCTGGATGGTTGACTGCCGCATGAATCCGAACAGCTTCCCCGAATTGACGGAATCCGGCTGGGCGCGCATCGTCTGCGGCACGCGCCGCTTCGTGCCCGAGGGCCAGTTGATCGTAAAGGAGGTTCATGTCACGCATGCAGCACCCGCTTACCGCGCCGAATACGACCGCATCTTCCGCGTGCCCACGAGATTCGGAAGTGAACGCAACGCGCTGCTGATTGACGAATCCTTGATGTTCAACAAGGTCGCGCGCACCACGCGCTACGCGTTCGGTGTTCTGAGCGAGCATGCCAAGGCACTGCAGGAGGCCCTTGAAAAAGCGACGACGACCCACGGCAAGATCGAACATCTCCTGATCCCGATCCTTCATCAGGGCGAACCGAGCGCCGATGCGATCGCAAAGGAATTGGGCCTCAGCCGCCCGACGTTGTACCGCAGACTGAAAGCCGAAGGCACTACCTTCGCAAAAGTGCTCGACGAACTGCGTCACAAGCTGGCGCTGCATTACCTCCACGGCAGGAAAGTGTCCGTCCACGAAGCGGCTTACCTCGTCGGATTCTCCGACCCCAGCGCGTTCTCCCGTGCCTTCAAACGCTGGACCGGCAAAAGCCCCCGCGCCAAGCGACCATATTTCGGGGACACTTGACAATCTCCGGTTGCGTTCGAGCCGAAGCGACGGCGTCGATCACGGCCGGCCTGATGGCGCGCCGCCCCTCAAGGGCGGCGTGACGGATGGGGGACAGCCTCGAAGGGTTAGCGGCGCGACGGCACCCTCTTGAACGGGACAAGAGACTGAAGCTCCTACCGCCGAAATCTCCGCCGAATGGATCGCAACCATAGCGGACTCGCTAGCGCCTGACCTCACTGCGTCGGCGGCGCGGTGGCGGGTTGCGTCTGGCGCAGCCGTTCCCAACCGAAATACGGCGCCTTGAGGTTCGTAAGTGTGAGCGTCAGCTCTTGTCCCTCGCGGAACACCTTCACCTCAAGCGATCCGTTGGGCTTGCCCTCATTCATCGCCGCCCAGACGCGCTCGCGATAATCGGCCGAGCCGACGACCGGAACGCCGCCTGCTTCGAAGATGATGTCGTCGGTCCGGATGCCGGCGGCCTCCGCCGGGCTCCCTGGAACGACGATACCGACGAGGTAGCCCGTCGTCTTCGTCCAGCCCAACTTCTTGAAGCGCCGCTGCACGTCGAGGTCCGGGTCACTCGGCGCCATCGCGCCGCCGGTGGAAATGAACCTGAGTTGGTATTTGTCCGCGCGCACGCTCCACGACGCGACGAGCGTGAAAAGCGCGTCGAACACTTTGCGCGTTTGATCCGCACGTTTCGCGCAGAAGTTTATAGTCTGCGGCACGAGGTCGCCCTCCGCGCCCTGCAGCGCGACAATCAAGCACCACGGCCATTGATTGTCCGGGTTGTCCTTCGTCCATTGTGTGAGCAGCAGCATGGACACGTCGCTATAGGCAAACCAGATCGTCGCTTCGCTGCGCTTCGGCGTTTGCGTGACCACGCTGGTGCCCCCGGAGTAGGGCACATACTGCCCGCCGATCCACGACCCGCCCCACGACGGCACCCATTGCGAGGTTGTTTGGATGTCGGTCCGGCTCGCCACAAAGCCGATGCCGTCGCGCTCGATAATGAAATTCTCCACGAAATAGAGCGGCGTCTGGCTCTTTTCCTTGTACTGATGCTGCTCGCGAATGAACGGCCGTGAATTCGTGATGTCTTTCGCCGCCTCGTCGATCGATGCCAAGACCGTGGGATCGTGCCAGCGAAAATGCTCATTGGCGTCCGACGCGGCATAAGCTGCCGCAAACACCAGCACGCTGAAAGCCAGACCGAGAAAGAGCCGCACAAATCCCTCCGAGTTTCGAAGGGGCCAGTCTCCTTGGCCTCGCTGAACCTGACATTGATCCAGGTCAGTCCAGGTTTTGGTGACAGTGCACTCAAGTGACTGATACCCGCACCGGCTTTAGACAGACGCACCCCAACGTCGGTCGTGCGGTGGGGACTGCATTGGGCCCAAGCTGCTTGCAAGTTCGTGTCGCAGCTCGGAAATTGATCTCGATCATAGTCGCCTGTGGGTGAAGGGGATTAGCCTTCCTCGAATTCGGAAGGAGCGGTTCATGCGCAAGCGCGTCAAACGACCTCTGCTTCTTGCCGCCGGCGTTGCGGCTTTGCTGTCGCTCGGCGGCTGCATGTATGACGGCGGTACCTACAACGACGGGTACTACGACGGCCGTTACCAGAGCGACGACGACTACTATGACGGCTACTACGACGGCAGTTACGGCCCGTACGCTGGCGGCTACTGGGCGATCGACGGCTTCTTCTATTATTGGCTGCGCGATCGCTACTATCGCGACGACCAGCGGCATTTCCGCCGCGATCGTTTTCCGGGCGGTTCCCACTTTCGCGGCGATCGCGACGGCGCAACGCGTTGGCAGGGGCCGGGCTATCGACCGCCCCAGGGCCAGCAGCAATTGCCGCCGCCCGCCCATCCGCCTCGGCAGAGACAGCGGCCGGGCGGCAGCTAGCCCGATCGTCACTGAACTGAGCGCCTCCGCGCGGGGCGGTGCGCTCAGATCGCCGCTTGAGCCTCACGAAGGGCGGTCACAGACTTTCAACCATCCGCCGAAGCTTGCTCTGCACTTCACCGGCCGCCTCTTTGAGGCGCGGATTTTCGATGGCCATCATCGACGCGACAGGGTCTATCGCCGCCACTTCGACTTTTCCCGGACTGATTTCCTGCACGACGACATTGCAGGGCAGCATCGTTCCGACCTTGTCCTCGATCAGCAGTGCTTGATGCGCGAGCGCGGGATTGCACGCGCCGAGAATCCGGTAATTGCGGAATTCGACGCCGATCTTGTTCTTGAGCGTGTCACGAACATCGATCGTCGTGAGGACGCCGAAGCCCTCTCGTTTGAGTGCCTCGGTCACTTTTGCGACCGCGTCGTCAAAGCCGAGCGTCAGCACGCGGGAGAAGTAGTACTGCATCGCAGCGCCCTTTCTTTGTCGGTTCATTGCGGTCGATATAGGCGACCGCGTCTCGCCGTCCCTTGATACACCGCAATGTTCGGCTTTGATGACCGGGCGATACTGCCTTCTTGAGCAAGGCAGCCACCATGTTGAGCAAGCGTCAAATGCTCTTGGGCTCGGCGACCATCGCCGCCGGCGCACTGTTACCGCGTTTGCGCGCGCGCGCCGATTCAACGCCGTTTCGGCAAACACTACCGGTTCCGGCGCTCATCGATGCGCGAGCACAGGGGAACACCGTGACGCTGACCGTCGCACAAGGTCGGCACGCGTTCCGGCCGGGAGCGACGGCAGCCACTTACGGCTACGCCGGTCCGGTCCTAGGCCCCGCAATCCGCGTGCGGCGTGGCGATCAAGTGGACGTGACGATCAAAAATCGCATGGATCGCCCGACGACCGTCCACTGGCACGGCGTTCTGATTCCGAGCGATCGCGACGGTGCGCCGCACGATAGCATCCCGGCCGGAGGCTCCTGGCACACGGTCTTGCCGATCGCCCAAGGTGAGACGACGGCATGGTTCCATCCTCACCCCTATCGCGATACCGCGCGTCAGGTGTATTTCGGCCTGGCCGGTCTCTTGCTGATCGCCGACGGCACCGACGAACGGCTCAACTTGCCGCGCACGTACGGCGTTGATGATCTGCCCTTGATCTTGCAAGACCGCTCGTTCAGTGACGACGGGCAGCTCATTTACGACACGAGCCCAATGAGCACGATGCAGGGCGCGCGCGGGGACACCATCGTTGTCAACGCCGTGGTTGCGCCGGTGGCACACGTGCCGCTTGGTGTCGTTCGCTTGAGATTGCTGAACGCCGCCAACGCCCGCAACTTCGACTTGGCTTTTGACGACGGCCGCACGTTTCACGTCGTGGCGTCGGATGGCGGCTACTTGTCGAAGCCGGTTGCCGTGACACGGCTCCTCCTGGCGCCCGGCGAAAGGTTCGAAGTCCTGGTGGACTTTTCGGACGCGCGTCCCGCGGTGCTTGAAACCGGCTCGGACGATTTTGCGCCGGCGATGGGAATGATGGGCTCGACCTACAGTGCCGCCGCACCCATCATGAAGTTCGTGCCGGTGCGCGGGAAGCGTGCAGCAGTGAGGGCAGTGCCGCGAGCCCTCGTCGATTTGGCCCGGCCCGAGCCGGCGCTGAGCGTTCGCAGGCGGCGGTTCGTGCTGAACGACAACATGATGGGCGGCATGATGGGCGGCGGCGGGATGATGGGCGGCCGAGGGATGATGGGTGGCGGCGGCATGATGGGCGGTCGAGGGATGATGGGCGGTGGCGGGATGATGGGAAGCTCCGGCGGATTGGGGATCAACGGCCGGCCGTTCGACATGCAGAGGATCGATGCGCAGGTCAAACGCGGCGACACTGAGATTTGGCAAATCGATGCCGGAATGATGGCGCACCCGTTTCATATCCATGGTGTCCAGTTCCGTGTTCTTTCGATCGACGGCGAGACCCCTCCGCCCCAGTTGCAGGGGTGGAAGGACACGGTGTTGGTGCCTCGATCGGCGGAGTTGCTGGTCAAGTTCACGCAACGCGCCGTGCCCGCTCACCCGTTCATGTTCCATTGTCACATCCTTGAGCACGAGGATGCAGGCATGATGGGACAGTACACTTGCGCGTAACGGAACCAGGCGTTTCGAGCGCGCTTCAGGCGGCGCGCAGCGGCACCTACTTGCCGACTGGTTGAGGCGCAGGCTGCGCATTCTGCTTGCGGCAATAGTCCTCGACGACCTTGCGCTGTTCCGCGGTCAGCTTCGACATGTCCATCGCGCAATTGTAGGTGACGGCCACGCTGACGCCGAAGGCGGAGCGCGTTTGCGCGGCATCGGCCGCGCCGAGCGCGGCAACGGACGCAAGCGCGCCCAAAAGACGAAGAACGGTCATGGCGGCTCCCTAAGCCGACACCGACCGTAATGCCTCCGCCGCAGCCTCAACAGACGTCGCGCCGTGACAGCCGTGGAAATTTATGCGCGCGCGGTTAATCTGCTGGCGCGCTAACCCTGGCCACAATTCCGGGGTCATGTAGCAAACTCAAGATCGACCGTTCGCGAACCCTTCGCCTAGCCGCGCTCAAAGCATTGATCAAACCCTCAGCCCGTCTTGCACCCTGCGCTCGCGTCATTCCTATTGTCCGTCAAGCTCAGGCAAGCAGCCTAAGGAGTTTGAAACGCTGAGGCGAGCAATGCATCGAGCGCGATGGCGTTTGTTGGATGCGGCACGCTGGAGGTCGAACGCACGGAGCGAATGCCCGCGTGTGCGAATTCCGCTGCCGCTTCGCGCGAAAACAGCGCGTGCGTGACAAGCGCGTCGATCGATGTGACGCCCGCAGCCGTGAGCGCGCGCGCACACGCAGAAAGAGTGCCGCCTGAAGACACCAAATCGACGACCAGAAAGACAGGCCGCCCTGCCACCTTCCGGGGTTCTGGAATCACAATCTCGACCTGGCGGTCGCTTCGTCGCGTTTTGCCGCACACGACGTGAGACAACGAAAGCCGGCTCGCAAACTGTTGCGCCCAAGGTTCGGACTCGGCGTCGGGTCCGACCACAACGGTGCGCGGGTCGAAACCTATCCCGCGCAACGTGTCGGCGATTGCGGGCATGGCCGATAGATTGTCGGATTCGATTCCGGGAAAGACATCGCCAATGTCGCGCGTGCGATGCAGATGCGCGTCGACGGTCACGATGCGATCGAATGTCGAGGCGAAGATCCGGCCGAGGGCCTTTTGGCTAATCGCTTCGCCCGGTAGAAATGCAGTGTCCTGACGCATGTAGCAGAGATACGGAGCCAGCAGCACCAACCGCTGTGCGCCGCCGCGTCGCAACGCTTCGGCCGCAAGCAGAAGAGTGACGATCTTCTCGTTCGGCTGGTCCAACGGGGCGTAGATGATCGTCTCGTCGGCGGCAGGTGCGACGGTCACCCGAATTTCGCCATCGGGAAACGCATGCATGCCGATTTCGCCGACGGTCACACCCATGCGCGCGGCAAGTTGGCGCGCGTGAGCGCTGCAGTGCGGGAGGCTTTGGATCGTTACGCCGCTCATTGTGTCGCTTGCGGAACCTTCGTCTCGCCGTTGATTTCGAATCCGCTATCCACTTTCACCGCCGCCGACACAAGCTCGAATTCGGAACTCTCACAAGCGAAGACGCGGTAGAGCGGCTCGCCGGCGTCGACGCGGTCCCCGATCTTCTTAAAAACCTCGATGCCGGCGCCTTTATCCACGGGCGCACCGGCCATGCGGGCAAGCCGGTTCAATCTCAGGCAGTCGGTGCTTTCCAGCACGCCGTCCTTGTCGGCCACAACGTCGATGGTCAGCGTGCCCAGCTCAGCCTGGATGTTGGACGAACCCTGCGCGTCGATGATCGCCTGCATCTTCGCGCGCGCGGCCCCATTGTCCAACAGTTCGCAGGCACGTGCATAGCCGCCGCCGCCGCGGACCAGCGGATCACACTCCAACAAGCGCGCGGCAAGCTGCAACGACTTCTCGCGCAAATCCTTTGGCGCTTCGGGCGTACGGTTCAGCGCAGCCATCACGTCGCGCGCCTCCAGCACGGGGCCGATGCCGTTTCCGATCGGTTGACGCCCGTCCGTCACCATAACCTCGACGGTAATACCCAGCTGATCGCCGACGAATTCGAATAGCTTGCGCAGCCGCATCGCTTCCATGTCGGTACGAACCTTCGCGGCTGGCCCTGCCGGAATATCGAGCAACAAATGGTTCGAACCGGCGGCGAGTTTCTTAGACATGATCGAGGCGACCATCTGCTCCCGCGTATCGATGCCTAAAGGCCGTTCAACCGAGATCAGAATGTCGTCGGCAGGCGACAGGTTTACCCGTCC
>JBGAPZ010000015.1:0-83682 GCA_044220975.1 Micropepsaceae bacterium | reverse complement strand
ACTGTCGTACAAGAATTTGAATGACGCAATTCGCCAAAAAGCTCTGATCCCATTTCTTCAAGCTGCAGCTCATCTTGATGGTCACTTGGTTGCGTTCGCGGTTGACAAGCGAAAGAAGTGGTTGTCTTCAGTTCCAGGAGCAGCGGATATCCTGAGCGAAGGTTTGCAACTAAAGGCTCGATGGAATCCACGCAGTCTGGAAGCCATGATACGAAAAGTCCATTTTGTTGCTATCCTTCTTTCGATTTGGTCACGGCCATATGCGGACGTGACCTGGATCACCGACGACGATGAGTTTGTTGCGAACGACTTGCGGCACGATGACGCCCTTCAATCAGTTGCGCGTATGTCGTCGTTTTACTTGGACCACCCTATGGGCGCTTTCAGATTAAACACTACTAAGCAAGATCCGGAGGATCACGAGTTTGAAGATATCTGCGCGATCCCGGACCTTGCCGCGGGCATGCTTTCGGAGATCTCAACTGCCTTGAACGCAGTGGCCTGTTGGGGCGGGCGAATGCAAAAAATGCTCGATGGTGATTTACCGACAAAGGCTGAAGTCATTGCTGACTGGTTTTGGGACGTCGACATGCCTCTTCGCAAGACGTTGATTTCAATTGACGTAGAGGGTGACGGCTTTTCGGTTCGAAAAGTATGGATGCAGAGCGGAATTGACATTCCGGGGCTGTTGTAGCTCGAAGCGCTCTGTATGCGTCTCTTGCGGGTGGCCTGTTGCGCTAAGAGCTATTCGGGACCGACTCAAGTGCTGCCTCACGCAACCATCGCTGACATTCCGTCTGACGTTCGCACGCAAATCCTCGCGCGGCTCGACGACGTCGCTCGCGCTGAGCGCGTGCGCATCGTGCTTGCCGTTGAGTCGGGGTCGCGGGCTTGAGGGTTTGCTTCGGCGGATAGCGATTTTGACGTGCGATTTCTTTATGTGCGGCGGGTTGAGGATTATGCGGGCTTGACCGTCCCACGCGATGTGATCGAGCGGCTGATCGAGGGGGAGCTTGATCTGGGCGGGTGGGATTTGCGCAAGGCGCTGACGTTGGGCTTGCGCTGGAATCCGGCGCTCGTCGAGTGGCTGACGTCGCCCATCGTCTATGCGCAAACGGGGTGGGAGGCGGATGCGCTGCGTGCGCTCTTTGCCGTGCCACAAAGCCGTGGCGCGTTGATCCGGCATTACTTCGGGCGCGCGGAGGTGAACCTCGGCGACGTATTTCTATGTCGTGCGGCCGGCGGCGGCGTTGCTGTGGCTTGAGACGCGCGGCGAGGAGACGCCGCCGATGTCGCTGCCCGCGTTGCTCGACGGGGTGACGCTGCCTTCGGATGTGGAGGCTGCGATCGTCGATTTGCGTGCGCGCAAAGCGGCCGGTGTTGAGGCGGGGAGGGTGCGCGGATCGCGGCGCTCGATGCGTTCTGTGTCGCGCGCATGGATTGGGCGCGCGCGCATCTGCCGGACGCTGCGCCGGCGGTCGATCGGGCGTTGCGGACGGCGGCGGAGGAGCTCTTCCACGCATCGGTGTTTGGGTTGGCGCGGCCAGGTTCAAACTGATCACCCGTCTCGCGCCCGAAGTGGGCGGGCGAGGGGTGACGTGGGACACGCGCGTGGTTGACTTTGGGGTGACGTTCGTTCTATATTTGTTCTCACCCGGTTTTCGGGCGTTTACGCGAGGTTTGGCGGTTTAACTCTCGGGTACATGGGGTTGTTCGCTGAAAGTCTTGCCCGGTACCCCCCTGAAGGTGCCCGAGGCCCACGGAGCTTTAGTTTTGCTGCACCCAGATCAGCGCGTTCGTGTTGTAGCCCTTCGCTTGCAGCTTCGCGATCAGGTCGGCGCGCAGCGTTGGATCGATCTGCGGCGTGCGGGCGAGGATCCACAGGTAGCGGCCGGACGGTTCGCCGACCAAGGCCCAGCTGTAATCTTCCGCCAGCCCGATCACCCAATAGTCGCCCGCGAACGGCCAGAAGAACGTGACGGAGAGTTTCGTGTTCTCCGCGTTTTGCGCCGTCGCGCTGCCTTCGGCGATGTCCTCAGGGCCGTTCAGCGCGCCTTTGCGGCAGGCGTTCACGACCTTGATCGTGCCGTCCGGGTTCTTGCTGTAGGTCGCGGTGACCGCGGTGCAGTCGCGCTCGAAGCTGTGGTCGAAGCGGGCGATTTCGTACCAGCGGCCGATGTAGCGCTCCAGGTCGACGCGCTCCACCGTAGCGAGCGGGGTCGCAGCGTTGCGATTGACCGGTGGCTGCTCGCAGGCGGTGAGCGTCGCGGCCGCGAGGACGGCACAGAAAATCCGCAGAAAACCTGTCACTTGGCTGCACCTTTCGTCGCATTCCAGACAAGTGTGTCGCGGTTGCATCCGCGGGCACGCCGGAATCGGTATTATGTAAACGCTTAAACGCGGAAAAGGGCCCAGCGGATCACACCGCTATGGCCCGCAACAATGGTGGTCGACATGGTGCGCAACATCCTCATCGGTCTCGTGGTGCTCGTCGCACTCATTGTGGGCGGCGCTTATGTGACGCCGCAGAACGCGCATGTGGAGCGCTCGGCCGTGATGTCTGCGACGCCTGAAGAGGTGTTCTCCGTCGTCAACGATCTCTCGCGCTTCAACGAATGGTCGCCGTGGGCGAAGATGGATCCGAAGGCGAAGTACACGATCGACGGGCCGCCGTCGGGCGTGGGCGCGAAGATGTCGTGGTCGAGCCAGGATGCGAATGTCGGCTCCGGCTCTCAAGAGATCATCGAGAGCACGCCCTATTCGGTCGTGAAGACGAAGCTCGATTTCAGCGGCCAGGTTGCCACCGCGACGTTCACGTTTGCGCCGGCCGAGGGCGGCACGAAAGTCACCTGGGGCTTCGACAGCGACTTGGGCATGAACCCGATCGCGCGCTACTTCGGCCTCATGATGGACGGCATGGTGGGCAAAGACTACGAGTCCGGCCTTTCCAACTTGAAGGCCATCGTCGAAAAGGGCGCGCAGGCGGCGACTGCCGCAGCCCTCGCGCAACCCGGCTCAGGCGCGGCCCCGCCAGATGTTCCGATGGCTGCTGCCGCCGACCCGACGAAGGGGCCTGAGGTCGTGACCGTCGAGGCCAAGCCCATCATCCTCACCCGCGCGAACGCAAAGGCTGCCGACAACGCGGCGATTTCGGCAGCGCTTGGGGCTGCCAACCAAAAGCTTCTCAATTACGGCATGGCGAACGAGCTGCAGATCGGCGGGGCGCCGCTTGCCATCACGATTTCGCACAGCGCCGACGGCGACTGGGTTTTCGATGCGGCCATGCCGCTCGCCGAGCCGCCTGCGAAGGCGGTGGCGGAAGCGGACGGCGTCAAGGTCGGCGCGACCTATGCGGGGCGCGCGGTGAAGCTCACGCACAAGGGGCCGTACAACACGATGAACGACACCTACGCGCGGATCCACGCCTACACGAAGGAAAAAGGCCTGACCGAGAAGTCCGTCGCCTGGGAAGAGTACGTGGGCGACCCCAGCGAGACCGAGGACGCGGAGCTTTTGACGAACGTCTATATCGCGGTCGAGTAGTTAGTCCGGCCGCTCGCAGGATTCGGGGCTGGACT
Organism: Micropepsaceae bacterium; assembly: GCA_044220975.1. Classification (GTDB taxonomy): domain Bacteria; phylum Pseudomonadota; class Alphaproteobacteria; order Micropepsales; family Micropepsaceae; genus SZUA-430. Next base: position 80,104 of record JBGAPZ010000015.1, on the reverse strand, counting down.
TGCCTGCGACCAGCAGGTTCGCGTTGTCGCCGTTCATCCAGAAGACGGTCGAGCCGTCGGAGTATTTTTGGCCTTCGGCTGCGTCGACTTTCTTCAGCTGAATTTCGCGGCTCCTCAAGGCGAGTGTCACGGCGCGGCCGTCATCGCCCACGGGCCGCACGATCACGCGGCCGCTGTCGCTGCAGTCGAACGTCGCCGGGCGCGTCTCGATCATCGGCGGGCGGATCAGCGGCGACTGGATGTTCTCCGGCCGGTCTTGCGGGTCGCTGCAGGCGGCAAGTGTTGCTGTGGTGGCGAGGACGAGAGCTAAGCGCGACTGGGACACGAGGGGCCTCGTTGGCGTTGAGTTGCTCGGGTGGTAGCAGGCGCGCCGCCGACGCGGCAAGGTCCCTAGAGGCCCGAGCCTGTGCGTACCTTGTCGAGCGCGATGCAGTAGGCGCTCGGGTCTTTGGTGCCGGCGGCCAGCATGGCGGCAGCGACTTCGCCGGCGCGTTCGTCGGAGAGTTTGCCGGTGGCGCGGGCTTTGGCGAGGTCGTCGGTCAGCGCGGTGACTTTGTGGGCGACATCTGCGGCCGTGCTGCAAGCGGTTGTCCCCGCCGCCGAGCCTTCGCACGCGGCAAGACCGATCGAGAGGCAGAGTACCGCTGCCACCGCAAAACTACGTTCCATCAGGTAAGCCCAACCGCCCGCACTGCTTCGACTTGAGCGCATAGGATGCCGGATTCCTTAACGTTTGCCAACCGGCTTCGAGCGTCAGGGTTAGGGCGCGGCAAGGCGGAAATTGCGGCCCTGGCCGAAACCGCCTAAACGGGGGGCCCATTTCAGCCCAATAGGTTAGACGATGAGCGGCCCTGCCTCGCTGCCCCCCGGGTTCCTGTCGAAGGCCCTCGGCCGGATCAAGCCCTCGCCCACGATTGCGGTCAGCCAGAAGGCGCGCGACCTGGTGGCGGCCGGGCGCGACGTGATCGGCCTCGGCGCGGGGGAGCCCGACTTTCCGACCCCCGACAACATCAAGCAGGCGGCCTTCCGGGCGATCGAGCGGAACGAGACCCGCTACACTGCGGTTGAGGGCATTCCCGAACTGCGCAAGGCGATTTGCGACAAGTTCCGCCGCGAGAACGGGCTCGACTATAAGCCCGCCCAAACGCTCGTCGCGCCGGGCGGCAAGGCGATCATCTTCAACGCGTTCGTGGCGACCTTGAACCCCGGCGACGAGGTGGTGATCCCTGCGCCCTATTGGGTCAGCTATCCCGACATCGTGCAGCTCTGTGGCGCGACGCCGGTGATCGTCGAGGCGACGGCCGCGAGCGGGTTTCGCATCACACCCGAACAGCTCGCCAAAGCGATCACGCCGAAGACGAAGTGGGTGATGCTCAACGCGCCTTCGAACCCGACGGGCGCTGCCTACACGGCCGCGCATCTGAAAGCGCTCGCTGCGGTGCTCGTCGACAACCCACATGTCTGGGTGCTGACCGACGACATGTACGAGCACATTCTCTATGACGGTTTTCAGTTCGCCACGATCGCGCAGGTGGAGCCGAAGCTCTATCCACGTACGCTGACCATGAACGGCTGTTCGAAGGCCTATTCGATGACCGGTTGGCGCATCGGTTATTGCGCGGGGCCCGAGGGGCTCATCAAGGCGATGGCTGCGGTGCAGTCGCAGTCGACGACGATGGCGACTTCGGTCAGCCAGTGGGCAGCGGTTGAAGCGCTGATCGGCCCGCAGGATTTCATTGCGCCGCGGGCGGCCGCGTTCCAAAAGCGGCGCGACCTCGTCGTCTCGATGTTGAACCAGGCGAAGGGCATCAAATGTCCGACGCCGGAAGGTGCGTTTTACGTCTATCCGTCGTGCGAAGGCGCAATCGGGAAGACGGCACCCTCAGGGCGCACCATCAAGAACGACGAAGACTTTGCCGCCGAGCTGCTTGAAGCCGAAGGCGTTGCCGTTGTGCACGGCGCGGCGTTCGGTCTCTCGCCGCATTTCCGCATTTCCTACGCGACGTCGGAGGAAATTTTGGAAAAGGCATGCGAGCGCATTCAGCGGTTCTGTGCGGGTTTGCGTTAAGCGCAGGCGCGCCGATTCAAAGCACGCTGCGCCCGAGATCCGGGAACACTTTTCCGACCTTGCCAAGCAGATAGTCACCGTAGGTGCCTTCGAAGGCGTGGACGTTGGCTTGGTCCCAGCGTTCGTTGCTGTCGTCGCGGGCGTGGGCGCTGTGTGCGGGCAGTGGCTCGATCACAGCGGCGAAGGCCGGGTCGAAGAACAGCGGAAACGATAAGCGCTCGCGTCCCGAGACGTTGCGCACGCGGTGAGGGGTCGAGCGATAGATGCCGCCGGTCAATCGATCGAGCATATCGCCGATGTTGCACACGAGCGTTCCCGCGATCGGCGGTGCTTCGATCCAGCCGCCCTGGGCTTTGACCTGAAGCCCGCCACAATCGTCTTGGTCGAGCAACGTGAGCAGGCCGTAATCCGTGTGTTCGCCGACGCCCCATTCCTCTCCGTTGCCGTGCTTTGCAGGCGGATAGTGGAACATGCGGAACAGCACAGTCGGATCGGCGGTGTAGGTGCGCTCGAAATAGTCGGCATCCAACGACAGGCTGAGTGCGATGCCGCGCATCACCGCATGCGCCGCGCGCGTTGTCTCGTCCATGAAGGCGAGCACGGCGGGTTTGAGTGCGGGCAATGCCTCAGGCCACAAGTTTGCGCCATGCATGGGAACGCCTGCCTTCACGCGCGGGTCGGCGGGTCCAAGTTCCGTTCCGAAGTAGACGCCTTCCTTCAGATCCGGTCTTCCGGACGTGAGTTCGCCGCCGACCGGAAAGAAGCCGCGCCAGGCGCGCCCGCCGCGTGTCATTGCGATCTTCATCTTCTCGTCATCGGGCAGCGTGAAGAACGCGCGCGCCGCGGTGTCGAGCCTCGTGATCGTGTCCGGCGCAACGCCATGCCCGGCGATGTAGAAGAACCCGGTGTCGCGGCAGGCCGTTTCGATCAAACCGGCAACGCGTGCGCGATCGCCCGCGCCGCTCGTAAGCAGCGGCGCGATGTCGATTACGGGAAGGTCACGCGGTGTATTCATGGGTTCAAGCTCCGTCGCCGGATAAACACTAGACTGCAATCACCAGACGAACATTATGGTAGCTTGAATTCTATCGTGCATGCACCAACCCTTTGAAAAACCTTGGAGACGAGCGATGGGTCCTGCAGACATCACAACGTTCGCACAAAATTACGCGAAGGCGTGGTGCAGCGACGATGCGGACCGCGTCGCAGCGTTCTTTTCGCCGAACGGGTCGCTCAAGGTCAACGACGGCGCGCCCGCAACTGGGCGCGTGGCGATCGCCGCCGTCGCGCAGGGCTTTATGACGGCCTTCCCCAACATGCTCGTCTCGTTCGATCGGCTGACGCACGAGGGTGGTCGCACGCAGTTTCATTGGACACTCACCGGCACGAACGCTGGTCCCGGCGGCACCGGCAAGTTCGTCCGTATAAGCGGATGCGAAGATTGGCGTTTCGATGGCGGGCTCGTCGCAGAGTCGCTGGGGCGATTTGACGGCGCAGAATACGAAAGCCAGTTGAGATTTGGTGTTGTGTAGCAAGGGGCCACAATCTCCATGACCCAGCTCGATGAATGCCGGCGGGTGGCGCGGCGGGTGTTTGGGATCAAGCGGCTCGCGCGCGAGCAGGAGGCGGCGATGCTGGCCGTGCTGGCCCAGCGCGACGCGCTGGTCGCGCTGCCCACGGGGTTTGGGAAGTCGCTGATCTATCAAGTGCCTGCGATGATCTTGAAGCGGCCGACGGTCGTCGTGTCGCCGCTGATCGCGTTGATGGCCGATCAGGAGCGTGCTCTGAAGGCACGCGGTGTTCCGGTTGTTTGCTTTCATAGCGGGTTGAGCGCTGCGGAACGGCGGGCGGCCATCGCTCGGCTTGAGCGCGGCGGGCGGCTTGTCGTTCTTACGACGCCGGAGACGATCGAATCCAAGACCACTGCGCCATTGATCGAACGCGTACGCCCGGCGTTGCTTTGCGTGGACGAGGCGCATTGCGTTTCGGAATGGGGTCACGACTTCCGGCCCTCCTATTTGCGCCTTGGCGAGGCGCGTGCGCGACTTGGCAATCCACCGGCGCTGGCGCTTACGGCGACGGCGACGCCGCGTGTGCGCGACGATATCGCGGTACGTTTGGCGCTCCGCGCGCCTTTGGTTCTTACGGCGCCAGCGCATCGCAAGAATTTGCGGCTTTCGGTCGAGGTCGTGCCCGGGCCGCAGAAGAATGCCGCCCTTGGTCACCTCATCCGTGGTTTGCAGCGCCCCGGCATCATCTATTGCGCAACGACAGTGATGGTCGATCAACTTACCAACGTGTTGAAGCGCGTCGGCATCCTTGCCGTGCGTTATCACGGAAAAATGTCGACCTCTGAACGCGCCACGGCGCAGCGGCGATTCATGGAGCCCAAGGGGCGCATGCTCATGGTCGCCACGAGCGCGTTCGGCATGGGCATCGACAAGCCGAACATCCGCACGATTGTGCATTATCACGCGCCGGGTTCGCTCGAGAGTTACGTACAGGAGTCGGGGCGCGCGGGTCGCGACGGCGCGCCTGCCGATTGCGTGCTGCTATTCGACCCGGCCGATCTCGAGATTCAAGAACATCTTCAGACGATGAGCCGGCCCAGCGTGCGGCATCTCTTGAGTCTTGAGAAAGCGCTCGCCGCGTGGGTGGAGGAAAAGCGCCAGCCAACGGCTGCGACGCTCGCGGTGTCGGCAGGCGTGCCTCAGCGCATTGCCGAAGCGCTGCTCGTCGATCTTGAGGACGCGGGGCTGATTGCGCCGAACAAAAATGGTGCGATCAAGCTCGCCGTGCCGCTCGCCGCCTTCCGAGCCGGTGCGCGCGATCTCGTGGCGAAGGTGAAAACATTCGCCTTCGAGGGCGAGCGCAAGCTCAAGACGGTGGCCGCTTACGCCAACACGCAGGAGTGCCGCAGCGTTTTCATTCGCCGCTATTTCGGCGAAGACCTGCCGCCGCGCTGCGGGACGTGCGATCGCTGCCGCGGAGGCGGGGTGCTGGTCGTGGCTCGTAATGAGGCGGCAGTGAAGCCCCCGTCGCGCAAACGTCGCCGGCGGCGTCGGCCGAAGGCGAGAGGTCCGACGAGCAAGCTGTAGAACGCGCCTATGGAGTTTGGTTCGCGAGCGCGTTGAACCTTGCGTCTGTTCGCAGCTTGTCGAACTCGGGGTCGAGGCGCAGCAGTGCGGGCGTGAGCGGATTTGGAGCGGGGAGTTTCATGAGCGCTTCGATCGCGGGGATTGCGGCATTGCGATCGCCCAGCCTTGCCCAGACGCGGGCTTGAATATCTAGGTAGTAAGCGCCGCTGAGCGCATCTTTTTCGATGGGCACCGCTTTGACGGCTAGCGCTGCGTGTTTCGTCGCCTGCGCCCGGTCGCCGAGGCCGCTGTAGGCAAGCGCCAAGTAGGAGTGGATGTCGGCGCTGTCCGGTTGTTTTGCGAGTTCAACATTGAGTTCGTCAAGCGCTTCGCGGTCGTTGAGCTTGGCGCCTTTCGCGTCGCCGGCGAGGCGGCGCAGTTGGCCCAAGTAGAGATTCAAATCTATCGACGTGCGGCCGACAGAGCCTTCGGCTTCGTCGCGCTTTAGCAGATCCTCTAAGAGATGGATTGCATCGTTGGGGCTGCGGCGAAACATGGCTTGAAACACGATCGGTGAGACGAGATCGCCGTCGGGCTCAGGGTGAAGGCCCTTGAGCAGCGTGGCCGCTTCATCCAAGCGGTCCTGCGCCTGATAGACCAATGCCTTGACCGCGATGAAGGGAAGACTGTCGGGGGCCTTCGTCCAATAGTGCAGCGCTGCATCGAGTTGGTTCAGCGCACCTTTGAAGTCGCGCGTTGCGAACGAAACTTCGGCCGCTTTCAGGCGTCGGCCTGCGTGCAGCGGGTCGATCTCTACGGCGCGTTCGAAATAGGTTTTACTATCGTCCCATTTTCCCTGGCGACGCGTGATGCTGGCGAGTGCGGTCAGGACGTCGGCGTTACTGGGCCACTTTGCGCTCAGCTCTTCAAACCGTTGGCGTGCGCCTTCGAAGTCGCGCTTCACCCAGTACTCGAAATAAGCATTTGCGAGCATGACTTCGGCGAGATCGGGCTTGAGTCGAAGCGCTTGCGCGAGGGCCTCTTCGGCTGCGGAGCGGCGGCCTTCGGTCGCGTCGGTGCGGTTGAAGTAGAGAAACGAGTGGACGCGCGAGAGCAAGGCCCATGCGGCGGCGAAGTTCGCGTCCAGCTCAACCGCTTTGCGCAACAACTGTTGCGCTTGTCGAACGTTCGCTTCGGCCGAGGTGCGGTAAAGTTTCAATGCGTCGCGGTAAGCCTCGAAAGCTTCGGGCTTTGTCGTGGGCGTAAGCGCCTGGCGCTCGGCTTGGGCGATCGTCACTTTTAGCGCCTCAGCAATCCCCGCAGCCACTTTGGCGGCGACTTCGCTTTGCACACCGAGCGCGTTGTCGGTTTTGCGATCGTATCTTTCGCTCCACAACTGAGTCTCGGTCGCGGCGTTGTAAAGCTGCGCACTGATTTGGATGTCCTCGCCCTCGCTGCGCAAGCTGCCTTCAAGCACCAACGCTACGCCGAGTTGCTTGCCGATGTCGGGCATCGCCACGCGTTTGCCTTTGAAGACCGAGGCCGAGGTTTGGGAGATGACTTTGAGTCCGCTGGCCTTGCCTAGAAGGCCACTGATCAATTCCGACAGCCAATCGCCGTACTCGGAATCGGCCTGACTTTGCGAGCGGTTTTCGAACGGCAGGATGGCGATGGATTTGTCGGTGGCCACGACTTCGCCGACCCTGGACGTGAGCATGACGACCGCGGCGATCACGACGACAGCCGCAATACCTAAGGCTGCGATCAGCTTCCAAGTTCGCGCCTGCAGGTTTGGCAAACCAACTCGCCCCAGCATAGTTTCGGTTGGGGTGAGGGCCGCTTCACCGATGGCAAAGGCTTCGATCGTCACCGTCATCTTATCGAGTTGGAAGTGGCCGCGCGAGACGAGACGGTCAAGGATCGGTCCGCGGATCGTTTGCTGCACGGCGGCCGATACGAGCGCGCCGCCCGGATCGCTCTTGGCCATCAGGCGCGCTGCGACATTGACGCCGTGGCCGAGTAGATCGCCGTTCGGCTGAACGACCACATCGCCGAGATGCACGCCGACGCGCACCTTCGGCTCGCAGGTCTCGGCCAGTTCAATGGCTGCTTCAACCGCCGCGAGGCTTGAGGCGAACTCCAACATGAAGCCGTCGCCGGCTGTGTTGAAGACGCGCCCGCCATGGCGCGCGGCAATCGCTTCGATCACGGTTCGCAGCGCTGCGACCTCTGCGGTCGTCTTCGCCTCGTCGGCTTCGGTGCGCGCGGAATAGCCGGCGACGTCGAGGGCGACGATCGTGGCCAGTTTTCGTTGCGGTGCTTGGTCAGTCATCAGCGGTTTGAAGCAGTCCGTTCGCGTGCATGCTACGCAGCCGCGCCCTTGAAAGCCATGCGGCCGGCTTTTGGGGCCGGCCGCATGAACATTCTCAGAGTCGAACGCTCGACTACTGCTGTGTCGGATCGCTCGGCGGCGGTGCCGGCGGGACCGGGGCTGCCGGGTCGGCCGGCGCGGCGGCCGGGTCGGTCGGTGCTGCGGCCGGATCAGCCGGTGCTGCCGCCGGATCGGCCGGTGCTGCCGCCGGGTCAACCGGCGCTGCTGCCGGATCAGCCGGCATCGCGGCCGGATCGGTCATCGCAGGCGCATCGGTTGCCGCCATCTTGTTCTTGTTCATGTACCAATAGGCCCCGCCGCCAGCGAGCGCGAGCACGATCAGTAGAACTACAACTCTATTCATTCGTTCCCTCCAGTTTTGCTTCCCCTCACCGCGCGAGGTTCGCGCGATCCGCTAAGACTAGCGGCTTGGCCGTGTGTCAACAAGCGTAGGGACATGTTGCGGCTGCGTCAGCTCAGCACAAAACCTTCATATCCGTTTGCTGCGACTTCAGCGCACTTTTGGCGGTAGGCGGGGACGCCGCCGACATATGGCAAGAACACCCGCGGTTTGCCGGGGATGTTGGCGCCCATGTACCACGAGTTCGCGCGGGCCATGAGCGTCATCCCACCCAGTTCGTCGACGTGGGCGCCCCACGCGTCTTCGGCGGTTTCGGTCGCTTCGAGCGTCTGTTTTTTTCGCGCGTCGAGGTCGGAGAGTGCGCGGGCGATCCAGTCGACATGGTGTTCGATCGACGGCGGCATATTTGTGAGCACCGACGGACTCTGTGGGCCGGTGATCGTGAAGAGGTTCGGAAAGCCCGCGATGGCGAGGCCGAGATACGTCTTGGGGCCATGCGCCCACTTTTCTTTCAGCTTCAGGCCGTTCTTGCCTTCGATGTCGATCTTGGTCAGCGCGCCGGTCATCGCGTCGAAACCGATCGCATATACGATCGTGTCGAACGCGTAGTCGGTGCCCGCCGCGCGCAATCCCGTCTTTGTGATGCGCTCGATCGGGGCTTTCGAGATGTCGACAAGCGTCACGTTCGGGCGGTTGTAGGTTTCCCAATAGCCGGCATCGACGCACAGGCGCTTCGTGCCCCAGGGGTATGTCTTGGGTGTGAGAAGTTCCGCCGTCTTCGGGTCTTTGACGATGCTCTTGATCTTGCGAGCGAAGAAGTCGGCCGCGACCTTGTTCGAATTTTCGTCGATGCCCGTATCGGCGAAGCCGCCCAGGATGGCGAATCCGCCGCGCTGCCAGCGGTCTTCGAGGATCGCTTCGACCTCTTGTGCAGGCGTCATCGAGAGCATGCGGTCTTGCGGGTCGACCTGGCGGATGCCGGCGTTGTTCGCGAGCGCTTGGCTGCGGAAGCGAGCGCGGTTCAGCTTCCACAATTCCTCGATCGCAGGATCGGCGGCATTGTTATGCGAGGGGACGGTGTAGTTCGGCGTGCGCTGGAAGACAGTGAGGTGCTTTGCTTGCTTTGCGATCTCGGGGATCGACTGCACGGCGGACGAGCCGGTGCCGATGACGGCGACGTTCTGGCCGGTGAAGTCCACGGGCTCATGGGGCCAGCGGCTGGTGGAATAGGACTTTCCGGCGAAATCGGCGACGCCTGGAAAGTCTGGGTCCTTCGGGATCGAGAGACAACCCGTCGCCATGATGAGCGCGCGGGCCGAGACCTTGTCGCCCTTGTCGGTGGTGACGAGCCAGCGCTTGGTTTGGTCGTTCCAGTGCGCGGCGGTTACGCGTGTGTTGAAACGTATGTCGCGCTTCAGGTCGAACTTCTTCGCGACATGTTCGAGATAGCGCAGAATTTCAGGCTGCGGCGCGTAGCGTTCGCTCCATCGCCATTCTTCGTCGAGGCTTGAGGAGAACGAGTAGCAGTACTCTTGGCTCTCGATGTCGACGCGCGCGCCGGGGTAGCGGTTCCAGTACCAGGTGCCGCCGATGCCTTCACCCGCCTCGAAGACGATTGCGCCGAGGTTCTGGTTTCGCATGCGGTGAAGCATGTAGAGGCCGGCAAAGCCGGCGCCGACGATGACGGTGTCGATGGAGGCGGGGGTGGTGGTCATGGCGGTTGGGTCCGCTTGGTTGGGGTTACGCGCCCAGGCCCGCGTGTTTGGACTTGCGATAGCGGGTGATGATGTCGAGAGCGGTTTCTTCGAGCGGTGGAAGCTCTGCGTCGGATTTTGCGACCGGCGTGACGCGCTGGCCCCATCTGACGAGGTGGGCACAGAACGTTAGGCCGCCGCCGAAGGCGGGCATGAGCAGAAGGCTGCCGGGTTTGACGCGGCCGTCTTCAAGTGCCTCGCAGAGGGCGACCGGAACGGTTGCGGCCGACATGTTGCCGTAGCGCTCGACGCTGACATAGACGCGGTCCATGGGGATGCCGGCTTTCTTCGCGACGAACTCGATGATGCGAAGGTTTGCTTGATGCGGCACGCAAAGATCGATGTCGGCCGCGGTCTTGCCGGCGCGCCGAAGAACGTCTTCGCTTGCCAAGCTCATGCCGCCGACGGCCTTTTTGAAGATCTCTTGACCTTCGAATTGCCACTCGGTGGTCCCTAACAAGCGCTTTTGGTGTGCGTAATTGCCGCCCATGCCGTGGATTTGCAGGATTGCGCGCGACTCGCCGTAACAGCCCAGCCGTTCCAACTGCACGCCTTCGTCATTGTCAGTGGCTTGCACGACGACGGCCGCGCAGCCGTCACCAAATAAGACGGCGACGTTGCGGTCGTCCCAATCCATAAACGGCGAAATGAGTTCGCCGCCGAGGACGAGCGCGTTCTTTATTGCGCCCGACTTGATCATCGCGGTCGCGGTCGAGAGGCCATAGAGGAAGCTGGTGCAGGCTGTGTTCACATCCATCGCGCCGCAACCTTCGGCGCCGGCGATGCGGCGCTGGACGCCCGAGGCTTGGTTCGGGCACTGCTCGTCGTGGGTGGTCGTTCCCATGATGATCAGGTCGAGGTCCTTGCCTTCGATCCCAGCGCACGCGAGCGCGCGCTTGGCTGCCACCTCGGCCATGTCGGTTAGCGAGCAATGCGCGATGCGGCGCTGTTTGATGCCGGTGCGCGTGGTGATCCATTCGTCATTCGTGTCGAGGAACGTCGCGATATCGTTGTTCGAAAGTATGGCGGGCGGGAGGCATTTTCCCCAGCCCGTGATGCCGGCGTTCGGCATGTGATCACCTTGAGGCGCATGATTTGCGATGGGGTACTGTACAACTCCTCTCGCCTGGCGGGGGAGATTCATTTGGTGCTGCGCGTAAAAAATGCGGCTTGAGGGCTGACGCTGCCGTCAAGGATTCGCCCGATAGGCGAGCAGGGTTCTCCCGAAAATGTGTGGTTCGCTCCCCGCGCGTGGGCTTGTATGGTCGCGGCCGATTCAGAGGTTGGGAGACCCTATGTTCAGAACTGCTGTTGCCTCGTTAGCGCTTATGATTGCGGCTCCGGCCGTGGCCGTTGCGGCACCTGCGCCCGCGTCCGAGCTCGCGAAGCTCGTCAATATTCCGCACGAGAAATTCACGCTGGCGAATGGTTTGCGGGTGATCGTGCACACGGACCGCAAGGCGCCGGTCGTGGCGGTGTCGGTCTGGTACGGCGTCGGCTCGAAGCATGAGCCGCAGGGCAAGACCGGTTTTGCGCATTTGTTCGAGCATTTGATGTTCAACGGCTCGGAGAATTCGCCCGGCGACTATTTCGAGCCGCTGCAGCAGGTTGGCGCGACGGACTTCAACGGGACGACGTGGCTCGACCGCACGAATTACTTCCAGACGGTGCCGACCGGTGCTTTGGAGCGCGCTCTGTTCCTCGAGAGCGACCGCATGGGGCATTTGCTCGGCGCGGTGACGCAAGAGAAGCTCGATAACCAGCGCGGCGTCGTTCAGAACGAAAAGCGCCAGGGCGACAACCAACCCTACGGACTCGTCGAATACCTGGTGAGCGACAATCTCTATCCCGTCGGGCACCCGTACCATCACTCGACCATCGGCTCGATGGAAGACCTGAACGGGGCGAGCCTTGCCGACGTGAAGAAGTGGTTCAGCGACAATTACGGCCCGAACAACGCGGTGCTCGTTCTTGCGGGCGACATCGATGTGCCGACGGCGAAGGCATTGGTCGAGAAGTATTTCGGCGACATTCCGCGTGGCCCTGCCGTGAAGCCCGTGAATGCGCCGGTGCCGACGCTTAACGCAGCGAAATCCGAAGAGATCACCGATCGCGTGGCGACGGTTCGGCTTTACCGCGAATGGGCGGTGCCGGGCTTGAACGACAAGGATTCGGCGGCGATGGATGTCGCGGCGACGATCTTGGGCGGGCTGGCGAGCTCGCGGCTCGACAACGCGCTCGTGCGCCAAGAGAAGATCGCGGTTGCCGTGGCAGCCTCGCTGCAGGAATTCCAGCACGCGAGCATTTTCGAGGTGACGGCCGACGTGAAGCCCGGTGTCGATCCGGCGACCGTGGCTGCGCGTCTCGACGCCGTGATCGGCGACTTCTTGAAGAACGGACCGACGGCTGACGAGGTGAGCCGCTCGCTGGTGACGAAGCTTGCCGGCTATATCCGCGGGATCGAAGCTGTCGGCGGGTTCGGCGGCAAAGCGGTCGTTCTGGCGGAGGGCGAACTCTACTCGAACGACGCGAATTTCTACAAAAAGCGCTTGGCCGAACTCGGCGCGTTGACGCCTTCTGCGGTGCAGAAAGCGTCGAAGAAGTGGTTGTCGCGGCCCGTCTATGCGCTGACGGTTAAGCCCGGCGAGCGGACGCTCGACGGCGGCAAGCTTGGTGGATGGGAGCAGGTCGATGGCGGCGCGACGTTTGCGCCCGCGCACTACCGCGATCCGAATGCGGAAGGGACGTTTGCGCCGGAGACGGCGGTCGACCGTTCGAAGTTGCCGGATGTGGGCTCGCTTGCGCCGCTCGACTTCCCGGCAATCGAACGATCGAAGCTGTCGAACGGGATTCCGGTTTACTTCGCGAAACGCGCAGCGGTTCCGACCGTCACGGTTTCGGTGAGCTTCGATGCAGGCTATGCGGCCGATCCGAAGGCGGCTCTGGGCACGCAGTCGCTGATGCTGAGCCTGATGCCGGAGGGTACGACAACGCGTACCAGCGTGCAGATCGCAGAAGAGAACGAGCGTTTGGGTTCGGGCCTTCAGACGGCGGCCTCGCTCGACCGGACGGCGGTGACGATGTTCGCGCTGACGCCGAACCTCGGCGCATCGATCGACCTCTTGGCCGACGTCGTGCGCAACCCGGCGTTCGATCCGGCAGAGGTGGAACGTTTACGCGGGCAGCAGCTGTCGCGGATATCGGCGGAGTTCAACAATCCGAACGCCATCGGCTCGCGAACGCTGTACCCGGCGTTGTTCGGTGCGGCGCATCCCTACGGCGTGCCGCCGAGCGGCTTGGGCGATCCGGCTGTCGTGGCAAAGGTTTCGCGCGACGATCTGAAGGCATTCCATGCGGCGTGGTTGCGTCCGGAAAAGGCGCGCATCGTCGTTGTCGGCGACACGACGCTGGCGGCGGCGACGGCGGCGCTTGAGAAGGCGTTTGGCAACTGGGCGGCGTCGTCGGCGGCGGCAGGAACGAAGTCGTTCGGCGCTGCCATTCCCAAACCTGTGAAGCGCATCATCTTGGTCGACCGGCCGAAGTCGCCGCAATCGATCATTCTGGGCGGTGAGGTTCTGGACGCGAAGGGCAGCGACGACCTCGTGAACCTTCAGGCTGCAAACGAAGTCTACGGCGGAAACTTCCTCTCGCGCATCAATATGAACCTGCGCGAGACGAAGGGATGGTCCTACGGCGTGCGCAGTGGCGTCAGTCTCAACATCGAAAGCGTGCCGTTCGTCATTACGGCGCCGGTGCAGAGCGACAAGACGGGCGACTCGATGAAGGAGTTGATCTCCGACCTCACGGCTTATTTGGGGTCGAAGGGCACCACGGAAGAGGAACTGGTGCGCACCGTGAACGGAAATGTGCGTCGCCTGCCAGGTAGTTTCGAGACCGGCAACGCGATTTTCACCGGTGTCACGAGCATCCTGAACTACGGGCGTCCGGACGACTACTACGAGCAACTGCCGGCGAAGTACGCGGCGATGAAGACTTCTGACGTCGATGCGGCGGGCCGGGCGAAGCTTAGCGTCGACAAGTTGCTCTGGGTCGTCGTTGGCGATGCCGCGGTCGTGAAGCCGCAGCTCGAAGGCCTGGGCATGGCGGTTGAGGTCGTGCCAGCACCGGCCATGGGCAAGTAACGCTCCGCTTTTTTTCGACGCTGAAACGGCGGCTGCTTTGCAGCCGCCGTTTTCGTTTGGTGCTTGACGATCATATATGTGAGATATAATTTACGTATTGAAAATGGCACATGACGACCTCGATGATGTTTGGCGGGCTTTGGCGAACCCTTACCGGCGCCGCATTCTGGATCTGTTGCGCGAACGGCCGCGCACGACCGGGGAGCTTTCCGATGCGTTGAAGGCGAACCGTTTCTTGGTGATGCAGCATCTGAATCTGCTGCGGGCGGCGGGGCTTGTGACCGTCGAAGCGGAGGGGCGGCAGCGGATCAATCACCTGAACTCGGTCCCCATTCAGCAGATCTACGAACGGTGGGTTGGCAAGTATCAGGGCGATTGGGCGTCGGCGCTGATTGGCTTGAAGCGCAGCGTCGAGGCGAAACAGGAACCGCGGCGGAAAGCGCGCCGCAAGGCATGAGGGGACGAGATGGAAGAGCGGCAAGTTCATACGATCGAGATCAAGGCGCCGATCGCGCAAGTTTGGGCGGAGATCACGAAGCTCAAGCACGTGCAGAAACCGATGTTCAACACGGTCCTCGAAACCGACTTCAAGCCGGGATCGCGGCTGCTCTATCGCAGCGAGGACGGCAAGCGCGTGTTTATCCTTGGCGAAGTGAAGGAATGCGTGCCACCGCGAAAGCTCGTGCACACGTTTCGGTTCGTCGGCCTTGCGGAAACGCCGACGTTGGTCGAGTGGACACTTGAGGAGACGGGTGGGGCGACGCGCGTGACTGTCGTGCATTCACGGTTCGTCGATCAGAAGAAGACGGCCGATTCCGTGCGCACGAGTTGGGTCGGCATACTCGGCAACATCAAGGCCGTGGTCGAGACCGGGAATGTGCCGCTCAAGACGCGCATTATGCACGGTCTGATGCAGACGTTCATGTTCATGGCGCCGAAGAACACGCTACGCGAGAACGTTCCGGAACTGAGGGAGAAGGTGTGATGCGGTGGATGTGGCTCGTGATCGCGCTGATGACATTGCCGGCGGCAGCGGCGGCGTACGATGCCGGTCTCGCCAAGCGCCTTGGCGCGGACGAGCGTGGGATGCGTGCCTATGTGTTCGTTGTCCTCAAGACCGGTCCTAAAGCCGACCTAAGCAAGGAGCAGCAGCAAGCGCTCTTCAAAGGTCACATGGCGAACATTCAACGGCTGGCAGCGGAAGGGAAGTTGGTTCTGGCCGGTCCCTTTGACGAGAACCCTCAGCATCTGGAGGGCGTTTTCATTTTCAATCTAGCGAAGGTTGAGGACGTCGAACCACTGCTCAAAACGGATCCTGCGATTGCGGCCGGGGTGCTCGCTTATGATGTTTACAGTTGGTACGGGTCGGCCGGCGTGATGGAAATCCCGGCCATTCACCAACGCATCGACAAAACCCAGCGCTAACAGTTCCACCGCAGATGCAGCATTCGCGCTGGAGGTTGGACCACAGCGTCTTTGCTTCGTTGAGCGCTTTTCCTCTTGCGCTCCTTGCCGATTGGTAGTGACGATAGAGGCGCCCGGTGAGATCAAGGGCGTGCCTATTTCCGTCGGTTGCGCCCCCGGGCTTTAGGGAGCAACTCATGGCAGACAAGAACGGCAAGGGAGGACATGGGCCACGTTGCGTGGCCCTGGTCGGACCGCAGGGCGGCGGCAAAACAACGCTGCTCGAAAGCATTTTGTGGATCACAGGAGCAATCACCCGCAAAGGAAGCCAAGCCCAGAAAAACACTGTCGGTGACGCGTCGCCCGAAGCGCGCGACCGGCTGATGAGCGTCGAGGTTACACCTGCGACGACAACCTATCTGGGCGACCATTTCACGTTTCTCGACTGTCCAGGTTCCATCGAATTTCAGCAGGAGACTCTGAACGCGCTTGCCGGCGTGGACGCGGCCGTGGTGGTCGCCGAGCCCGATCCGGCGAAAGCCGCACTCTTGCAACCGCTGTTGAAGCGCCTTGCGGATCTTCAGATCCCGCATTTCTTATTCGTCAACAAAATCGATAAGGCGCAAGGCCAGGTTCGCGATCTTTTGGCCGCGCTGCAGCCCGCTTCGGCCCGGCCGCTGGTGTTGCGCCAAGTTCCCATTTGGAACGACGGGATCGTCACGGGGTTCGTCGATTTGGCGTTGGAACGGGCGTTCGTCTATCGCGAGCATGCTGCGTCGGAAGTGGTTGCCATTCCTTCCGACATGAAGGATCGCGAGCACGAAGCCCGCTATCAAATGCTCGAAAAACTCGCTGACTATGACGACCATCTGATGGAGGAACTGCTCTCGGATGTCGAGCCGCCGCGCGATGAAGTGTTCGCAGATCTTTCGCGCGAACTTGCCGACGGGTTGATCGTACCCGTGCTGCTGGGCTCGGGCGACGGCGATAACGGCGTGCGCCGCTTGTTGAAAGCGCTTCGGCACGAGGTGCCCGATGTCTCGCATGCTGCAAAGCGTCAAGGCCTTGAAGGCAACGGCGGCGACGATCCGGTCGTGCAAATCGTAAAGACCTACCACGGCGCTGGCGGAAAGCTTTCGCTTGCGCGCGTGCTGAAAGGCGTCCTCAAGGACGGCGCGACGCTGGCGCGGAGCGACGGCGGCGAAGAGCGAGCGTCCGGCCTGTTCTCGATGCAGGGCGAAAAGGCAACGAAGGTGCCTGCTGCCGGTGCGGGCGACTTGGTCGCGATCGGGAGGCTCGAGAAGGCGCAGACCGGCGACACGCTTGCGGCGCCGAAGGCTGTAAAGGCGCTGAAGCGCGCCGAGCTTCTACCGCTCGTCTACAAGTTCGCGATCAAGGCTGCGAACCGCAACGACGACGTGAAGCTTTCCGGCGCGATCGCAAAGCTACGGGAAGAAGATCCCGGTATCGTATTCGAGCATGTGGCGGAAACGCACGAAGCGATCTTGCGCGGGCAGGGCGAGGTGCATTTGCGCACGGCGCTTGCCAAGACGGAGCGGAAGTTCGGCCTGAAGCTCGCATCGCACACGCCGCATGTCGGCTATCGCGAAACGATCCGCAAGTCGACCGAGCAGCGCGGGCGCCACAAGAAGCAATCGGGCGGGCACGGCCAGTTCGGCGATGTGGTGCTCCAGATCAAGCCTTTGCAACGCGGTGGCGGGTTCGAGTTCTTGGACCAGATTTCGGGCGGCGTCGTGCCGCGCCAGTTCATTCCCTCGGTCGAAAAGGGCATTCGCGACTATCTGAACAAGGGTCCGTTGGGTTTTCCGGTCGTGGACGTTTCGGTGGCGCTGACGGACGGCAGTTACCACACGGTCGACTCAAGCGATGCGGCGTTTCAGATGGCCGCGAAGACCGGTATGTCGGAGGGCATGGCGAACTGCTCGCCGGTGCTTCTCGAACCTATTATGGCGGTCGAGGCGCACACGCCGGCCGAGCACACATCGCGCATCAACCAGATCATCACGGGCAAGCGCGGTCAGCTTTTGGGGTATGACGGGCGTCCCGGTTGGCCCGGGTGGGATTCGGTGCAGGCGCATATTCCCGAATCCGAGCTGCAGACGTTCATCATCGAGCTTCGGTCCGCCACTCAGGGGGCGCGACGTTTACCCACAAGTTCGATCATTTGGCGGAATTGACCGGCAAATTGGCAGAAAGCGCGATTGCATCGCGTGCACAGGCTGAGGCTGCCTGATGGCACAGTTGTGCGAGGAGCACATCACTGCTCCCTCGCATCGCCGTGATTGGTCCGTTTGCCCCGGGCTACGTATGTCCCTCCGCGGACACAAAGGAGGATTCCATGGTCAATCGTAGAACGCTTTTGGGCACAGCGGCGCTCGGCGGCGCGGCCGCCGCGGTCGCGACAGTATTAGGGGGGCGGGGTCTGTTTGGGGCAGGCGGGCCGAAGTTCGAAGTCACAAAAACCGAGGCCCAGTGGCGAGCGAAGCTCACAGCGGATCAGTTCCATGTCTTGCGCGAGCAAGGCACTGAGCGCCCCGGCTCGAGCGTTCTCGATCACGAGAAGCGCCGTGGTACGTTCGCGTGCGCGGGCTGCGACTTGCCGCTCTTTTCGTCGGATGCGAAGTTCGACAGCGGGACGGGGTGGCCAAGCTTTTGGAAGCCCTTGCCGAACGCAGTCGGTATGACTACGGACACATCGTTGTTCATGACGCGAACGGAAGTCCATTGCAGGCGCTGCGGCGGCCACTTGGGCCACGTCTTCGACGACGGTCCGGCCCCAACCGGCAAGCGCTATTGCATGAACGGCGTCGCGATGACCTTCAGACCGGCGGTGGCATAGGATGCGTCAATTCGGATTTGCGCGGGCGTTTGCGCTTGCGGCGCTCGTGGGACTTGCGATGTTCGGCTCGCGGTTTGCCGATGCCGTGCTTGGCGTTCGTGCCGCGAACGCGCCGCAAGCACAGCCTGCGGGCGCGCAAATAGCGATTTTCGCCGGTGGTTGTTTTTGGTGCGTCGAGTCCGACTTCGACAAGGTGCCGGGCGTCCTTTCGACGACTTCGGGATTTACGGGCGGGACGAAGGCGAATCCGTCATATGAGGATGTTTCCGCTGGCGGAACCGGTCATGCGGAAGCCGTGAAGATTGTTTTCGACCCGGCAATGGTGACCTACGAGAAGCTGCTTTACGTCTATTGGCGCAATGTGGATCCGCTGACGAAGGAAGGGCAGTTCTGCGACTTCGGAACGCAGTACCGGACGGCAATCTTCTACGTGAACGAAGCGCAGCATCAGGCGGCAGAAGCGTCGAAGGCCGCGCTTGAGAAATCCGCACGGTTCAAGCGGCCGATCGTCACGCAGATCGTGGCTGCCGGGCCGTTTTACCCGGCGGAGGAGCACCACCAGAATTTCTACAAGAACAATCCCGTCCGCTATAATCTCTACCGGTTCAATTGTGGCCGCGACGCACGTCTTGAAGAAATTTGGGGCAAGGAAGCGGGCGGCGGCATTCAACACTGAAGGTGCCCATGTTCGCTGCAGTGAAAGTTAGCGGAACCAAAGCCGAGATTTACGAGGAGCTCGTGCGGCAGACACGTGGGCTCCTCGACGGCGAGCGCGACCTTGTTGCGAACTCCGCCAACATCGCGGCGCTGATCTGGCAGATCGTGCCCGATCTCAATTGGGCGGGGTTCTATTTCATGAAGGGCGGCGAGCTTGTGCTCGGCCCGTTTCAAGGCAAGCCCGCGTGTGTGCGCATCCCTGCGGGCAAGGGCGTATGCGGAACCGCTGTGGCCCGGCGCGAGACGATGCTGGTCAAAGACGTGCATGCGTTTCCGGGGCACATCGCGTGCGATTCCGCTTCGAACTCCGAGCTGGTCGTACCGCTTATCAAAGGTGAGCGCGTGCATGGCGTACTCGACCTCGACAGCCCGTTGTTTGCGCGATTTGACGATGAGGACCGGCGCGCGTTCGAGGCGGTGGTTTCAGTCTTCGTTGAAGGAACAGATTTCTGATGTTGGAACTCAGACCGAATTGCGAATGCTGCGATCGCGATCTTCCACCCGCATCGACAGAGGCCAGGATCTGCACATTCGAGTGTACGTTCTGCGAGGCATGTGCGATGGGCGTGCTGAAGGGCCGTTGTCCGAACTGCAGCGGCGATCTTGTGCGCCGGCCGATTCGGCCCTCGGCCGCGCTTGTGAAATTTCCAGCGTCAACGAAGCGCGTGTTGAAAGCCGAAGGCTGTAAAGCGGCGTCATAAAAAAGGCCGGACCGCAGGGGGTTGTCTGCAGCCCGGCCTCGTCACGCCTTTTGCCGATGCGCTTGGGGGAGAAGCATCGGCTATTCCAGGAAGGGGGAACATCCTGGTGCCGGGACCCTATTTCTGGGGGAGAACCGCCCCGGCCCTTATTCAGATAGTGCGGGGAGCGGCGATCTCAAGGATGTCAAAATGTCCAATCGCGCGCTTGTGAAATGAGGAAATCGCGGAAGACCGCGACACGTTTGGAACCGCGCAATGTTTCCGGGTAGCAAAGGTAAACCTCGTAACTCGGGCCCAGCGTTTCCGGCAGGACTCGCACGAGTTTTTCGTTGCCGTGCGTGAAGTAATCCGGCAGCGCGCCTAGGCCAATTCCCGTTTCGATCGCCGTGCCCATCGCGATGATGTTGTTGACGCACAGTCTGGGCGGGCGCGGATGACCGGGTTTGCGCCCCACCTCGGCAAGCCAGTTCACCTTCGACAATTCCGTCGGCGCGTCGCCATACGTGATGACGTCGTGGGCGTCGAGTTCAGAAACACATTCGGGTGCACGTTTGCGCGCGATGTAATCGGGCGAGCCGTAGATGTGATAGACGACGTCGAACAGCTTGCGCTGCACCAAATCGTTTTGAATCGGTTGGCGCATCCGAAGCGCGATGTCGGCTTCGCGCTGGTTCAAGTCCAGTTCGCCGTCTGCCAGCAACAAATGCACGCGCATGTCCGGGTAAAGTTCGGTGAACTTCTTCAGGCGCGGGGCCAGCCAATAGGTGCCGATGCCCACCGTCGCCGTGACCCGCAGTTCGCCTTGCGGCCGATCGCGGCTGTCGATCAGTTCTTCCTCGACACATTGCAGCTTTTCGAAGATGTGTTTTGTCGTTTCGAAAAGCCTAGAGCCCTGTTCGGTGAGGTTGAGGCCGCGGGCGTGGCGCAGAAATAGGGGGACCCTCAGTTCCTCTTCCAGAGCGCTGATCTGGCGGCTGACCGCCGATTGGCTGAGGTCGAGTTGCTCGCCCGCATGCGTCAGGCTTCCGGCCGTGGCGACGGCGTGGAAAACGCGCAAGCGGTCGAGGTCCATGCTCATTCCGCGGCGGCCTTCAGCTGCTCGTGATGAGCGAGGTATTTCTCGGCCTCAAGGGCCGCCATGCAGCCCGTACCGGCGGCAGTGATCGCTTGGCGGAAGATGCGGTCCTTCACGTCGCCGGCTGCGAAGACGCCTGGGATGCTGGTCGCGGTCGAGTCCGGCGCGGTTTTGATATAGCCGTCCGCGTCCATATCGACTTGGCCTTTGAAGAGCTCCGTTGCCGGTACGTGGCCTATCGCGACGAAGAGACCGTCGGCCGCGAGGTCCGTCAGTGCGCCGGTGTTCACGTCCTTCAGCTTCACGCTCGTGACCGATTTAGGATCGCTGGTGCCTTCGACGCTGTCGACGGCGGTGTCCCACACGACTTTGATTTTAGGGTGATCGAACAGTCGTTGCTGCAGCATCTTTTCGGCGCGCAGCGAATTGCGGCGGTGGATCAGCGTGACCGAGTTCGCGAAGTTCGTGAGGAAGAGTGCTTCTTCGACTGCGGTGTTGCCGCCGCCGACAATCGCCACATCCTTGCCGCGATAGAAGAAGCCATCGCAGGTGGCGCAAGCCGAGACGCCGTGACCCTTGAACGCTTCTTCGGAGGGCAGGCCGAGCCAACGGGCTTGCGCGCCCGTCGCGATGATCAGCACGTCGCAGGTGTATATCGTGCCGCTGTCGCCCTTCAGGCGGAACGGGCGGCTCTTCAGGTCAGCTTCGACGATGACGTCGTCGGCGAACTTCGTGCCGACGTGTTCGGCCTGCGCCTTCATCTGATCCATCAGCCACGGGCCTTGGATCGTTTCAGGAAAGCCCGGGTAGTTTTCGACGTCGGTGGTGATCGTCATTTGGCCGCCAGGCTGCAGCCCTGCCACGAGCAGCGGCTCAAGCATCGCGCGCGTTGCATAGATCGCCGCCGTGTAGCCGGCAGGGCCGGAGCCCACAATCAGCACTTTGGCGTGGGTCGTTTTGGTCATTTCTTGAGGGGTCCTCCAGCTTCATATAGGAACGCACTTTGCTGCACCGCAAGGCTTGGGCGCGCCATCACGGAGCGTTTACTGCGGTTCGAGGCCGGTTCTCTTGCGGATGACGGCGGCAATCCGGGCCGTTTCGTTGAGCGGTGCGTACGTCCATTGCGCGATTTCGCCTGTGAATTTGCGAGCGATTCCACGTCGAGCGAGGTCGGTGTGCAACCGGGTGAACTTGGGATCGCCGCCTGGAAGGTCGACGATATAAACGGGCTTTCCCGTGCTCGCCGCCTCGACCGCCATGTTGGTCGAATCGGATGTCACGAGAATGACATCGGCCAGGGCGAGCAGTCCGAAATAGGGATTATCGCCGGCAACGTCCCATACGAACGCCTGCGTGCCGGCGAGTGCGTCTTTGATGATGGCTGCCTGTGCTTCACCCGTGCGGCGCGAGGTTGTGACCATGAGGGAGAAGCCGCGCGTGGCGAGATCCTTCAACTGAACGCCCAGACGACGCGCATCGCCTTCGCCAAAGCTGTAGGATTTCGATTTGCCGCCAACGAGGACCGCGATACGGGGTTGCTTGAGCCGATCGAATTTCGTCCGCCATTGTGCCTCGGCACTGTCGAGCGATTTGCGCGTTACGGCGTTGGGGCTCCCGACGATCGCTTCAACGTTCGCGCCCTTGAGGCCGTCGTGTTCGGGCGGGATGACGAGGTCGAAGTGCTTCGGGTCGATGCGTGGGTCTTGCAGTTGGATGGTGAACGTCCTGCCACCTGACAGGCGCTTGATGGCGAGCATGTAGGGGATGGAGCGCCAGCCGCAGCCGACGGCGAGCTTGGGCCAAGGCGATGCGAAGGTGCTGCTGCCTCCAGCCAAAGCCCTGAACGGCGCGGGCCACGACGTGAGGGGCAAAATCGTCCAAGGGAAGCGCGGATGGACCGTCTTGGTTACGACGGGCAGGCCTATGGCGTCCGCCAGGCCGCGCACCTGGTTGGCCAAGCCGGCGCGGCCGTCCGAGATCGCCCAGGTAACATTTTCCACCATCAGCTCATTCACAGTCTTTCGTAGTCCTGTAATTTTATTGCTGAAGTCACCGATTGATCGCGCTAAAACCGTCTCAACGCAACTTTCTGACTCTCCCGGGCGCGATCATGCAGCGGATCAAACTTGACGCCATCGACAGGCGCATTCTTCACGAACTTCAAGCCGAAGGCCGCATTACGAACGTCGAACTTTCGCACCGCGCGAAGATTTCGGCGCCGCCTTGTTTACGGCGGGTGCGCGCGTTGGAGCAACAGGGGTTCATTCGCGGCTATCACGCCGATTTGGACCCGAAGTCCTTGGGTTACGAGGTGACGGCGTTCGCGTTCGTGGGACTGAACAGTCAGGCCGAGCCCGACCTCAAAGCTTTTGAGGCGCAGGTGCTGCAATGGGCGATCGTGCGCGAGTGCTACATGATGTCGGGCGAGATCGACTTCGTGCTGAAATGCGCCGCCAAAGATTTGAGCGAGTGGCAAAGTTTCGTCACGGAGAAGCTGACAGCGGCGAAGAACGTGGCATCGGTGAAGACCGCGCTGACCATTCGCGCCTCGAAGCGCGAGCCGGGCGTGCCGGTCGAGCTCTAACAAAAAGGGGCGACGGAGTGACCCGCCGCCCTTACGCGATGCGCCGCGATGCGGCCTATTTGAATTCCACCTTCGTGATCTCGTAAGAGCGGCCGCCGGAGGGGGTGTTGACCTCCACTCTGTCGCCGTTCGTTTTGCCGATCAGCGCGCGCGCCAATGGCGACGAGATCGAGATGCGGCCCTTGGCGAAGTCGGCCTCGAGGTCGCCGACGATCTGGTATTTTGCCTTTTGGTCCGTGTCTTCGTCGACGACGGTGACCGTCGCGCCGAATTTCACGACCTTACCGGAAAGCTTCGACACGTCGATCACTTGTGCGCGGGAGATCTTGTCCTCGAGTTCGAGGACGCGCCCTTCGATGAAGCTTTGGCGCTCCTTCGCGGAATGGTATTCCGCGTTTTCGGACAAGTCGCCGTGGGCGCGCGCTTCCGAGATCGCGCGGATAACGGCCGGACGCTCCACCGACTTCAGGTGCTTAATCTCCGTTTCGAGGGCCTCAAAGCCCTGAGCGGTCATGGGAACTTTTTCCATAATCTCTGCTCAACTCTTCCGCCGCACCGAAGGACAACAAATTCGAAGGGCCTTGGTGGTGCGACCGCCCAAGGCCTCTCAAAATGGTTTGAAATTGCTCGCGAGAGTGTCGCTTCTCGAGCTTGCGCGAGAGACGTAGTCCCCTCGAACGCATGCATAAGAACATAAGGGAAATGCGGCGAAATTTCAAGGTCCGATTGGCGTTATGAATCCTTTGGATTCAAGACGTTAACGCGCGAAAGACTGCAGCGGCGCGACATCGAGTGTGGTGGTGCGCAAGGCCTCGATCGCCTGCACTGCGGCGAGAGAGCCTGCGAGCGTGGTGTAGTAGGGGATCTTGAGCATCAGCGCGTTGCGGCGGATCGAGAGCGAGTCCTTTAGGGCTTGGGCGCCCTCGGTCGTGTTGAACACGAGATCGACGATGCCGTCCTTCATTGCGTCCACAATGTGGGGGCGGCCTTCGTAGACTTTGTTCACGCGGGTGACGGCGACGCCCTCTTTCTGCAGATGGGTCGCGGTACCGCCGGTCGCGATGATTTTGAAGCCAAGCGCGATCAGGCGTCGGGAGAGGCCCACGGCCTTTTCTTTGTCAGCGTCGCGAACGGACAGAAAGACCGTCCCGCTTTCGGGGAGCGTTAGGCCCGCTGCGATTTGGCTTTTGGCGAAGGCGCGCTCGAACGTCACGTCGATGCCCATGACCTCGCCGGTCGATTTCATTTCGGGGCCGAGCACGACATCGACGCCGGGGAAACGGGCGAACGGCAGCACCGCCTCTTTCACCGAGATGTGGGTGGGGGCGGGGTCTTTCAAATTGAACGACGCCAGCGTTTCGCCCGCCATCACGCGCGAGGCGACAGCGGCCACTGGAATGCCGACTGCTTTGGCGACGAACGGTACGGTACGGCTGGCGCGCGGGTTCACTTCGAGGACGTAGATTTCGCCGTCCTGGATCGCGAACTGGACGTTCATGAGGCCCAGAACGTTGAGCTCACGTGCGAGTGCTGCGGTCTGACGCTTGATCTCGGCGATCGTCCCGGGGTCGAGCGACCATGGCGGGATGGAGCACGCGCTGTCGCCGGAGTGTACGCCCGCTTCTTCGATATGTTCCATAATGCCCGCGATGAAGACGGTGTCCGCATCGGCGATGGCGTCGACGTCGACTTCGATGGCGCTGCGCAGGTATTGGTCGATGAGCACGGGGTCGTCGCCAGAGATTTTGAAGACGTCCGTTTGGGCGAGCGTTTCAACCATGTGTTCTTCGTCGCGAACGATCGTCATGCCCCGGCCACCGAGCACGAAAGACGGGCGGATGACGACGGGGTAGCCGACCTCGCGCGCGGCTTCGAGCGCTTCGTCGGTCGTCAGTGCGGTGCGGTTCACCGGCTGCTTCAAACCGATGGTGTCGATCAGTGCTTGGAAGCGCTTGCGGTCTTCGGCTGCGCCGATTGAGTCTGGCTGGGTGCCCATGATCGGAATTTTCGCGGCTTCCAAGGCGGTCGCGAGTTTCAGCGGTGTCTGGCCGCCGAACTGGCAAATGACGCCGACGACCTCACCGTTCGCTTGCTCCGTGCGGATGAGTTCGACGACGTCTTCGGCGGTTAGCGGTTCGAAATAGAGGCGGTCGGCGGTGTCGTAGTCGGTCGACACGGTTTCCGGGTTGCAGTTGACCATGATGGTCTCGAACCCTGCGGCCTTGAGCGCGAAGGCGGCGTGGCAGCAGCAGTAGTCGAACTCGATACCTTGGCCGATGCGGTTCGGGCCACCTCCCAAGATGATCGCCTTCTTGGCAGCCGTCGGTTCGCTTTCGCACTCGACTCGGCCGTCCATCGGCGTCTCGTAGGTCGAGTACATGTAGGGCGTGAGCGCGCGGAATTCGGCGGCGCAGGTGTCAATTCGTTTGAACACAGGGGTCACGCCGAGGCGGCGGCGCAGGCCTGAGACCTCGCTTTCGCGTTTGTTTGTGAGTTTGGCGAGGCGTGCATCGGAGAAGCCTTGGGCCTTCAGTTCGCGCATACCGTCTTCGTTGTCGGGCAGGCCGTGTTCGCGCACGCGCTCTTCGGCTTTGATGATGTCTTCGATCTGTTCGAGGAACCAAGGGTCTATCTTCGAAGCTGCATGTACCTCGCCGATCGTGAGGCCGAGGCGAAACGCTTGCGCGACGACGCGGATGCGGTCCGGCGTCGCTTTGGCCAAAGCCGCTATGACTGCGTTCTTGTCATCACCCGAACGTAGGCCCGCGATTTCGATTTCGTCGAAACCGGTGAGGCCGGTTTCAAGCGAGCGCAGCGCCTTTTGCATGGACTCGGCGAATGTCCGGCCGATCGCCATCGCCTCGCCGACGGATTTCATCGAAGTCGTGAGGATGGCTTCGGCGCCGGGGAACTTTTCGAATGCGAAGCGCGGGATCTTGGTCACTACGTAGTCGAGCGTCGGTTCGAACGAGGCGGGGGTTGCTTTCGTGATGTCGTTCGTCAGTTCGTCGAGCGTGTAGCCGACGGCGAGCCGGGCCGCGACTTTGGCAATGGGAAAGCCGGTTGCCTTAGAGGCGAGGGCAGAGGAGCGCGATACGCGCGGGTTCATCTCGATGATGACGAGGCGGCCGTCCTTTGGATTGACAGCGAACTGCACGTTCGAGCCGCCGGTTTCGACGCCGATCTCGCGCAACACCGCGATCGAGGCGTTGCGCATGATCTGGTATTCTTTGTCGGTGAGCGTGAGTGCCGGTGCGACGGTAATGGAATCACCGGTATGCACCCCCATCGGGTCGATGTTTTCGATCGAGCAGATGATGATCGCGTTGTCCGCCTTGTCGCGGACGACCTCCATCTCGAACTCTTTCCAGCCGAGCACGGATTCCTCAATCAGCACGGATTTGACCGGCGAGGCGTCGAGCCCGCGTTCGACGATGTCGATGAGCTCTTCTTTGTTGTAGGCTATGCCGCCGCCTTGTCCGCCAAGCGTGAACGACGGGCGGATGATTGCGGGCAAGCCGACATGCTCGACTGCCGCCAGCGCTTCGTCCTTGGTCGTCGCGATGCGCGAGCGCGGGCATTCGAGGCCGATCTTTTCCATCGCCTCGCGGAACAGCAGACGGTCTTCGGCTTTGGCGATCGCTTCGGGCTGCGCGCCGATCATCTCGACGTCGTATTTCTTGAGCGTGCCGGCTTTGTGCAGGTCGAGCGCGCAGTTCAGCGCCGTCTGGCCGCCCATGGTGGGGAGCAGCGCCATGCGGGCGCGCGGATGTTCCTTGCGCTCGCGGGCGATGATTTTGGCCACGAACTCCGGCGTGATCGGTTCGATGTACGTCGCGTCGGCAAGATCGGGGTCCGTCATGATCGTCGCCGGATTCGAATTCACCAGGACGATGCGATAGCCCTCGTCTCTGAGCGCACGACAGGCTTGGACGCCCGAGTAGTCGAATTCGCAGGCTTGACCGATGACGATCGGTCCGGCGCCGATGATCAAGACCGTGTCGATATCCGTGCGCTTTGGCATCCTCAGATTCCAGTTTCTGCTGCGACTGTGGCCGCCGGGCCCACGCAAATTGGAGTTTTGTTAAGCATGGGCCGGTACCCCTGATTACCGCAATTTTTTGCCGATCGATGCGTGATCGATCCTTTGTTTGAGAGGCTCAAGTTATGAAGTCCACGTTTGTCTGCGGCGCACTCGCGGCCGCTTTTGTATCCCTCCCATTCACGGCACTTGCCGCCAACGACAGTCCCTGGATAGTTCGCGCGCGCGGCTTGCTTGTCGCACCGAACGAGCACGCCAATGTCTCGATCGGCGGCGATGTTACGATCGACAACTCCTTCGTGCCGGAAGTCGACGTTTCGTATTTCTTCGCGAAGAACTTTGCGGTCGAGCTGATCGCGGCGGTGGCGCCGCATGATGTGGAGCACACGTTCGGCGTCGATCTCGGTAGTGCGTGGCTGCTGCCGCCGACCCTGACGCTGCAATACCATTTCGATCCGGATGGCGCCGCGATACAGCCTTATGTCGGCGTTGGCATCAACTACACGACGTTCTTCGGTGTCGATGAGCCCGCCGGGCTCAACATCAGCTACGACGACTCGTTTGGCCTGGCGCTCCAAGCCGGGTTGAACATTCCCTTCGGCAAGGGTTGGTCGGCCAACATCGACGTCAAGTACATCGACATCAACACGGACGTCACGATCACGGGCGGCGTCAACGCGACGGCGGACGTGGACATCGATCCGTTCATCGTTGGTATGGGCGTCGGTTACCGCTACTGAGCATAAAGGGAAGGCGCGGCTCATGACGCGCCTTCCAACTCTTTGAGTTCCCGGGCGATGTTCGCTCGGGCTTGCTCGGCATACTCGCCTTCAAAAATGCCGGTGCGGAAGATGCGCGGCGCGGCCAAGGTCTTCTTCAGGAAGGCGCCACGGCCGGCTTTCCAATCTGCGTCGTCGACATGCGCGTATTCAGCACGGACATCGCTCACGTATTGGCGGTAGACGGCTTCAGACGCTCCCAGGATCGAAAAGTCAGCGTCGAGGAAGATGTCGTCGTCGTAATCGCGGCCGCCGGCGCTGTGGTTCTTGGTTGCGAGGATCAGCTGAACGACATGCGAGCGCAGTGCGCCGTCCGCGCCTAGGTCGTCCAGTTCCTTCATGGCGCGTTCGGCGCTCTTGGCTTCGTTGTCTTGCCGGCGCGGGTCGTAGACGATGTCGTGATACCAGGCCGCGAAGGCAACGCGGGGGGCGTCGCCGATTTCTTCGCCATGCGTTTCCAGCGTGTCGAACAACGACGTCAGGTGCGCCAGCGTGTGGTAGCGGCGCTGCGGCTCGGAATACGAGGCGCACAGGTGATCGAACGTGCGCCCCACGACGTCGGCGTTGAAGTTGCCGATCATCTGCACATGCGTGCGCCAGCGGGCTTTGAGGGCTTCGATCAACGCTTCTCCTCCATCGCACTAACGAAGCGGTCGAAGAGGTATTGGCTGTCGTGCGGACCGGGCGAGGCTTCGGGGTGGTATTGGACGGAGAACACCGGTCGGCCCTCGAGGCTCAAGCCGCAGTTCGTGCCGTCGAACAGGGACGTGTGCGTTTCCTTCACACCGCGCGGGAGCGTTGCGGTGTCGACGGTGAAGCCATGGTTCATGGAGACGATTTCGACTTTGCCTGTGGCGAGGTCTTTCACCGGGTGGTTCGCGCCGTGGTGGCCTTGGTGCATCTTTTTTGTTTTCGCGCCGAGTGCGAGGGCTAACATCTGGTGGCCGAGGCAGATGCCGAAGACGGGCACGCCGCTATCGACGATTTTTTTGATCACGGGGCCTGCGTATGCGCCGGTCGCGGCGGGATCGCCCGGGCCGTTCGAAAGGACGACGCCATCGGGCTTCATATGCTGGATGGTTTCGTAGCTTGTGTCGGCGGGCACGACGGTTAGCCGTGCGCCGACACTGGCCAGCGAACGCAGGATGTTGCGCTTCACGCCGTAGTCGATGACGACCACATTAAACCGCGTTTTTCTTTGCGTCTTGTATCCGTCGTTCCACGCCCAGCGTTGCTCGTCGAGTGTCCAGATTTGGCGTGCGGTTACGTCTTTGGCCAAGTCCATGCCTTCGAGGCCCGGCCAGTTGGCGGCTTCTTTTTTCAGCGCATCGATATCAAACGTGCCGGTTGCGTCGTGTGCGATGACACCGTTCGGCATCCCGTTCTCGCGGATGAGGCGCGTCAGACGGCGTGTGTCGATGCCGCCGAGCGCCACCATGTTGTGGCGCTTTAGCCAAATGTCGAGATGCTGGGCGTTTCGGTAGTTCGACGGGTCGGTGATCGAAGCTTTGACGATCATGCCGCGCGCGGCTGGCGTCACCGTTTCGATGTCTTCCGTGTTCGTGCCGACATTGCCGATGTGGGGGAACGTGAAGCAGATGATCTGCGCGGCGTAAGAGGGGTCGGTCAGGATTTCCTGATAGCCCGTCATCGCAGTGTTGAAGCAGACCTCGCCGACCGCGTGGCCGGTTGCGCCAAGGCCAAAACCCTCAAAAACGGTGCCGTCGGCGAGCACGAGTGCACCCGTGATTGCTTGGGCCGTCGGGCCCGCAAATTCGGCGGACCATATGGGACGGTGTTTGCAGGCGTCAAGAAATCCGCGGGTACCCTTCCACAAGCCAGATCACGTTTTCCGGCCAAAGGGTTAGGTTCTCGTGCTGGTGCGGCTGTATGTTCCGGCTTTAGACAATGAGAATTTGAGGATCGGCGCCCATGTTGCGGGAGAAGTTCGCTGCGGCCATGAAGGAGGCCATGTTGGCCAAGGATCAACGACGGTTGTCCACCGTACGGTTGATCATGGCGGCCTTGAAAGACAAGGACATCGAGGCGCGCGGGCTTGGCCGCGAGGCCACGACCGAGGACGAGATCCTTGGGCTGTTGCAGAAGATGATCAAGCAGCGCGTGGAGTCCATCGAGACCTACGACAAGCACGGGCGACCGGAACTTGCAGCGCAAGAGCGCGAGGAGAAGGCGATCATCGAGAGCTATCTCCCGGCGCAGATGTCGGCGGATGAGGTGCGTGCCGCGATCAAGGCCGCAGTCGCCGCGACCGGGGCTGCGTCCGTGAAGGACATGGGAAAGGTGATGGCGGAGCTCAAAACCAAGTTCGCGGGCAAGATGGATTTTTCGAAAGCGAATGTGGTGGTCAAAGAGGTTTTGACCGGGAGCTAATCCTCTTTGTCGGTTGACGGAGTGAGATGCGATTTACGCCGCGGTTTGTTGAGGAGCTTCGCGACCGGGTCCGGGTAACGGATGTTGTCGGGCGTAAGGTGAAGCTTGTCCGGCGCGGGCGGAATTACACAGGGCTCTGCCCATTTCACAACGAGAAGACGCCATCGTTCTCCGTAAATGCGGAGAAGGGGTTTTACCATTGCTTCGGTTGCGGCGTGCACGGCGACGTCATTTCGTTCGTGATGGAGACCGAGGGGCTTTCGTTTCCAGAGGCGATCGAGAAGCTCGCCAGCGACGCCGGCATGGAGTTACCCGCGCGCGATGCGCGTGACGACGAGCGCGAGAAGGCGCGGCGCTCGCTCTATGACGTGATGGAACTTGCTACCGCGTTTTTCGAGCACGAGCTGCAAGGCGCGCGCGGCGCGAAAGCGCGGGCTTATCTCGACGGGCGGCAGTTGAGCGGGCCTAAGGTCGAGCCTTTCCGGTTGGGCTTTGCACCGGAATCACGGAGCGCGTTGAAGGAACATCTGGCGGCTAAGGACGTCAGCGTCGAGGAAATGGTCGAGGCGGGGCTTCTGGTCGCGCCGGACGACGGTGGCGCGCCGTACGACCGGTTTCGTGGGCGGGTGATCTTTCCGATCATCGACGCTAAGGGACGCGTGATTGCCTTCGGTGGTCGGACGCTCGATCCCGACGGTAAGCCCAAATATCTGAATTCGCCCGAGACGCCGCTCTTCAAGAAGAGCGCGGTGCTTTTCAACTTCGGGCCGGCGCGCAAGTCCTGCGCTGGCGGGGCGATGCTGATCGCGGTCGAGGGTTATGTCGATGTGATTGCCCTTGTTGCGGCGGGGTTCGAAGGTGCGGTTGCACCGCTCGGCACGGCGCTCACCGAAGAGCATTTGCAGATGATGTGGCGCATCGCGCCGGAGCCCGTGCTCTGTTTTGACGGCGATGCGGCAGGCATCAAGGCGGCGCAACGCGGTATCGATCTGGCGCTGCCGCTGCTTGAGCCCGGGCAGTCGCTGCGGTTCGCGCTGTTGCCTGGGGGCCAAGATCCGGACGATTTGATCCGCGCTCAGGGTGCGGGGGCGATGCAGACGGTCTTGAACGAAGCGGTCGGCCTTGCCGACATGTTGTGGCGGCGGGAGATCGAGAGCGCCGACCTCGCGACGCCGGAACGGCGGGCTGGCGCCGAGCGCAATCTTATGAAGCACATCGACGGGATCGTTGAGCCCAAGGTGCGCGAGCACTATCGGACCGCGATGCGCGAGCGCCTTCGCGCCCTGTTTCAGCCGGGCGAGCCGCAGCGCCAGGGTGGGGCGCAGGGGCGGCGTGAGCCTTGGTCGCCGAACCGTTTCCAGCCCCGCAGC
This sequence comes from Micropepsaceae bacterium, assembly GCA_044220975.1. Classification (GTDB taxonomy): domain Bacteria; phylum Pseudomonadota; class Alphaproteobacteria; order Micropepsales; family Micropepsaceae; genus SZUA-430. The sequence continues at coordinate 48,408 of JBGAPZ010000015.1, read as the reverse complement.
GCCTTCAAGCCTGAGCGGCCAGGGGCGCGGCCCACCTGGACACCGCCCGTCAGCGAGGCGGTGCGGCGTTCGGCAGCAGGTCGGGGACAGGTGCAATCCCATGCCGTGAGCGAGCCGTCGGCGGCGGCTCTAATCCTGGCGGCTTTGAACCATCCGTTTCTTTTGGAGGAGCATTCGGAGGCATTCGCGAACCTGCCGATTTCCGAGGCAAATCTTGACAAAATCAGGCGCGAACTCCTACATGCCGCCTCTTTGGGACATTCCCTTGACAGTCAAGGCTTACGCGACCACCTCAGGCTCAAGGGCCTCGGGGAGGTTTGCGAGCGGTTGGAGCTGCGGCCCATGCTCAAATCCATGGCCATGACGCGGCGCGACGCAACGCATGCGCTCGTGCAGCGGGAGTTCCAACATGCGCTCGCGCGGCACCGCAAGCTCACGGAGCTTGAGACCGAGCATGCGCAGGCGGCCGAGGCATTGAGGCGCGAGACGACCGACGAGAACTTGGCGAGGCTTCGCGCGATTACCGACGAACTGAAATCGACGATTGGGGCGGAAGCGGGTCCGCCTGATGCTTTCTAGACCATAGGGTAGGAGGGTTCGATCGCGCGACGATGCGCGTCCCGGGCCTTGGAGCTTTTTGCATTTTATGGAAACGCCGTGACGAAGACGCAGATGCCAGATCGCAAAGCAGCAACAGCAACAAAAGATAAGAAGCCCGAGAAAAAGGGTGCGAAGCCGCCTGCGAAGGTGACTGCGAAAGTTGAAGCGAAAAAGCCTCAAGATTTGAAATCCATCCTCAAGGCGATGGTCAAGCCGCTGCCGCCGACGAAGGCGAAACCTGCCAAGTTGGCAGCTTCCATGGACGCGAATGGCGCAGCAAAATCCACGCCCTCACACCCATCCGGACAAACAATGACCAAAACGACGACGACCGCCGTCAAGGCGGCGCAGCGACCCGGCGTTCAACCAGCTAAGGGTGCTGCGAAGGGCCAGAAGGGCGACGGCGAGGGTCAGACCGAGGAACGCGGCGATCCGCTGCTCGATCTAACGGATGCGGCTGTCAAGAAGATGATCACGCGCGCCAAGCAGCGCGGCTTCATCACGCTTGATGAACTGAACAAAGTGATGCCGTCGGAGCAGGTGTCGTCGGAGCAGATCGAAGACACGATGTCGATGCTTTCCGACATGGGCATCAACGTCGTCGAGACGGAAGAGAAGGAAGAAGAGGGTGAGGGCGGCGCCGTTGCCATGGCGCAGGAAGAATCCGCCGTCACGAAGGTCGAGACCGAAGCGGTCGAGCGCACCGACGATCCGGTGCGCATGTACCTGCGCGAGATGGGCTCGGTCGAGCTGCTGTCGCGCGAGGGCGAAATCGCGATCGCCAAGCGCATCGAGGCCGGCCGCGAGTTGATGATCGGCGCGCTGTGCGAGAGCCCGCTGACGTTCGAAGCCATCATGGTTTGGCGCGACGAGTTGAACGAAGGCAAGATTTTGCTACGCGACATCATCGATCTGGAAGCCACCTATGGCGGCGGTCCGGAAGCGAAGGCGATGGCGGCCGAGGGCGGCATCGTGGTGCCGCCTGAGTTCGCGGGCCCTGCTGCGCCGGGTGGCGTTGCCCCCGGGCCAAAGCCATTCGTGTTGCCGAAGCCGGTGTTGCGCGTTGTGCCGGCGCCTGCGCCGAAGCCTGTCGAGCGCAGGATCGACCCGGATGACGTCACGAACGTCGAGGCGCCAACCCGCACTGAAGAAGAGGCTCCGGAAGAAGACGAAGCCGGCTTGTCGTTGGCCGCGATGGAGGCGGCGCTCAAGCCCAAGATCTTGGAGACGTTCGACGAGATCGCGAACCGCTACAAGAAGCTCGGCAAGCTGCAAGACGCCGAGGTCGAGGCGCATCTGTCGTCGGAAGAACTTTCGACGAGCCAGGACCGCCGCTTCAAGAAGCTGAAGAACGAGACGGTCGAGCATGTGAAGAGCCTCAGGTTGAACAACAACCGCATCGAGGCACTGGTCGAGCAGATGTACTCGATCAACAAACGCATGATCATGATCGAGTCGCGGTTGCTGCGCCTTGCGGAATCGCACGGCGTCGCGCGCGAAGACTTCTTGAAGGAATACGAAGGCGAAGAGCTCGATCCGAACTGGATCCGCCGCGTCGGCCGTCTGACGCGCCGCGGCTGGAAGGAATTTGCCGCCGACGAACGCGATCTCGCGCGCGACCTGCGCATGGAGATCCAGACGCAGGCGCAGGAAATGCGCCAGCCGATCACCGAGTTCAAGCGCATCGTGCGCACGGTGCAGAAGGGCGAGCGCGAAGCACGCCAGGCGAAGAAGGAAATGGTCGAGGCGAACCTGCGCCTCGTGATCTCGATCGCGAAGAAATACACGAACCGCGGCTTGCAGTTCCTGGATCTCATTCAGGAAGGCAATATCGGCTTGATGAAGGCCGTCGATAAGTTCGAGTACAGGCGCGGCTACAAATTCTCGACCTATGCGACGTGGTGGATCAGGCAGGCGATCACGCGTTCGATCGCCGACCAGGCGCGTACGATCCGCATCCCGGTCCACATGATCGAGACGATCAACAAGCTGGTGCGCACATCGCGCCAGATGCTGCACGAAATCGGCCGCGAGCCGACGCCCGAGGAACTCGCCGAGAAGCTGGCGATGCCTTTGGAGAAGGTGCGCAAGGTTTTGAAGATCGCGAAGGAGCCGATCAGTCTTGAGACGCCGATCGGCGACGAGGAAGACTCGCACCTTGGCGACTTCATCCCGGATACGAACGCGGTGTTGCCGATCGACGCCGCAATTCAGTCCAACCTGCGCGAAACAACGACGCGCGTGCTTGCCTCGCTCACGCCGCGCGAAGAGCGCGTGCTGCGCATGCGCTTCGGCATCGGTATGAACACCGACCACACGCTCGAAGAAGTGGGTCAACAGTTCTCGGTCACCCGCGAACGTATCCGCCAAATCGAGGCGAAGGCGCTCAGGAAACTGAAGCACCCCAGCCGGAGCCGGAAGCTGCGCAGCTTCTTGGACAACTAACGCCTGAGTATTGGCTCGATCGTGCCGGGGGCTCTAGCGGCGCCTGGGTTCTGACCTGGGTCAAGGTGCGAGGCGCGCTGCCGTGATCATGTCACCCTGATGCGTAGGGAGGCGTGGAATGACGGCCGGAGAGATTGCGCGTACGCACTTCGCCGCGGCAATGGCGGCGGCGGAGGTAGCGAGCCAAGACGCGGACGCGGTTGCCCGAAACCTGCTTTCACTTGCGATCTCGTCGATGCGGGAGCGGCGCGGCATCGCCGATGTTCGAGCGGAGCTTCTGGCTGCCGCGGAGAACGTCGATCCCGATACGGACTACATGTTTATGCGGCCGTAAGATTCACGCGTAGTTGAAGCTGACGCTGATGCGGTTTTCGCGCGCAGGGTTCGGCGGGACTTCGTGGCGCAGCCAGCTTTCGAACAGAATTAGCGTGCCGGGCTTCGGGGTAACGTAGGCAAACGGTTCGGCGTCGCGCGGGACGCCCTCTTTCTTGCGCGGGGCCGCCATCATGAGGCCGAGGCGCGGGTCTTCGAATTTGAGCGCGCTCGCGCCCTTTGGGACCGTGACGTAGTACGTGCCGCTGATCACGCTCGATGGGTGGATGTGGCCGGAATGCGTGCCACCGGGCTTCAGAACATTGATCCAGATGCTGTCGAGTCCAAGTTTCCTTGTCCCGAGATCGAAGTGCAATGCCTTGGCGAAACGCGTCACGTGCGGGCGCAGGCGGCGTTCGAGGTCGGCGTAGGCCGGCACACGGACGGTGAGATCGTTCAGCGAGGCGTAGGACGTGTAGCCCGCATAGCCGTGCTCGCGGCTCCAAGTTTGGCCCGCGCGGTCGTCGCGCGCGATCGAGAGGCAGGCCGTTTCCAGGTCCCGGTTGAGGCGGCCGGCATCCTTGCCGCCAAGCGGCGCTTGGTAGATGCGGGTTGCGAATAGAGTTTCGATGGTCGCCATATCGCATGGCTCTTACTGAGTGGGTGGGGCTCACGTCAAAGGGGCGTTCGGCGTATGGTTTCGGGCGCACAGCAGGAGGCTCAAATGCGGCTCAATCAGGTCATGGTTTCGGCGCGCGACCTTGGTGCGTCGATTGGGTTCTACCAGGCGCTTGGTCTGCGGCTGATCGTACGGTCCGAAGACTATGCACGCTTCGAGTGTCCGGATGGCGAGTCGACGTTTTCGCTGCACCTGGAGCCCGGCGTGCGCGGGGTGAGTGAGACGTTGATCTATTTCGAGGACGACGACCTCGACGGATTGGTCACGCGGCTCAAGGCGAAGGGCATCGTGTTCGAGGCAGATCCGGTGGACCAGCGGTGGTTGTGGCGTGAGGCCTATCTGCGCGATCCGGCCGGAAATCGTGTCTGTCTGTTTCACGCCGGTCGCAATCGGCAGTATCCGCCATGGCGCTTGGAGGAGACGAAATCCACGCCGTAACCATTTGTGGGCGGTTGACCGGCTGAGGCCAGGGATGTTCACTTCCCAACACCTCACCAAAGGCCGTTGTCATGCGCTTCGCCGTCATCGTTCTTGCTCTTACGGCACTCGGCCTTAGCGGGTGTGCGGCCATTGCCGTCGTCGACACGGCGGTGAGCGTGACGTCGACCGTGGTTGGGACGACCGTCGACGTTGCAGCCGGCGCCATCCACGCGGTTGCCGGATCGTCGGACGACGACGACATCGACTGCGACGACAAAGACAACAAGGACGAGGACGTCTGCAAGGAAAAGGCCAAGAAGAAGGCCGAGGCCGAGAAAGCGCCGAAAGAGTAAGCGGCCCACGCTTGGCAAGCGCCGGTTTGCCGATTAAGTCAGTCGTGTCACGCAAACGATTTGGCGGCGCATTTGGAATTTCTATTCGAAGGATATCGAAGGTTTCGTGCTCGCCACGTTGCTGAGCGCGCCGATCTCTATCGCACGCTGGATAACGGCCAGCGGCCGCCGGTTTGCGTCATCTCATGCTGTGACAGCCGCGTCGATCCGGTGACAATATTCGACGCAGAGCCTGGACAGTTGTTCGTCGTGCGCAATGTGGCCAATTTGGTGCCGCCGTTCCGGGCGGGCGACGGGCTGCAAGGCACGAGCACGGCCATCGAATTTGCCGTGCGGCGGTTGCAGGTCGCTCACATCATGGTGCTTGGCCACGCCAAATGCGGCGGCGTGGCTGCCTCGCTCAGCGATGAGTTGAGCGGGGATTCAGTGTTTTTGGAGAACTGGATTTCGTTGCTCAGCGCGGCAAAGTCACGTGCCGCCGGTAAGTCCGATCTCGCGACGGCGGTCGAGCATGAATCCGTTCGTGTATCGCTGGAACGTTTGATGACGTTTCCGTTCGTGGCGGCTGCGGTCAAGGCCGGCACGCTTAGCCTATCCGGTGCAGTTTTCAGCATCTTTGACGCAAGGCTCGACGTCTTGGACAGCGTCAGCGGTGACTTCAAGGAATTTGCGTAGGGGCACATGCGAAATCAAACCGAGGATCTGGTTCGGCGCTACTATGCAGCGTTCAACGCGCGCGATTGGGATGGCATGATAGCGTGCCTGTCCGACGACGTGATCCATGACGTGAATCAGGGCGGACGGCACCGGGGCAAGGCGCATTTCTCCTCATTCCTTGCACACATGGAAACGTGCTATCGCGAGGAACTGAAGGACATCGTCATCCTCTCGAGCACCGATGGCGCGCACGCTGCGGCGGAGTTCGTCGTGCACGGCGCCTATCTCGCGACGGACGAGGGATTGCCGCCCGCCAACGGTCAGAAGTACCTACTTCCGGCGGGTGCCTTCTTCGAGATCAAGGGCGGCCTCATCTCGCGCGTCAGCACGCACTATAATTTACAGGATTGGTTGAAGCAGGTCGGCGCGTGAGCTTGCGGGTTGAGCCGCTGACCGGTGCGCGGCTTCAAGCGCATCTGCCCGATGTCGCGCGGCTTAGGATCGAGGTATTTCGCGCGTACCCTTATCTCTACGACGGCGACGCGGACTACGAGCGCCAGTACATCGCCGCGTTTTCGGCGTCGCCTCAGTCTGTGATCGTGGCTGCGTTTGATGGGGATGAGGTGGTCGGTGCATCGACCGCGGCGCCGCTCAGCGCGCAGGTCAATGACATCACAGTGCCGTTCCGGCAGAAGGGTGAGGATCTTTCGGCCCACTTCTATTTCGGCGAGTCGGTTCTGCGGCCGCGTTACCGCGGGCAGGGGATCGGTGTGCGCTTCTTTGAGGTGCGCGAGGTGCACGCGCGCGTGTGTGGCGCACGATATGCTGTGTTCTGCGCAGTTGTCCGTTCAGCCGATCATCCGGGTCGGCCGCGGGGCTATGAGCCGCTCGATGCGTTCTGGGGGAAGCGGGGTTATGCTGTCCAGCCAGGCTTGATTTGCAACATGAGCTGGAAGGAAATCGGCGCAGCGGAAGAATCGCCGAAACAAATGCAGTTCTGGATGAAAAGGCTGTGATCCCATGAAAGTGCGCGTCGCCGCGGCTCAATATCCGATCGATCCGATCGCGTCGTGGGAAGCCTATGCGGAGAAAATCTCGCGCTGGGTGGGTGAGGCGGCCGAGAACCAGGCGCAGCTTCTTGTGTTTCCCGAATACGGCGCGATGGAGCTGGCGCGCAGCTTCGCGCCGCAGGTGTGGGGCGATTTGCAGCAGTCGATCGACTTCATCGGCGGCTTGCGTGGCAGCATCGACGCGTTGCACGCAGAGCTCGCCGAACGGCATCAGGTTCATATCGTGGCCGCGAGCTTGCCGGAGCGGACAGAGGACGGGGCCGCTTACAACGTTGCGCGCGCGATCTCGCCCAAGGGTCGCGTCCGCGAGCAACGGAAGCTGATTATGACGCGCTTTGAGCGCGAGGACTGGCGCGTGCAAGGCGGCCGCGATGTCACCGTGTTTGACTCGCGGATCGGCATGTTCGGGATTGTCATTTGTTATGACGCGGAATTCCCGCTGATCGCACGCGCGATGAGTGAGGCGGGGGCGGCGATGATCTTGGTGCCGAGTTGCACGGACTCGCTCGCCGGGTACTACCGGGTTCGCGTTGCGGCGCAGGCGCGTGCACTTGAGAACCAATGCTACGTGGTGCAGTCCCCGACGATCGGCGAGGCCCCGTGGTCGCCGGCGGTGGACAGCAACGTGGGCGCTGCAGGCGTGTTTGGGCCGCCGGATGTGGGCTTTCCCGATAACGGTGTCGTCGCGCTTGGCTCGATGGACGAGCCGATGTGGCTTTATGCCGATCTGGATCTCACCGCGGTGACGCGGGTGCGACTGGAAGGGCAGGTCCTCAACAACAAGCATTGGCGCGAACAGCCAGGCGCTGTCACGCTTCGGGCCAATGTCGTCGAGCTCTAGGGGTGGGTGAGGGCTTCTTTTAGGCCGGTGATGAACTGGCGTCCCGACGGGACGGCGACTGAAGAGCCGGCAAAATCGCTGCCAATGGGCTCGGCGCGGCCGCCGAGGCACTGCGCCAAGAATGCTTCCGAGATCGCGTAGAACGAAAGACGGTTCTCGGGCCGCGCGAAGCCGTGGCCCTCATCGGAATAGAGCACGTAGGTTACCGGGGCTCCCTTTCGCGCGGCGGCGCGGGCGATCTGGTTCGCCTCCATTTGTTTGACGCGCGGGTCGTTGGCACCGTGCGCAATCAACAGAGGGCGCTCGATCTTGTCGGCGCGGAACAACGGCGATCGGGCCCTCAAGAACGCTTTTCCAGCCGGCGTCGATGGATCGCCGACGCGGCGCTTGAAGGTGTCGATCATCGACGCCCAATACGGCGGCACGTTCGCGAGCATCGTTTGTAAGTTCGAGGGGCCGACGATGCTGACGCCGCAGGCAAATTTCTTCGGCGTGAATGTGAGACCGACGAGAGCGGCGAACCCACCGTATGAACCACCGTAGATCGCGATCTTGTCCTTCTGAGCGATGCGTTCCTTGACCGCCCAATCGACGGCGTCGATGAGATCGTCATGCATCTTGCCGGCCCATTCTTTATCGCCGGCGTTCACGAACGCTTTGCCCAGGCCCGTGGAGCCGCGGAAGTTCACCGCCAACACCGCGTAGCCGCGGTTGGAGAGCCAAGCGTTCGGCGGGCTGTAGGCGAAGCTATCGCGTGCCCAAGGGCCGCCGTGGACGTTGAGCACCATCGGCAGGGGCTTGTCGGGAATGCCGTCGCCGTTTGCGTCGCTGCCCTTCGGCAGGGTCACGTAACTTACGAGGTCCAGGCCATCCCGCGCTTTGATGATGCGCGGGTGCGATTGCGGGAGCGGTGCGCCTTCGAGGCTTGGGCGGGCCGCAAATAGCGTGGTCAGCGTCCGTTTCGTGCGATCGAAGAGCGCGAACTTGATCGGTTCACCGGGGTTGTCGACCCATAGCGTCCAAGCGTTGCCGTCTTTCGATTGGCTCAAGACAGCCCAGTAGCCACTCACCTGCTTGCCGAGGAAGGCGATGTCCTGCTTGATTTCAGACTTCAGTGCCTTCCATTCCATCCGGTCATATTCGGCGGCATAGGCGAGTATTTCGTGCGTGAGCGGGTTTTTGATCACGTACGTGATGTCAGCCTTGTCGGAGGTCGCGAGCACCGTGCTCTTGCGCGTTGCGAGGTCGATCTTGACGAGCGCGCTGGTGTCGCGGCCGCGGCTGTCGGTCATGTAGAACGATTTACCGTCGGCTGCGAAGAACAACGGCTCGGTCGTGAGTGCATCTTCGCCTGACACCGTCGTGAACGGCTTCCATTCGGTGCCGTCGAGCCGCAGGATCTCTTGTCCACCGTCGGGCCGCGATTTCGCTGCGAGCCGTACGTCAAGGTTCTCGTCGGCAAACGTCGCGGTGAAGCCTTCATTTTTGAGAACGAGCTTCGATTCGCCGGTCACGACGTTCAGAAGCCAAACGTCGTGCCAGCGCTGATCACGATTGTTGAGGCCGATGAGGAGTTCGTCCGGGCGATCGAACGAGTCTGCGACGACTTCGGCACGAACGTTCTTGTATGGCGTTAGATCGCGCGTGCTGTTCGTCGATAGATCGACAGCATAGAGATGGTAGTTCTCATTGCCGGCTTGGTCCTGCAGGTAGAGCAAGTACTCACCGTTGCGGGCCCAAAAATAGTTCATGATCGGGCGGCGCTTTTCCTGCGTCACCACCTTTGCGGCCGCGATGTCGTTCGCGGGCGCAATCCACAAGTTCATCACGCCGTCGACGGCTGCGGTGAACGCGATCTGTTTGCCGTCGGGACTGAGGTAAGGTGCGGTGCGTTCGGGATTGCCGAAGAGAACTTTGCGCGGGATCAGGTCCGTCGGAGCAAATGCAGCGGTTGCGGTCGCTATGGCGGCGGCCATCGCCGCAAGCGCCAAGGCTGCCATTAGTGTCCACCGCATCGTCCGCATTCAATCCGTTTCCTAGTCGAGCAATGGGCGGGACCTTAGTTCGTCCCGCCCTGTTTACCGCTCACGATTGTGGCATGTGGAAGTGACCGAGGTGTTAGCCCGTTTGTCGCGCCACCCTATTGAATTTCAAAGGTAATAGAGACGTTGGCGCTCACGGTCTGTTGACCGGCCGCGATTGGAACCGAGGCGTCCTGCGCGATCTCCGCGCGAGCCATGCGCATCATGGGGACCGGCGGGATGACCGCACTCGACTCGGAGATTTGAATGACCCGGCCCAGCGAGACGCCTGCCGCTTCGGCATAGAGCTCGGCCTTCGCACGCGCGTCGGCGACGGCCTTCTTGCGCGCTTCGTCGAGGACTTTCTTCGGTTCGTCGATGCCGAACGAGATGCCGTCGATTTGGTTCGCCCCCGATTGCACGAGCGTGTCGAGGATCGGACCCAAGTTCTTGAGGTTCTTCACGCTCGCCGTCACTTGGTTCGAGACTGTATAGCCGACGATGCGCTGAGGGGCCGTCTGATTGGGCTGATAGGGCGGATATTTCGGCGACACGGAGAAGTTCGACGTCTGGATGTCGTCTTCGCTGACGCCCGCGTTCTTCAGCGCGGCGATCACGGTAGCCATTGCGGTGTTGTTCTTGGCGAGAGCTTCTTTCGCAGTCACCGCTTCGCTCACCACGCCGGTTGAGACCGTTGCCATATCGGGGCGCGACTTCACCTCGCCTAGGCCCGAGACGCTGATGATGCGGGGCAGGGTGGTGTCGGTTGCGGACATGCTGTTGCGGGGTCCTATGAGGGCGGCTGCCGCCAGTGCAGCGACGATAACGAGGCCTGAGCCTGCAGCAATCGCACGAACGTTCATTGGGTTAGTCCTTTTGAGAGAGGCGACCTTGACCGCGATCATATCTGGCGCGATCGGGGCGGAACAAAGGCTGAGCCCTGCGACAAAGCTTGCATTGGCTTGCCCGCAGATGAATAGGCGATCACAAAACTGAGGGCTTCGTAGACGCGCAAGGGTTTGCTATAGCGGGCGTCCTCTAGGGTGGGGCCTGTAGCTCAGTTGGTTAGAGCGGGCCGCTCATAACGGTCTGGTCGTAGGTTCGAGCCCTACCGGGCCCACCAGCATTTGCTCGCGAAGTGTCGAAGGCTGCCACGCGAGCTACGGCTTCGGTAAGCCACACCCTATTCACCCCGTTGCTTCAGTTGCTCGCGCGCTGTTTGGATTTCGCGGCGCAGATGCACCGGGTCTCTGACCATGTTGACGCGGATCTTGCCGGCGCCGGTGCCGTGCACGTAGATCGTGCCAAAGCCGAAGATGCGGCCTGTGATCGACTCTTCGATGTTCACCTCTTCGATCTTGTCGAGGCTGACCTCTTCGGTCTTGATCGATATGAGGCCGGTCTTTTTTACGAACCGATCGGAGGTGACGGCAATTTCAAGCGCCAACCCGTGTATGGCGCAATAGACGCCGTAAACGAAAGGAATGGCAGCCACTAGCAACAAGAAGATCTCGCGCGCTTGATAGGGGATGCCGAGGAGACCTACGAGTACGAACGGCCCTGCAAGCAGTGCTACGCCTAACCAGTAGAGCCAATGGTAGCCCGTCGAGAACAAGATTTTCTCGTTCTTGCCCAATGTGCGGCTGACATAACTCATCGCGGTCTCTGAGACGGCCTGTATTTCTCGTCCGTCAAAAAGGTCATAAGGCGGGCGTGCCCGCAAGGGCCTTGAGCCGCGCAAGGTCCCGGATTTCGACCTCTTGCGGGGACGGCAGGCGGATCACGCCTAGGCTTTTGACTAAGCTAAAGGCGCGACTAACCGTTTCGAGTGTGAGGCCCAAAAAGTCGGCAATGTCGCTGCGCGTCATCGGCAACTTCAGCATGCCGGTCGAGGTCTTGGGGCAGCGCGAGGCGTTTAGGTCGAGCAGGAACGCTGCGACACGCTCCATCGCCGTTCGCCGACCTAGAGCGTAGGCGTGGTCATAAGCGGTTTCGAGTTGGCGCGCGGTGCCGGCGCGGTACCCTTTTTCGACGGTGGGGTACTTTGCAATCAGGAGCTCGAGCGTCCGGCGGTCAAAGCGGCAGACTTCCGACTCGGTCAAGGCCTCTGCATCGAAGTGGTACGCCGCATCCGACGGTATCCCGATGAACTGGCCAGCAAACAAAAAGTCGAGGATTTGACGGCGCCCGTCCGCACTCGCCTTTTGGGCGCGCAAGCTGCCGCGCGTAATGACGTAACTGTATTTTGCGTCGTCGCCGTCCCAAACCAACATTTCGCCGGCCTTTAGCGGGACGCGTTGGGACGATGCTGCAAGATCGCGAATTTCGTCGTTGTCGAGGCTGCCGCAAATGTCACTCTTGCGCGCGGCGCAGGTCAGACAGGCGAGCGATTCAAATACCGGATGGCCGCCGTCTTCCGGGCGCAAACCTATGCGGCCCAAGCCCGATGCTGACGGCCCAGCGCTGTCTTTGGCGGCGATATCCATGACGTGATTCCGAAGGTTCCCGTTTGGAGCATAGGTGGTGAACCTTACCCCGTCCAACACGCGGGCACGCGGAGATTTGTCGCGGCTTGCCGGATGCCGGTGGCTGCTTTAGAACGCCCCCAATTCCGGCACAAACGCTTCGAATTTTCGGGGAACGACGCTCTCATGGCCTCGTATCAGTACGTCTACGTGATGAAGCAACTGGGTAAGGTTTATCCCGGCGGCAAACAGGTCTTGAAGGACATTTGGTTGTCTTTCCTTCCAGGCGTGAAGATCGGCGTGATTGGTTTGAACGGCGCGGGTAAGTCGACGCTGCTCAAGATCATGGCCGGCATGGAAAAGGAATTCACGGGCGAAGCGTGGGCTGCCGAGGGCGCTCGGGTCGGTTATCTGTCGCAAGAGCCGCAGCTCGATTCGTCGAAAGACGTGATGGGCAATGTGATGATTGCGGTCGCGCCTAAGAAGGCGGTGGTCGATCGTTACAACGAAATCGCCGCGAACTACACGGACGAAACCGCCGACGAAATGGCAAAGCTTCAAGACCAAATCGACGCGCAAGGTCTTTGGGACTTGGAGAGCCAGATCGAACAGGCGATGGACGCTCTGCGTTGCCCGGCAGGCGATGCGGATGTGACGAAGCTGTCGGGTGGTGAGAAGCGTCGCGTCGCACTTTGCCGGTTGCTGCTTGAAGCGCCGGACCTGTTGCTGCTGGACGAGCCCACGAACCATCTCGACGCGGAGTCGGTGGCGTGGCTTGAGCACCACTTGAAGGAATACAAGGGCACGGTCGTGCTGGTGACGCACGATCGCTACTTCCTCGACAACGTGACCGGTTGGATTTTGGAACTCGATCGGGGGCAGGGGATTCCCTACGAGGGCAACTATTCGCAGTGGCTGGAGCAGAAGGAAAAGCGGCTCGCGGTCGAAGCGAAGGGCGAAGAGGCACGGCTCAAGACGTTGGTGCGCGAACGCGAGTGGATCGCAGCCAGTCCGAAAGCGCGACAGGCGAAGTCCAAGGCACGTATCAGGGCGTACGAGGATTTGCTGGCGCAGGCTGGCAACGCCAAGAGCGGCGATGCGCAGATCATCATTCCACCGGGACCGCGGCTTGGCTCGGCGGTGATCGAGTCGACGGGGTTGAACAAGGCCTATGGCGACCGTCTGCTGATCGACGATTTGAACTTCACGCTGCCGCCGGGCGGTATCGTGGGCGTGATCGGGCCGAACGGCGCCGGTAAGACGACGCTGTTCCGCATGCTGACGGGGCAAGAGATGCCGGACAGCGGTACGTTGAAGGTCGGCGATACGGTCGTCATGGGTTATGTCGATCAATCGCGCGACACGCTGGATGCGAAGAAAACGGTTTGGGAAGAGATCTCGGGCGGTCTCGACATATTGGAGTTGGGCAAACGGCAGATGCAGAGCCGAGCCTACGTCTCGGCGTTCAACTTCCGGGGCCTCGATCAGCAGAAGAAGGTCGGCCAGCTATCGGGCGGCGAGCGCAACCGGGTGCATTTGGCGAAGATGCTGAAATCGCATTGCAACTTGCTGCTGCTCGACGAGCCGACGAACGATCTGGACGTCGAAACGCTGCGGGCGCTCGAAGACGCGCTGACGGAGTTTGCGGGCTGCGTGATGGTGATCAGCCATGACCGCTGGTTCCTGGATCGTATCGCGACTCACATGCTCGCCTTCGAAGGCGACAGCCACGTCGAATGGTTCGAAGGCAACTATCAGGACTACGAGGCGGACAGGAAGCGGCGGCTGGGCGACGATGCGATGGTGCCGCACCGGATCAAGTACAAGAAGCTGGTTCGCTGACAATAAAAGCCCCGTTCTTGGTCAAGAACGGGGCTTTCAAGAATTCAAAAGATCCGCCGGGATCAGCGTCCAGAACTCGCCAGGATTTGGCGCGCTTGTGCGTTCAGGTGCGCGGTGAGTGCGGGGACGCTGCCGTTGTTCTTCGACAGGTAACCCGCGAACTGATCGCGCTGCTCGACCGAAAGCCAAATGCCCGACACTTGGATGTCGACGAAGCGATAACTGCCGCCGCCGCCGAGTACGCGGAAAGCGACGCGTAGCGGTTCGCGCGCACTGGGATCGACGACCACCATATTCACGGTGATGTCGCCGGGTTTGTTGTCGATCGAACCCGTAACCTTCAGCGTTTGACCTTTGTATTGATCGAGCCTGGATTCATAGACCGCTGTTGCAAAGTCCGTGAACGCCCCAACGAACGCCTCGATATCGGTGTCGCTGGCGCTACGGCGATAGTTGCCGAGCGTGAACATCGCCGTTTTACGCGCGTCGGCATATTGGAGAATGAACTCGCGGAATTTTGCGCGGCGCTGCGGGTCGGCGGTGTTACGAAGTATCGAAACACCGCGGTCGATCAGGCCTTGCGCGAAGACTTCTGCATCGCGATCGGCGAGTGCTGGACCTGCCGACCCCAACGCAACGAGACCGATGCAGGCGGACAAGAAGGCACGACGAGCGAACTTAAATAGACGCATTGTCCTCGAACCCTACAAATTGACCTTCGCGACGGGTTCTACTTTGAGCTCGAATCTGGGCTAATTGTTGACGGTGCTGTGATGCCGCCACCAGAATCGAAGTCCGGAAGCTCCTGGGACGGCGCTCCGTTGCGGATAGAGTCCGCTCGCGATTGGCGGTAGAGGCTACGAATCGAGGCGTAATAGTCAACCGACGAGCGCTCGATATCGTCCAGCGTTTCAATATTGCGTGAACGCAGGTCGATCACATTCAGGACGGTCCGCGCGATCGGAACGTATTCCAGATCGTCGTCGCCCCAATTTACGTAGGTCAGCGGATCAAGGCCGCGATCGACCACGAAGCCGGTAAAATCACGCGCGCTCGACGGTCCCATCAACGGGAAATAGAGGTACGGGCCGTCGCCTACGCCCCAAACCGCCAACGTCTGACCGAAATCTTCGTCGTGATAGGGGTGGCCGATTTCTTTGGCGACATCGAACAGGCCGCCGATACCGATCGTCGAGTTGACGCCGAAACGCAGCAACGTGGTGCCGGCGCGATCGCCTTCGCCTTGCATGAGGTCGTTGGCGAAAATCACCGGCGAATTCAAATTGTTCATGAAGTTACGAACGCCGTCGCGTGCGAAATCCGGCACCACCGCGCGATACGCGATCGCGACCGGGCGCAACAGGATGTCGTCCAGAACTTGGTTCACGTCGAAGAAGAAACGGTTAGATCCTTCGAACGGATCGTTCGTATCGTCTTCGGCAACTTGCTGTGTCGTGACGGTTTGCGATTCAGGCTGCGCCGGTGGCGGCGGCGTTTGATCGTCCGCTGCCCATGCCTGTGTGCTCGGGATCGCAACCGCGCCCATCGCAACAGCCAACAATATGCTCCGCACCGCGCTCATGCGCTGCTACCCTTTCAAACTCGTTTTCGACCTTGGTCCCCGCGCGCATCGCCTCGCGCAATTCCGACCCGATACGAACTGGACATCCCTTGCGACCCACCCACCGGTGCGCCTGCAATCATCCGACCAATTCCTTATACGGTACATGATGTTGGCAGCATAAGGTTACGATCCCGTAAGAGAACCAAATCTGGCGGAGGTGTTGCTCTCCTGCCGAGAATGTCAGCGCCTGCACACCTAGAAGTTGGCTCTATCAGATCATATAAACATATGTTTATATGCGGTGGCAGAGGGCCAGATGGCGGATTTAGATGGAATTTTGGGATGCCTCAAAGCGACCGCGGAAACCACGCGGTTGCGCTTGCTCGCCCTTTTCACCAAGGGCGAGTTAACTGTGACGGAGGTCACGCAAATACTACGTCAGAGCCAACCTCGCGTTAGCCGTCATTTGAAATTGATGTCGGAGGCGGGGCTCATTGAACGCATCAAGGAAGGAAGCTGGGTTTTCTATCGCCTAGCGGAAGAAGGGCCTGCCCGCGCTATCGCCCAGAAGCTGAGTGAGCTGCTGCCGTGGGACGACGCGAGCCTGAAGCGCGATGTCGAGCGGCTTGAGGACGTGCGCAAACTGCGGCAGGAAAACGCGCAGGCATACTTCGCCTCCAACGCAGCCGAATGGGACCGTTTGCGCGCGTTGCATATTCCTGAAGAACTTGTTGAAGGCGCGCTGCTCGATCTGATCGGGTCGGCTCAGGTGCCAGCCTATTTGGATTTAGGCACGGGCACTGGGCGCATTCTCGAACTGGTGTCGTCGCGCGCAGCACGCGCGGTCGGCGTCGATATGAACGCTGAGATGCTCGCGCTGGCGCGGGCTCGTATCGAGCGTGCCGCGCTCAACCACGTGCAAGTGCGGCGGGGCGATCTCTTTCAGCTGCCGTACGGTGAGCGCAGTTTCGATCTGATAACGCTGCATCAGGTGCTGCACTATTTGGAAGATCCATCGGCTGCTGTTGTTGAAGCTGCGCGTGTGTTGCGTCCGGGCGGCAAAGTTGTGATCGTCGATTTCGCGCCGCATGCGCTTGAGTTCCTGCGCGAGGATCACCAGCACCGCCGTCTCGGCTTTGCGGATAAGGAAGTCGCGCAGTGGTGTAAGAGCGCCGGTTTGTCGCTGTCGGCGACGCGCGCGTTTCCACCGCGTGGCGCGTCGGGCTTGACTGTCGTGGTTTGGCTGGCCGTGGCGCCGGCTATTCCGCGACGCAAGACGGCGGAGGCGGCCTGATGTCGCTCAGCGTATCATTCGAATTCTTCCCGCCGCGTACGGAAGAGATGGAGGCGCAGTTGTGGCGTTCCATTGCGCGGTTGGCGCCGCTCAATCCGGCGTTCGTTTCCGTGACTTATGGTGCGGGCGGTTCGACGCGGGAACGCACGCACGCAACGATCAAGCGCATCTTGACTGAGACGCAATTGAAACCGGCCGCGCATCTGACCTGCGTCGGCTCTTCGCGCGAGGCAATCGACGAGATCGTGCGCGATTACCTGCGCTCTGGCGTGCGCCATATCGTGGCGCTGCGAGGCGACATGCCGGAGCCGGGGCCGTTTGCTCAAGTTTCGGACGGGTATGAGTCCACGCCCGACCTCATTCGCGGTATCCGCAAGATCTGGCCGTTCGAGATCAGCGTGTCGGCTTATCCCGAACGGCACCCGGACTCGCCGTCGGTCGAGCACGACTATGCGCTGTTACGGGCGAAGATCGATGCTGGCGCGACGCGTGCGATCACACAGTTCGTTTACGACACCGACGTCGTGCTGCGCTTTGCCGACCGGGCCTATCGCGAGGGCGTGCGGGTGCCGATCGTGCCGGGGATTATGCCAGCCACGAACTTCAAGGGCGTCGTGCGGATGGCGAAGCGTTGTGGCGCGTCTATACCGGATTCGCTTGCGCGCAAGTTCGAGGGGTTGGACGACGATCTTGAGACGCGCAAGCTGATTGCGGCGACGGTCGCTGCCGAGCAGGTCGAGAAACTGCGGCGGCACGGCTTTGACTCGTTCCATTTCTACACATTGAACCAGGCGGATCTGACGTTTGCGATCTGCCAACTTTTGGGCGTGCGTCCGCAGGCCCCGGCGACAGCAGCATGAACACGACGGATCGTAAGGCACGCTTTCAGGCGCTCATCGATGCTGCGCGCGAGCGGATATTGCTGCTCGACGGCGCGAAGGGCGCGATGATCCAGACGTACGGTCTGACGGAAGCGGACTATCGCGGGTCGCGGTTTTCCAACTCGACGCACGATCTGAAGGGCAACCACGATCTGCTGGCGATCACGAAGCCGCAGATCCTGCACGACATCCATGACGCGTTTCTGGATGCGGGCTCCGACATCATTCAGACGAACACTTTCAACGCGCAGAGGATCAGCCAGGCGGACTATGGCTGTGAGCATCTGAGTGCGGAGATCAACGTCGCGGCGGCGCGTGCGGCGCGGGCGAGTGCGGATAAGTTCTCGACCGCCGACAGGCCACGTTGGGTGGTGGGGTCGGTTGGGCCCACGAACAAGACGGCGTCGCTGTCGCCGGACGTGAACGATCCTGGCTTTCGGGCGATCACGTTCGACGAGTTGGTCGCGGCCTACAAGGAACAGATCGCGGCGCTCGTCGAGGGTGGTGTCGATGCGCTGATCATCGAGACGATCTTCGACACGTTGAACGCGAAGGCGGCCGGCTATGCGGCGGAGCTCGTGTTCGACGATGTCGGCTTTCGCGTGCCGGTCTGGCTTTCGGGCACGATTACCGACAAGTCCGGGCGTACGCTGACGGGGCAGACGACGGAAGCGTTCTGGCACTCGATCCGGCACACGAAACCGTTTGCGGTCGGTTTGAACTGTGCGTTGGGTGCGGCGGATCTTCGCCAGTATGTCGCCGATCTTTCGCGCGTTGCCGATACGTTGATTTCGACACATCCGAATGCGGGTTTGCCGAATGCGTTCGGCGGCTACGACGATACGCCGGAGTACATGGCTGGCGTTCTGGGCGAGTTCGCGCAGGCGGGGTTGCTCAACATCGTGGGCGGCTGCTGCGGCGTGTCGCCCGCGCACATCAAGGCGATCGCTGCGGCGGTGAAGCCGCATCGGCCGCGCGTTGTGCCGACGCTCGAGCGGCAGATGCGGTTGTCGGGGTTGGAGCCCTTCGTGCTGACGAAGGAGACGAATTTCGTCAACGTGGGCGAGCGCACGAACGTCACCGGGTCGGCCAAGTTCCGCAAGCTGATCACCGACGGCAAGTACGACGAGGCGCTGGATATCGCGCAGGGCCAGGTCGAAAACGGTGCGCAGATCATCGACGTCAACATGGATGAAGGCCTGCTCGATAGCGAGAAGGCGATGGTGCGCTTTCTCAATCTGATCGCGGCCGAGCCCGAGATCGCGCGCGTGCCGGTGATGATCGACTCCTCGAAATGGTCGGTGATCGAGGCGGGCTTGAAGTGCGTGCAGGGCAAGCCGGTCGTGAACTCGATCTCGCTTAAGGAGGGCGAGGCGGCGTTCATCGCGCATGCGGAGAAGTGCAAGCGCTATGGTGCGGCGGTCGTCGTGATGGCGTTCGACGAGAAGGGCCAGGCGGATACGGCGGCGCGCAAATTCGAAATCTGCAAGCGCTCCTACGATGTGCTGGTGAACAAAGTCGGCTTCGCGCCGGAAGACATCATCTTCGATCCGAATATTTTCGCGGTGGCGACGGGGATCGAGGAGCATAACGACTACGCGAACGCGTTCATCGAAGCGGCGGCGCGCATCCGCAAAGATCTGCCGTACGCGCAGGTGTCGGGCGGGGTGTCGAACATCTCGTTCGCGTTCCGCGGCAATGAACCAGTGCGCGAGGCGATGCATTCGGCGTTCCTTTATCATGCGATCAAGGCCGGCATGAGCATGGGAATCGTGAACGCCGGTCAGCTCACCGTCTATGAAGACATTCCGGGCGAGCTGCGCGAGGGCGTGGAAGACGTGCTGTTGAACCGGCGCGAGGATGCGACGGAGCGGTTGCTTGGGCTTGCGTCGCGCTACAAGAACAGCGGCGAGGCGAAGGTCGAAGAAACGCTGGCCTGGCGCGAGACGAGCGTTGAGGAGCGGCTGAAGCACGGCCTCGTGCACGGCATCGACGAGTTCGTCGTCGCCGATACGGAAGAGGCGCGGGCAAAGGCGAAGCGGCCGCTGGACGTGATCGAGGGCCCCTTGATGGCGGGCATGAACGTCGTCGGCGATCTCTTCGGGGCGGGCAAGATGTTCCTGCCGCAAGTCGTGAAGTCGGCGCGGGTGATGAAGAAGGCGGTCGGCTATCTGCTGCCGTTCATGGACGCGGAGAAGGACGCGGCCGGTACGGCGCGCGAGGCCAAGGGCAAGATCGTGATGGCGACCGTCAAGGGCGACGTGCACGACATCGGCAAGAACATCGTGGGCGTCGTGCTTCAGTGCAACAACTACGAGGTCGTGGATCTGGGTGTCATGGTCTCGGCGGCGCGCATCATCGAGGCGGCGCGGGCTGAGAAGGCCGACATCATCGGGCTCTCCGGCCTCATTACGCCGTCGCTGGACGAGATGTGCCATGTGGCGGCCGAGATGGAGCGCGAAGGGTTCGACATTCCGCTGATGATCGGTGGAGCGACCACGTCGAAGGTGCACACGGCCGTCAAAATCGAGCCGAACTACAAGCGGGGCGCCACGGTTTACGTGACCGACGCCAGCCGCGCTGTCGGCGTGGCGTCGAGCTTGCTGTCGAAGGAGCATCGCGGGGCGTTCGTCGATGCGACGCGCGGGGAATATGCGAAAATTGCGGCCTCTTACTCGCGTGGCAAGTCGCCGGAGCGGCGGTTGCCGATCGCCGAGGCGCGGGCGAACCGGATGAAGGTGGATTGGAAGGCCTATGCGCCGCCGGTGCCGCGGTTCTTCGGTGTGCGCGCGTTCGACAAGATCGATCTTCGCGCTGTCGCCAAGTACATCGATTGGACGCCGTTCTTCCGCACCTGGGAGCTTGTCGGGCCTTATCCGATGATCCTCGAGGACGACAAGGTCGGCCCGACGGCGAAGGCGCTCTTTGCCGACGCGCAGAAGATGCTCTCGCGGATTATCGATGGCGCCTGGTTGCAGGCACGCGCGGCGGTCGGATTTTGGCCGGCGAACGCGGTCGGCTACGACGATATCGAACTCTATGCAGATCCCGAACGCGCGAAGGTGCTCGCGACGTTTCATACGCTGCGTCAGCAGATGCGGCGCGACGACGGGCGGCCGAACTTGGCGCTTGCCGATTTCATCGCGCCCAAAGACAGTGGCGTGGGCGACTATCTGGGCGCGTTTGCGGTGACCGCGGGGCACGGCGAGATCGAGCGCAGCCGCGTCTTCAAGCAAGCGAACGACGACTACGACGGCATCTTGTTCAAGGCGATGGGCGACCGCTTGGCGGAGGCGCTCGCCGAGTACACGCATGAGCGCGTGCGGCGCGAGCTTTGGGGTTACGCGCGCGGCGAAAACCTGAGCAACGAAGACCTGATCGGCGAGAAGTATCGCGGCATCCGCCCCGCGCCTGGCTATCCGGCGCAACCGGATCACACGGAGAAGGCGACGCTGTTCCAGGTGCTGGACGCGGGTGCGAACGCGGGCATGGAATTGACCGAGAGCTTTGCGATGATGCCGGGCTCGTCGGTGAGCGGGCTCTATTTCTCTCACCCCGACGCGGTTTATTTCGGCGTCGGCCGGATCGACCTGGATCAGGTCGAGGACTATGCGAAGCGCAAGGGTATGACGCTGGCGGAGGCCGAACGATGGCTGTCGCCGATCTTGGCGTATGTGCCCGGCAAGGCGGCGGCGGCTTAACTCACCTACATCGTCATGGTCGGCTCAACGCCGGCCATGACGTAGCTTTTTTAGGACCTTCGCTTTGCCCAGCGTTCGGCCCAGATGTGGAGGCCGGTGAGTTCCTTGACGAGTTCGACGCCTTCGCCGGTGAGCGTGTAGCCGGCGTCGTCTTGCGCCACGATCGATGCGTGACGCAATTCGCGCAGGCGCGTGTTCAGGATCGTCGGGCTGATCTGACCGCAGGCGGCTTGCAGATCGCGGAACGTCAGCGGTTTGCGGTGCAGTTCCCAAAGCACGCGCAAGCTCCAGCGGCGGCCGAGCAGATCGAGCAGGGCCATGACCGGTCGGCCGGTCGTCGAGCCGCGCACTGGCCGGCCGGGTTTTGGCATTCGAGGCATTGCGCGTCGTATTTGCTACAAAATGTGTAGCAATGCAAGCCGGCGTACGCTACATTTTATGTAGCAAGGAGGCATTCATGACCGCTCGCCGGATCGAACCGCAAAAGCCGCCGTTTTCGGAGATGGTGCAAAAGACGTTCGACGGGCTGATGCCACCCGGGGTTTCGCCGCTCGTGTTGTTCACGACCTTGGCGCGGAGCGAGCGGGCGTTTTCGCGGTTCATGGCGGCGGGCTTGCTCGACAAAGGGCCGCTGCCCTTGCGCGAGCGCGAAATCATGATCGACCGGACGTGCGCGCGTACGGGGTCGGAGTACGAATGGGGCGTGCACATTGCGCTCTTCGCTGAGAAGGCCAAGCTCTCGGCGGCGGAGGTCAAGGCGACGCTCGCGCACGATGCGAAAGACGTTTGGTCGCCGCGCGAGCAGCTGATCGTGAAGCTCGCGGACGAATTGCACGACACGTCGACGATCAGCGACGAGCTTTGGGGCGGGCTCAAAGCCCAGTTCTCCGACGAGCAGATCTTGGAATTGATCCTCCTCGCCGGCTTCTATCACACGGTCGCATACCTCACGAACGGGCTGAAGCTGCCACCGGAGCCTTATGCGGCGCGGTTCTCGTCGCAAACGTGAGGCGGTGGGACAAACGCTCAAACTGTCCCTCTGACAAGCAGAAGGGCCGGGGTTTCCACCGCCGGCCCTTCCGAAAATTCCCCGTCAATGTTGCCGTCTAAAGCAGGCCAATTATTATGGCCCCGAGAAACGCGAACACGACCCCGGTTGTGATAAGACTCAGCTGCTCAGCCATCGAGAGAAGCCCTCCTTCCATCAGGGTGCCCGCATTGTGCCACGATTTGTCGCAGGGCCCAACAAGATTCGATACGGCGGTGCAACAAATTCGATTGGACCGCACCGTAACACTTTGAATTGTAAACACATTTTCTGAGCGTCGTGGTTAAGAGCTCTGCGGAAAAGTGCCGGAGCCGATCTGGGCTAACCGTGACCCCCGTCGCTTCTTAACGATGCTGTTGCAGTTTGGCATCGCGCCTGTGGCAGGGCGGCCGTCAGCTCAATAATGCAGCTTCATCGGCAGCCGGTTTTCGCGGGCGATGCGGCACATTTCGTAGAACGTGGCGAAGCCGAACTGGGCCTGTATGTCGAACGGGTCGGTCTCGCTCAAACCACGCGCGCGCCAGGCCGCGATGTCTTGCGGCGCCGCGCCCCAGTTCGTTTCGTTGAGGTACTCAAGGCCGCGCCACAGCAGATCGATCGAGCCTGCCTTGATCGGCTGACCGGCCGGATCCTTCATGCCGATCCCGAACGCGAAGTTCACCGGAAACCAGACACCGCAATTGATGATTTCCCACAGCGCGTCTTTCTTTTCGGCGGGCTTCATCGCCGCTTCGAAGGCCGGGTCGCGGTCCCAGGTCTTCATGTAGGTGATGGGCCGCGGCAGGTGCGCGTGGTTCGTGTAGGCGGCGAGCAGGACCGCGCCTCCATAGCCCGCCACGCCCAACTCTCCGACATAGTGGGCCGGCAGCATGCCTTCCTGCCAGCTCAGCGGTTCTTTCAAATGCGGTTTGAGTTTGAGCGTCGCTTCCTCGAGCCAGCCCGCGATAATGCCTTGCAGCTCGACGGGATCGGTCACTGACATACGGCTCTTCTTCGAGCCGAAGGGCGAGGGTTCGCCCGCACGCGTTCTGCCGTTTTGCCAATCGGCCGAGTAGTAACGCGTCAGCGTGCCGACGAAGAGATCGACGTTCATTCCGAGCCTTGTTCTTTTCGCGTACTGCCGTACCCCCCTCCGCCCGGGGTTTCAATCACAAAAACATCGCCGGGTTCGACAGCGCTGACCGCGCAACCCGGCAGTTCTTGCACCTTGCCGTATTTGCGCTTGATCGCATTGCGGCCAGTCTTGGCGTTCGAGCCTCCCTTGATACCGAACGGCGAAATGCGCCGGCGCGTCGAGAGGATGCCGGCTTCCATCGCTTCTAAGAATTCGATTTCGCGCACGGCGCCGTCGCCGCCCTTGTGCGCGCCGGCGCCACCGGAGCCTTCGCGGATGGCGAACCGGCGCACGAGGACGGGGTAGCGCCACTCCAACACTTCCGGGTCGGTCAGGCGCGAGTTCGTCATGTGCGTGTGAACGGCGCTCGCGCCCTCGAATGTGGGGCCCGCACCCGCTCCGCCGCAGATCGTTTCGTAATATTGGTGACGCGCGTTGCCGAAGGTGAAGTTGTTCATGGTGCCTTGGCTTGCGGCCATGACGCCCAGCGCACCGAAGAGCGTATCGGTGACCGCCTGGCTGGTCTCGACGTTGCCGGCAACCACGGCGGCCGGATAGCTCGGGTTCAGGAGCGAATGTTCCGGCACGACGATGTTCAGCGGCCGGAGGCACCCTGCGTTCAACGGGATGTCGGTGTCGATGAGGCAGCGGAAGACATAGAGGACGGCGGCCGTCGTGACGGAGCGCGGTGCGTTGAAGTTTGTCGGGCGTTGCGGGCTTGTGCCGGTGAAATCGATCGTGGCGCTGCGCGTTTGCCGGTTCACGGTAACGCGCACGCGGATGATGGCGCCGTCGTCCATCTCGTGGTCGAAAGCGCCGTCGTCGAGGGCTCCGATAACGCGGCGGACCTGTTCCTCGGCGTTGTCCTGCACGTGGCCCATGTAAGCGGCGACGACCTCGCGCCCTTGCGTGGTGCAAAGGTTCTTGAGTTCGTCAGCGCCTTTCACGCAGGCGGCGATCTGCGCTTTCAGGTCGGCGATGTTTTGCGCCGGATTGCGTGCTGGGTAGGGGCCGGACGCTAGGATCGCGCTGACGCGGTGATCGTCGAACTTGGCACCGCGCATGATGCGTTCGCCTTGGAACAGCACGCCTTCTTCTTCCACCGACGTCGAGTTCGGCGGCATGGAGCCCGGCGAGATACCGCCGATGTCGGCGTGGTGACCGCGGGAGGCGACGTAGAACGCAGGCAACGCTTCTTCGCCCAAGAACACGGGCATCACGACGGTGATGTCGGGCAAATGTGTGCCGCCGGCGTACGGGGCGTTCAGTGCGAAGGCGTCGCCGGGCGACATACCTCCGGCGTGGCGCGTGAGCACGGCGCGTACGCTTTCGCCCATCGAACCCAAGTGCACCGGCATGTGCGGCGCATTGGCGATCAAGCTACCGGCCTCGTCGAAGATCGCGCAGGAGAAATCGAGGCGCTCTTTGATGTTGACGGAGGACGCGGTCTTTTCGAGCACCACGCCCATTTGCTCGGCGATCGACATGAAGAGCGCGTTGAAGATTTCCAGGCGCACGGGGTCGGGTGCTTGCGTGCGTGGATGCGCACTTAAGAGCGGGCTGGAAGCCCGCGCTCCCAGGAGTACCAAGTTTCCGTCGGCGCGGTATTCGCCTTGCCAGCCGGGGTCGATGACGATGGTGGAGTTCGGCTCAATGATCATCGCGGGGCCGGCGATGCGGTCGCCAGGGTCGAGCTGCTCGCGCAGATAGATGGGTGCGGTGTGGCTCGTTCCGTCGACATATAGCGTCGTCGTCGCGTGGGCTTTGAGTGCGCCTGTGCGCTTGGCCTCGATGCGCGGCAGCGCCGGCGGTGGCGCTTGGGCTGCCGCGTCGACAGCGATCGATTCGACGATCAGCTTGCGGCCTTGGTCCCAGAAGCCGAAACGTGCGCGATGCGCCTCCGCGAAGCGCGCTTCGATCTCGGCGTGCGCGCCGTAGGCCACGGCAAGTGCCGTGTCGGTGCCTTGATATCGCAGATGAATGGTCGCGATCGAGGCTGGCGCAAAACCTTGCGCTGCGACCTCATCGATCGCGCCGGTTGCGAGTTTCGCTACTTCGTCGTCGAGCCTCGTCAGCAGTGCCGGATCGAGCGCGCGTTCGATGGCGCGCTCGCGTCGTGCTTGGGTTTGCGCGAAGCCCATGCCGAAGGCGGAGAGCACGCCTGCAAGCGGGTGGATCATGATCGTGCGCATAGCGAGTGCGTCGGCGACGCGGCATGCGAGTTGCGCGCCTGCGCCGCCGAAACACTGCAGCGCGTAGCCGGTGACATCGGCGCCTTGCGCGATCGAGATGCGCTTGATCGCCTCGGCCATGTTGGCAACGGCGATCTTCAAGAATCCGTCGGCGGCCTCTTGCGTCGAGGTTCTGAGTTCGCGCGCGAGAGCGTGGAATTTGTCGGCGACGACGCCGGCGTCGATCGGTTGGTCCGCCTTGGGGCCGAACACGCTTGGGAAGTTCGCGGGGACAATGCGGCCCGTCATCACGTTCGCATCCGTGACCGTGAGCGGGCCGCCTTTGCGGTAACACGCAGGGCCGGGGTTCGCGCCGGCACTTTCCGGGCCCACGCGCATGCGGGCGTTTTCATAGAACAGGATTGAACCGCCGCCTGCCGCAACCGTATGCACCGCGAGCATCGGCGCGCGGAGGCGGATGCCGTTCAGCTCGTTCTCGAAGATGCGCTCATAGTTTCCGTCGAAACGGGAAACGTCCGTCGACGTGCCGCCCATGTCGAAGCCGATAACTTTCGCGAAGCCCGCGGCCTTCGCCGTTTCGGCCATACCGATCACGCCGCCGGCGGGGCCTGAGAGCAGTGCGTCTCTACCCGAGAAGTGTTTCGTATCGGCCAGCGCGCCGCTCGAGCGCATGAAGCGCAAGCGGCCGTCGCGTGCGGCGCTGCCCAGCGGCCGCGCGACCTTGTCGACATAACGGCGCAGCACGGGCGAGAGATAGGCGTCGGCAACGGTGGTGTGGCCGCGGCTGACATATTTCATCAGCGGGCTGACCTCGTGGCTGACCGAGACTTGGGTGAAGCCCAGACGCTTTGCGATCGCGGCGACGTCGCGTTCATGCGCGGTGTGGCGGTAGCCGTGCATGAAGACGATCGCGCAGGTGTCAATCCCTTGCGCGCGCGCGGCTTTCAGTTCGGCCTCGGCTTGCGCGCGATCGAGCGGCGTCAAGACCGTGCCGTCGGCTCCGACGCGCTCGTCGATTTCAATCACGCGTTCGTAGAGCGGTGGTGTGAGATCGATCCTTCGGACAAAGAGTTTCGGCCGGTGCTGGTAGCCGATGCGCAGTTGGTCGCGAAGGCCCCGCGTCGTCACCAATACCGTGCGCGCGCCTTTGCGTTCGAGCAGCGCGTTCGTTGCGACCGTGGTTCCCATGTGGACTTCGGCGATTTCGGCTTGCGGCAGGTCCGCGTCTTGCGCGAGACCCAGCAAACGCCTAATTCCTTCAATCGCCGCGTCGTCGTAATGTTCGGCGCTTTCGGAGAGAAGTTTGGTGGCGTTGAGCTGGCCGTCAGGTCCCATTGCTACGAGATCGGTGAACGTGCCCCCGCGGTCGATCCAAATATGCCAGCGGCCGCGCGTCATATGTTCGCCTCAATTTCTTCGAAAGAAACGGGCGCGCTCGATGAAGCGCTCAGCTGGGATGGGTTGATCATGTCGGTCTGGGGTAAAATTGCAGGCGTTGCGGCAGGGCTTGCAGTCGGCGGCCCGTTGGGTGCGCTGCTCGGCGGGTTGGCTGGACATGTGCTGATCGATCGCGAGGGCCGGCGTTGGCGCGACGACGACAGACGCGACGATCGCGATGACCGTAACATCCGCGATCGCGACCAGGTGGCCTTTACTATCGGCGTGATTGCGTTGGCAGCGAAGCTCGCCAAGGCCGACGGCACAGTGACGCGGGACGAGGTCGAAATCTTCAAGCGGGTCTTTCCTGTGCCGCGCGAGGAAGAGGCCAATGTGGGGCATTTGTTCAATCTCGCCAAGCAGGACGTTGCCGGGTTCGATTCTTACGCCAAACAGCTTGCCTCGCTGTTCCGTTCGCGGCCCGGCGTGTTGGAAGATCTGCTCGACAGTTTGTTCTTGATCGCGAAGGCGGACAACAGCCTGCATCCCGGCGAGCTTGAGTACCTGAAGCATGTTGGGCAGATTTTTGGGTTTTCGGCGGCTCAGTTCGAGCGGATTCGCGCGTCACATTTCGGGCTGGATCGCGAGGATCCTTACGTCATTCTGGGCGTCGACCGCGCCGCCTCGGACGAAGATCTGAAGCGGAACTACCACCGACTCGTTCGCGAGAACCATCCGGACAGTTTGATTGCGCGCGGCGTGCCAGAAGAGTTCGTGCGGTTGGCGACGGAAAAGCTCGCGGCGATCAACGGCGCCTATGAAGCGATCAAGAAAGAGCGCGGGATCGTCTGATGGCGGATGAAGTCAATTCACCGGCGGTCATGACGCTCGGCAAGAAGACCCTGGCGAGCGATGCGGTGCGCGGGTACGTGAAAGCATCGTTCGTAGCGGGTGAGACCTTCGTCAACCGCGGCGGACGCATCTTCGGCGGGTTCTTGGCCGCGATGCTCGACTCGCTTTGCGGGCACGCCGTTCGCATGACGCATCGCGAGCCGAACACGCCGCAGGTGACCCTTGAGCTCAAAACCTCGTTCATCGGACGCGCCGATGTTGGCACGCTGATCGGCGAGGGGTGGGTCCGCCATCGGGGCAAGTCGATTGCATTTGCCGAGGCCGAGTTGCGCAACGAAGCGGGCGAGCTTGTCGCTAAGGCCAGCGCGACGCTGAAGGTGGGGGCTTAAGCGATGAACATCGTCGAGCGGCCGTCGCCGAACTTCAATGAGCGCGTTGGCGTGAGCGGGCCGGACATCCTGATCATGCACTATACAGGTATGCAATCGTGCGAGGCGGCGGTCACGCGGCTGACCGATCCGGCGTCGCGAGTGAGTTCGCATTACACGATCGATGAGGACGGCACGATCTATCGCCATGTCGCCGAGGAGTTACGTGGGTGGCATGCCGGCGTGTCGCATTGGCGTGGCGAGACCGATATCAACTCGCGATCGGTCGGGATCGAGATCGTCAATCCGGGGCATGAGTTTGGCTATCGCCCGTTTCCCGACGCGCAGATCGACGCTGTGATCCGCTTAAGCCAAGGCATTGTCGCGCGTCACAAGATTCCGCCGCGCAATGTCATCGGGCATTCGGACATCGCGCCGGGGCGCAAGACGGATCCGGGTGAGCTGTTCCCGTGGAAGCAGCTGGCGCACGCGGGGCTTGGCGTTTGGGTCGAAGCAAAGACTGGGCGTGAAGCGTCGCTCGCGCGGCCTGACACAGGTTCGCGCGTAGGTGACTTACAGACGGCGCTTCGGCGTTATGGTTACGGCCTTGAGATCACGAGCGTCTACGACGAACCGACTGAACTCGTGATCAGCGCATTTCAGCGCCACTTCCGGCCCGCCTTGTTCGACGGCGTCGCCGATGCCGAGACACAAGGCATCTTGCGTGCGCTGAACGACCTGCTTGACGCGTCTGCTTGAGTAGCCATTTATCCCGCCAGAGCCAGAGGGCTGGATGACCGCGGGGGTGCAAGCCTTCGAGGAAAGTCCGGGCTCCACGGAAACATAGCGCCGGGTAACGCCCGGCGGGGGCGACCCCAGGGATAGCGCCACAGAGATCAGACCGCCGCGTTCGCGCGGTAAGGGTGAAACGGTGCGGTAAGAGCGCACCGCGCTTTCGGCAACGAGAGCGGCACGGCAAGCCCCGCTAGGAGCAAGACCAAATAGGGATGGCACATGGGCTGTTTCCGGCTCGTCATCCGGGTAGGTCGCGCGAGGCGTCCGGCGACGGACGTCCCAGAGGAATGGTCATCCAGCCCGAAAGGGTGGACAGAACCCGGCTTACAGGCCCTCTGGCTCTCATCGATTCTTTGTCTGTTTGGTGTATCGTTAACAAGATGTTGACGACGATCTCGGTCGCGCTACGAGATATGGCGTCATGTTGAGAATTGCTGCTAATTCATTGAAATTGCTTGGGTCTGTGATTGACGGCCCATTCTATCCCATGATATCCCATGAATAACCGGGCGCGGGGTCATGCGCCCATTTTCATTTCGGGTAGGCCGGCTTCCGGCAGTGGGTATTTGGGTCGTGGCAGCGATCATCGGGCCATGTTTTGAGCGTTTTGGGTGGCGGTCATGACGATCGTCCGGCCTTTCGTCTCGATGTACACGAACCGCGTGGATGCCAAGGGCCGCATCTCCGTGCCGGCGCGCTTTCGCGAGATTTTGGACGGGCAGGGCTCGCGCAACATCTTCGCGCGCGCATCGACTACGGACCCTGCGATCATGGTCGGCGGCGCTGATTGGATGGCGACCATTCAATCCAAGATCAACGCGCACGATCCTTCCAGCGAACTCCACGACGACTTCGCTTACGCGTGGCTGGGAGACCTCTGCGAACTCAGCCTCGATAGTGAGGGACGGGTGACGTTCCCGGAGCGTCTCATGCGGCACGCCGGGCTGGACGATACGGCCGCTTTTATCGGAAAGAACCAATGCTTCGAAGTCTGGGAACCGCGCGCGCTGGAAATGCGCGTCTTGAAAGCACGCCGCTCGGCTACCGAGAACCGCGGCAAGATGCAGGTCAAAGCCGAAGGGAGCGTGCCTTGAACGATACGGTCCATATTCCTGTACTGCTCGCCGAAGTGATCGAGGCGGTGCAGCCGCACGACGGGCAGGTGATCGTGGACGCTACGTTCGGCGGCGGTGGCTATGCGCGGGCGCTGCTCCGGCGCGCGCGCTGCACGATGTACGGAATCGACCGCGACCCCGCCGCAATCGAGCGCGGTAAAGAATTCGTTAGGGAATTCCCGGGCAGGCTCACCCTGATCAACGGACCCTTCGGATCGATGCAAGATTTGCTCGCCGGCCACGACGTGGACGCTGTCGACGCCATTGTGCTCGACCTTGGCGTTTCGTCGTTCCAATTGGAAGAAGCCGAACGCGGGTTTTCGTTCCAGAACGACGGTCCGCTCGACATGCGCATGGGTGTGAGCGGCATTTCGGCGGAAGGGATCGTCAACACCTATAGCGAGCAGGCGCTCGCCGGCATTCTCTTCGCGTATGGCGAGGAAGATCGCGCAAATGCGGTTGCGCGCGCGATCGTGGCGGCGCGTGCGAAAGGCCCGATCACGCGGACGCTCGAGCTTGCGAGCATCTGCGCCAAAGCGATTGGCCGTTACTCGAACGGAATTCATCCGGCGACGCGTACGTTTCAGGCGCTGCGCATCTACGTCAACGACGAGCTTGGCGAGTTAACGCGCGCACTTGCGGCGGCCGAACGGTTGCTGAAGCCGGGAGGGCGGCTAGCGGTCGTCTCGTTTCATTCGCTTGAAGACCGGATCGTGAAGCAGTTTCTGGCGGAGCGTTCCGGCAAGGTTTCGCAAGGATCGCGGCATATGCCCGTTGCACCGGTGAGTGCGCCGACCGCCTCGTTCCAACTCGATGTGAAGCGCGCCGTGGCACCGGGCAGGGCGGAACTTCTGCGCAATCCGCGGTCGCGTTCGGCGAAGCTGCGCTCGGCTGTTCGTACCGGCGCGCCGGCAATTCCCTACGATGCGATCAAGGCCGGCGTGCTTCCCGAGGTGCGCGCGTGATCCGTTTTGTGGGCGTCAGCGGCGTTGCTTTGCTCGCGCTCATTTGCTTTGAGCTCTACAACGGCGTCTCGCGCGTGCAGGGCCAAGAGCGCGAGCTCACGGCGCTCAAGGCGTCGCTCGTGAGCGAGCAGGAAGCGATCCGCGTGCTGAAGGCGGAGTGGTCTTATCTGAATCAACCGGAGCGATTGCAGACGTTGGCGCGGGAGCATTTGCCGCTGAAGCAACCGGGCGCCTCGCAGATCGTGGTGCTAGCGTCATTGCCGCTGCGCAATCCGTCGTCTGCCGATGCATCGCAAATCGTCGAAGCGAGCGAGCTACCGCCAAGAGTGGTACCGAACGCCCCAAGGCCCCGCTTCAAACCGGCGTTGCCGCAGGCGGTTCCGTGAAACTTGAGGACCGGATCACCCTGGAAGGCGTTGCGAAAGCGGCCATGGCGCGTACGCGGCAACGGCTGACTTACGCATTGGCGATCTTCGGCGTGGTGTTTGCGGTGCTGTTCGGGCGGCTCGTCGAGGTCACGATGTTCCGCGAAGGCGCGTCTCGCGCAGCTGCGCGCGTCACGAGCGATGGCTCGTACTACCGGGCCGATATCGTCGACCGCACCGGCGAAATCCTGGCGACGGATTTGCAAGCGGCTTCGCTCTATGCCGATGCGCGCGTGGTTTGGGATCCGGCAGAAACGGCTCTAGCGTTGCAGGCGATCATGCCGGGGCTCGATGCGAAGGGCCTTACGCAGAAACTCTCCAGTCGTCAGGCGTTCGTATGGATCAAACGCGATGTGCCTCCGCGCCAACAGGAAGCCGTGCGTCAGCTTGGGATTCCGGGGCTGCACTTCCGGTCGGAGCCGCGGCGTGTTTATCCGAATGGGCGAACCGCGGCCCACGCGCTCGGCTATGTGAATGTGGACAATCATGGGCTGGCGGGCGTCGAGCGCGGTGTCGAAGACCTGATCCTGGAAAAGCGCAATCGCGGCAGCGTGCTGGAGTTGTCGCTCGATCTTCGCGTGCAGCACGCGCTTGCCGACGAGCTTGCTGCCGCGATGGCGACGTTTCGCGCGAAGGCTGCGGCCGGCATTGTGATGAACGTCGACAACGGCGAGATCCTGGCATTGTCGTCGTTGCCCGATTTCGACCCGAACGAGCCCGGTCGGGCGACGAAAGACGGTCTGTTCAATCGCGTGACTTTGGGCGTCTACGAGATGGGCTCGACGTTTAAGACGTTTACGACGGCGATGGCGCTCGATTCGGCGAAGGTGACTCTGGTGTCGCAATTCGATGCGACAAACCCGATTACGTCCGGGCGTTTTACGATCTCGGATTTTCATCCCGAGAACCGGTTTTTGACAGTGCCCGAGATTTTCGTTCACTCGTCGAACATCGGCACAGCGAAGATGGCGCTTGTCGTCGGAACACCGATACAGCGCGCCTATCTCGCCAAGATGGGTCTGCTCACACCGATCGCCAGCCAGATCAAAGAGACCGGCACGCCGATCGTACCTGCGCGGTGGGGTGACCTCGAGACGATGACAGTGGCGTACGGCCACGGAATTGCGGTGACACCGTTGCATGTCGCGGCCGCGAGCGCGGCTCTCGTCAACGGCGGACGGCTTGTGAAGCCCACGCTGCTTAAGCGAGACCCGGCCGAGGTCGTTCCGTTCACGCGGGTGGTCAGCGAGGGCACGAGCGCGCAGATGCGCGATCTGTTGCGCATGGTTGTGACGCAGGGCACAGGCTCTTTGGCTGACGTGCCTGGTTATCCCGTCGCCGGAAAGACTGGAACGGCAGAGAAGGCGAGCACGGGCGGGTATGAGCACACGGCCTTGTTGAACTCTTTCATGGGCGTGTTTCCTGCGAAGAATCCGCGTTACCTGGTGCTTGTCTTGCTTGATGAGCCACAGCCGACAGAGGCGACGAAGGGATTTGCCACGGCGGGGTGGACGGCGGCACCAACGGCGGGCAAAGTGATCGCGCGCATTGCGCCGATGCTGAACGTACCCGTGACCCCCGCCGATCCGAAACAGGGCGTTCCCACCACCGTGGCATCGTATGAGGACTTCCATTGAGCCCATGCGACTTAGCGCCCTTGTTCCGAATATCTCAGGCGCCGATCTCGAGATCACAGGCGTAACCGCGGACAGTCGTGCGGTGAAGCCGGGGTATCTCTTCGCGGCGTTGCCCGGTGCGAAGCTTGACGGTGCTGCGTTCGTCAAAGATGCGATTGCGAAGGGTGCTGTTGCCATTCTCGGCAATGAAGCAATACGTGCCGAGACCAGATCGACGGTCGCGATTGTCGACGCTAATCCACGCAAGCGTTTGTCCACCATTGCGGCGCGGTTTTATGGCAGGCAGCCGCAAACGATTGCTGCGGTAACGGGCACGAATGGGAAGACGTCCATCGCCTCGTTCGTTCGCCAGATTTGGACGAAGCTCGGGTATAAGGCGGCGAGCTTCGGCACTGTCGGGGTCGTGTCACCCCATGGAACCAAGCCGCTCGGACATACGACGCCCGATCCGGTCGAGATTCACCGGCTACTTGCGGAGCTTGTCGACGAGGGCGTCGATCATGTTGCGTTCGAAGCGTCGAGCCACGGTCTGGCACAGTATCGCGTCGACGGCGTGAAGCTGAAGGCGGCGGCGTTTACGAACCTGACGCGCGATCATCTCGATTATCACGAGACGCTTGAAGCGTATGAGCAAGCCAAGCTGCGTTTGTTCAGCGAGGTGCTGCCGCCGAATGGCGTTGCGGTAATCAATGTCGACAGTCCGTCGGCCGACGCGTTTGCACGCGCTGCGAAGACGCGTGGCCAGCATTTGATCATGGTGGGCGAAAAGAGCGGCGACCTGCGCATCGCCAAACGCGAGCCACGTGGCGACGGGCAGACACTCGCGGTTGTTTGGGATGGACGCACGTATGATGTCGCATTGCCACTTGCAGGCGGGTTCCAAGCGTCGAACGCGATGGTCGCGGCCGGTCTAGTGTTGGGATTGGGCGGCGACGCTGCGGCGGTGTTCGAAGCGCTGCGTGAGCTTGAGGGTGCGCCGGGGCGGTTGCAGAAGGTTGGTGTTTCGGCCGTCGGCGTGCCGGTCTATGTCGACTACGCGCACACGCCGGATGCGATTGAGACTGTTCTAAAGGCGTTGCGGCCGCATACGGCGGCGAGACTCTGGGTTGTGTTCGGGTGTGGCGGCGATCGCGATCCCGGCAAGCGTTCCTTGATGGGAGCAGCGGCGAAAGCCTATGCAGATCGTGTGATCGTGACCGATGACAATCCGCGTACCGAAGATGCAGCGGCGATCCGGCGGGCGGTGCTGCAGGGTGCCGTTGGTGCACACGAGGTCGGCGATCGCGCGAAGGCGATCGAGATGGCTATCGTGAGTGCAGATCATGGCGATGTCGTTGTTATCGCGGGCAAGGGGCACGAAGCTGGGCAAATCGTTGGCCGCGAGGTCAGACCTTTCAACGACACGGATGAGGCGCGCGCCGTGATTGCGCGAATGAAAGGGCAGGGATGAGTTCGCTCTGGACTGTGAAACAAGTTGCTGCCGTGACAGGTGGTGCTGCGGTCGGTGATGCCGCGATCGCCGGTGTTTCCATCGATACGCGGACGCTGCAGACCGGCGACTTGTTTGTGGCTCTGAAAGACGCGCGCGACGGGCACGACTTTGTGGCTGATGCGATCAAACGCGGTGCGTCTGCAGCATTGGTGTCGCGCGACGTGACAGGTGTTGCTGCGGACAAGCTGATCAAAGTGCGCGATGTGCAGATGGCGCTTGAAGCGCTCGGAAGCGCGCGACGGTCCGAGGTGAGTGCACGTGTTGCCGCGGTGACAGGCAGCGTCGGCAAGACAAGTACGAAGGAGGCGCTGCGCCATCTGTTGGAATTGCAGGGGCGCACGCATGCGTCTGCTGCGTCCTACAACAATCTTTGGGGTGTACCGCTATCGCTCGCGCGGATGCCACTCGACACGCAATACGGCATCTTCGAAATCGGGATGAACCACGCGGGCGAGATTACACCGCTGACGGCACAGGTCAGACCGCACGTGGCGATCGTCACGATGGTGGCCGCCGTACATCTTGAACATTTCTCGTCGGTTGCGGGCATCGCAGATGCGAAGGCCGAAATTTTTTCAGGTCTGGAACCCGGGGCTGTTGCCGTCATCAACGGCGATCTCGAATGGACTGAGCAATTGAAAGAGCGCGCGGGGAAGGCGAAGCCGTCGCGCGTACTGACGTTCGGACGCGCGCCAACGTGCGATGTGCGTCTCACCGATCTTCAGCTTGGTGAGGACGTAACGGAAGTCGGTATCACGATGTTCGGCAAATCTTTGCGGTACCGGGTGGGTGCACCCGGCGAGCATTGGGCGCTGAACAGTTTGGGCGTGCTCGCAGTGATCGCGTCGCTGGGCGCCGATGTGGAACGGGCCGCCGCCGACATGGCGTCGCTAAGCGCCCTTGCCGGGCGTGGCGCGCGGCAACGAATCACCGCGGCGAAGGGCGCGTTCGATCTGATCGACGAGAGCTACAATGCCAATCCGCTATCGATGGCTGTGTCGATCGCGACACTGGGGCGCGTGAAACCGGGGCCCGGCGGACGGCGCATCGCGGTGCTCGGAGACATGCTGGAGCTTGGGCCGACAGGCGGAGAACTGCACGCAGGCCTCGCGAAACCGCTTGCCGAACATGGCATCGATCTCGTGTTTGCGAGCGGTCCGCTCATGAATAGTCTTTGGCAGGCAATTGCCGCGCGGCAGCGCGGCGGTTATGCAAGCGCATCGTCCGAGATCGCGCGTGTGGTCGCGGACACGGTCCGGGCTGGCGACGTCGTCATGGTCAAAGGCTCCAACGGTTCAAAGATGCGTCTCGTGGTCGAAGCACTCAAGGCTCTCGCGACGGCGCACCATTAGGCGGGGTTTCATGCTTCACTATTTCCTCGTTCCGCTCGCCGATCAGTTCCAATTGTTCAATGTCTTTCGCTACATCACGTTCCGCGTCGGCGGCGCGATGATGACGGCTCTGATCATCGCGTTCATTATCGGTCCGCCTTTGATCCGCTGGTTGAAGGTCAAACAGGGCAAGGGGCAACCGATCCGCGAAGACGGACCGCAACGCCATATCCTTGAGAAGAAGGGCACGCCCACTATGGGCGGGTTTATGATTCTGATCGCGCTCACGGTATCGACCCTGCTCTGGGCCGATCTCACGAACCTGTACGTTTGGACTGTGCTCGGCGTAACGCTCGGGTTTGGTATGCTCGGGTTTTGGGACGACTATCTCAAGGTCACGAAGCGTTCGTCCGACGGTGTCTCGGG
This sequence comes from Micropepsaceae bacterium, assembly GCA_044220975.1. GTDB lineage: Bacteria > Pseudomonadota > Alphaproteobacteria > Micropepsales > Micropepsaceae > SZUA-430. The sequence goes on along the minus strand of JBGAPZ010000015.1, from coordinate 12,126 downwards.
CCGCTTCAAACTGTTGGTGCAAGGGATCATTTCGATTGCGGCCGTGATCGTGATCATGGAGTTGCACCGGACAATGGGGGGGCCGGCGTCGCCGAAGCTTTCCGGAACCATCGCGTTGCCGTTCTTAAAAGATCTCGTCATTCCGCTTGGTGCGCTTTTCATCGTCTTCGGCTTGCTCGTGATCGTGGGCGCGTCAAACGCGGTAAATTTGACGGACGGGCTTGATGGGCTTGCGATCGTGCCGGTGATGGTTGCGGCATCCAGTTTCGGCGTCATTGCCTACGTTGTGGGGCGCGCGGATTTCACAACGTATTTGCAGCTGCTTTATGTGCCCGGTACCGGCGAGCTTGCGGTGTTGTGCGGGGCGTTGCTTGGCGCGGGGCTCGGGTTCCTTTGGTACAACGCGCCTCCGGCGATGGTGTTCATGGGCGACACTGGCTCGCTTGCGCTGGGCGGTATGCTTGGAACGATGGCGGTGGCCATCAAGCATGAGATCGTACTCGGCATCATCGGCGGGCTCTTTGTGCTCGAGGCCGTGTCGGTGATGATCCAAGTTGCGTCGTTCAAGCTCACTGGTAAGCGCGTGTTCAAGATGGCGCCGATCCATCACCATTTCGAGCAGCTCGGCTGGCGCGAACCTACCATCGTCATCCGGTTCTGGATCATTTCGGTGATCTTGGCGCTAATCGGCCTTGCAACGTTGAAGATCAGGTGAACCGGTGATCGCCGTTCCGCTCTTCAAGGGCAAAACCGTCGCCGTTTTCGGGCTTGCGCGATCGGGGATTTCGGCCGCGCGCGCCTTGATCGCGGGTGGTGCCGAGGTTGTCGGTTGGGATGACAAGCCTGATGCGCGCGAAGCGGCAGCAGGCGCCGGCGTTACGATTCGCGATCTCGCTGGCATCGACTGGCACGGCGTCGCAGCGTTGGTCTTGAGTCCCGGCGTGCCGCTCACGCATCCTAAGCCCCATCCGTTCGTGGTCAAAGCGCAGGAAGCGCGAACGGAAGTCATCGGCGACGTGGAGCTGTTCTTCCGCGTCGTGCGCCCTGCCGAGAGCGACCGCACGCATCCCAAAATCGTTTGCATCACCGGTACGAACGGCAAGTCGACAACGACCGCGCTGATTGGACATTTGCTGTCGCAGCTTGGGTACGACGCCGAGGTTGGCGGCAATATCGGCAAGCCCATTCTCGAGCTCGCGCCACCTTCGCCGCGGCGCGCGTACGTCATCGAAATGAGTTCATACCAGATCGATCTGACGCCGTCGGTTCGGCCGGATGTGGCAGTGCTGATCAACATCACGCCGGATCATATCGACCGGCACGGCACGATCGATAATTACGCCGCCGTCAAAGCGAACATTTTTCGACATCAAGGTCGCGGCGATCATGCGGTCGTCGGCGTTGACGATGCGCTTTCGTCCGAGATTTTCACGAAGCTCTCGGTTCGCATTGGCGTCGCGGTGACGCCGGTATCGATCGGAAAGGTGCTCGGGCGCGGCATCTTCGTGCTGGATGGGAACCTCTACGATTCCACGGGCGCGGCGTCACGAGAGGTGCGCGACCTTCGTACGCTGACGCGCATGCCGGGCGCGCACAACTGGCAGAACGCGGCGATCGCTTACGCTGCGGTTCGGCCGCTTGTCGTCGATCCGGCCGAGATTGCGCCGGCGATGACTTCGTTCCCCGGTTTGGCGCATCGTATCGAGTTGGTGGGCCATGTTGGCCGCGTGCACTTCGTCAACGACTCAAAGGCGACGAATGCGGATGCCGCCGCACGCGCGCTGGCTTGTTACGATAACATCTATTGGATCGCGGGCGGTAAGGCGAAAGCCGGGGGGATCGAAAGCCTTGCGCCGTTCTTTCCGCGGATCACGCGCGCGTACTTGATCGGCGACGCGATGGACGCGTTCGCTGCGACGCTTGGGGCGCACGTTTCGTTCACGAAGTCCGGAACGCTGGAAGCCGCAATGCGGGCGGCGGCAAAGGATGCTGCTGGCTCCGCAGGAGAACCTGTTGTGCTCCTGTCGCCCGCGTGTGCGTCGTTCGATCAGTTCCGCGACTTCGAGCAGCGCGGCTTGGAGTTCAAACGTGTGTTCAAGCTGATCGCCGACGAGGCGCGGCTTAAGGAACGTGCCTGATGGCGTTGCTTTCGCGCACGGACCGCAGTTTGATCGCCAACTGGTGGTGGACAATCGACCGTTGGTCGTTGGCGGCGGTAGGGTCGTTGATTGTGTCCGGCGTGCTGCTCACCTTGGCAGCGAGCCCGGCGGTGGCAGGTCGCATCGGGGTCGAGCCGTTCTTTTTCGTTTATCGTCAACTAAGTTTCGTTGCGCCGGCGTTGATTGCGATCATCGTCGTGTCGCTGGCCACGCCGCGCGACGTGCGCCGGCTTGCGCTTGTGGTTTACGTCGTCTCGCTGCTGCTGATGATTGCGGCACTGTTCATTGGTCCCGAGATCAAGGGAGCGCATCGCTGGCTGGCGTTCGGGCCGTTTTCGATTCAACCGTCGGAATTTGCGAAGCCCGCATTCGTTGTGCTCGCAGCGGCCGCGCTTGCGGAAAGTAATCGAACACCTGGATTTCCGGGCGCGTTGATAGCCGGATTCGTCTATGCGGCGTTCGGCGGTTTGCTGGTTTTGCAGCCCGATTTTGGGCAGACGATGCTGACCACAATCGTATGTATCGCAATGTTCTTTCTTGCCGGCCTTAAGTGGCAATGGCTTGCTGTATTCGGTGCGGCGGGTGTTGGCGGCGGCGTGGGTGCTTACCTGTTCGTGCCTCACGTCGCGAGTCGCATCGACAGATTTTGGAGCGCCGAAGGCGACACGTTTCAGGTCGACACGTCGCTTAACGCGTTCACGCAAGGTGGCTTCGGCGGTGTCGGTCCTGGTGAAGGCTCAGTGAAGTTCGTCCTGCCGGATGCCCATTCGGATTTCATTTTCGCAGTCGCCGGCGAAGAGTTCGGGCTTGCCGCGTGCACCGTGCTTATCGTCCTGTTTGGTGTCATCGTCGTTCGCGCGTTGCGGCATGCTGTCGATGAGCGCGATCATTTCGTGCAGTTGGCTGCGTCCGGCTTGGCAACGATGTTCGGTTTGCAGGCGGCGATCAACATCGCGGTGACTTTGAGCCTGATTCCGGCGAAGGGGATGACACTTCCCTTCGTGTCGTATGGCGGTTCATCGACATTGGCGCTGGCGCTGACGGTCGGCATGTTGCTTGCGCTCACGCGGCGGCGTGCTTCCTCTCAACGAGGTTGGTGATGCCCGGCCCCGTCGTCATTGCGGCTGGCGGAACCGGCGGGCACATCTTCCCGGCGCAGTCGCTGGCGCAAGAGTTGGCGAAGCGTGGACGCAAAGTCATATTGATGACCGATGACCGCGGGCAGAATTACGCACAAAGATTTCCGCAAGCGCAGATCGTGACCGTGCCGTCGGCGACGTTTGCCGGGCGCGGGTTGGTTGGGAAGGGAATGGCGTTTGCACGATTGGGCCGTGGCGCGCTTGCTGCCTACTTTGCGCTTGGCCGCTTGAAACCCAGCGTGGTCGTGGGGTTTGGCGGTTATCCGGCCCTGCCGACGATGTTCGCTGCGGCGCGACTGGGTTTGCCCTCCATCATACACGAGCAAAATGCGGTGCTGGGCCGCGTGAACCGCTGGCTGTCGCCAAACGTGACGAAGATTGCGTCGGCCTTTCAGAAGCTCACGCATCTCGATCCGATTTTGCAGCCGCTGGTGACAGTGACGGGAAATCCCGTCCGTCCGGCCGTGATTGCAGCGAGGCGTCCGTACGCCATTCCGGCGGTGGACCAACCGTTCAATCTGCTCGTCTTCGGCGGCAGCCAGGGTGCACGGGTGTTTGCAACACTGGTGCCGGAGGCTATTGCGAAGTTGCCCGAAGGCTTGCGCAAGCGGATCAAGCTTACGCAGCAATGCCGGCCGGAGGATTTAGACGCCGCAAAAGCACGCTACGCGACGATGGGGCTTGAGCCTACGGTGGCGCCGTTTTTCGGCGACATGGGCGAGCGTCTCGCTGCGGCGCATCTGGTGATCAGCCGGGCAGGCGCCTCCACCGTGACGGAGCTTTGTGCGGTTGGGCGGCCCTCGATCCTGATCCCCTATCCGTTCGCGATGGACGACCATCAAAGCGTTAACGCTGGGCAACTTGCCGCCGAGGGCGCCGCCTGGGCGTTCAAAGAGGCGAGCCTCACCGCCGAAAAACTTGCCACGAAGGTCACAGAATTGGCGCAAAACCCGGTTTTGCTTGAGGCTGCAGCGGCGAAAGCGCTAAGCCTAGGGCGAAGCGACGCCGCTTCGAAGTTGGCCGATCTCGTGGATGAGGTCGGCGGCTTCAAGCCCTGATCTTACTTCACGGAGTTTACGGCCTCATGAGCCGGCTTTCTCTGCAAATTGGCCCTCTGCATTTCATCGGTGTCGGCGGCATCGGCATGAGCGGTATCGCTGAGGTGATGCACAATCTTGGCTACAAGATCCAAGGTTCGGATGCGGCCGAGAGCGCGAACGTAAAGCGACTTCGCGGCCAAGGGATCAAGATTTCGATTGGGCATGCGGCGGAGAATTTGGGCGAGGCTGCGGTCGTCGTCTATTCGTCGGCGGTGAAGGGCGACAACCCGGAACTCGCAGCAGCGCGGGCGCGACAAATTCCGACCGTCAAGCGTGCGGAGATGCTGGCCGAATTGATGCGCCTGAAGAGTGCGGTCGCGATTGCGGGTACGCACGGCAAGACGACGACAACAACGATGGTCGCGTCGTTGCTTGAAGCTGGTGGGTTCGACCCGACAGTCATCAACGGAGGCATCATCAACGCCTACGGCACGAACGCGCGGCTTGGCCAAGGCGAGTGGATGGTCGTCGAGGCGGACGAATCTGACGGCACGTTTGTGAAACTGCCGGCGACGATTGCGATCGTGACAAACATCGATCCCGAACATCTGGACCACTATCGGGGATTTGAGGGTTTGAAGCGGGCGTTCGATACGTTCGTGGAGAATATTCCGTTCTATGGGTTTGCTGTGCTTTGCATAGATCATCCGGAAGTTCAGTCGATGATCGGGCGGGTCAGCGATCGGCGGTTGATTACCTACGGCTACGGCCCTCAGGCCGACGTGCGTGCGGTCAACGTGCGGTTCGAGGGCGGCGTTTCGCACTTCGACGTCATGTTGTCCGACCGCGTGAAGGGCGGATCGCGCACGCTGGCGGGGCTCGCGCTGCCGATGCCGGGCGAGCACAATGTGCAGAACTCGCTTTCTGCAATTGCGGTGGCGCGCGAGCTTGGCGTGCCGGACGTGACGGTGCGCGAGGCGTTGGCGCAGTTCGAAGGCGTGAAGCGCCGGTTTACGAAGACCGGCGTTTGGAACGGCGTCACGATCATCGACGACTATGCGCATCACCCGGTCGAGATCTTGTCGGCGCTGAAGGCGGCGCGTCAGGTTGCGATGGGGCGCGTGATTGCCGTCGTGCAGCCGCACCGCTACTCGCGCCTCAAGGATCTGTTCAAAGAATTTTCGACGTGCATGCACGGCGCTGATACGGTTGTCGTGTCGGATGTCTATCCGGCGGGCGAACAGCCGCTGGCTGGCGTCTCGCGTGACGCGCTTGTCGAAAGCATGAGGGCGCACGGGCACCGCAACGTCGTGGCGCTGCAGTCGCCGGAGGATCTCGCGAAAGTCGTTTCCGAGATTGCAAAGCCCGGCGACTATGTCGTGTGCATGGGTGCGGGCACGATTACCAACTGGGCCAATTTGTTGCCGAGCCAGCTGCAAGCTCTGAGCGAAGGCAAAAGCTAGCGATGCAGACGGCGGCAGCGAGCGATCTGATCGCGCGGCTTCCGCGCGTGAAGGGGCCTTATAAGGCGAACGCGGCGATCAAGGACCTCACATGGTTTCGCGCAGGCGGGCCTGCGGAAGTGCTCTATATTCCGCCCGATGCAGACGACCTCGCGGTGTTTTTGAAAGGTGTGGCTGCCGACGTTGCGTTGACGGTGATTGGCGTCGGATCGAACCTGTTGGTTCGCGACGGTGGCGTCGACGGCGTGGTGGTCCGCCTCGGCCGTGGGTTCATGAACATTTCGGCGGAAGCGCAACACCGCATTCGCGCCGGTGCTGCGGCGCTCGATGTTGCCGTGTCGAAGGCGGCGTTGGACGCTGGGCTCTCGGGACTTGAATTTATGCGGGGGATTCCGGGCGTTGTCGGTGGTGGCCTGCGCATGAATGCGGGCGCATATGGACGCGAGTTCAAAGACGTTCTCGTCGAAGCGACTGCGCTCGATCGCAAAGGTGAGCGTGTACGGCTTACGAAAGCGGATATGGGCTTTGAGTACCGACGCTCGAGCGTGGCCACGGACTTGATTTTCGTTGATGCGCTATTTGAGGGAGCGCCCGGCGACAAGGTCGCCATCGAAATGCGCATGAATGAGATCACCGATGCGCGTGCTACGACGCAACCCATCAAAAGCCGCACAGGTGGTTCGACGTTCAAGAATCCGCCGGGCGAGAAAGCTTGGCAACTGGTCGATCGCGCCGGTTGCCGGGGTATGCGGCGCGGCGATGCTGAAGTGTCGACGATGCATTGCAATTTCCTGATCAATCATGGGCGCGCGTCCGGGAACGAGATCGAAGACCTCGGCGAAGAGGTTCGCGCGAAAGTCAAAGCCGCGACGGGCGTCGAGCTTGAGTGGGAGATCAAGAGAATTGGAAAGCGGGCGTGACGCCCATCTTCTGGTTGCTTGCGCAACGTCTCCGCGCGAGCGCTAGTTTCCACGTCTGATTTTGTTTGGAGGATGCCAATGGCCGAGCAACGGCACGTCGCGGTTTTGATGGGCGGGTGGTCGGCGGAGCGGCCGGTCAGTCTTGTGACCGGCAAGGGCGTCGCGCAAGCGTTGCGCGATGAGGGTTTTAAGGTCACAGAGATCGACGCGGGGCGCGATGTTGCCGATGTGCTTGCTAAGCTGAAGCCCGATGTTTGCTTCAACGCGCTGCATGGGCAGTGGGGCGAGGACGGGTGTGTTCAGGGTCTGCTCGAGATTATGGGTATCCCCTACACGCACTCAGGCGTCTTGGCCTCGGCCGTTGCAATGCACAAGGAGCGGGCGAAGGCGGTGTTTCGGGGTGCGGGCTTGCCGATCGTCAACGACGTCGTCGTTTCGCGTCACGACGTCGCGAAACAAACAAGGATCAAAGCGCCATTCGTGATCAAGCCCGTTAATCAGGGGTCAAGCGTTGGGGTCTTTATTATTCGACCTGGGGACAATCGTCCGCCCGAGCAGTTGACGAGCCCCGATTGGAATTTGGGTGACGAGGTCATGGTGGAAGAATTCGTGCCGGGACGCGAGCTGACGGTTGCTGTTATGGACGGCAAGCCGCTTGCCGTGACCGAAATCGTGGCAAAGACGAAGTTCTATGACTTCGAAGCCAAGTACTCGGATGGCGGGTCGGAGCACGTGGTGCCAGCGAAGATCCCGGGGAAAATCTATGAAGAGGCAATGGATATCTCGGTTCGTGCGCATGTGGCGCTTGGCTGTCGTGGCGTGAGCCGCACCGATCTGCGCTACGACGACACCAAGGGTGAGCCGGGGCGACTGATCATTCTGGAGACGAATACCCAACCGGGCATGACGCCGACGTCGCTGGCGCCGGAGCAAGCGGCCTACAAAGGCATTTCCTACGGCGCGCTGTGCCGCTGGATGGTTGAGGATGCATCATGCGATCGTTAGTCGGATCATCCATCGACGACGACGATGTGCCGCCGCCGCCAAAGCGGAAGCGAGCGCCGGCCAAGGGAAAGCCGCGCGTCGTGCGGTCGAAGCGGGGCCGAAGGGATGAAAGCGTCACCAGCCGATGGCTCGCCTCCGCACTAGGCGCCGCGCGTTGGACACTCGTTTGGGGCCTCGCCGTCGGAATGTTTTTTCTCGTGACAGTGTTTGCCGGTTTGTTTTCCGGCGGGCACGTCTCGGCAGCGCTCGCCGGTCTTCAAGACGCAGGGGAAGGCGCCATGGCGGGTGCCGGGTTCACGGTTCAAGCGGTGGCGCTGGAAGGCCGCAATGAAACGGCGCAGCGCGAGATCGTGCGCATGCTCGGGATCAAGCGCGGCGATCTGATGCTTTATGTCGACGTCGATGAAGCGCGGGCAAGGATCGAGGCGCTGCCTTGGGTCAAATCGGCGGAAGTTCGCCGGGTTTGGCCCGATCGCATTGTGGTTCGCATCGTTGAGCGTACACCAGTCGCCGTTTGGCAAAAGGACGGTGCGAAGACGGTCATCGATATCGATGGTCATCCGATCGCGGGTGAAGATCCGGCGCGCTTTGCATCTCTACCACTCGTCGTCGGGCAAGGTGCCGAGACGGCCGTGGCGTCACTATTGAGGCTTATTGCGACGCAACCGAACTTAAAGTCACGTGTGAAAATCGCCGTGCGAGTGGGTGAAAGACGTTGGAATTTACAGCTTGATAACGCCGTTGAGGTACGTCTGCCAGAGGAAGGCGCGGAAGCGGCCTTGGCAGAGCTGGTCCGGCTCGAACGCGAGCAGAATATTCTCGCGCGGGATATTACGGCGATCGATCTTCGCTACCCGGACCGTTTCATCGTCAAGCTGCCGCCCGGGTCGCCGCTGATTACTCCGGCGCGGCCCGCCGGCGGCAGGGAAACTTGATGGTCATTGGGATCGGTAAGGGACGGACGGGGAAAGGACAGCGCTCGCACAAAGGCGGGATCGTTGCTGCGCTCGACGTCGGCTCCTCCAAGGTCGCCTGCTTCATCGTCAAGATCGTACCCGGCCGCGAGACCGGGGAGCCGCAGCTTAAAGTGCTGGGCGTGGGACATCACGCGAGCCGCGGTGTGCGCGGCGCTACCATCATCGACATCAACGCTGCCGAGAATTCCATCCGTGCTGCCGTCGAGCAGGCGGAGCGAATGGCCGGAATTACGCTGAAAGACGCTGTCGTCGGCATTTCCTGCGGCCAGCCGCAGAGCCGTACGATCAACGTGGAGGTCTCAATCGCGGGTCATGAGGTCGGCGAAGAAGACCTCCGCCGAGCCTACGCCACCGGCCGCGCGCAGGGGCCGTCGCCCGAGCGCGAGATCATTCATTGCATGGCGGGGAGTTTCGCCATCGACGGCAGCCGCGGCATTCGCAATCCGCGCGGTATGGTCGGCGACACGCTTGGCGTTTCCATGCATGCGGTGACGGCTGCCTCCGGGCCGATCCGGAACTTGGAATCCTGCATCGATCGTTGCCACTTGGACATTTCCGGCAAAGCGGTAACGTCTTATGCCGCAGGCCTTGCGACGTTGGTCGCGGACGAGATGGAGCTTGGTGCGACCGTCATCGACATGGGTGGCGGAACGACTTCGATTGCCGTGTTTTTCGATGGAAACTTGGTCCTGTCCGACGTGCTGCCCGTCGGTGGCAGCCATGTGACGAGCGATATTGCGCGCGGGCTTTCAACCTCGCTTGCCAATGCCGAGCGGATCAAAACACTGCATGGCAGCGCGTTTTCGGGGCCGAACGATGGACGCGACCTGATCACAATTGCGCACCTCGGCGAAGACGACGGCGAGGGCGAGAGCCAAATTTCGCGCTCCGTCCTGACCGGGATCATCCAACCTCGCATCGAAGAGACTTTCGAGTTGGTGCGGGACCGGTTGGCTGACTCTGGGCTTTCATCGATTTCTGGACGCCGCGTCGTGTTGACGGGCGGCGCTGCACAGCTGAACGGCGCGCGCGAGACGGCCGCGCGGGTGCTCTCGAAGCAGGTGCGAATTGGACGGCCCGTACGATTAGGCGGATTGGCCGAGGCGGCTAGTGGGCCGGCGTTTGCGGGCTGTGCCGGACTTGCGATTTGGGCGTCACAGCGGCCGAACGAAGTGAAGATTTCGCGGGACGACGCCGATGCACCGGAACTTGCCTATGGTACTCATGGTGCTGCCCCGCAGGGACTCGGTGGGCTAACCCGCTGGCTTAAAGAGAATTTTTAACTCCTGCTGGCGCATGACTAGAAGAACAAGCGCGAAAACGCGCGACTGGTGCGGTGTTTTGATTGGGAAGGTCACGCATGGAGAGTGAGCGATGGCCATCAACAACCTTAAAGCGCCTGATTTTACGGAACTGAAGCCCCGCATTCTCGTGTTTGGGGTGGGTGGTGCCGGCGGCAACGCCGTCAACAACATGGTGGCGTCGGAACTTGAAGGCGTCGAGTTCATCGTCGCGAACACGGACGCGCAGGCGCTCGTGCACTCGAAGGCCAATCATTGCATTCAACTTGGCGGCAAGCTCACGCAAGGCTTGGGCGCGGGATCGCGGCCGGACATCGGCTACGCGGCCGCGGAAGAGAGCGGCGATGAAATCAAAGCCGTTCTCGACCAAGCGCATATGGTTTTCATTACAGCAGGTATGGGTGGCGGCACCGGTACGGGTGCAGCACCTGTCATCGCGAAGATCGCGCGCGAAATGGGCGTGCTCACCGTCGGCGTGGTGACGAAGCCGTTTTCCTTCGAAGGTCAGCGCCGCCTGCGCATCGCCGAGGAAGGGATCGAGAAGCTCAAAGAGTTCGTCGATACCTTAATCGTCGTGCCGAACCAAAACCTGTTCCGGATTGCCAACGAGAAGACGACGTTTGCCAAGGCGTTCGAGATGGCGGACGAGGTGCTTTACGCCGGCGTGCGCGGCGTGACCGACCTGATGGTGATGCCCGGTCTCATCAATCTCGACTTTGCCGACGTGCGTACGGTGATGCGCGAGATGGGAACGGCCATGATGGGCATGGGCGAGGCCGAGGGCGAACGGCGCGCGATCGAAGCGGCCGAAGCTGCGATTTCCAACCCGCTGCTCGACCACACGTCGATGAAGGGCGCGCGCGGGGTTCTGATCAATATCACGGGCGGCATGGATTTGACGCTCTACGAAGTCGACGAGGCTGCGAACAAGATCCGCGCCGAAGTCGATCCGGAAGCGAACATCATTGTCGGTTCCACGTTCGACGAACGCATGAGCGGCAAGATGCGCGTGTCTGTCGTCGCGACCGGCATCGCCATCGAAGCGAAAGCGCAGGCGATCCCGGCGCGAACAGCAACGGTTGTGGTACGGGCGCCGGAAGCGAAATCCGAGCCGCGCCGTGCGCCGGCTGCGCAAGTTGCAACCGGTGCTGCGCCAATTGCTGCTAGCGCGTCTGCGCCGCTTCATCCGGTGCACACGATGCAGCACGAGATCGTGCAATCCGGGCTTGCCATCGAAGGGGCTCGCGACATCGATCAGCGTAGCCGCGCCGCGGTTGAGACGCATGTCTACGAGTCGGCGATCATCGAGTCCGTGCCCGCTGAACCACGTGACTTGCCGGTGCGCGAGTACACGCGTGTTCGGCAGCCTTTGCCACCGCTACCGCCGCAATTCCAAAGCGAGCCCAAGAAGTCGGGCGGCTTCTCGATGTTTGGCATCACGATTGGCGGCAGCGCACCGAAAAAGCCGCTGGTGCAACGTGCCAATCCAGCCTCGATGCGGCTCTCTCACGAGCCGGCACAACCAGGCGAAACGCGTTCGCTTCAGACGCGTGCGCAGCAGGCCGCCCGGGTACGCAACGATGAACACAGCGCTCCGGTCGACGATCAACTCGATATTCCAGCGTTCCTGCGGCGTCAGGTGAATTAGCAGGCGGTACTCAAAGCGACGCGGTTTTACGGCCCTCTCCGTCATCGAGAGGGCCGTTTCACATCTACTCAAGGGGACGCGGAATCGCTGCAGTGCGAAAACCGCAGAAATACTTACATGCCATGGTTTATGCCGTGGATACGAAGCGTCGATTTATGGCGGATTTCTGCGGTAATAAATCGAAACAACAAGTCATTTAGACCGATTCGAGCACACTTGTAGAGTTTTTGTGGCGATGGAGCCATCTGTCCGGGAACTGGGTTCACCATACAACACCCGGGCGAGTGGTCATCAGGGTAGTGCCGACTTTGAGGGGAGCCGGTGCTGTCTGCAAGCCGTTGGGGACGGCCTTTCCAGGTGCGCCCCGCGGCGATTGTCGCGGTCGTTGAGTGTCTTTTTTGCCCGTTCTGGGCGGCCGCGTCGGTAGACAGCAAGACTGGATTTGGTGAGGGGCATGGCGCTTCAAAAGACGAT